>CAZNRX010000221.1:0-1612 GCA_964575455.1 uncultured Anaerolineales bacterium | reverse complement strand
CCATTCTCTTCGTCCTGGGCGTGCCGGAGATGCAGGCGCAGGCGGGGTTCTATCTCGTTTTGTACAATCTCATGTTTATCCTGCCGCTGGTGGTGGTCTTCGTGCTGGCGTACTTCGGCACGACGTCGCGGCAACTTGGTATGCTTATCCACCGCCACACGGCCAAAGTCAAGCTGGCTACAGCAGGTCTGTTCCTCCTGTTGGCCGGCTGGATGGTGGTGACACTGATATGAAAAGGAAGCGAAAGACACGCGATGTGACTCGCGAATCCCGCAACCCTGGCCTATGGGCACGGTTGCCGCTCCGCCAGATCGGGATCGTCGCGGGGGTCCTGATCCTCATCGGCGCCGTCCTGATGCTGAAGAATCGGCAATCTCCGGCCGCGTCAGCCGAGCCGGTCGCGGCTGGGCCGACGCTCCCCGCCGAGCACGAAACCCCTTCTGATCCAGGGGACTCCGTCCCGCTGGCCACAGTGACGCCCGAGGCTACGCGCGAAAAGGCCCCTTCGCCAGCAGCGAACGTACTGCCCGAACAGCAGTTGGATCGCCTGCTCCAGGCTGGCGAGCCGGTGTTCCTCTTCTTCCATTCGAACACCTGCGTGCAGTGCGTGAAGATGACGGGCATTGTCGAAGAGGTCTATCCCGAGTTCTCCGATTCCGTCGCTCTCGTCGATGTAGATGTGTACGACGAGCAGAATCGGAATCTACTGCAACGCGCCAACATCCGCGCCATTCCCACCTTGATCTTTGTCGATACTGAAGCCGAAGCGACTGGGCACGTGGGCGTGATGGAATCGGACGCGCTCCGGGAGCAGCTACGTCAGCTGGGAGAGGAGTAAGCCACGATGCCCCTTGATCTCGAGATTCTGAAGACGGGCTCCCTTCTGGCCTACCCGCTGGTCTTCCTGGGCGGGGTGATAACCAGCATCGGCCCCTGCAACGTGGCGATGATCCCCCTCATCATCGGTTATCTGGGCGGTTCCGTCGAGCTGTCGCGTCAGCGCTCCTTCACGCTCTCGCTGACGTTCGCTATCGGCCTGGCGCTCACGTTCACGGCCCTGGGTGTGGTGGCCTCCCTCGTCGGCGGCCTCATCGGCGGCACCAGCCGGGTGTGGTATTACGTGGTGGCTGGGGTCTGCATCGCCATCGCATTGCAGATGTTCGGTGCTTTCCACCTGCCCCAGATCCCGGGATTGGCCCGGCTGCGCGAGCAGGTGAAGCTCAAAGGACTGCCGGGTGCCCTGGCGTTGGGCTTGGTCTCTGGACTCGTAGCCTCGCAGTGCGCCACGCCCGTCCTGGCCGCCATTCTCACCTACGTCATGGCGCGCCAGGGCGCGCTTGCCTACGGTGCGGTGCTCCTGTTCCTTTACGCGCTGGGGCGCGGCGTCCCTGTTGTGGCAGCCGGCACCTTCACGGGGGTACTGACACAGCTGCGGGCTTTCGGGCGCTGGTCGGGCGTGATGGAGAAGATCAGCGCGGTGATCATCCTGGGCGTGGGCCTGTACTTCCTGTGGATCGCGTGATAGGCCTGGACGTGGCACGGATCTGCTGCGCGTCGTGCGCTACGATGCGGTGTGAATTGGGAGGGGTTTGAGTTGAGGGCATCCAGGCAG
>CAZNRX010000220.1:0-1613 GCA_964575455.1 uncultured Anaerolineales bacterium | reverse complement strand
TCCATCCCCGCTGCAGCGAACGCTGGATAGGCCCCCCTCATCAGCGCCGCTTGATCAGGCCCACTCAGTAGAATTCTCATCCCTGTCCTCCCTACCCTCCTCCATCAAGCGTCGAATCTCCTCGTCCGTCGGCTCCTCCGCCGGTACCATCAGCGGCCTGCACAAGAACGGCGTGGTATGCATGATGTCCATCGAGTACCCCAGCTTCGCAATCGACATCGCCACCGGCATGCGGCTGATGAAGCGCTTGTAGTCCTCGTCCGTAAACCCTTTCTCGCTGAACGCCAGATGGGCCATCATCAAATCCCGGTCGTCCGGGTTCTTCGTCTGGCTGAAGAAGGCGTTGTTGCAGCTCGAGAGCACGCCCGACGGCAGCTCCGACGCCGTCTGCACGATCGGGTGCAGGAAGATCCGATACTTCCTCCCATCCCGCCACATGGTCTGAAACAAGGCCGAGGTCGACGCCGCCCCGGGACGGTCGTCGTCGCCCCCCGCGTCAGTCCCCGTCAGCACCTTGTTCGCCTCCTCGAACACGATCTGCAGCGTCGGTTCCCCCTGCCGCCCGATGCTCCGTCGCCGCCGCACCATCGCGTCGTTGTACAGGTGCCACGCCACCAACCCCAGCACCGAGATCTTGGCATACTCGTCCATCTCCGCCCCACCCTCCAGGATCGAGATCCCCCAGGCGTCGTCCCCGTCGCCCAGCAGCCCGGGCCGACGCAGTCGCCCGAGCTCCTCGATGGCCATCGTCCCCTCGCCTGACCCGTACATCCGCGCCATCTCTCCCTGCGTGAACGGTTCCAACCGCAGCAGCACGCCCTCCAGGCTCTGCATCGTCGCCCGATCCCGCTTCTTCTCCAGTTCGGCCATATACGACTGCAGTCGCTCCACCCAGGCCGACACGTCCACCCGCTTCGAGCGGTGCACGGCCAGGGCCTGACGCTCAAAGGGCGCCAGATCACTCAAATGCACGCCCATCCGCCGCTCCTCACCTCGTCCCCTCTCCCGGCGGGCCGTGTTCACCACCGCCTCTTCCTCCTCGTCCCGCACCTGCTCCCAGGCCGGGTCCTCCAAAACCTCCCGATCCGCCGTCAGTACCCCGTGCTCCAGATACAGCTCGCGTGCAGCCCGTCGCATCAGCCCCAGCTGCCTGGCCCCCATCCGCCCCGCGTTCTTGAAGATCTCGCACGTCGCCACCAGCTGCCGCTCCGGCTGGATCCGCCGTCCCACCTGCCACGGATTCCACCGTAGCGGCACCGGCGCCCCCGGGAAGAGCTGGTGGATCTCCACCCGCTCCGTCGGCACCCGCGGCGTCTTCAACAAGCGCCGCCACCCAGCCCCGAAGTCCAGCACCACCGTCCGGTAGTGCCACTTCAACGTCGTCTCATACACCAGCCGCTCGGCCGCCACGCTCTTGCCGTACCCCGTGTCCGCGGCAAAGACGGTGTGGAAGAACCGATCCTCGCTCATCTGCAGCGGCGCCTGCGTCAGCTTCCCTCGCTCCGTCGACCATTGGTGCGCCAGCACCACGTCGCCCGGCATGTCCGGCACGAAGGCGAAGGCCGGGATCCGCTCCTGCATCGTCACCGCCAGCCCCTCCTCGAACAGCACCG
>CAZNRX010000219.1:0-1647 GCA_964575455.1 uncultured Anaerolineales bacterium | reverse complement strand
TACTCTCATGCCCATCTGAGTATACCACATGAAGGGCCATACGTCACTTTTCGCAGTCCGACGGCCTCCCCCCACTCTGTGGTGAGGGCCAGCCTAGAAGTACGCGTGCAGGTACGGCGCTCGGGGCGGGAACATCTTTCGCATCGTGGCCTGCACCTCCGCCGTGGGGTCGCCCCAGCCGCGGAAGGGGAAGTCGCCTGGATCGTGGGTGCCGTAGACCAGGGCCGCCAGGGCCTGGATGGTCAGGTCACAGTCGGGCTCGCCGGTGGGACGAACCTGGAGGCGCCCATCCACCGTCTCGAACGTCCAAGCCGCGGCGTTGCCCTCATTCCAGGGGCAGAACGGGTCGCTGATCCGCGCCACGAAGCGCCCCGGCCCGGTCTCCATCCCGCCCAGCTCCGCCAGGTCGACGACGCGCCCCATTGGCGAACGCGGCGGGGACTCGGCGGAGACGTGGAGGTCGGCAAGCCAGGTCTCCGGGTGCCGGTCAGGCGGGAGCCAGAGCTCGACCTCGCTGACCTGGTCGACGTGGCGGGCGATCCACTGCAGAAGGAGGTACTTAGCCTGGCTGGTGTCGTAGTAGAAGCGGTGGCCGCGCATGGTGAACTGGGTGACGTCCTCGCCCTCCGTGCGATAGAGCATCAGCCCCACCACCTCCCCATCCACCTGGGCCAGGGCCAGCCATGCGCGATTCTTCCTGCGCGCCCGCTCCTCCTCCCCCTGGACGAAGAGGGCCATGCCGTGGGTCCGCTCTTGGAGCTGCCTGAGGTAGTCGTGGTAGAGGGTGTATCCCTCGCCGATGAGCATCCGCTCGACCCGGCCGCCCAGGTCCTTCTTGAGCAGGGGCTGCAGCGCCGCCGGGTCGAACCTGACCTTGAGAGGAAGGGGGAACTTGACGTAGCCGAGCCTCTCGTAGAAGGAGGCGCGGAAGGGGTAGAGGCAGGAGAGGGGCTGTCCCTCGTCGCGCTGGGCGGTCAGCAGGTCTCGCATCAGACGGCGGCAGTAGCCCCGCCGACGGGCGGCGGGGTCGGTGACCACGCCCCAGACGGCCCCGGCGTCGTACAGGTTGCCGCGCACGCACTGGGTCATGGCCGAACCGGCCACGGTGGCCACGGGGGTGTCGTCCTCAAACAGAGCGAGGTAGACGGCCTCCTCTCGCTCCCGGATCATCTCCTCCCACGCCTCTCTGTCGCGAAACGGCGGCGATGGGTGGAAGGCGTATTGGGTCAGAGGGAAGAGGACGTCCAGCATGTCGTCTATGGACAGCCGGCGGGTGGTGATCTCGGTCACGTTGGCCTCCTTTGTCTGCTTTGTTTGCGCGTCAGGGCTCAATGATACATTGGAAGGGCTTGGGAGACCAGTCCCTCTGTGACGATCGTGCCGTCGCTCCAGCGGAAGGGGCCGGCGGTGAAGTCGACGCCGGTGTCGTGGAACGCGTCGCCCACCGCGTAGTGCGCGGGGGGCGGCAGGGTCTCGAACCCCACGCAGCCCGAGGCCGAACAGACGTTATCCGCCCACAGCTCCTGTCCGCCGACGCTGGAGTCGTGAACGGGGTCGAAGAGGAAAACGCGGCCCAGGGCGGGCCTGGGGCGTTCAGGAGCACTTGTTTTAGGAATTGAGCGGATTGAGGTATCATACACGTAAGAG
>CAZNRX010000218.1:0-1689 GCA_964575455.1 uncultured Anaerolineales bacterium | reverse complement strand
TCTCCCCCGCCTTTCTATTGCAGGGTATTATACCATGAAAAATCACGTTGTAGTAATAGTCACGATACCTCCATTCAGTGCCGTCGCTTCGCCAGCTCCGCCTCCACGTCGATCAGCCCCAATCCCCGCGACGCCAGCAGCACCAGCAGGTGGTAGACGAGATCGGCGATCTCCGAGACCATCCGCTCGTCGCCCTGTCCCTTGGCGGCCAGCACGACCTCCATGGCCTCCTCGCCCACCTTCTTCAGGATCTCATCCTCCCCGGCGTCGAGAAGCTCGGCCGTGTAGGAGCCTGCTGGCCGCCTTCTCTCGCGGTCGAGGATGACGCCGAAGAGCTCGTCCAGGATGCCGCCCTGCTCCCCGGCGGAGGCGGCGACGGGCTGGGGCTCACCGTCCGCCCGTTCCACCGGTCCCCCTCCGTCCCTCTGGCGCTGGGATGAGGCAGGATCGGGGGCCAGGCGCCGGTAGAAGCAGCTGCGCTCGCCGGTGTGACAGGCTGGCCCGTCGGGATCGACGCGCAGGAGCAAGGTGTCGCCGTCGCAGTCGATCCGCATCTCGCGCACGTTCATGAAGTTGCCCGAGGTGGCGCCCTTGTGCCAGAGCGTCTGCCGGCTGCGGCTCCAGAAGTGGGCCTGACCGGTCTCCCGGGTGAGACGGAGGGCCTCGCGGTTCATCCAGGCGACCATCAGCACCTCCCCGGTCCGGGCGTGCTGCAGCACCGCCGGCAGCAGCCCCCTGCTATCAAACGTGACTTTATCATTCATCGTCGGCACCTCTCACATGAAGTTCTTGTAACTGTTCATCTACGGCTGGGGCGTAGGAAACACAAGGTGAATGGTTATTCAATCCCAAGCACATCCTCCAGGGCCAGGTCACCCTCGTACAGCGCCCGCCCAACGATCACGCCGCTCAGATCGGCCTCGTAGGCCCGCCGCACGTCGTCCAGGCTGGCCACGCCGCCGGAGGCGATGACGCTGAGACCCGTCACCTGGGCAAGCCGGACGGTGGCCTCCAGGTTCAGGCCGCGCCCCATGCCGTCTCGGGCCACGTCGGTGAAGATGAGCCAGCGGACGCCCCGATCCGCCCACTGCTGCGCCAGCTCGAGCGCATCGACGTCGGCGCCCTCGCGCCAACCGTGGGTCCGCACCTTACCATCGCGAGCATCGATCCCGATGGCGACGCGCTGCGCCCCATAGGCATCCAGGGCCGTCTCGACCAGCGCCGGATCGTGCACCGCCGCCGTGCCGAGCACCACCCGGTCCACGCCCAGGTCGAGCGCTCGCCGAACGGAGGCCAGATCCCGCAGGCCGCCGCCAAACTGCACCCTCAAGCCGTTCAGCAAGCCCAGGATGCGCTCCAGAGCTCTGAGGTTCTCCTGACCGCGCTCGTCGAAGGCACCATCCAGGTTCACTACGTGCACCCAGTCGGCGCCGGCCCTCTGCCAGCGGCGGGCGACGCGGACTGGATCGCTGGCATAGGCGGTCTCTCGGTCAGGATCGCCCTGCATGAGCCGCACCACGTGTCCGCGCCGCAGGTCGATGGCCGGATAGACTGTCCAGCCTCCAGCGGTCACGTCTCGTTCTTTATGCATCGTTCCTTACCCTCCAACCTGGAACAGGTGCCTCGCACAGACCGAACGTGCAAGGCACCGTGCGCTCCCCGGAACAGGTGCCTCGCACAGACGGAACG
>CAZNRX010000217.1:0-1705 GCA_964575455.1 uncultured Anaerolineales bacterium | reverse complement strand
CGAACTACCATACTGGTCAACAGGTGCTGCGCACGAAAGTGTCTATCTGTCAGCAGCGCACTATCGACGGTCCGGGCTTATACACCTTTGCCGGCGTCGGCGCAGAGGTCGAGTTCACTGAAGAGAATCTGGACAATCTGGAGGTATGTGTGTACCCGGATGCCATTCCGGAAGAGCCGCCTGACGACAAGCCGGTAAGACGTCACTATGAGCTTAATCCGTCACCGCAGCTTGGTACATTCACTGCTGATTTGACGTTGTCCTATGCTGACGGCGAATTTGCAGCTTCCGGTATCGGGGCAGAGGAGACCACATATCTCTTACGTTGGACAGGCAATGAGTGGGCGCCGTGTCAACAGGGTAAGCGGTTCCGAGATACGGCGAACAATACCGTGACCTGCGCTGATGTCACTGCTTTCTCGACCTGGTCCATAGCCGGCACCGACGTAGTGCGCGTAGTGCCCACCAATACTCCGACCAACACCTCTACTCCAACCGCAACACCTACCGCTACGAAGACTCCGACTAACACCTCCACGAGCACGCCTACCGCAACTGCTACTCGAACGCCGGTCCCGGCTGGAAGTGTCCTAGTAAACGAAGTGGTTACCGATCCACAGCAGGATTGGAGCGACAGTGAAGGTGGGAACGGAGTGCCATTCGATGAGACGCCAGGAACCGGTGCGATCACGGCGGCTGACGAGTGGTTAGAAGTGATCAACGTCGGTCGTACTACAGTTGACTTATCAGCCTGGACGCTCGAGATGATCGATACGACGCCGGCCACTCTCCGGTTTGCCGAGCCTGGTACCACCGTTCTCCGATTTGGCTTGGGGGGATCGGTCCCCAGCTTCCTGCCTGGTGAGCGACTCGTCATCGGCAATCCCCCTGGAGACTTGGATAACGATGTCTTCCTGGTGCTGCGCATCGGGAGTGATGCAACGATTGTTCAGGCCTTGAGCGTTTCTCAGGCCATCGTCGATGACGTCGAGATTGGGTTTGATCCCGAAGGTGACGGCGATGATGGGGTGCCGGCTCCTGGCGAGAATGGCAGGGCGACTGGCTTGGACGACGAAGCGATTGCTCGCGTGCCGGACGGCGTAGATACCGATGCCGATGCAGCCGATTTCGTCAAGCAGCCGGCCTCCATCGGATTCAGCAACGACGCAGCGCCGCCGACTCGGACGCCAACTCCTGTGGATGGGGTCAGATCTCAGACCAGGCCGGTGGGGGGCTACGGTGAACCGCTAAGCGCGATAGAGCTGCTGGGACTGTGGGTTCTGTTGATAATAACTGTCTTAAGTGGCGCAAGCTTTGTGCTCGTTGTGCGTGGCTAGACCCAGTGGATCCATATTTCGAGGAGTGAGGCACGCCCACGTGCCGAACGGAGCCGCATCTGGGGATGCGGACTCCTCAATTTTGGATCAACTGAGACCAGTTAGGTGACTACTCGACCTGAGAAATCTGACAAGTTCGGGTGCTTTTCACAGCACATTCACGCGTAAACCCCCACAATATCCCGAAACCCCTCTATAATATAGTCGATCTTGATGCCCCCTTTCCAGTTGTGGATTGGATTGTGATCTGTGACTGCAGGAGAGGGACGGAAACTCTTCAGGGTTTCTAACTTGGCATTGTCAAGCTAAACAACGCTATATAGTTTCGATAAGGGCAAACCCACCGAGAGGTGGGGGCGCAAAGCTAC
>CAZNRX010000216.1:0-1761 GCA_964575455.1 uncultured Anaerolineales bacterium | reverse complement strand
GAAGGCCTTGAAGCGCCAGATCGGCGCTCGCTCCTCGACCGGCCCCTCCATCTGCATCCTTCCGCAGACAGGACAGACCGGATAGGCGACAGCCTCATCAAGGGCGGCCCGCCGCAGCGTTCGCACCAGCTCGCGCTGTTCTGTCAGCTCACCTTGGCTGACGCCTTCGTGCTTGAGCGTCGTTAGTCGCTCACGCGCCTCCTCATAGTCCTTGAGTGCCTCCCGAAACGGCTCGCGGTCGTCGGACTTGGCCTCGGGATCGTCGAGGGGCAGCGTGTAGCGCGTCGCCGCCGCCCCCTCCCAGCCCGGGCCCAGCTTGGCCGCCGTCGAAGCGACGACGGCGACGGCCTTCCGGCCCAGCTGACCAGCCCTCCAGTCCTCGACGAAGGCACGCACGTCGTTCACCTCGTGCTCCATCGAGGCCGTCTTGCCGATGCGGCGCAGCTCGCGGGTCTGAACGCCAGGGATCACCTCCCGCGCCTCCCGGCGCCACTTGTCCACCATGTGCGGCGGGCAGAGCACCACGGCCGGGTAGGCGTCCAGGAGGTCGATGGTCGCCAGGGCGATCGTCGTCTTCCCGCAACCCATCTCCCCCTGGATGAGCGCGCTGCCGTGCCTCCTGAGGGCGCGCTTCATCGTGATGGCGACGTGCTTCTGCACCGACAGGAGACCGGCGTCCTTCTGACCGGGAAGCGGCTCTCGGTCCCGGCTCAAGGTCCCCAGGTGATCCCAGTCCTCACTGGGCGCATCGAGGTCGTAGAGCGGCTCGTTCTGATGGAGGATCTGCTCGGCCAGCGCGTCGCCATAGCTCTCCATGAACGTCTTCAGGTCCTCCACCTCATCCAGGACCTCGACGCCCTCGTCGCTCACCTTCCCCACTGTCGTCTTGGGGCGGTAGGTGATGACCTGGACCTCCTCGCCCTTCTCGCTCGTCTCCGTCCGCTTGACCGCCTCTTTGAAGGTGCGACCCTTCACCACCAGCGTCTGGCCGTTCTTGCGAACGCGCGTGATGCCCTGGGCGCCGGAGCTCATGATCATCGAGATGTGCCCCTTCTTCGGCACGATGGCCGGGCGGAAGGGTACTTGCTCTCGGTACTCCATCGCCTCCAGCAAGCCCTCCGGCCACCCGACGCTGTGGGCGCGGGCGATCTGCTCGCGCCTCGACAGCGACACGCGCCGGAAGCGGGCCTCCTCGGGGGCGACGGGGATCTCCAGCGGCCAAGAGGCCTGCGGCCCCTCGTCGAGCGAGGGGATGTTGCTGCTCTCTTCACGCAGCCGCCGCAGTCCGTCCACCCGATCGCCCGTGGGCGTCTTGTACAGCCGCTTGCGGCCGAAGACCACCACCTGCTTGAAGCGCTCATACGCTCCCTCGGGGAAGCGGCGCACCACCAGGTCCTGGAAGTGTCCGGCCAAGCGTCGCGCGGCCCCCTCGTAGCCCAGCAGGTGCCGGGGGACGATGTAGACCAGGATGCCGCCATTCACCAGCGCGGGCGCGGCAGTGCGCAGGAACTCGATCTCCAGCCTGCGGTTCTCGCCGTCGTAGTCAACGTCATACGGCGGGTTGAGCCACAGCAGGGAGACGCTCTCGCGCGCCACCCGCGTCTCGCGCCACGCGGCGTTGAAGACCCGGTCCATCCTCTCGGCGGCCGCCTGCGCTCGCTTGGGGCTCAGCTCCACGCCCCAGCTCTCACACGGACCGTCGACGTAGTCCAGCAGTTCTGTGGCTTCTCCCCGCCCCGCGCACGGGTCCAGGAGCCGCCA
>CAZNRX010000215.1:0-1808 GCA_964575455.1 uncultured Anaerolineales bacterium | reverse complement strand
CAATGTGCAGGTCTGACGCCAGACGCTCCCAGGTACCACTGCCCTCGACAGGATACGGTTGATCGACGATCGCCTCGTCGATGAGTAGATCCACGTGGCCGTCGCTTTCGAGCCCATCAACTCGCCCGTGCAGCTCAGCGATGACTCCATCGACGAACACCTCGTCCCCAGAAGCCGTGACTGGAGTTTCAGCGTACCCCTGACTGAACGCATCCAGGATGATCTCGGTCTGGTCAGACTCACAGAGGGTAGCGTCTTCTTCATCGCCACCCTCGTCGCAGCCAAGGGGATCGAACCAGAAGAACCGCTCCTCCGACGTGGGGCCGCCCACCACGGCCACTTGCCACCGCCACCGACCAAATCGATCGCCTGGCAGGTCAGGCGTCCAGGCCGTAGCCCCGGTCGTGTTGCTCAGTGCGTAGCCGCTTTCGTGGGTCAGGACCACTCGGTAGGTCTGACCCAGCGGCCCCTCCCACCGGAGGGTTGGCCCGTGCGCCACGCAGATACCTGACGGCGGATAGATCAGCACCGGTGCTTGCGGCTGAGGAGTAGCTGTTCGGACAGAGCCCGGGACTGCCGCCACGCCCGTCGGTGTGGGTAGCGCACTCGAGAAGGTCGTGTCGCCCTCTGGCGTGGCGCTAGGTGTGGTTCCGATCGCAGAAGTTGGCAGCGCCGCCGTCGGTGTGCTGCGCTCTCCCAAGACATCCGCAGACGTTGGTGTCTCGTTCTCCGTCGACACTGTCGTCGGCGCACCCTGCTCGGACGCTGGGGCTGTCGCTGTCGGATCCCGTCGCTCACCGACCATACGCGGTTGCTCCAGCGACCCTGACGCCAACTCACTGCCATCAGCCTGGGATGATCGTCCCCGCAGAGCTCGCAGCGCCACCAGCGGCACCGCGACCAACACGGCAATCACCACCACCAGGATCATGACGATGGGCAGCCTGTCGCCTCGTCGTCCGGTGTGTCCTATCCTCATCGACCAAGACCCGTCGATGTTGGCTGTGCAGCTGGCTTATCAGATGGTCCGTTTCCACGACCGTAGATGGTCGTTGTGCCACTCCGCTCCACGGTGAAGGCATAGGCCGAGCCGGGACCCGTGATCTGCCAATCGTAGTGGCGCACCATCGCGTGATAGTCCCCCGTCGCCGGAGCCTGCCACGTGATGCAGGAGGCCAGCGTGTCGCCGCTGCAGTCGTCGTTCTCCTCCAACAAGCTCACGCAGTCCCCGGCATACAGCTCAAGGACCGTATCCCCTTGCGGTCCCAGGTCAGACGTGCGAACCGTATACGTCTCCCCAGCCTGGGCCTCGAACGTCCACCAGTCATTGTCGTTCTCGTGATCGAAATCCTCCTCATAGGACGACCCCACAGCC
The DNA here is from genome assembly GCA_964575455.1 of uncultured Anaerolineales bacterium. GTDB lineage: Bacteria > Chloroflexota > Anaerolineae > B4-G1 > B4-G1 > SKLM01. Next base: position 433 of record CAZNRX010000215.1, on the reverse strand, counting down.
ACTCGCTTCCCCGGACAGGTATCCGGCGCGTCGCCAAGAGGGGCATCCCCCCACCCGTTCGCCACTAGCGGCAGATAGAGCGTGGTGGGCTCGGAGGGTCCCTCACGCACGCCCCGCCACACGCCACCTTGCAGAGCGTAGACGTCGCCGTGCGATCTAGCGACGGTCGGCTGTCCCAGGGTACCGTGAAGGGCGTAGCCCCCACTCGTGCTCGTCCCACCCGCGCTCGCCCCATAAACGCCCTTGACGCGATAGGAGGGACTAGATGGGGGAATGGTCTGCCGCCCCACGTCTCCATACGGCGCGGCCCATGCCCGCGTCGCCTCAGCCTCAGGCGCCAGGATCGCCACCACCGCCAGGAGCAGGATCGAGATGAGACCTCGGACCACGATGTGTGATGTGCTCAGTTTCATAGATCTTCCTTTCCCTCGTC
>CAZNRX010000214.1:0-1854 GCA_964575455.1 uncultured Anaerolineales bacterium | reverse complement strand
TGATCGAAAACGGGACCACCCCGTAGTCGTCGGGGCTGTGGACAATGTGGGCAGGCGTGCCGTTTCGGCTGTCCACATTGTCCACAGCCCGTCTCAGTGAGCATCCCTCTCCTCGGCCTCGCGCTGCATGCGCTCTCTGAACCGATATGATTCGCCGACGAACTCGAGGATCGTGGAGCGATGCGTAAGCCGATCGAGCAGAGCGGCTGTCAGCTGTTCGCTTCCGAAGACCTGGTTCCAATCAGCGAAGCGCAGATTTGTTGTGACGAGAACAGCCACGCGTTCGTAAAGGGTGGAGCAGAACTGGAACATCAGCTGAGCGCCGACCGGTGAGAAGGGGATAAACCCGAGCTCATCGATGACGAACAGGTGATGCTTGAGAGCCTTGGCCAGGAACTTGGGCAACAGGTGTTCGTCCTGAGCCGCGATCAGGTCGTTGACCAGGCCAGCGGCGTTGTAGAAGCGGACCTTGTGGCCTTGTCGGCAGGCGGCCAGAGCCAATCCCGTGGCGACGTGCGTCTTTCCAAGTCCCGGATTTCCCACCAGGATGATAGGCTCGGCCTTGTGGATGTAACTGCCCCGTGCCAGCTCTAGCACCCGCTGCTTGTTGGGGCTCGAGATGCAGGAGAAGTCGAAGTCAGCCAACTCCTTCAGCACCGGGAAGCGAGCCCCCTTGATGCGTCGCGCAATGCGATTTCGCTTCCGCTGCGCCACCTCCTGTTCAGCCAGGGCCAGCAGGAAGCGATCATAACCATGGTCGCTGTGCGCGGCCTCCTCGGCAAACTTGCGATAGTTCTGCAGAAAGGTCGGGAGCCGGAGCTGCTTGAGATACGTATCCAAGAGTGGGTTGGCGTCCATCGATCACACCCCTTCCAGCAAGCGGTCGTAACGCTGCAGATCCGGTGACTGTGCACTGACGGCCATCAACTCTGGCCATCGGGTCAGATCCATGGGGTCGATGGACATGCCTAGGTCTTCCAGCTGGCGCAGGCAGAGTTCAACGCCGTCGGCGTGGGCGCAGCTGTGCGCCAGAGCCTGCTCCACCGCCTCAGCCACCAGATCGGCTGGGTGATCCCGATGAAGCTTCAGGATGCGGACAAACTCCCGTACGCCTCGTCCATTGGGCCACTGGGCTCGCAAACGATCCAGCAACCGCTCGTAGGCCGGCGACCAACCTTCTCGCCAGCGCCGAATGGGCTTGGCGTGCTCGAAGGCGCCGGGGCGCTGTTCCAGTAGCGGCAGATAATGCAGGGGGTCCAGGATATCCTGTTTCCGGTCGTAGCACCTCGGGTGACTGGCGATCACGTCGTCTAGGTAGAGGACGTCAATCCGAAACGGATAGGCCTTGAGAACCAGGTTTCGATACGCTTTGTCGGCGGGCACCGAGTAACGGTTGGTCTCGAACTCCACCTGACTGTAGGGATTGAGGATGACTGCCCGGGTCACACAGCATTCGACGTCTCGCCCCGGTAGGGGCAGCAGATGCGGCCGCTCCATCTCCCAGGCCTCGCCAATGGTCATCTTCTGGCGATCGACTCGTCGCTGGTCGTCAGCTTCACAGGCACTCAACAGGTGATCGTTGAGCTCCTCGTAGGAGCTCACCTTGGGAACCGGCACCATGAAGTTCCGTCGCGAGAACCCCACACCATCCTCGACACGTCCTTTCTCGTGACCCTGTCCTGGCGTGCAGAAGCGGCTGTCAAACAGGTAGTGGCTGCGAAAGACGACAAACCGTTCCTGTTCCTGGCGGTTCCGGCCCTCCAGAACGCGCAGTACGGCGGCTTTCAGATTATCGTAGGCGATACGCTTCGGTACACCCTGGAAGTGCTGGAAAGCCCTCACGTGTCCCTCGAA
>CAZNRX010000213.1:0-1886 GCA_964575455.1 uncultured Anaerolineales bacterium | reverse complement strand
TGGATGAAGCACTCTCTCTGCTGGGACCACAGCAGCTTTGGGAAGCCTGGGAGGCCTTGAGCCAGGTCTTGGGACGTTCGTGGCGTGGCAGCATGTTGGCCGAGTGCGTGAACAGCTTGCTCCGGCCTGTGTTGGATGCTCGCAAGCACACCGACCAGGGTGCCTGGAGTTGTTTCGCTTCCTGCATAACGTGCACACCTTTGAACGCGGCAGACGCCCTGGCTATAGCCCTGCTCAACTGGTGGGGCTGGATGTGCCAGATGACGCGCTTACCCTGCTGGGCTTGGCTCCAAAGCAAAGCTCAGCGGGTGACGATCAAGGACCTGAGGTGGTCGTGGGCTACTGGCAGGACGAGGAGGTGCTCGCGCAGCTCGACGCCTGGGCCCGCGCCGCCTGCGCCTGGCACGACGCCCAGGGCGCCAGGATCGCGCGCTTCGGCGACAACATGCGCCAGGTGGCAGTCACCGAGGGCGACAAGGTCGCAGCCCAGATCCGCCTGGGCTACGCCGTCAACAGCTACGCCGTGGGAGATCTGTCCGACCGCGTGCAGGCCGTGAGCGACGCCGCAGTCGACGCGCTGGTCCGCGAGTATGGGGAGGGCCTATGCCATACCCCATCCCGGCGGGGCAGACCTGACCCAGAGCCAGTCGCTCCGGGAGGCCGCGCGGATCGAGCTGGGGATGCGCGCCTTCCTGGAGAACGGGGGCTTCAAGGCCTTCACCACCAGCTTCCAGAGCCTCCATGGCCTCCACCAGCTGCCGGGCGTGGCCGTCCAGCGCCTGATGGCCGACGGCTACGGCTTCGGACCGGAGGGCGACTGGAAGACGGCAGCGCTGGTGCGAGCGATGAAGGTGATGGCAGCCGGCCTCGAGGGCGGCACGTCGTTCATGGAGGACTACACCTACCACCTGGAGCCCAGCGCGATGAAGGTGCTGGGAGCGCATATGCTGGAGGTATGCCCCTCCATCGCCGCGGGGCGGCCCTCCCTGGAGGTGCACCCTCTCTCCATCGGCAGCAAGGCCGACCCGGCCCGCCAGCGCAGATCTCACCACGTGGACCACGTTGATCAAGACAACAAAAGGCCCTGATTCGCACTTGACCTGACCGCCCGCGATAGTACAATACGTAGCGCATCGTGAGCCGCCTCCACCGAAGCCGCGTCGCAATGGCGGCCCGACCATCCGAACGCAGACGACCCACAATCAGTACCGAGACGTTGAACTCAGGAGAGGATCGATGCCTGATAAGACCGGCGAACCGCTGCCCAAGACCACCCCGAACCTCGCTCAGGGGCAGATCGAGCGGCTGAAGCGCATCTTCCCCGAGTGCTTGAGCGAGGGTAAGGTCGATTTCGACCTCCTCCGCGCCACCCTGGGCGACGCCGAGGCACTGGCCGGCGACAACGCCTACACCTTCACCTGGGCCGGCAAAGAGGACGCCTTCCGCGCCATCCAGACGCCCAGCGCGGCCAGCCTGCGTCCCGCGCCGGAGGAGTCCGTGGACTGGGACGAGACGCGCCATCTCTTCATCGAGGGCGAGAACCTGGAGGTGCTCAAGCTCCTCTACAAGTCCTACTTCGGCCGGGTCAAGATGATCTACATCGACCCGCCCTACAACACCGGCAACGACTTCATCTACCGGGACGACTACAGCGAGCCGCGCCGGGCCTACCTGGAGAAGACGGGCCAGATGGACGCTGAGGGAAACGTGCTGACCAGCAACCCGGAGACGAGCGGGCGGTATCACTCGGACTGGCTGACCATGATGTACCCGCGCCTCTTCCTGGCCCGCCAGCTCCTGCGAGAGGATGGCGTCATCTTCGTCAGCATCGACGACAATGAGGTCCACCACCTGCGGCTGCTGATGAACGAGATCTTCGGAGAGGA
>CAZNRX010000212.1:0-1894 GCA_964575455.1 uncultured Anaerolineales bacterium | reverse complement strand
TTGTAGTTGTCGGTGGACCCCTCCACGTCACGCTGATCGACGACCAGCTGCGGGCCGTATTTCTCCTCGAGAGGCGCCACGACCTCCTCCTCCACCGCCACGCATTCAGGGCAGAGCCGGTCGTAGAAGAAGAGAACGTTCACAACACTGTCCTCATAGCCCTGTGCGGTGGCCGTGGGCGTCGTCGCCGGATCTTCTGAAGGGGGCGCCGTCGTCTCCAGGACGCCTTCCAGGCCGGGAACGTCGGGATAACCCACCCCTCCGGCCGCCAGGTGCTGCTCGATCAAGCCCGGAAGCCTCTCCGGAATCTCGCGCGAGCCCACCAGCACGGTGTCCCCGATGAAGAGCATCGGTACCCCGCGACGCTCAGGTGGCACCTCGAAGGCCTCCAGCGCCGCCAGCCACACCTCGTAGTTCTCCGGCACTTCGGAGAGCTCCAACTTGGCGATCTCGAGTTGCGCCCCATATTCCTCCTCCAATGGCGGCAACACCTTGTCCATCACCTCGTGGCAGTGTGGGCACGTCTCGGACCAGAAAAACACAGCTCGCACCACCGGCTCGTCGGCCCGAACGGGATTGCGTCCCGACAGCTGCCCAGACAGAGCGAGCACCAGGATAATGATAACCGAACATGTCAGGATTGGGATCAGCGATCGTCTATTGCTCATACAAAGACTCCTCAAGCTATGGATATGTATTGTTGCAGGTCCCAGTTCAGCTCAGGACTCTGCCGACTTCTTCACGATCTCGTCCAGCAGTTGCCCGATGAAGGGGTCGACCAAGCGGTAGTAGACGTACTGTCCTTCCCTGCGGCACGCCACGATACCCGCTTCACGCAGCAGGCCTAACTGCTGAGAGACGTAAGGCTGGGGCCGTTCGAGCACAGCCTGCAGTTCCGAGACGCACATTTCTCGCTCGCGCAGCTCGGTCACGATTCGCAGTCGGGCAGGGTGAGAGAGTAAGTATAACCGGCGGGCCACCTTCTGACAACGCTTTTCCCTCATCTGCGTCCTCCCAGAGCTGCGTCACGTCAAAATTGCTCTGATACGGCTCCTTTGTCCTCCACTTCGTACCCGTGCCCTGGCTGCATGCATCAGTTCGATAGGACGAAGGGGTAAACGGATCCCCCCCTTTTCGCCCTCGTCAGCTAGCGGCGCTGCCCCATCCTGATGCGTACTGGACCCGACTTCTTGACAAGCTCGACGACCTCCGATCTCTCGAGACGCTGATCACATCCCCGGGGCAGGCGTTGGCGCAGCCTTGACGCGAGGGATGCAGTCAAAGTCTTACGGGCACCGCACGATGTCCTGCGCCCACAGGCAGTCTGCACAGGAGGGACACCAGCCCCAGCAGCCGTCATTCGACTCGGCAATGTCGCACGTGTCGCGCAGCTCGCAGTCCACGCACGAGGGGAAGTTGAAGCGGCGCACCTGGGCACGGAAGCGCACGTAGTCCTCCGACGTCCAGATCGCCGCCAGATCCTCCTCGTTGACGTTTCCAAGGGTATAGCGGCTCACTTCCTTGCGCCGGCCGAAGATGGTGTACAGGTAGGAATGGGAGAGCGCGTAGCAGGGGCTGACGCCGCCATCCCATCCGACCACCAACGCGTTGCTGCCGACAAAGCGGCAGCGCCGCTCGGCGCCCCAGTTCATGCGCGGGAGCTCGACGATGCCCCACAACATCCAGTCGCTGCTCTTGACCGCCCAGCCGGTAGCGGCGGGCCACGGAGGCCTCGAATCGCGCCCGTAGAGCGCCTGCTTGGCCATCTCTGGCGTGTGCGGCAAGACGTGTGTCACCAGCACCCGGTTGGCTCCTAACTCCTGAGCCACCTCCGGTAGGTCGGGGATCTGCGCCTCGTTCTCCTTCAGCGCCACGAACTCGATCCCCAGGCGCG
>CAZNRX010000211.1:0-2111 GCA_964575455.1 uncultured Anaerolineales bacterium | reverse complement strand
AGCTCCGCCCTCCCCCCCAGCGGGGGGGGATGAGAGGGGGGGAGAAAACCTCAGCAGGAGGGATGAGAGGGGGGGAGAAGACCTCAGCAGGAGGGATGAGAGGGGGGGAGAAAACCTCAGCAGGAGGACAAGAGGGGGAGAAATCCCCATGGACCCCCGGCGCATCGAACAGAACCTCGCCGAACTCAACGCCGCCGTCGAACGGCTCCACGGCCTCATCGCCCAGCGCGAAGAGGGAGACACGATTCAGGGCATGGGTGAACCGCCCCGGTCCCCCACGCTCTATGGCGGTTACACCGGCATCGACCGCCTGGAGATGGCCGTCGACGCCATGCTCAGCGGCACCCGCCCGCGCGACAACATCCGCCCCCTCACCGGCATTCGCGAGCTCTACATGCTCCTCTCCGGAGACTACGAGCTCACCGGCCGCTTCCACGACGACCGAGTTTACTTGGCCAACGTCACGACCAGCACCATGGCCGGCTTGGTCGCAAACGCTCTGAACAAGATCGTCGTCAACATGTTCCAGGAGTACGACCAGTGGTGGGCGCCCGCCACCACCATCCGCGACTTCGCCTCCCTCCAAGACGTGCGCTGGATCACGCTCGGCGGCGTCGGCGAGCTGCCCACGGTGGCAGAGGGAGCCGCGTATACCGAGATGGACTGGGATGACCAGACGGAAACCGACTCGTTTGTGAAGAAGGGCGGCTACCTGGGGATCACCCTGGAGACCATCGACAAGGATGACACGGCCCGCGTCCTGGCCGCGCCTCGCGCCCTGGCGCAAGCCGCCTGGCTCACGCTCGGCAAGGCCATCGCGGAGGTCTTCACCGCCAACAGCGGCGCAGGCCCCGAGATGTCGGACGGCAACAAGCTCTTCGACAACGCCAATCACTCGAACTACGGATCCAGCGCGCTATCGTACAGCACCTGGAAGGCGACGGTGATCACGATGATGAAGCAGACGGAGGTGAACAGCGGCGAGCGGCTTGGCGCGCTCACCCGCCCGCGCTTCCTCTGGGTGCCCATCGACCTGGAGGACACCGCCGTCGAGGCCCTCGCCGCCGGCGAGGGGAAGATCGGCTCCGCCGACTATCACGTGAACCCCGAGACCCTGGCCGAGGGCGCCCGCGCCCGCGTCCGTGAGGCCAAGCGCCGCGTGATCACCGTCCCCTTCTGGACCGATACCGACAACTGGGTCGCCCAGGCCGACCCCGCCATGTACCCCGGCCTTGGCCTCGGCTTCCGCTACGGCCGCACCCCGGAGATCTTCAGCGTCGCGGATCCCCGCGCCGGCCTCATGTTCACCAACGACACCATGCCCATCAAGGTGCGGTTCTTCTTCGCCGTCGGACCCACCGACTGGAGGGCCTGGTACAAGCACAACGTCACCTAGCAGCCTCCGGCTGCTCCATCCCTCCCCCCAGCGGGGGGAGGTTAGGAGGGGGGAGACAACACCCCAACTTAACAGGAGGAAACCATGTTCCGACCGCTCGTCGTCTGCTTCCCAATGCCCGGGACCATCACGTCCGACGCCACGTTCTTCTTCGAGGCGCCGTGCGATCTCACCCTGCGCGCCGTCACCGCCTGCGCTAACAACGCCAGCACCGCCAAGGTCAACGTCGGTACCGCCGCCGATCCGGATGGCTACTTGGACGCCGAGGACTTTGGCGACAGCGACAACCCGTCCATCTTCGACCTGGACGACTTCGACGGCGATCTCGTCTCTGACCAGGGGAACGACTACCCCCACATCACCAAGGCGACGGCCATCGCCGTCAACATCGACGTCGACGGATCCACCGACCCCGTCGACCCCTGCATCACCCTCTGGTTCGAGGAGGGATGAGCCTGGTGCCTGGCACCTGAAGAGGAGACCAGCCAATGACCAAACACATCACCCGCGACGACCCCCGCGTCACCGCCGCGGCGCGCCACCTCGGCATCACCATGCTCCAGCGCGCCTGGATCGAAGACACCACCCTCTTCATCCAGAACCCCTTCGGCACCCACGAAGCCCCCTGGACCAACGACCCAACACACACACCTCCAAGCGCTCTCCCCCCCTCTGGTCCCCCCCGCTGGGGGGGAGGAGGTGTCGGCGGGGGGGA
>CAZNRX010000210.1:0-2172 GCA_964575455.1 uncultured Anaerolineales bacterium | reverse complement strand
CTGGTCGCTCTCCGTCGGTCAGGAACCTGACCCCCACGGGAGCCCCCGACAGGCCAAGGATGGCCCTCATTCTCGCGCCCCCGGCCTGGTACGCTTGTGCTCCATGCTCTCCCACTGTCTCGTCCTCCCTCATCATGTCAGCTCACCCTCACGCCCTAGCCGCGGCCCGATTCCAGATGGCTGCGCAACTCCTTGCGGCGGACAGCCCGCACCTGGGTCCAGACCACCTCCTTGAGAAAGCATAACGCTTCGGCACCATCCTCATCAGCCAGGAGCATCTTTAGCTCAGCCTGTTGTCGCTCATTCAGCACCACGCTTACCTTGGACATCTCTCCTCCTCATCCACCCCCCTAGCCACAGCGCTTCCTTAGTGCCGCTTCGACGCGTTCGGCGATCACGTCTTTGACGAAAGCGTAGATCTCCCGCACGTCATCACGCCGGGCCAACCGCAATACCTGACGGATCTCGTCTTCGTCAAGGATAATCAGCGTCTTTTCGATCCGCAGCTTGGCCATCGTCTGCTACACGATCTCCCGCAGGGACGCGACGGCGTACTGCACGTCCTCGGCGGTCGTGAAGAACCCGGGGCTGAACCGCAGCGCGCCACGGTCCAGCGTTCCCGCCGTCCGGTGGGCCTGGGGCGCGCAGTGCAATCCCGCGCGGGTGGCCACGTCGAACACCTGGTCCAGCACCGCCGCGAGTTGCTCCGGCATGTAGCCCTCGACGGCGACGGAGACAACGGCCGTGCGTTGCGCCAGATCGTCGGGGCCTAGAAAGGTTAGGCCGGGCAAGGCGCGCAATTCCTCTATCAGCAGGCCAGTCATCTCTATCTCGTGGGTGCGGATGCTCTGCACGCCGTGCTCCAGCACGAAACGGACGCCGACCAACAGCCCAGCGATGCCCGCCGCGTTCTGCGTGCCCGCCTCCAGCCGCGCCGGGAAATCCTCCGGCATCGTCTCCGAGGCCGACTCGACGCCGGCCCCGCCCTCGACCCACGTCTCTAACTCGACGCCCGGCCGCACCACCAGCCCGCCGGTGCCGTGCGGCCCATAGGTGCCCTTGTGCCCGGCGACGGCGAGCAGATCGATGCCCATCGCCTCCATGTCGATGGGGTAGGCCCCGGCCGTCTGCGCAGCGTCCACCAGGAACAAGACGCCGTGATCCCGGCAGATCTGTCCCACGTCGCCGATGGGCAAGATCGTGCCGAGCACGTTGGACCCGTGCACCATCGCCACCAGCCGCGTCTCGGGACGCAGCGCCGCTTCCACACTGGACGGGTCGAGCGCGCCGTCGGGGGTGCAGGGCACGGCGGTGACCTCCACGCCCTGCTGTTCCAGCGCCTTGAGCGGACGCCAGACGGCGTTGTGCTCGATGGATGAGGTCACCACGTGGTCTCCGCGTTGCAGCAGTCCCTTAAGCGCCATGTTGATGGCCTGGGTGGCGTTCAACGTGAACGCCACGCCCTGCAGGTCGGGCGCGTTGAACAGCCGGGCCAGCGCCTCGCGCGCCTCGTCGGCGATGCGCATCGCCTCCTCCTCGCGGCGGTGGCCACCGCGGCCGGGCGTCGCGCCCACCTCGCGCATGAAGCGATCCGCCGCGTGGTAGACGGCTTTCGGTTTGGGCCAGCTGGTGGCCGCGTTATCCAGGTAGATCGTCATTTCGTTCCTCTCAACCCAAATGCGTAGCTGCGAGATCCAGACAGGGCGCTTTGCCTATCTCCGCACGATGTCTCCCAGCTCTAAGATCCGGTCGGCAAGTCTCTTGGCTGCTTCCACCGCCTCCTGATCTTGTTGTACATCCCCTGAGGCAAATGCGATGCCGGAGACCCCTCTATTTGCCGGGACCATCTCGTGTTTGAGGAAGAACGCAGTGATTGCCGTGATGGCGCCTTCGGCGCCATATCTTCTGCCCACCACGACCGCACCCCCGATCTTGTTCTTGAGCTTGCCTCTGATGGCCCAGGTGCGATCGATGAACGCCTTGAGTTGAGCTGAAACGTTGTTAAAGTACACTGGACTGCCCAGAACCATCGCATCTGCAGCGAAGAGCATCGGCGTCAAGACCTTGCTCATGTCATCGTCAACCGTACATTCGTCCCGCCGCCGGCAGGCCCAACACGACCTGCAGGGCTCGATCTGATAATCGGCGAGCTTCACAAACTGCCCGCCGGTG
>CAZNRX010000209.1:0-2181 GCA_964575455.1 uncultured Anaerolineales bacterium | reverse complement strand
GCTGGTCCTCTTCCTGGCGGCGGTCGCGCCCCAGGCCTGGGCGACGCCGGAGCAGCGGCGTCTCTCGGCGACGATCACGAACATCAACGGCAACCCTGACCCACCAACCTGTGTGCGCCAGTGTGATGGGCCACTCATCGTAGAAACGCTGGATCCAGGCTTTGGCGCCGGAGTGGACGTGAGTAACGTGCCTTACTATATCACGGACAACATCCTGTGGAACTTGGGGGTGACACAGCTTGGCGACCCACAGGTAGTGGTGCATCACCAAGGAACGGTCAACATCACCAATGGCCATTTCGACGATCCGACGCAGCCTCCCAAGCATGCAATGATATGGCTCAATCCTGCAATCGGCTCCTTCGACGTGTGGTTCGACGTGAACAAGAATGGGACCTTCGACGACGGGGATGGTATCATGGGGCCAGGGCCAACCGCCACCGGAGCTGGAGTCTGCATAGATCCGTGTGATGTGGGCGGTGTTACCATGCCAGCCAGCAACGGCATCAGACCGGTGTCGTTCGCTCTCGCTGCAGTGATTGGTGTTGTCGTGGCAGTAGGCGCCGCCGTTACCTGGAGGCGGCGACGTAGCTCAGAGCGCTGATCAAGCCGATCGAGCAACTGCTGATCTGACAATAGGAATTGGGACCCAATCCGCGGGTGGCACTTTTCGACACCGGTGGTGTTGGTCCTTATGTACGCTTCCTGCCGTAGCTGAAAGCGCTGGCGCGTGCAAGCTACGTCTGTGGTAGTTGTGCCGGCGCCGCCGTTGACGCCCCGGCGGCGCCTCTGATTTCCGATTGCGCCACTGCATGGAAGGCTGGGGATGCCAATGAGACCGACTGACCGAGGGCTGTGAGTGTCGATGGAGACCAGGAACAGCGGGCACTCCCAGGGAAAACGCGAGGGACCACGGTCGGTTGCGTCGGGCCAAACGCTCCACTGGCTTCTCCCTGTGCTCGTGGCGGGTGCCCTTCTTGCTCTGTCCCTTCCCATCCGCTCTGGTGTGGTCAGTGCGCCCCTGGAGGCGCGCTATCGCTTTGGCTTCGGTGCGGCGGGTGGCATTGAGGGCTATGACGTAGGACAGCTCCGGGCCGGGTGGTACGTCGACTGGGGCGCCACCATGAATCCTCCTCGTCCGGCGGGGCTGGAATACGTCCAGATGGTTCGGCTCCACCAGTTGACCGACTGCTGGCCCCAGCGAACCCGCGATCGAACCACGTGCCCCTACATCGAGCCCTATACCTACACGCTGACGTCTCCTGGCAGCCTGAGTGAGGTAGCCTCAATCGCCCAGGCCAATCCTGGTTCACTCTGGTTGATCGGCAACGAGATGGACCGTAGGGACTGGGACTATCCCCCGGGCGGCCAGGATGAGATGCTCCCCGAGCTCTACGCGCAGGCCTACCACGAGCTGTATCATGTCATCAAGGATGCCGACCCCACGGCGCGACTGGCCATCGGCGGCGTGGTCCAGCCCACCCCCTTGCGACTCGAGTACCTGGACAAAGTCCTGGCCGAATACCAGACCAGATACGGTTCGATGATCCCGGTGGACGTGTGGAACATCCACAACATGATCCTGCGGGAGGTGAGCTACCAATACGGCGCTGACGTGCCGCCGGGTTGCGATGAGGCCTATGGAAAGCTCTACACCTGGGAGGATGCCGACGACATCGACCTGTTCAAGCAGCAGATTGAGGATTTCCGCCAGTGGATGGATGACAAGGGCGAGCGGGACAAGCCGCTCATCATCTCCGAGTACTCCGTGCTGTATGGTGAAGATCAGGGTTTCGACGAACAGAGGGTCAGGGACTACCTGTACGCCACCTTCGACTACATGACCACGGCCACGGACCCCTCACTGGGCTATCCTGATGACGGCAACCTTCTTGTCCAGCGCTGGGCCTGGTACAGCCTCAGCGACGCCAGCTTCGAGGATGCCACAACCCATCACCATCTGTTCGACCCCACGACCAAGGCGATCACGCAGCTTGGCATCGACTATGGAGCGTATCCCCCTGGCTGCCCCAGCGACACGTCACTCGTGCCCCGCTCCTTCAGCCTCACTGCCGATCTTCAGCGTCCCAACGCGCCTGCTCCCGATCCCTCCTGGGCGGTGCCGGTCCAGCTGAGCCTCCATCCGCCAGGCGACGCCGACACGATCTGCCACCAGTGGGA
>CAZNRX010000208.1:0-2202 GCA_964575455.1 uncultured Anaerolineales bacterium | reverse complement strand
GCGAGAGCGACAAACTACCCGGAGGCCATCTGCCTGCCAAGTGGCGGTCGGACTGACCAACACCTTCCAGTACCTCAAATGGCGCGAGCGCATCAAAGTCTCCGTCTGCTACGATCCGCTCGAATGTCACCACTGCGGCCACATTTTAGCAGGTTGTTCAGGACGTGGAACTCGCTGGCCGAGATGGCCTCGGCCTACAAAGGCCGAATCAGGCCGTGCCAGCTGCCCCCCGTATGGACCACGTCGAAGCACGAAAGCTGCTGATCGAGACCTCCCAAGAGATCGGCAATCTCAACGCTTGTGATCAGTTACTGCCTCAGTGCAAGGATCTCACTACGACGGTGAGGTCTTCCCTGCCGCGCACGACTTAGCGAGGCAGGGCTCGAAGCTAGTTGCTGACCAGCTCGTGCAATCCGGCGATGACGGCGTCCGCATCCTTAAGATTCTCCGCTTTGCCCACTCCAACGGCCGCCATCCCTCCCCGCTTGGCCGCCTCTATGCCCGCCTCTGCATCCTCGAAGACAAGGCAGTCCGCCGGAGCCAATCCCAGCTCCTCCGCAGCGTGCAGAAAGACCTCGGAATCAGGCTTGGCCGCCGAGACCTTGTTCCCATCGACGACGGCATCGAACAGATACTCGATGTTCAGCTTGCTGATTATGGTGGGGGCGTTCTTGCTCGCCGAGGCCAGGGCGATCTTGATCCCTTGGTCCCTCAACTGCTCGATGTACTCCTTGGCCCCCGGCAGCACCTCAGATCGATCCATCCGCCCGATGCGCTCCACGTACCAGTCGTTCTTCTTCGCTGCCAGGGTCCGTCTCTCCTCCTCGGCGACATCCAGGCCGCCGATCTCGAGAAGGATCTCCAGGGACCTCATTCTGCTGACCCCCTTCAGCCGCTCGTTCTGTTCCTCGGTGAAATCGAACCCTAGCTCATTCGCCAGCCTCTTCCAAGACAGGTAGTGATACTTGGCCGTATCGACGATCACGCCGTCCAGATCGAATATGGCGCCTTTGAAACCGTCTACCTTCATGTGATCTCCCTCTCGTTCGGCTCAGTCGCCGCGTGGGTTGGACGCCCCGACTTTGCACCAACCGACGCGCAAACGCAAATCGACCTTCAGCGGGCAAATGCCCGGTAGGGATTGGTGTGGGTGAGTTTGTGGATCGTCTCCTCATCTACCCCGGCCGCGCGCAGTTTGGGCAGGAAATGCTCCACAAGATAGGTGAAGGGCTTGGGTTCACCTCCACCCGGTTTGGCCGGATCGTACCAGCCGCGGTCTTGGCTCAGCATGACTTGGTCGCCCAGGCCGGCGTCTAGGGCGCGGGAGATGGTTTCCAAATAGTAGTCGTCATCGCCATAGCCGATACTATCGTACTCGAGCCAAGCTCCCCGCCGGGCCATCTCCAGGTGCAAGTCAAAATCCGGGTCAGACCCTGTGTGAACCCAGATATAGCGCTCTGCCGCGTAGCCCACCTCCTCGATGATGTCGAGTTGGTCCCGAACCACGCGACCTCGCTCCGTGTGCACCCCGATCACGGCATTGGTCTCCCGGCCTGCCCTGGCCGCCGCGCGTAGGATTTTGGCTTCGCAGTCCGTTATCCCGTCATCCCCAACACTCAACTTGATCCAACCTGCCTGCACCCCGCTGTCTTCGATCTCGCCCTGCAGCTCACCCACCATCCAGTCGGCCAGCTCAGTCTCGCTGGCGGCGTGCGCCCAGGCCGGCACCTTGGGTTCGCGATAGATCCCCGTGGGCGCCACCAGAGGCATTCCCGTGGCCTCGGAGACTGCCTTCAGGATGTCGACTCTCCTGCCCACACCGACCGGGGTGCTGTCGACCATCGCGGTTACGCCCAACGCCTGGGCCTTTTCGACCTCGGGCGCCATCAGCGCCACCACATCGGCCACTTCGGCCACGCCATGCTCGGCATGAGCGGGGGGCCTGAAGTCCACGAAGATATGCTCGTGGGGCAGAATGAAGCCCAACTCGGCGTCAGTTCTACTGCCCAGAGTGGTGATGATCCCTGCCATGCCAGTCCTCCTCAAGATGTCTCACTGACGGTGGTCAAACCGCGTGATGAAACGAAAAACGTCGCGGCGGCCTACCTCTTGGCTCCCCTCCCCGCGCCCGGTGATGGTCGGGAGCCCGTTCTCCTACCTCGTGATCTCGCTCCCAGGGGTGAGCACCTCCTGCCGCTCACC
>CAZNRX010000207.1:0-2330 GCA_964575455.1 uncultured Anaerolineales bacterium | reverse complement strand
TCCCCTCCCGCGCCTCCTGCAGCACCGACGTGATCAGGTCCTCGTGCTTCCCCTGGCGCACCTGCCGCCGTATCGCCGCAGCCGCTGGCGAGACCGACCCTTTCTCCCGTTTGCGCCCTCTCACACCGTCCTCCTCATCGAGCAAACATCCCCGCCAGCTTCCCCAGCGGGCCTCTCCCATGCTCACGCGCCGTCCTCCGCCCCAACGCCTCCAGCGGCGGGTAGAAGGTCGTCGCTAGCTCAATCGCCGCCTCGCCGATGGGCGGCAGCTTCTTCTCCAACACGAACGGCCTCCCCGTGTTGATGGCCAGCCGCGCCTTCTCCGGCGCCCACGGCAGCGTCCCCACGATGGTCACCTTCCCTCCCAGGAACTTGACCACCTCCTTCGGGCTGATGCCAAATCGCTCGTCGAACCCGTTCAGCACCAGCTTGAACTTCTGCAGGGTGCCAAAGGCCTTCTCCAGCGCGGGCAGGATGTTCCGCACGTCCGTGATTGTCGTCCGCTCCGGCGTCGCCACCAAGAGCACCGTGTCCGCGTTCTCGATCGCCGACCAGTGGATGGGCATGTTGAAGTCCGGCCCCACGTCCACCACCCGAAACTCCCAGAATCCCCTCGCCTCCCGCACGATCTCGGCGAAGATGTCCATCGTCCGATCCTGATCCTCCACGAACTCGCTCATCCCCGCGATGTGCATCTTCGGGATCCCGGGCAACAGGTACAGCTTGTTTCGCCACTGGCGCACGTGGCCCTGCAGCGTCTCCGCCCGCACCACGTACCGCCCCGTCCGGTTCCCCCGCGCGATCACTCGATCGTACAGCGAGAACAGGTTCTTCGGCTCTTGGTCGATGTCCAGGTCCAGCAGCACGTGCAGGTTCGCGCGGCTCATGTCCCCGTCGATCAAGAGCGTCGGACGCTGGGCCTTCACCCCCAATGCGGCCGCCAGGTTCGTGGCCACCGTCGTCTTCCCTACCCCACCTTTGGGGCTATAGACAGCCACGGTCTGCTGCTGCCATCCCCCGCGATCCAGGATCGAGAGGGCGTCCTCGGCCGTCACCGGCGTGAAGCTCCTCGACCGCCGCTCCTCCTCAGCCAGGTGCACCGCCTCCTCCACCAGGTCGGGCAGCCGCTGCACCTGCGTCGGATCCAACGGGGTGGTCACGTATCCCTTCATCCCGAACCGCTGATACTCCGCCGCATAGCCCGATCCGGCTGGGATCAGCCCCACCGCCGCGATCGACCCATCCTCGTGCAGCAGGAGCTCCTGCACCAGCGCGGGCTTCATCCCCGGCAGCGTGGGGGAGAACAGCACACAGTCGGCCCCCAACGTCCGCGCTTGGTCCGCCAGCTCCGCCGCGCCCGAGACCACGGCTAGCAACCCAATACCGGCCTCCTCTAACGCCTGCCCCATCATCTGCAGGTCGTTCCAGGCCGAATGGCCGACGACGACCGCGATTCCCTTATCCTCGCTCATTGGCCTCCTTGCCGATCCGCGTCGCCGACATCCTCTTGTCCCACGCCCCGGTCGTCGAAGAATCGTCTCTCGAAGTCTGTCCAGGTCACCCCTTCCGTGTCCGGAAGCGTCCCCGCCTCCACCTGGGGCCGCGTCACCGCCGGGAGGACGCCCACCTGAACCTCGCCGTGGGACAGCGCGAAGGCCACCCATTCGGCCGTCACCTTGTCCACCACCACGTCCAACGCCGTGACCTTCCCCTCCACGTACCTCGCCTCGTCCTGCACCCCGGGCGCCCCGTAGCTTGGGTTCTCGCGCTGCTCCCGATTCAGGCGATAGACCACCCCCTCGGCCATCTGCTTCGCCAGGGGCAGGTCCACCGTCACCGTCTCCGTCACCCGCTTCATCACCGCCCGGGCGTCGATGGTGCCCGTCACCACCGGCGTTGGCGTGGGCGTGGGGCCCTTGACGACCTCGGTCACCAGCTGCTGGGCCTGGACCCGCCCGGCGCTGAAATACAGCGCCACCACGTCCCCGGGCACCAGCCCCGGCAGGCGGTCCTGGTCCACTGGCACCGAGACCACCACCTGGTCTGGGTCGTCCAGCGCCGCCGCCAACCGGTTCAAGCCCTCGGCCTCCGCTCCGGACATCACCTGCTCCCGCAGCACCGGCTGGCCCGGGTGGAGCGGCTCGATCGCCGCCACCGGCCCCTCACCCATCATCGCGTCCCATTCGTCGGCCTTGACGTACTTCTCCGCCACGGCAGGGCTCACCGCCTGGGTGTCCACTGCCACGTCGCCCGGACTCACCGAGGAGAAGGCCGGGATCTCCCCCGTCGCCACCACCACGTCGAACGTGGGGGGCTGCATCACCCGCCCC
>CAZNRX010000206.1:0-2332 GCA_964575455.1 uncultured Anaerolineales bacterium | reverse complement strand
GATGACGGCGCTCCCCAAGATATTGACGGCGCTCCCCAAGATATTGACGGCGCTCCCCAAGATATTGAGAAGAAACGCAGTATCGCTATGGTCGCTCTCCCGACCGTGCCACCAGGTGGAGTGAGCAATGAAGATGCATCACGATCTGGTGGAAAACTCTAGACACTGTCGTTGTCATGGAGCGCACATACAGGGCTTCGTCCGCCCGCGACTACTGCTTCAACTTTCCAAGAAGCCCGCTCATGGCTACGAGCTGCTGGAGGTTCTCGAGAGCGAGAATCTGCCCACACCCGACCTCAGCACGCTCTACCGCACATTGCGCCAGTTTGAGGAGGAGGGGTTGGTCCACTCCACTTGGGATACCAGCGGCGGTGGGCCCGCGCGTCGAGTCTATGAGCTAACCGAAGAGGGCATGGAGTTCCTCCACGCCTGGGCAGTGAACATCCGCCAGATACGAAGACGGCTGACTCAGTTCTTGGCCGAGTACGAAGCTCAGTTTCAGATCAATGAAGAAGGAGGTGACGCAAATGTGTGAGCATCATGTCCATCATAGCCATCACGGCCACTGCGCGCCTGTGGCGCACACGGGCTGCTGCTGCAGCCCGCCGGCGGGAAGGCCAGCGGCCCCGTTCCGGGGGCGCTTCCCCACCCGTGAGGAGCGGATTGGCCAACTGAAGAACTACCTCGATGGATTGCAGGCGGAGGCCGAAGCAGTGAAAGAACACCTCGACGCACTCGAGAGCGCCCCGTAAAGGGAGGGACAAAGCAAGGGCGCGGTGTGCACGCATAGATGCACGGTAGCACGCCGCGCCTGACCCTTAGCGCTGTGTGTCTCATATCTGGGGTGGAAGTTACCTATACCATACCATCCGTTGGAGTTTTGTGATGCCCAATCAACAACAGACGCTCTTCAATCTGTGGATTCTGATCAAGTTTGTACTGTGGATCGGCGTAGTCGTGGTTGCCACGCTCCTTCTGCGCCGCCGCAAGGTCAGCTCCAGGGTGCGGCTCGCCTTCCTCATCGGCGGCGTGCTGCTGTTTGGATTCATCTTCGGGTGGATGATCAAGGACGCCGTCAATCCCAACCCGGTCTTTTCGACGCGCAGCCTGCTGACGTTCGCCCTGGTGCGCCGGCAGTTTATGCTGCCCGTCGCGGTCGTGCTGGTCGCTCTGCTGCTGATGGTCTGGATCTCCAACAAATCCATCTGCGGCTGGGGCTGCCAACTGGGGTTACTGCAAGACCTCCTGCATCGGATACCGTTGCCCAAGTGGAAGCCGCCTTTCTGGCTCAGCAACGGGGTGCGCGTCGTGGCCTTCGTGGCGTTAGTCGGCGGGCTCCTGGGCTGGGGCCTGGATTGGATCGGCATCATCGACCCATTTGAGATCTTCCAGTTTAACTTGACCCTATGGATCGGTCTGTTCTCAGCTGCCGTGCTGGGCGCCAGCCTGTTCGTCTACCGCCCCTGGTGTCAGTTTCTATGCCCCTTTGGGTTGCTCGGTTGGCTGGTGCAGGTGAGCCTGCTGCGCCCGCGCATCGATCGGGACGTCTGCAAGGAGTGCCAACTGTGCGTCAAGGCCTGTCCCTCGGGGGCCATGGCAGATTTCTACGACGACGCCAAGATCCACGCTGACTGCTTCGCCTGCGGCGCCTGCATCGAGGCTTGTCCGCAGGAAGGCGCGTTGGAGTGGCGAGCCAAAGCCTAATGAAAGAGACAGGGATCACGAAGAGGAGAGTCAGATGACCATGTCGGTCGTAGAGACGAAACCTATGAAGAGCTTCCCGCCGACCAGCGGGGAGATAGCACCGCAGCGATTGCTCGGAACGGACAACCTGGCTGCTCTGCTGGTGAACGTGGACGCCGGACAGAGGATAGAGCCGTGCCGCATGTCGGCCACGGTGTTGTACTACGTCATCGAAGGGAACGGTAGCTTGCACGTCGAGGAAGAGAAAAAGGAGCTACAGACCGGGTCGTTGGCGCTGGTGCCGCCTGGCACCATGCGCACCATCTCGGCCGTCGAGCCCATGCGGGTGCTGGCGGTACAGGTCCCATGATCGACGAGTCATCGGCGCGGCACGCGCGCCCCACAGTGTTGGCCGTCTTCGGCCACCCGGACGACGAAGTGTTCCGCTGTGGCGGCACGCTGGCGCTGCTGGCGCGGCGCAGCGTCCGCGTGCAGACGCTGACGGCGACACGGGGTGGAGGCGGATCCTGCGGGGATCCACCGCTGTGTGAGCCCGACAGGCTGCCGGCGGTGCGCGAGGAGGAGCTGCGCTGCGCATGCCGGGCGCTGGGCGTCGAGTCACCGCGCCTGCTCGACTACCACGACGGGA
>CAZNRX010000205.1:0-2408 GCA_964575455.1 uncultured Anaerolineales bacterium | reverse complement strand
TCTAACTCTGGGGTGGTAGACTATGCTTGAGGTGAGAAGGTCTCGCCTCGGTTGTGTGTATGACAAGAGATCATCGGTAGAGGAGGGCGGGGTGCGGAGGATTATGGTCGTGGACGACGACAGGCACTTTCGGGGTGCAGTGAGGTTCAGGCTGGAGCGGGCGGGGTACGAGGCAGTGGCCGCGGCGGACGGCGGCGACCTGCTGGACCGATTGGCGACGGACAGGGCGGACCTGATCATCCTCGATCTGGACATGCCGGGAATGTCGGGGCTGGAGGTGCTGGAGTGTCTGCGGGCGGACGCGGAGCTGTGCCGGATCCCGGTGCTGGTGGCGACGGGCCGCAGGGACCGCGCCACACAGGCCCGCTGCATGGAGCTGGGGGCGCGCGCCTGCTACGCCAAACCGCTCAGCCTGCGCAAGCTGGCCGCCAGCGTGGAGGCCTGCCTGGGTTGAGGCCCGATCCGATGACGAGAGGTTTCTTGGGTTTGTGGTTTAGCTGGGGATTGAAGAGGAGGACAATGATGAAGAAGTACGCGAAGATGATATTGCCAGTCTTGCTTTTTGTGGCGCTTATGCCGCTGGCGACGGGGAGCGCAGCCGAGACGGAAGCGCCAAGGGCTGAAAGTGTGGGCCCGTATAACTGCTTCCCGACCTGCAGTGAGACCGATGGGCGGTTCCTGGTTGTTCCAGGGAGTGAGAGAGAGACACTTACGGGCCAGGAGATCGAAGTGCAGGTTGTTGCGCCGGCCGATGCAGAATCGCTCGAGATCGGGATTTTCGACGGAGACACAGGTAATACGGATGCGGGCGGCGATCAGCACTGGGATGCTGGTACTACACCCTTGGAGTTCACTCTCTACGCTGACCCCGTGGCTGACGGCAGCGGGTTTGAGGTCATAGATGCATATGATGGTGCAACTATGCCAGACAACGATTGGTTCACTATTAGCCTTTCCACGGGACCGAATGCGAGAGCGCCAAGTGGACACTATTTCTATCGGCTCCGTGTACGAATGGTTGATGTTGGCACAGCGGCGTCGAGCGCATTCAAGCTAAGGTCGAATGGGATTCTTCTGATACGGAGGCAGCCCTTCTCGTTCATAGCGACCTTTAACTCGTATGCCGACCTTGAGATCATATACCCGGAGTTTCCGGACTTGGATCCGACGAATTACGATGGCAGCTTCCATTTCTTCCTTGACGTTCCTGAAGAGCTGGAGGAATTAGCTCTGTGGGATGGTGATCTTGACCGGGGAAAGCATGATGGCACCGAGCAAGACACCGACGATCTCGATACCCCGAATGATCGATTGCCATTGTGGGCAGTGGAAGACGTTAGGTTCGAAGGCGTTGCCCTGGCGGATAATGGTACGACGGCGGACCCTCCCGATGACAACAAGAGTGATTGGTATTTGCGATCACCCTCAGTACAATATGAACTGATCGTCCCAGAGGGACCGGTGTATGTCAATGAGAATCCGTCAGGCAATAGAGAGTGGGAGCAATTCAAGGTGTCGACGGAGCCGTTCGACATAGCGGCGATGGATCACCACGCGGATAGTTTGCCGCCGGGCACTTATGAAGTGCAGCTTACGGGGATGGACATGGGCAACCTGAACGCCTGGCGCTTCCCGGCGACACTGGTGTGCGTAGACGAAGTGGGTAATCCGTGTGAGCCCCTGCGGCCGTACGTGGTGGGCGACACGGTCTGGTACGACGGCGACCGGGACGGCGTGCAGGACGCGAACGAGGACGGCATCAGCGGGGTGACCGTCAACCTGCTGGACAGCAACGGCAACGTGATGGAGACGACGACGACGGACGCGGACGGGACGTACCGCTTCGAGGTGGAGTTCGGGACGTACACGGTGCAGATCGCTGGCGACAACTTCGCCGCGGGCGGCGTGCTCGAGAATCTCACCTCCACCACCGGTGGTGAGGAGCAGACCCGGGGCGTCACGCTCGACTACGACTTCGGCTACGTCTACGACAGCCCGGGCGGCGCCAGCGGCTCGCTGGGCGACCGCGTCTGGCTGGACGTGAACGGGGATGGCGTCCAGGACGCCGGTGAGCCGGGGATCGACGGGGCGGTGGTGAACCTCTACTATGACTTTGACGGGGACGGTGACCTGGACCTGATCGCCTCGGACACGACGGCGTCGCTGGGCCCCTTGGGTGCCGGCTACTACAGCTTCGACCAGCTGGACGACGGGACGTACGTGGTGACGGTCAACACGGCCACGCTGCCTGGGGATCTGTTGCAGACCTACGACCTCGACGGCGTGCTGGACAGTAGCACGACGGTGACGCTGGCTTCGGGTGAGACGCGGGACGACGTGGACTTCGGCTACCAGGACGAGGTCTGCTGCCCCTGCCTGGGCTCCATCGGCGATACGGTGTGGAACGA
>CAZNRX010000204.1:0-2620 GCA_964575455.1 uncultured Anaerolineales bacterium | reverse complement strand
TGTCTGGTTTCGCTTCAGCGGAGCAGATCCTGACTCAGCCGACGCCCTTGCCGCATTCGTTCCTTTCCCAATTCGCTGCAGAGCTGTCCGCGAGCACAACACCGAGTTGAGAGGCCAACAAGGGCTCTACCTCCGCAAGTAGCGACGGATATCCCACGGACGTGAAGACCCACTATCGACACGCCAGTATCGTCGGCGACAACCGGGTCGTGTTCAACATCGCCGGCAACAAGTACCGCCTGGTGGTCAAGTTCCACTACAACACCGGCATCGGCTATGTGCGCTTCGTCGGCACGCACAAAGCGTATGACAAGATCGATGTGGAGATGGTATGATGGAACCCAGAGTGATCAAGACAGAGCAGGAGTACGAGGCCGCGTTGGCCCACGTAGAGACGCTCATGGACGCCGCGCACGGCTCGCCCGAAGAGCAGGAGCTGGAGCTGTTTGCGCTGCTCATCGATGCGTATGAGCAGGAGCATCACCCTATTGAGCTGCCGGATCCCGTTGAGACGATCAAGTTCCGCATGGAGCAGCAGGACCTGCTGCAGAAGGACCTGGTCCCCTATATGGGCAGCCAGAGCAGGGTGTCGGAGGTGCTGAACCGGAAGCGGCCCCTGAGCCTGAGCATGATCCGCGCGCTGCACGAGGGGCTGGGCATCCCGGCCGAGGTGCTGCTGCGGGAGCCCGGCGAGGAGATCCCTGAGGAGTCGTATGATCGACGGGACTATCCGTTCGCCGAGATGGTCAAGCGCGGCTACTTCGACCCCTTTCCCGGCTCGCTGCGGGAGGCTTGGCTGCGCGCCGAGGCGCTGCTGGTCGATTTCTTCTCCATTTTCGAGGGCATGGAGCCCCAGCCCATCCTCTGCAAGCGCACCGACCGCGATCCGGACGTGAACGCCCTCATAGCGTGGCAGGCCCAGGCGCTGCGCCTAGCCAAGGCGGAGGTGGACGACCTCCCGGAGTACGATCCCGACACGGCCGACGACGCAGCGCTGCGCGCGCTGGTGCGGCAGAGCTACTTCAGCACCGGGCCGCAGAACGCCCGCAAGCTGCTGAACCGCTGGGGCATCCACCTGATCATCCTGCGCCACCTGCCCAAGACCTACCTCGACGGCGCCAGCTTCATGGCGCCGTGGGGCAAACCGGTGGTGGGGCTGACCCTGCGCTACGACCGGCTGGACAACTTTTGGTTCACCCTGCTCCACGAGCTGGCCCACGTGCGCCTCCATCTGGACCCAAACCAGGCAGGCCTGGCCTTTTTCGACGAGACCCGACGCATCAAGGCCGAGCCCAAAGACCCGCGTGAGCGGGAGGCCAACGCCTTCGCCCAGGACACGCTCATCTTGGCCGAGGCATGGGAGCGGAAGCGATCCAGCCTGCTCCCCAAGCCCGCCAAACGTATCGTGCGACAGTTTGCCGAGGAGCTGCGCATCTCCCCGGCCATCGTCGCCGGGCGCGTACGGTACGAGACAGGGAACTACACTCAGCTAGGCTCGCTGGTGGGCGCCTATCAGGTGCGGGAGCAGTTCGAGGAATACGGCAGTGATCAGTGATCAGTGGGCATTTGACAGTGACGACCGGGCATGGTTTAGGATAGATTGACAGAACGCTACAGGGGGACTACCGACAAGCGACGTCGGTGAGAAAAGTTGCACATAGCCTGTGAATGCTCAGGCATCAGTATCCCAACTGCCGGCTTCTCCGATGCATCAGGAGCGACGGGGCGAGGAACACCGCACAGCCCAGGAGCAACACCATCAAGTCCACCCACGGATTGAGCAGTCCTGAATCGAGCACCGCGTGGTTCATCAGATCCTGCGCGTACGTGAGTGGCGACAGATAGGCCAGAGCTCGCGCCACCACGCCCATCTCGGCCAACGGCACGAACACCCCGCTGATGAAGAGCAGACCCCAGCGCAGCAAGGTGCTGGGCATCTGCACGTCGCCGGGATTGCGGGTGGGGATGGATCCGAAGATCAACCCCAGCGTGGAGAAGGAGAACGAACCGAGGACGATCCCGGCCAGCAAGAACCCCGGTGACGCCACACGTGCGCCGAACAACACCACCCCAACGATCAACGCCACGAAAGAGACAGCGATGGCGAAAAAGGCCCCCACCGCAACCTTACCCAGCAGGAGCGAGATCAGCGACATCGGCGCCGCCAGCAGCCGGTCGTACGTGCCCAGCCGTCGCTCCAGGGGGATGATAAACGGCCCGGTCGACGCTGCCGTGAAGAACGTCGTCAACGCCAGAAGGCGGGCCACTCCCTGTGCGGCTGCCATCTCCCGTCTGACCGAGAAAGAGAAGAACATGAAAAACGGCATCATAAACCCGAACATGATCATGCCCGGGCTCAGGTAGTAGACCTTGATGTCCTTGACCGCCACCGTCCACGCCTGGCTGATCTCATCGATCAGTCGACTCACGATTCCCCGTTTCATCGTCGCCCTCCCCGCTTGCCTCTAGCTCCTGGCCTTCCACCTCTCGATTCTCCCGTCTCGTGGCGCACAGCGCCTATCTCCTGACCCGTGATCTCCAGGAAGACGTCCTCCAGACTCGGGCCCAGAGTACACAGACTAACGACCTCCAGGTCGTGGCTGCGAGCATAATCCACCAC
>CAZNRX010000203.1:0-2626 GCA_964575455.1 uncultured Anaerolineales bacterium | reverse complement strand
GAGGGATGAGACCACCCCGCCTGGCGCGGGTGAGGACGACGAGGAGTAGCAGATGGAGACTGGAAATCTCAATGTCAACGTGACGTTCACCCATGGAGCGGAGGGCAGCGCTGTCTCCGAGGTCACGCGCATCCCGCCTGGCTGGCGACCGATCTTCGTGCGGCTCCCGGCACTGGCCGAGAACACGGCGGCGCTCGTCATCCAGGTACCGGGAGTGGACGGCAGCTACGCGCCGGTGGACGGCTACGACGAGGACACGGCGAGCGTCGATGCGCTGCACATCAAGTGTGCTGCGACAAACGCGCGCGTCAAGCGCATGGCCCCCGAGGTGTTTGCCGGGTTCGGCGGCAGCTTCAAGCTAGCGGCCTACCAGTCGGATTTGAGCACTGCGGTGCCCCAGGCTGTTGGTGCCGAGGCCGACGACGTGGTCGTGCAGATCCAGTGTCGGCGGTACTGAGCGAGGATGGCCGTGGGTAGCTTGCTCACCCTGTTTGCTGGCGGGAAGACGCTCGCCGATTACGCCGTCTTCGTTGACGACTTCACCACGGACGTCGCTGCCGGTAGTGTTGATGGGACGCTGAGTTCTGACGGCCGTGCGAAGAGGGTGGTGACGGATACGGGAAGCGATCTCAGCATCAGCGGCGGAAGCGCGGTGTTCGCTGACGGATCGGGAGCTGGAGATCCAGGGCTGTGGTACACGACGACCGGGGATGCGGCATTCACGATCGGTGCGGGGTACGCGCTGCTGGTGACGTGGAAACCAGCGGAGCCCGACAAGGTCTACAACTTCGGGTTCGACTCGGGGACGGCTGGGCAGCCGGATACGCCGAGGATCATCACGGCTGCCGGTGCCGGGGACGGGTTGGTTCAGATCGAGGATGCTGATGGTGCGAAGACCATCGGCAGCATGGTCGACGGCGCCGAGAGGACGCATCTGTTCGTACAGAGATCGGACACGCACGGATTCCACGTCCTGGAGCACGTGTCCGGAAAGCAATGGGAGCGTCTGTACGTGGACACGTCGGCTGAGATCGGGTCGGGGTCTGTGTACCCGATGTTCACGGCGACGAATGGGGCGTGCGCTGTTTCCCGCATCGCGCTCCTCGATCTCAGCTCGTTGATGACGGCGGACTTCTCGGAGGTGACGGATACGAAGACGAATCCGGCGACCGGAGTGACGTTCGACTGCGATGCCGATTTCCACATGAACGCGACCCTCACATTTGAAACCACTAAGGTGGTCCGCATTACAGCGAGACACCAAGATGACAACAATACTATTCGGTTAACCTTTGAGGGTGATGGCGCGTTCAGGGTGTGGAAGATTGAAGACGGAGCGGCGTCCTCGCTAGCATATGATGCAACGGTATTTTCGGATGGAGTGGAATATGAACTCGACTGGTGGGTACATGGATCAACACACACCTGGTTTATTGATAAAGTCTTGTTGGCCACTGCATCATCGTCGTTTAATGAATCAGTAGCGGCTGGGAAGGTGGCGGAGAACGCCCTCGCCACCAACGACTTAGTTATCACCACCCATCCCTACCCGGCCCTCGGCGGCACCACACTGGGCGCGTCGGAGCGCGTGGTGTGCCCGCAGGCTGATGACACTGGTGCGGGGGACGACGATTCCTACACGGTGATCCGCGGTATCCAGGTTCCGTCAGCCGATAGCTTCCAGCTACAGCAGCGGATTTCGGGCACCGACGAGGTCACCTACGATGTGGACTCGGCGGGTAAGCCGATTCTCAAAGACAACGCCACGGCACGAATCACGGGGAGCAACGGCGACGTGTCCTCGGATGATGACGCGCAGGTCAAGCTCGCCGGCGCGAATGGCGAGATCTGGCACAACGGCGTGTCGGACGGAACGACATCGGCAATCGCGCACAAGACCGGGTCGACCTGGAAGGTGGCAGCTCTTGGAACTGGCGGTGCCGCAGATGCAATCGAGTTCTGGCCGCTAACGGTTGTTTTGCCGTTCTCGCTCTAGGAGATGAGATGACGCTACTGCGATTCTGGACACTTGTGGGCCTGCTGATCTGCACGGCGTGCAACGTGTTCGAGGGCGGAGGCGGTGAGGATCTCGTCCCGGTGAGCTACGGCACCGTGGTCATCGAGTACAAGCGCGGCGACATGTCCGAGCCCGACGCCATGGCCCTGGCCAAGGCCATCGACGCACACAAGCGGGAGTTCATCGGCGACTGGAACACGATCTACGCAGCCGACGTCCCCAATTTTGCAATCACGGTGCGGATGCTTCCGCGGGCTCAGATGCCCGCCGATCACCCGGTGGTCGAGATGCACGAGGGCGTACCGGTTATCCGTGCGGCGATAGGCGGCGGGCTCGGGTACTCGGCGCTGCACTGGATCATGGGCGAGGTGCACAACTACTACCGGTGGCACCTTGGGCTGGGGCCGTGCTACGTGGAATCGACGCCTGAGTGTGAGGCGGCTGAGGCGCTCTGGAGGAGCATCCCGTGATCCGCCACGCCCGCCTCCCTCACACCAGCGGGTGGACCTGGTGGCCTCGGCTGTTCATGAGTGTGGTGGTCGCCGTGATCGCGTTCACCGCCGGCGAGCTGCGGAGGATTGTCACGCGTGGTGTGGGGTCTATCCGGCG
>CAZNRX010000202.1:0-2673 GCA_964575455.1 uncultured Anaerolineales bacterium | reverse complement strand
ACAGAAGTGTGCCAAACTGCGAGTTTCTGCAAAAGCTAAAACAAGTGCTCCTGGCCTTGCGAGAATGACCCGAGAGAGAGACAGGCCAGCCTGGAGCGGATAAGCGATACAGACGGACGCCCCGAGTCAACGGTCCTCGCCGTCCAGGACCGGTCTAGCGCACTTCTTCGACGTCGGATTGCGCCTCGTTGATCTTGCGCATCGCGAAGGCTTGCCAGGCGATGATGGGATTCATCGGTGCCGAGGCTGCGCGATCGACCAAGATGATCTGACTCCACCCCTCGCGCTCCCCCGCGTGATGGGAGGAATAGGAGTCCGGCCCCCCGAATATGCCAAACGGCACGTCAGGATAGTGCCGGGCGTGGTTGCGCAAGCTCATGCAGACCCATTCGTCCAGTGCCTCCTCGATCAACCCCTCCTCCGCCAGCGCCCACACCATCCAATAGACCGTCTGCGGCCAGATACCCGCGTTCTCGCCCTCGCCCGGGGGAACCGGCGACACCGAGATCCTCTCTGGAGGGCGGCCGCTGTAGGGACGGCTCATCAGCGTGAGGCCAATCGGGGTATGGCATCTCTCGACGGCCGTCAGAAGCGCGGTCCTGCGCTGCTCGGGCGTGCCGCACCGGCCCAGCGCAGCCCAGCTTTGGGCGTTCAGGAAGACACGCTCCTCGGCGAACGATCCCACCGGCACGCCGGCGTCGCTGTAGCCGCGCACGAACCATGCCTCGTCGAAGGTCCGTCCCACAGCGTCCCGGACCTCGTCAACAAACGCCTCCAACGCCTCGGCCAGGCCGATCTCGCCGCGCCTGCGCGCAAACTGCACCATGGACGCAAAGGCCCGGCAGGCCATCCCCGAGTTCATCACCGACTCGCCATGCCCTCCGCGCCCCATGCCGGATAGATAGTCGTTCCAATCCCCATCCCGGATGCGCACCAGGCTGTGGGCGCCGGTGCCGATGCCATCTCTCACCCAGTAGAAGGCTCGTTTGAGATGCTCCCACACCGTGCCCTCCCCCTGATCCCAGAACGGACATACCCGGTCGAAGAGGTCCTCTCGACCCGAGGCCTTCACACTCTCACAACAGCCGAGCACGAACCACAGCTCGTTGTCGCTTTCGAAGTTCATCGCGTTCAGGTCTCGATCCCGCCGATAGTTGTGCGTCATCGGCAGGTCGCCGCTGGTCAGCTGGGTCTTGGCCATCCAAAGGAGCGAGCTCTCCGTCAAGGGCCAGTTCCACGGCGCGAGCACCATGCTCGTCTCGCCGACCT
The DNA here is from genome assembly GCA_964575455.1 of uncultured Anaerolineales bacterium. Lineage (GTDB taxonomy): Bacteria > Chloroflexota > Anaerolineae > B4-G1 > B4-G1 > SKLM01. The sequence goes on along the minus strand of CAZNRX010000202.1, from coordinate 1,404 downwards.
CGCGGACGGCGAACGTCTCCCAGCAGTAACCGCCCAGGGCGACGAAATGCTCCTGCACCGACGAGTCGTACGATGCGAAGGAGAGGAGCTGGCCAAAGGTCCACATGCATTCATCCTGCATCCACGCCTCCGGCGTCTCCAAGCGCACCGGTGCTAGAGCTTGTTTCCACGCTTGCCCGATGGTCCGCGGTGAAAGGCCGGGGAGGGCATCCTGTCGGGCGCCGACGTCGGCCGCGTCGCCGTACCCCACCGTGAATCGCAGGGTACGCACCTCCCCCGGCTCCAGATCCAGCGCTCCCCGCAGGACCAGGGTGCCGCGCTCGCTTCCCCCATCGAAGCCATCGCTCCCCACCAGCATCAGATCACCAGGGATATCGCCGCAGCGGGGCGTCACGACGTACCCCGGCCCATGCTCGACCTCGCATGGTGGCGCATCGGCAAACCTGCCGGGGAGGATATCGCTCAGGGCCTCAACCTGCCCGCTGATGCGCTGCGAACCCGCGTTGCGCAACGTGAAGAAGCCCACCAGCTCTGCCTTCCCGTTAGGTGGCGCCATGAACACCTGCTCCACCTCCAGATGGATGGTATCCTCTTTGTTCACCTCGCCGCTGTAGGCCGCGTATCCAATCCCGTAGCGTATGGATTTGTTACACCGCAGCTCGCTGTGGAACAGCGACACGCGGGCTCTATTCGCCTCGACCACCAGATAGAGCCCGGAGCGGCTCGCCCAACGGCGGCTGGGGGCCAGCACTTGATAGCCCCCCTCGGTCGTGAAGAGCTTGACGTTACCCCACTTATCCACCATGGCGCTCAGCCGACCGGTGCCTATCAGATGCCGAAAAGGCTCGTTGATCGCGTTCCTTTGCGGCTCCAGGTCGAAGCACGGAAGCCCCAGGTCGTCGTGGTTCCACCGGCCAAAGCCACACCGCTCGAAATCATAGGTCGTCATTTCACCGTTGTCAGTGTCCATGTGTCCCTCTTTCACGTCAGCGTATCCAGCACATCGGAGATCGACATCTCACAGCCACACGTATACCGATCTGCGCCACCGTAGTAGAGCCAAACCACGTCGTCGGACCTGCGGACCAGACCGTTGCAGAAGACGACGTTATCGTAGTAGCCGACCTTCTCATACGCCTCCTCCGGCGCCAGGAGCGGTTCCTCGCTGCGGGCGATGACGCGCGAGGGATCCTCCAGGTCGAGCAGCAGGGCGCCGAGGTAGTAGTTCTCGCCATCCGAGCCGTGGTAGATCTCCAGCCAGCCCTCCTCGGTCTTGAGCGGCTCGGCGCCGCAGCCGATTCGGGCCCCGTCCCACGTCCCCGGCCTGGTCAGCGCCAGCGGCACGAACGCGCCCCAATGGATCAGATCCGGGCTGTACCCCAGCCACATGTTGTGTCCACCGAA
>CAZNRX010000201.1:0-2892 GCA_964575455.1 uncultured Anaerolineales bacterium | reverse complement strand
AGATGATCACGTATCGACCGTCCAGGCGGATGACCCGGGGATCCTGGATGCCGAAGGATTCCCACGGCTTCTCGCCCGTGAGGGTGGGGCGGTCGGCGATCTCGAAGCTGCGCCCATCGTCGCTCCACGCCAGCCGCAGGTGGTTGGTGATGGCGTCGTAGATGATGTCGGCCTTGACGAAGCGAGGATCGGAGAGATCGACCGCCTCTCGCCGCCAGGTCTTGACCGTCATCTCTGGCTCGCCAGAGGAGAAGTCGAGCAGGGGCGCCGAGACGAGCTCGGGATCGCTCTGGATGGGGCGCTCGGTGACGCGCACGAGCAGGCCAATCCGTTCCTGGTACGCAAACGCGCCGCAGTTGTAGGCTCCCAGGACCTCCCAGCCCTGGCGGCTGGGAACCACGTCCTCCGGGGAGATCAAGGGGTTCTCTGGAAATCGTTTCAAGGGCATGGAGTCTCCTCTCACGCTGCGTCGGCCTGCCAAGGATCCGCTTCCTGGAAGGCGTCTAGCATCATCTGTTTCTTCTCCACGTCGACGCCAATGGCTTGCCCATCCCCGTAGTCCGAGAGGATGAAGCCACCCTCGGGCGTCGCCCATTGTTCCAGCAGCCGCTGTGCCTCATGGCGGATGGCCTCGGCCCCCTCGAAGGGCAGCGTGCGCTGGATGTCGCACAAGGACTCGAAACAGATCCGGCCCCGGAAGGCTTGTCCGATCTCCTCAATGCCCAACGCACGCGGCTGCTGAAGGTTGATCACATCGACGCCGAGGTCGATCAGCCGATCCAAAATGGCGTTGATCCTGCCGCACGAGTGCATCCAGACGTGCCACCCCGCCGCGTGGATGGCGTCGAAGATACGCTTGTAGCGCGGGGCGAAGAACGCATCCCACAATGCGGGCCTGATGAAGACGTTCTGCTGCGTGCCCCAGTCGTCCGTGAAGCCAAGCCCGTGGATGCGACCCGGGAACCTACGGGAGATGTTCTCGATGACGCCCAGGTCGAACGCGACGATCCGGTCGGCTAGCATCGCTAACCGCTCGCGATCCCTGTGTAGATCCAGCAGCACATTCTCGAACCCGTGCAGGGCGTGCATGCGCTCGAAGAGCAGCATGAAGATAAACGTGGGTACGTACTTCCCCTCCGACCCGGCGAACTGCTCCTCCATACCCGCGTAGAAAGCCGGGTCGTCGGGATCGGGCCACTGGAAGCCATCCAACGCCCCCCAATCGTTCAGGGGGTGTCCGGTGACCTGCCTCATGTTCTTCACAGCGGTACGCTCCCAGACGCAGTTCCACTCGTCGACGGTCTTACGCAGGGCTGGGTCGCCGGTGCCGACTTGGTTGCATTCAATGAAATGCACGTCGCTCATCCCCAATGACGGAAAGATCAGGGGCAGCCGGTCGGGCCCCTCAAACTCGATGGCGCGACGAACGACTTCGTACGATGTCATACCCATCTGCACCCCTTCACTGGAAATCGCCTTGCCGCCAAGACACTAGCTCCCTGTTCTGTTAGCACAGAGATCCGCATTCGGTGGTGTCAGGCGCTTACGTTCGGCAGGTAGGCGCCGAGGCGCCTGAGTCGCGCCTGCAGTTCGCTGATGTCTATGCCGCGGGTATTCGCCCCCGCTTGAACGCTCATGGCCGCGGCGACCCCCGCGGCTTGCCCGGTGATATAGCAGCCTGGTGTCACGCGAATGGATCCCTGCATGCTCCTGTCCGTGCTGACGCAGCGACCGGCCACCAGGACGTTTCTCAATCCCCTTGGAGTCAGTACGCGGTAGGGAATGCCGTAGCTCTCGCCATCCTTATGGCGCAGACCGGTCCATTGGCGCCGATACTCCTCGTACGCCCCCTGGTCAGGCCCCGTGGGATGAAGATCAACCGGATAGGAGAAACGTCCGATCTCATCGTCGAAGACGGCGCGCTCCCGGAAATCATCAACGCTCAGGACATAGTCGCCCAGGATGCGTCTACTCTCCCGTACGCCCATCAAAGATCCGGTGACCGCCAGTTCCATGTCCTCAAATCCCTTGCGGTACGTCTTGTAATATCGCTCATACTGCGGCAGGGTCTTGCGTGCCCAGAGGTAGGCTTCAGTCAAGGACGCCTCATCGGTTCCGTCCAGACCGAACGTGTGGCCCACGTTCCCGCCGCCGAGCGTGGCGCCGACGCGCCATATACCCACCAGGTGCAAGTCCTCCAGAGTCAGGACGCCATCCTCAAACGCCTCCCCAATCCGGTCATTGCCCATCCCCGCCGACTCGGACTTCTCGACCTCCTCCCAGTCGATCCCAGACCACAGACTGCACAGTGTGCCTGGCTGCATCGCGCCATCCAGGTCACCCTTTTCGTACGGCGCTCCCGCAAAGGCGGCCAGATCACCGTCGCCGGTGCAGTCGACGAAGACCGCCGCGCGGATGGCGAACAACCCCGTCTTTCCAGCGCAGATCGCCTCGCCTACGCTGCCGTCGTGGACGGTGACGTCGACAAGCTGGGTATGGAAGGTGAAGGGGATGTTGGCATCCCCCAGCAGCTGATCATAGACGCGCTTCAGCACTTCCGTGCGAATGCCGGTACTCCTCCTGAAGGGGAATGCCCCGCCAGCTGCCCGAACCCTGTCGAGGATCTCTCGGCCGATGCCGTCCGCGACGAAATTGACGCCATCGGTGAAATCCATGAAGGCGGGGACCATCCCCGCCGTGCCCATGCCGCCCAGGCAGCTATGTGCCTCAATGAGGCGCACAGGCGTGCCCTGACGGGCAGCCGCTAACGCCGCGGCGACCCCGGCGGGCCCTCCGCCAACGACCAGGACATCAGCGTGATAACGCACGTCGAGCTCGCGCTTGTACAAGACCATCACTTCACCCCTGGAGATGAATCTCCCTCATTGCTTC
>CAZNRX010000200.1:0-3012 GCA_964575455.1 uncultured Anaerolineales bacterium | reverse complement strand
TGCAGTGTAAGGAGATTATACCATAATGCGAACTTGTTTTTGAACAACTCCTTAGCTTCGCACGCAGCTTGGCGCTAGGCAGGTGCGTCGCACCGTGATTTGACGCCAGGAGCAGGAAGTAAACGGCCCTTCTCCTGCTGCGCCTGGTCGGGAGACCGCGCCCTGGGGAAGCGCTAGCCTATCAGACGGTCGTAAACCGCTGACGGTCGCAAACCGCCTGACGCTCCATCGCCTTCCGATAGACCGCACGCCGTCCCTCGTCGGGGACGACCGACCGTCCAGTGAAGCGGGGCACGCCGGCCAAGCCTCCGTCGTCGTCATCCAAGGCCCCCAGCGCCTCCAGGGCCAGCAGGGCTGCGCCCCTCGCCGACGCTTCCTCGACCTTGGAGGTCGTCACCGGCCGTCCCAGAACGTCGGCCATCATCTGGAGCCAGACGGGCGAGTTAAGCAGCGCGCCGCCGCTCGCTATCACCTCGAAACCGGACGGCAGCAGCGGCTTCAGCCGGTCGAAGACCAGAGCGACGCGGTAGGCCACCGCTTCCATCCCGGCCCGCACGATGTCGACAGGCGTGGTCGCCTGGGTGAGGCCGTGGAGCGTGGCGCGTGCGTCCCCCGCCCAACCGGGGCTCCGCTCCCCGGCCAGGAAGGGGAGCACCGTCAAGCCGTGCGCTTCCGGCTCCATTGTGGTCAGGAGCGAATCCAGATCGGTCCCTGGGGGTAGATCCAGGATCTCGTGTAGCCAAGCGAAGACGTTGCCGCCCTCGGTCAACGCCCCCCCCGGGGAGGGAACGACGCCTGTCCACACGATAGCACCAGAGGCCCTCGGGCACCCGTTCCACCTCTCTCTCCGTCACGAGCCGCACGGCGCTCGTAGTCCCCATGGTCAACGCTACCCGGTCCGGCGACACACAACCGCTGCCGACGTTGGCTGTCGCGCCGTCGCCTAGCGCCGGGAACCAGGGCACGTCGCGGAGGGCTGGCCAGCGGTCGGCGAACGGCTGGCGGAGGCCTCGTCGGGGCACGTCCACGTCCGTCAGCCGTGAAACCTGCTCCTCGCTCACCGGCAGCTCGGCGAGCAGCGGTGCATCCCAGGCCAGTCGTCTCCGGTCCAGCAGCCCCGTCCAGGATGCCACGGATGTGCTCATCGCCGCCTTCCCGAAGAGCCGGAGCTCCATATACTCGCCGATAGAGATCCAGCGCGTCGCGCGCTGGAACAGGTCCGGCTGATGGCGGGCCAGCCAGCGGAAGCGGGCGGGATGGTAGCTGGGATGGAAGGGGCACCCGGTCCGCTGGCGGACGTCCTCCTCGTTGAACGTATCCCGGAGGCTCGGCACCACCTCCGCCGCGCGAGTGTCCGCGTACGTTGTGAGCGGCGTCACACCTTGTCCCGCATCGTTCACGCCCATGAGGTTGCTCACGAAGGTGCACGTGCCGACCCCGGCGATCCTCATGCTCAGCGAACTGGCCTGCTCCAGCACCTCGTCCAGGCAGCGCCATATCCGCTCCAGCAGGGCGTCTGGATCAGCCTCGAATGCGCCATTGGGTGTGGTGTGGATCGCGTAGGGCTGTCGGGCCTCCGCGCCTTCCACCGCGCGGCCGAGCCGGTCGAACACCATCGCCCGGACCGATGACGTTCCTACGTCCAGGGCCAGGATAAGCGGACTCTCGGCCTGGTCAGGGGCTACAGTGCTCACTATTCCCGCCTCTCAGCCGGTAGAGCACCTCGCCCGCGTGCGGTACCAGCAGGATGCCCTCGTCCTCGCGTCCGGCCCAGGCCTCTGGATCGACGCTGTCGGGATCCCGGTACCCCAGATTGACCTGTTCGCATCGCTCGCAGGAGATGGACGTCGCCAGGGTCACCTGGATGCGAGGGTCCTCCAGGGGATACCCGTGGTCCTCGTAGGTCCCGATTCCCCGGAGGTGCGTGGCGTGGGCCAGGACACCCCAGGGGTGCTCCTTGAACCTTGGCCATTGCTTGACGAAGTAGTCGCGCACGTGGTATCCCACCTGCTCAATGGTCTCGCCGTGGGTGTAGGAGAGCTCGGTGATGTGCGGAGCGTAGATGATCACCTCGCCGCCATCGGCGACGACGGGCTCCAGCTTGTACATCCCCTTGGCACCGGTCCAGATGTCGTCGTATATCTCCGGTAGCACCGAGAGGACGCGCCTGAAAGGCCTCTCCACGCAGACCACGTTCAAGCACGCGGAGAGCTCGGTCGCGGCTCGCCATGCCTCCTCCATCGTGCCGAGGTAGAGCCCGTGCAAGGATTCGCCCTCAGCGCTGGCCGCCCGTATCACCATCGCTATGCAGTCTCTCGGCGTTGGGATCAGCGAGGCTGCGCGATCGATCATCTCGCGCACCGGCGTGTCCGCTATGCCGATGACGGCCATGCTGGTCATCAGTGCGCCCAACCAGTGGGTCACATCGATCATCTCCCGGCCGGCGATGCCCGGAAAGAAGTACTTGTTGCCGCCCGAGAAGCCGACCACCTCGTGAGGGAAGACCGGACCGCAGACCAGAAGATGGTCGTAATCCAGGATCAGCTTGTTGAGGCGCACCGGCACGTCCAGCGAGAGCCGCCCCCGGCTCATGCTCTCCACTTCGGCGGCAGGGATGGTGCCGAGCGTCGTAGCAGTGTCCGGAGAATCCCAGCGGTGGTTGAAGACGTGCGAGTCTCCGACGCGCCCGTCCACCACGTTCGCGCCCACCAGTCCGCTCAGCGCATCGTCATCCATCGGCGGATGGGTGCCCAGGGCCACCAGGAAATCGAGCGCCGCTGCCCGGGGTCTCAGCACGTCCTGAAGCACGCGGAACACCAACGGTATCGGGGCTGTGCGCGTGCCGTCGGGGATGATGACCAGGACCCGTTTCCCGGCTAGGTCAGAATCGGAGAGAGCCCGGGACACGATGTCCCGCGCCTCAGGCTCGGCCAGTCTCCTGTCAAGGTATCCTTTACCTGGTGATTACCCATAAGTTGGAGAGAACTTGAAAGCTCCGCTCCCCTGAAGTAT
>CAZNRX010000199.1:0-3063 GCA_964575455.1 uncultured Anaerolineales bacterium | reverse complement strand
TCGGGGATCTGCGCCTCGTTCTCCTTCAGCGCCACGAACTCGATCCCCAGGCGCGGAAGCGACGTGCCGCAGTCCGCCTTGACACGATTGAGCGTCTCGACGTTCTCCATCACCGTTTCCAGCCTGGCCCCGCGGCGCACGTCGGCGTACGTCTCCGGATCGGTGCCGTCCAGCGATACGGTGACCCCGGCGACGCCCAGCTCCACCAGCGCTCGCGCCCGCTCTTCACTGAGGAGAGTCCCGTTGGTGCTCACGGTGACCTTCACGCCCAGGTCCTTGATCGCCGCCAGGTGGTCCAGGATCTGGGGATGAGCGAAGGGCTCGCCGTAGCCGCCGAGGACCACCTCGCCCAGCTCAGGCAGGCCCTGCAGGCCGTCCACGACGCGCTCGAAGGTGGCCTGGCTCATGTCCTCCAGCGGCTCCTCCCACACGTTCCGCACGCACGTCCGGCAGTGGAGGTTGCAGCGGGTGGTCAGCTCCAGGTAGACCTTGCGCACGTCGGGTCGCAGGGGATGGAGCGCCAGGCCGGATTCGGTCCTCTCCAGCAGGAACCCCTCCCCACGATCCAATCCGTAGCGCTGCAGGACACTCTGAGGCAGGGTTACCCGCCCGTCGGCGTCGAGGGACAATCTACGCATAGATCGTCTCTCTAATCAGGGATCCAGACGAAACCCGGGGCGCACGACCAAGACCGCGCACGGAGCACGGGCCGTGACCCGCGTGGCCACGCTTCCCAGGAGAAACTCCTTGATACCGCTTTCCCCCAGGCTGCCCACCACGATCAAGTCGGCCTCCTGCTCCCCTGCATGGTGCAGGATCATGTCGGCAGGATGGCCGAATAGCACCTCGCAGTTGACCGGGATTTCTGCCTCTCGGGCAATGGCCAGTGGCTCACGGAACACCGGCCACTCCTCCGGGAGATCTGGCCTCTCCGGATAGTCGTCCTTCCCAATCTGACCCGGCTTGAGAGAGACGACGTGGACGAACCGCAGGTCATCCACAGATTGCAGCTGGGCCAGATCGACGGCTGCCCGTGCGGCCGTCACGCTGTAATCCGATCTGTCGATAGCGACAAGTACTGTTTTCACGTCCTGCCTCCTAGCCTAGTTGGGACCGCATCGGCGGTCCGTTAAAGTGCCAGATATCTTGCTCTGAGCAGGGTGTTCTTCGGCGTTACCCACCGGGATCCGACGAGATAGGCGCTTCCGATGCGTTACTCAGCGCGGCCGTCCAACGCCTCCTGCAGCCAGTTGACCACCTCACCGACCTTCGGCACCCGTCCGGTGCAAACGACCTCCTCGTTCACCACCAAGCCCGGCGTGGCCAGGATGTCATATGCCATCATCTCGTTGAAATCCGTCACGTGCTGGAGCGTCGCCTCGGGCCCGGGCTCCTCCTCGCTCAGTGTCTGCAGCGCCTCCACGGCGTTCTGCTCCACCCGGTGGCAGTTGGGACAGCCTGGTCCCAAGATCTTGATAGTCAGCATCGCCATCACCTCTATCCGTACCTCAAGCTTCCATCATTGTGCTGCGCGAATCCACTCGGCAATCTCCTCCTTGCGAGGAATGCGGCCCGAAGCCTTGACCTCCTCCTCGATGACGAGGGCCGGCGTGCTCATCACGTCGTAGGCCATGATCCCGTCCATGTTCTCGATCTTGGTGAACGTAGCATTTGCCCCGACCTCGCTCGCGGCCTCTCTCGCCAAAGCCTCCACCCGCTTGCACTTGGGGCATCCCATACCCAGAATCTTGATCTCCACAGTCATTACCTCCTTAGAATCTTGCTAGCTCGTTGACGGTTGTGCTTACGCAACCTCTGTTCTACGGGTTGCACGATGCCTGGCTCGACTTGTTTCTTCCTTCCTCGGCTCACCTGCCTGATGCGTGATCACGCAACTCACTTGGTCTCCTCGGCCACCACCAGAGCGCCTCGACGTTGACCGGTCAACGCCGCTAAAATCAGTAGCGCCGCAATGGATCCTACCAGAATCGCCGCGATCACCCAGCCGCTCATGCCCTCCAGCCAACCGCCGAACAGCAATCCTGCCAGCGTGCTGAAGACCGTCACCAACACGACGTACACCGCGGTCTTCTTCCGCCCGATGACCGAGTTGGTGATGAGAATCGACTGCAAGCTCAACTCCGGGTCCGCAAGCAGGTAGGCAAGCAAGACGCCGCGGTGCATGCCCAACGACAGGAACGTCTGCGCGATCGGTACCTCCACCAGGGTGGGGAAGTACATGAAGACACCGAACAATACGCCTGCCAGATTGGCCCAGACCGTGTTCCGTCCGGCGAGGGTCTCGATCCAGCTCCTGGGAATGACGGCCCGTGCCATGCCCGCCAGGAAGACGCCTACGATCAGCAGGGGGATGATCTGCTTCACGAACCGCCACATCTCCCAGAGCCATTCCTGGACCTCGTACGCATCGAAGGCCTTCGTCGCCATCCACCATACCGCTCCGATGAGCAGCACCTCGGCGATGAGCCGGCCCGAGATACCGATGCTGAGTCCTCCGTCTACCGCTGTCACTTTGAACGAGGCCACCAACAGCGTCAGTGTGATGAGTCCCAGGGCGCCGTACGTCCAGCGATTGAAGCCCCGATCCACGTCGTTCAACCCCAGCCAGGCGGTGGCTGCGATGAGAAAGAGCAGGCCGATCAAGAAGACGCCGTGGACGCTCACGCCCTCGACGCCCATGGCGGGATTGGGCGGAACCACACCGTCCAGCCACGTCTGGAGGGAGCTGGCCCACGATCCCGGCAGGGTGAAGGTCGCGTAGTCGCTCGTCAGAAGGCCAACCTGTAGCGTCCCGGCAATGAGCACGCCCAGAAGCAGGATGAAGAAGACCCAGGTGCGCGCGGGCACACTGGCCCCCCGCGAGAAGGCGCCGCCACCATTCGTCGCTTCGTTGTGAGCCCTGTCGTCCTCACGGAAGAACCACGCCATGAGCATCCCGATGGCGATGCCGAAGATGACCGAGAGAATCACCCGCGCTACGGCGATGTCCATCCCGATGGTCGCGCCGGTGAGCGTGATGGCCAGGATGTTGACCGCCGGTCC
>CAZNRX010000198.1:0-3117 GCA_964575455.1 uncultured Anaerolineales bacterium | reverse complement strand
GCCGAAGCAGAGATGCACCGGGTGCTCGATCTGCACGTCTGGATCCAGACGGAGGATCACCTTGACCCCATCGTCCAGTGGTTCGGGATCCACGTGCAGACCGGGCACTGCATTGGCGCCGAGCACGTCATTGCCGCTGATCACCAGGCTCGCCACTTGCGATGATTCCAGGAAACTGGCATCGCCGCCTGCTCGCTCATAGGCCTTGAGGATGGCCTCAAAGTCGCTCATAATCTGCCTCCGTCTCCACCTGTTCGGCCCGGTCACAGGCGCGACAACAGCGACCGTAGCGCTCGATAACCTTCTCTGGAACACCGGTCCGCACGATCTCCCCGGCGCAGATAAGAGAGGCCGCGTCGGCGATCTCGACGATTTCGTCACGATGGGTGATCACCAACACCGTGGTACCCTCCTCAGCCATCTGTTTGATCAGGGCAGCGATATCGTCGAGCGTCATCGTATCGATCCCCGAATCCGGCTCGTCCAAGATGGCTAGCTTGGGCCGCATCGCGTACACGGAAGCTAATTCGATCCGCTTGCGCTCGCCTCCGGAGAGCGCGTCGTCCACGTAGCGCGGCAGATAGGCGTCTGGCGGCAAAGCGACCGCCTCCAGGGCCTGGCGCAGCCGATCCTCATCCGGGTCGCGCATCCCCAGGCTGACGTAACGCGCCACCGTCAACCCCTCGAAGCGCGCCGGCTCCTGCCAGGCCAACGTCATCCCCCGCTGCGCGCGCTCGGCGATGCTCAACGCGTTGAACAACTCGCCGTCGAACCAGATCTTGCCGTCGCTGGGGACGTATCCGCCGCTCCCCACCAACGTGTAGGCCAGCGTCGATTTCCCGGAGCCGTTCAGCCCCAGCACCACGTGCACGCTCCCTCGATCGACGACCAGATTGAGGCTGCGCAGGATCTGATAGTCTTCACGCTCTACGTGGAGATTGTGCACCTGCAGCAGATGACCGTTCTTCATAACCATAATCCACTAACCATCCTCTTGGCTCTCCTTCACCCACGCCTGTGCCGCCATCTGTATCGCGTCCCAAGGACTGCTGAGCGGCGGCGTATAGCTCAGGTCCACGTCGTTCAGTGCCTCGACCGTCATGTCGTTAAACAGGGCTGTGGCGAACACGTCGATGCGCTTCGAAACCTCCGCCCTGCGATGCCCCACCATTTGCGCGCCCAACAGCCGACCTGTCGGCCGATCACCGGTCACGCGGAGGTGTAGTCTGTGCGCTCCGGGATAGTACATCTTATGGTCCCACACACCGACCTGCGCGGTCAAGGGGTCAAAGCCGGCTTCCCGCGCCCCGGCGTCACGCAGCCCCGTGCGCGCGGCGACCAGGTCGAACACCTGGACCACCTGCGTGCCCAGCGTCCCGCCGAACACGGCCTGCCCGCCGACGGCGTTCTCCCCGGCGACGCGCCCCTGCTTGTGCGCCGTGGAACCGAGGGGCACGTAATCGTTCCGCTCCAATAGCCGGTGGTACGTCTCGACGCAGTCACCGGCGGCGTAGACGTCCGGCACGTTCGTCTCCATCGCCCGGTTGACGCGAATCGCGCCCCAGCGCCCCGTTTCAACACCGGCAGTTCGGGCAAGGTCGGCATTCGGCCGCACGCCGGTGGCCACCAGCACCAACTCGGCCTTCGCGCTGAACCCTTCGGAGCCATTCACGAGCAATTTGCGGCCCCGCCGCTCAATCGATTCCACCGACACACCCGTGACGACGGTCGCGCCGTGACCGGTCAGCTCCTCTCTGACCACAGCCCCCATAGGTGGATCGACTGTAGTCAGTATAGACGGGAGGTGCTCCACCAGCTTGACCCGCAGACCGCGGCGGATCAGCGCCTCGGCCATCTCCAGGCCGATGTACCCGCCGCCCACCACCACGGCGGACGCCGGCTGCTCCTCCGCCACGTAATCGCGCAGCGCGAAGCCATCGCCCATCGTGCGCAGGAAGAAAACGCCCGGGTGCTCCAAGCCGTCGATGGGCGGCCGGGACGGGACGGCGCCGGTGCCGATCACCAGGCTGTCGTAAGGTATCTGCCGCAATCGCCCGGCTTCGTCCACCACCGTCACCGTCTTCCCGGTCGGGTCGATCGTCTCAGCCGTGTGCTCCAGCAGCAGGTCGATGCCCTGGGCCTCAATATCTGCTGCCTTCCGGTGGGCCAAATCGTGCCAGTCGTCAATCTCCCCACCCAGCCAGAAGGGCAGGCCGCAGATCGAGTAGTTGGGGAAGCGATCCGCAACGAGGACGGTGACGTCCCAGCTCGGATCCACCTCGCGTGCCCTCAGCGCCGCGCTGATGCCCGCGTCACTCCCCCCGATGATCAACAGGTGTGGCATTGACCTTCTCCTTTACCTCATCCTTCGCCAGAGATGTGCCTCGATAGCGCCGCTTCAACGTCTGGACAACCAGCACCAGCCCGGCGACCGGCCAGAAGTGGAGGATCATCGGCAGGCCGCATTCCGGGCAGGGCAGCGTCCCCAACCCCAGCAACGTTCCTACGAGGAGCCAGCCCCTAGTCGCGGCGCTGGTGAGCCGCTTGTACAGACGCTTGATCACGAATCCTCACCTCACATTCACCATGCTGCCCTGGATCGCCACGCCGTGGAGTAACGTGTTGGTCACCGTGCCCCACTTGGAGGCCACTTCGTGCAGCTTCTCCAGCTTGTCGGGCGGCTCGGAGCTGCTCAGCACCAGGCGGTAGCGGACCTGAACGATGCCCGGCGGCTCGTCGCGGCGGTCGCCCTCGATTTCGACGCGCACCTCGTCGACTTGCAGGCGCATCTTCGCGGCCATCGCGTTGACATTGGTGATCAGGCATACGCCCAACGAGGCCAACATCGTCTCAGCAGCGTTGAAGCCTGCCGTCGGGTCACCCCGACGCACGCCCAACGTCAGCGTGTGACGATGGGAAGAAGCCAGAGCATGAGCGTCATCCTGGCGTTCGACGGTCACTTGATACGAACGCAAATCAGCTTCTTTGTTACTTGTCATTCGGCCTCCGTCTGATGTGGGTTTCGGGTCTGAAGCGCCCGCCACACTTTCTTGGACCGAGAAGTGGGAATCGCTTTCCGAGCCAAGTACTCCAGATGCTCCACCACCTCCGGCAACA
>CAZNRX010000197.1:0-3166 GCA_964575455.1 uncultured Anaerolineales bacterium | reverse complement strand
CGTTCTCGCTCATATCCGGGTCGCCGTGATCGTAGTAAACGACGTACTGATCCCCAGGAGCACTTGTTTTAGACCTTGCAGTTTCATCAGCTGCTTGCAGCAAGTTATTCACGCTTCTTGATGAAATTTACGCAACAAAAAATAGCATTCTAGCGCCGAAGCACACCGTTTCTGCATCTTCATCGCACCAAGAGCTGGCACAATGCAAAGGCATGTCACTAAATCGTAACTCACCTGGTTGGGTCCACTGCAACCTACTAAACTCCGACGGCGTCGTGCAGATCTGTTCGTCGGTTTCTCTTGCGCTAGATCGAGCATCATGCATTATGACGCAGCAAACGGCGCGTTCAACTTGCTCAAATGAACGATTCACAGAAGTGTGCCAATCTGCGTATTTCTGCAAAAGCTAAAACAAGTGCTCCTGGTACTGATCCCCGAATTCCTTGACGAGGTCTTCACCGAACTGAGCAGTTACGACACCCTGCTGATTCATCATCTCCAAACTCCGAAGCAGGCATCACCGGCGCCGATAGGTCGTCCAAGGATTCGCGATGTGCAGAGGTTCTTGTTGTGGAAATGCTTCACGCAGCAGCGCTGCATTCAAAAGGGGGTCAAAAGTGGGCCCACTTGGATTCGAACCAAGGACCAACCGGAGGTAGTATGCCCTCCTAGCCGGATATAATATCGGCTTAGGCTGGGCAGACTTGAGCATTGGAAAGCGCAGCAATGAGCAGTAGGTCGGCCTGATTGACGAGACGGCACATAGGATCGACAATAAACTCAGCTAGAGTGAGATTGGTGCAATGCATCTTGGATTATGGGGTAGTCCGGGAGAGTCCTTTCGATAGCTTCGAGATCCTCAATGATAGATTGGACAGACGTGGAGAACTGACTGGCGATTTGCCTACTGAATATGAAGGCGACAACTGCGACACCAGCGGAAGCGGCTGTTAGTCCCAGAAAGACAGCCCTTATCCAGAGAGCAATGGGCTGAGGTGAAGCCCACATCGGAAGTGAAGCGAGTACACCTTCGACGGCAATACCGAGGGCAGTGGCCGCAACGGTGCGCCAAACATTCCGCTTTTCCGGTAGTTGGCCTATTGAATCCTTGATACGTTCCCAATCGAGACAGCGTATCTTCATCCGGGCTTCGCTTGTGGGGTCGATCTCAAGAACTAAGCGGCGAGTAGACTCATAACTGACCCTGCCACCTGAGCCGCTGGACACAAACGGGTGACTTGCCTCGACGCTCAATTCATCCTTCCCTGGCATAGGGATCACTCACTTTCGATCGGCTCCATAGCGCCTACGACGAGTGGGTTGAAGAGGCGTGTGTACCCGCAGTTCGTGCACGTAACGGCCACAATGGGAATGACAGGAGCGCCAAGGACCAGGCCCCCGCCGGAGAACCGCATCAACTGAACTGGATCAGGAGCTACGGTCCACTCAGTCTCGCCGCAGATTGGACATTGCTTGGTGCCAATCCAATTCTCTTGCAGCGCGTGAAGGAATCTCTCCTCGTCAAAGGGGGCTTTCTCTGCCATAGTTGTCCTTTCTAGTTGACGACCTTGTCATCTGTAGATGCTAGGCGGTGCTAGTAGAGCTTGGATCTTCTGGGGATGATTGGGACGGAGTAGAAGGATTATGGCTAACTGAATCCGGCAGTGGGCCCAGCTCATCCAACTGCTCACGTATGCGCTGTTTAATTTCCCGCTCCTCGTGCTCTCTGACCTGAGCAAGCAGCTCGACGTACTCGGCCACACGCTGGCGGTCCATCGGGGTAAGCTGCCAGACATTCTCCAGATACTCCCTTTCCCAGTTGCGCAACTCTCCCTCTTGCGGCAGCAGGAGTCTGTCTGGAAAGAAGTAGCGAACGGGCTTATCCAGCAGCCAGCGAGATAGACGAGGGTCTCAACGTCGAGCAGCATCTTGCCATTCTCGATCTGAGATATGGCAGCCTGTCGACGGTGGACTCGTTCAGCAAGCTCACCCTGGGTGAGACCGGCTTCCTGTCTGGCGTCCCGTATGTTCTCGCCCATGGCCCAAGTGAGGTTATTGGGTACGTCTCGGGGTTGGGCGATCCACTCAGCAATGCGGTCGAGTACCATTGAAGACCATCCAGACAGGGTTGACTGCAACTTCACAGCCTTATCACTTGGCACTCAATCATCTTCCAACGACGTTAGAAACCCGTCAGCCCCCGCTCATGTCTTGCAGCCGCTTACACTAGCCATTGGAGGCCCTCCTCTCAGACTAGCGACGGCGCAAGTTCTCGCACGTCGACCTGGACTCGAGCCCGAACCGCTTCCTCAGCCTCCTTCAGGAGTTTCGCGGTGACCTCCTCGGAAACGTACGCCTCGCCGCAATTCGCACATACTTGAGCAGGCACATTCCTGAAGACCACAACCGTCTGACCTCGCTCGAGGGTCACCGTCGTGTGACCGGCCTCAGTCTCTCCGTGCTTACAAACCACACACTTCATCATCATCTCCTCTCCGAAAAACCCCGCTCCCACCGGTCCAGGTCTGGCTCATACACCGTGATGACAATTATCTCGTCTTGATCGGGATTACTGGCAACCACCACGTGTATGGGCCGCTCTCCGCTCCATCCTAGGACGAGACGGCTGGGGTAGGGCTCATCGTCAAGATAAGACTCGATGACCGTCCCGGTCTCTAGTACCTGCCGTACCTCTGCTTCGCTGATCTCGCGCTCAAACATCCGTTGAATGGCGTGTACGCGGAATAACAAGTGTTCACTGTCCATTATTCGTTTCGCTCATGACACGCTCTCCAATCACCCACTCGTCATCATAGCACCCCTTGGCCCACTCCCTGAGCGGAGGCCTCTTGGTTACCCAATTATACCCGTAGCACCGGGCTCGGCAAATCATCTTGCTCCAGACAAAGACCGTCGCTGCGCCCACCTGATCAGCCCCGGTCAGACCCGCGGCATCCTGCGCGCGTGCCATCTCCGGATCGGCCTCACGGTCACTCGGACGACTGTGCTTCGAGGAGAGCTTCTTCTACTGACGACAAGGCGTCCTCCAGAGCAGCCTCGAGCGACTCCCGAAACACCAACCGCACATTGCGAAGACTCAGCTCGTACGCTTCCCTATGAAAGGAAGAAAGACGGGCCTTGATGACTGTATCGACCTTCTCGCGAC
>CAZNRX010000196.1:0-3222 GCA_964575455.1 uncultured Anaerolineales bacterium | reverse complement strand
AACCTTCCCGAAAGCTCCCAGAGACCACAAGCCCAGCCAAGAACCCGCCCGAAAGCGAAGCCTACCCCTCTCCGCACCCCTTCCCTCAGCTTTCGGGAAGGTCCGCCCATGACACTTGCCTATGAGAAGAAACGCTCGTAGTCATCGTGACTCCCTATCCAGAACCACGTAACCGTGTCACCTTGGAGGATGCCGACGGCACGATAGCCCAACGTCACTCTCACGGACCAGATACGTTCTTCGGGATTGATGCACTTGAAACGCAAAGATGGATGAAATGGATTCTCTGCCCATAGGCGGTAGGCTTTTCGGGCCCTACGCCTCGTGCTCTCATCCAGAGATCTGTATGCAGCCCAGAAGGACGGAAGGGTGGCGGACTTCATAGGCGGTCATAGTCCATGGGCTCCGCGTACCCTTCGGCGATCTCCTTCCTGGCACGTCGGGCGGCAGCGACGAGCTGCTGCTCTGTTTGCTCGAACAGGCTCTCCCACTGAAGCTCGTCGTGCAGCTCCGCAACGTAGACGCGCAGATACTCCACCACCTGGTCCTGCACGGTCTCAGGCAGGGACTCCATCATCTTAACCACTGTCGCAGTCGCCGTGGATGTCATCCTTACACGCCTCCTCTCAAGTACCAACCTTCCCGAAAGCTCCCAGAGACCACAAGCCCAGCCAAGAACCCGCCCGAAAGCGAAGCCTACCCCTCTCCACACCCCTTACCTCAGCTTTCGGGAAGGTCCGCCTCAACCACATCTGCAGCGAAACGATTGGGGATCGCCTTATCGCTCTATCGCCTTATCGCTTTATCGCTTTATCGCCGTAACTGACCAGGATATGCTCTTTCAGTCCCAACCGCTGGGCGAGCGATGCCAAACGCTCGATAGCCCGTCGGTCCTCCTCCGCCTCGAACTCATCCTCCACGTCGAGCAAGGCCGGGACAACGTCGTGCGTCTTCACAATAGGTCGGAAGACGGAGATGACGGTCTTGGCCGGGTTCTCCACCGACAGCTGTGAGCTATGGGCCGACTCGCTCCAGAGCGCCATCTCGAAAAGCTTCTCGGCGCTCTCCAGATGTCCTCGGGCCAGCTCAAGGCGATAGACCGCCTCTTCCCGTGCGTTCATGCGTTCCTCCAATCTAGGGCCCAGGTTCCGGGCTCCGGCTGCTCCTCCCAGACCCAGAACCAGGTACCCCTCTTCTTCACCCGCCTCAAGCCTGCTTCTCGAGCGATCCGGCGGACCTCCTCCAGCTTTCCGGCAATGTACCTGTCGCGATCAAAGAGGATAACGGCGTCAGCGGCGATGTCGAGGTAGATCGACAGTAGGTTCTCCTCGAACTCCTCTCTGGTCTTCGCCATGATCGAGAAACCAAAGATGCGATGATCAAACATCAGGTCTCTGAAGAACAACTGCCTGTCGAAATGGTCATCGGGTAGCGTCTCCGCCAAAACGAAGACGTCCCAATCACTATCCTTCCTGCCCTCGCCTCTGGCGCGGGAGCCGAACAAGACAACGGCGATGAGGTCGTCGCCGAGCGCCTGTTGGCACATGGTCACCACCCTGGCAAGCTCTGGGGCTTCCGCCACCACTTTCTCAGCACCAGTACGAGTCAAATGCGTGGCCTCACGACGTCTGTTCAACTCAATCATGTGAATCCTGTCAGATCCTCTTGAGCATCGCCGGCGTCGGATTCCGCGCTTGCTTCTCACGCATCTGCCGCCCGTGCTCCAGCCAATCGCTCATATACTGATCAATCTGCTCCCTGTTGCGAAGATAGTACAGGATTGTGGCGTGAATCTCCTCCAGGCTGAGCGAAGGGAAACGAGCAGCGATCTGCAAGGGCGCCTTCTCGTTGTAGATATACTCGTAAAGCACTGACTCAATGCCTATCCGATGTCCCTTCAGTCGGATGTCGTTTGGGGAGGGTGCCATCCAGCCTCAACCCAGAGAGCGCGAGCGCGTACACGCAAGTCGCTGTTCAAAGCCAATGCCCCGACCGTGGCCCGTCCAACCGACGTCTGCCCTATAATGTGCGTGCCATCCTCACTCCAAGCAAAATGATCTGTCCATACGTCTGTCCGCGGGTTGAACAGCGCCACAGTCGCACCCGTCAGCGGGTCAGAGGCCTCGATCAGCGCTCCCTTGCGCTCGTTGCATAATCGACAAGAGAGCCAAAGATTCTCCTGTACGCTTCGTCCTCCTCTTGCTCTGGGTATGATGTGCTCAAGCGTTAACGGAACACCACTGACGACTTCCTGCGTGAGGCAGTAGCCACAGCGGTGGCGTGCTTCTTCGGCAATCCGATGGCGCAACACGGGCGCGACAGGAGCCACCTCAGTTCTCTCTCGACGATCGCTCAAGCTCGTGTAGCGTCAGCAGGGAATGACCGCGCCTCTTGAGCAACACCGCAGCATAGCTCCGACGGAACATCAAAACGTCAGCCTCGCGACGCAGATCATTGAGGCGTGCCTGCTCCGCGGGCGTCAGGGAACCTGTTCTCTTCTTCTCAAGCAGTGCCTCGTAGTCGGCCCAAAGCTCTGCTGAAAAGAAGCGATTGGCCTCCTGTCGCAGCTCTTCGTCGCTCATCTGCAGCAGTGGGTAGACGTCTTGTTGGTACTTGACGGGTATCTCTTCCAACAACGGTGGTAGATTCCGAGCCAGGCTTTGTGCAATGATGACCTCTTCAGGTTCGCGACACAACTCAGCTGCCCGCTTCAAGCGCCCGTACAACTCATTGGACAGACGAACCGTCACTGTCTTAGCCATAGATCCTTCACCCTCCGCCATCATCCCTACGAACCTTCCCGAAAGCTTCCAGATACCACAAACCCAGCCAAGCACCCGTCCCGAAAGCGAAGCCTACCCCCTCTCCGCGCCTGAGACCTGTCGGGTTTTGACTGACACCCTGTAGCACATCATCTCGCTCCCGCAGAAGGCACTCCGAGTACCCTGACATGCCGCACAGAAACCCGACAGGTCTAGAATCACCCACCTCAACCACATCTGCAGCGAAACGATTGGGGCGTGCTTCCCGATAGTCGAAATGGTACTCTGGCAGCATCTCCTCGTCGGACCGCACACCCTGGTGTTCAGAAGTATCGGTTTTCTTCATAATCCTTGTGCTGGTAGCCCGCCTTGCGCCAATAATGCGAATCAGCGCTGGGGCACGCTCCGTGAAACAGACCAACAACAGATACCCCAGCCCGAAGGGCTTCGCTACTGAGCC
>CAZNRX010000195.1:0-3232 GCA_964575455.1 uncultured Anaerolineales bacterium | reverse complement strand
CCTCCGTCTGGATCCAGACGTGCAGATCGAGCACCCGGTGCATCTCTGCTTCGGCGTGGTGCCGGAGAGGGGCGTCCAGCGCATCCTGGTCGATTTTGAGATTGGTGAGCGAGCCAACGTGGAGTTTCGGGCGCACTGCACGTTCCCCAATGCGCTGGAGGTGGAGCATCTTATGGAGGGGACCATCCACGTCGGGGCCGGCGCGACGATGCGCTATGCGGAGACGCATTACCACGGCGAGCAGGGCGGCGTGCGCGTGGTTCCACAGGCGCACGTGATTGTGGGGGAAGGGGCAAGATACATCTCGACCTTCAACCAGAAGCAGGGCCGGGCGGGCAAGATCGAGTTCGACTACGAGGTCGACGTCGGGGCGCGCGGCGTGACGGAACTCAACGCCCGCGCGATGGGATACGAGGACGACGACATCACCATCAAAGAGACGATCCGCCTGAACGGCGAGGGAGCGCGCGGCGTGGCCAAGTCTCGCCTCGCGCTTCGGGATCGCGCCCGTGGAAAGGTGTTCGGCACCACGGAGGGCAACGCGCCGTTCACGCGAGGACACGTGGACTGCGTCGAGATCGTGCGCGATGAGGCCGAGGCCGACGCGATACCCGTGGTGCGCGTCACCGACCATCGGGCCAAGGTCACGCACGAGGCCGCCATCGGCACCGTGGACAAGAAGGAGCTGGAGACATTGATGACCCGCGGCCTGAACGAGGAGGCAGCGGTGGACATCATCGTCCAGGGGATGCTGGATGCGTAGTCGCGCTGAAGAGAGACGGTGACGGGGAGAGCGTAGATGGCGATCTACATGGATCACAACGCCACGACGCCGCTGCGGGCAGACGTCCGGCAGGCAATGGTGCCCTATCTGGAGAAGAGCTTCGGCAACGCATCCAGCGTCCATGCCTTCGGGCGACAGGCGGCCAAGGGGCTCAATCGGGCGCGGGAGCAGGTGGCAGATGCGCTGGGTTGCAGGCTGGAGGAGATCGTCTTCACCGGCGGCGGCACCGAGGCCGACAACCTGGCCATCAAGGGCGTCGCGTATGCTCATCCAGGGACTCACATCATCACCACCCAGATCGAGCACCACGCGGTGCTGCATACGTGCCAGCACTTGGAGCGGCGCGGCTTCAGCGTGACCTATCTGCCCGTGGATGAATACGCTATGGTGGATCCGGACGACGTGAGAGAGGCGATCACGGATGGGACGGTTCTGATCAGCGTGATGCACGCCAACAACGAGGTGGGCACGATCCAGCCCATCGCGGAGATTGGGCGCATCGCTTCCGACAATGGGGTGGTCCTCCATACCGATGCGGTACAATCGTTCGGCAAGCTGCCGACAAACGTGGACGAGCTGGGCGTCGATCTCCTCACCCTATCGGCGCATAAGATCTACGGTCCTAAAGGGGTGGGGGCGCTGTACGTACGTCACGGTACCGAGCTTGAGCCGCTACTCCACGGGGGGCACCACGAGCACGGGCTGCGGGCCGGGACGGAGAACGTGGCCGGCATCTTGGGGTTGGGCCTGGCGGCGGAGCTGGCCGCGGCCGAGATGGAGGAAGAGGGGCGGCGGCTGGCAGGCCTGCGGGAGCGGCTGTGGGACGGTATCGCCGCGAACCTGAAGGGGGTGAGGCGCAACGGACATCCCACCCGCACGCTGCCGAACACGCTCAACGTGTGCTTCGAGTACCTGGACGGCGAGGCGATCCTGATGGGCCTGGACGCTCAGGGCATAGCCGTCTCGACCGGGTCGGCCTGTACGTCGGACGTGCTGGAGCCGTCGCACGTGCTGCTGGCGATGGGCGTGCCGCCCCTGATCGCCCAGGGCTCTGTGCGCTTTAGCCTCGGCCGGGGCACCACCGACCAAGAGATAGATGACGTCGTGGCGGCGGTGACCGACATCGTCCAGTCGCTGCAGGCCGCTTCTCCCCTGCCTGTCGAGGAGACGGGCGTATGAGCGACGGCAACGTGCTGTGGGAGCGTTTCACCATCACCCACGTCAAGGACTGCATCGCCGACCCGAGCAAGAACCGGGTCGTGGCGGAGTTCTCCGACGACATCTCGCCGGTGTTTCCGTATCTGAACGCCATCGTGGCCAATATGATGTACACACCCGCTGCCAACAGCGTCACCGTCAAGCGCGGGGAGCGGATCCTGACCTTCTATCCACGCGTAGCCAAGATGGCGAAGGTGGCCGGGGCAGAGGACGCAGCAGCGCAGCTGGAATGGTTCAAGGAGCTGTGCAACGACACCTGGAGGCGTCGGGATGAGATCACGCCCCTCTACGAACGGCGCAAGCTCCTGGGATGGCTCGATGTCTATCGGCTGCTGCCCCAGCTGAACTGCGGGGACTGTGGGGAGGCTGCGTGCATGGCCTTCGCCTTCGGGCTGTTGATGGATAAGCACCAGCTATCCGAGTGCCCGCGACTGGAGGAGGACGAGTACGCCGAGGGCGGCCGGCGGCTGGCAGAGATGTTGGGTTTCTAGCTTGGAGCACCGATGAAGCTGACGGATAGTGACTACGATGAAGCCCCAGTGCGGGAGCACGTGGTGGCTCTAGCCCGGCGTTGGGGAACATCCGCGCTTGACGTCGGCACAGGCGCTTGTGCCTGTATGGCGCTGAAACTCGCGGCCGCGGGATTGCGGGTCACCGCGGTGGACGTTGGCGCTGGCATGCTGCGTATCGCTCAGGAAAGCATAGCTGGAGACCTGGCCGACCGGATTGAGTTGCGCCATATGGATGCGGCACACTTGCGATTTGCGACGGGGTCGTATCCGGTTGTGGTAGCCTTTGACTTCCTCTGCCATGCCGCCAGGCCGGACGTGGTGCTTTCGGAGATGTTTCGCGTCTGCAGCGACACTGGAGTGGTGATCGTCGTTGAGTTGAACACCGCCGGCCGGGAGCTGACGCGCCACCTGGACGGCGGATTCGAGAAAAGGTTGCCTGAGTTGCTGGCACCGCATTGTGGGCGCTGTGATCGGTTCACTCACCCACATCACGTCGTCTGGCTCTGCGCGTCATCCCGCGATGGCGATGCAGTGTCTGGCTTGGGACATAGTGGAATGGATCAGATGGAGGCGACATGGTAACGGAGAAGGAAATTCGTGAGGCGTTGCGTCCGGTGGTGGACCCGGAGATGGGGGTGAGCGTGGTGGACCTGGGGATGATCCGGGAGGTGGAGATCGAGGGAGACAAGGTCGAGATCAAGATGGTGTTGACCACGCC
>CAZNRX010000194.1:0-3262 GCA_964575455.1 uncultured Anaerolineales bacterium | reverse complement strand
ACTTCTTATGGCACTCAGGCGCTGCGAAGGCAACATCTAAAACAAGTGCTCCTGCAGTTGGGGGCAGGAGCAAGGGTCTTGGCACAAGAGAAGACTCTCAGGCTTAGGGACGAACTCGCGCGGCATCCTGTCGTCCGCCAGTCGACTTCGTTGCGGAGGTCTTCGCACGCTGGGGCCAAGCCCTAGGGATCTAAAGCGTGTGCTTCTGAGTGGCGAGCGATCACGTGCTGATTGAGAGGCAGAGTAGTAACGACGTCTGCCCAAGTGGAACAAATGGCATGGAACCGTCAGATGAATTACGGGAGGCAGGGTAAGGAGGAGAAAGGAGCGACATGAGCTAGATGCTCATATCGCTCCTGATGGACGACCCGGGTCAACCTACGGGAACACCCCCCGAGATTGTACAGCGCCTGCGACTCGATCGACTGCCAGCATGTAGGCACCTAGACGAAGAGGGGCGTCGTTCTCCTGGCTGAAGCTCCACACCTCGTCGAAGCTGCGCACCATAATGCGCTCCAGATTCGAATTGACCTCAGCCTCGTCCCAGAAGTAGCACTGCAGATCCTGCACCCACTCGAAGTAGCTGACGATCACGCCGCCGGCATTAGCCAGAATATCGGGGACGACGATAACGCCACGATCGTTCAGAATATCGTCCGCTTCGCGGGTGGTTGGTCCGTTGGCGCCCTCAACGATCATCTTCGCCCGGATCTCCGGGGCGTTGTCGACCCGGATCTGGTGCTCCAACGCGGCTGGGATCAGTACATCCACGTCACTGGTCAGCAACTCGTCATTGTCAATCCGCTCCACACCAGGGGCATCGTACCCTTCCAACAGCCCCTTGGGATGTTCGGTCACGTGGTTGTTAATGCTGGTGATGTCCAACCCCTGGGGTCTATACAAACCCCCAGTGACGTCACTAACTGCCGTGATCTTACAGCCCATCTGATCCAGAATGGTCGCTGCGTGGGAGCCAACGTTACCGTAGCCTTGCACCGCCGCGGTGGTGTCCGCAGGATCTTGCCCACGGCGCTTCAGCAGCTCACGCGTGGTGAGAGCCACGCCGCGACCGGTGGCCTCGGTGCGTCCCTTGGATCCACCCAATGGGATCGGTTTGCCCGTCACGATGTCGATGACGGTCTTGTGCTCCAGCATGCTGACGGTGTCGGTTATCCAGGCCATGGTCTGCGGATTGGTGTTGACATCGGGCGCAGGAATGTCGCGCCTGGGGCCAATGATGGGCATGATCATGGCCGTGAACCGGCGTGTCATCCGACACAGCTCGTCTTGAGACATCTCACTCGGATTGCACTGCACGCCACCCTTGGCGCCACCGTAGGGGATGTTGACCACAGCACATTTCCAGGTCATCAGAGCAGCCAGGGCCCTGACCTCGTTGAGTTTCACGTCCGGATGATAGCGGATGCCGCCCTTGCACGGCCCACGGGCGCTGGAATGCTGAATGCGATAGCCCGTATAGACCTCGATACTGTTGTCATCCATCACCACCGGCACGGAGACCGTCAATTCTCGCTCTGGCTGACGGAGCATGGCGTGGATGCCGGGATCTAGCCTGAGCCGCTCAGCCACCTCGTCGAGCTGGTTCAGGACAGTGCCCCAGAGGTCATGTTCAGCTGAATCGCGCACCACGAAGGTCGGCTGTACGGCAGAGGTTTTCACATCGATTCGTCTTTCCACAGATTCCTCCCTAGTTTAAGCGTTCCCGTCCTCGGTAGTTTCCTATCGCTCCCAGACTTGAATGGGCCGATTGTGAATGGACGAAAGCAACGCTCCGTAACCTCTGCGCTCCTCGACATCGGTGTCGTCAATCACCTGGACATCCAACAGGTGCGTAAGTTCCGGCGCGTCGATCAAGTCGGCATAGGCTTTGACCAGAGCGCGATCCAGGGCTTTCACAAGAGCGTCCAGAGCATCTGTCTTGCGGGCAGCCCAGACGATCAGATGGATGGGCGACGTCTCTGTCTCGCCGCTGAAGCAGCGATCCTCCGGCGTGGCGTCGTAATCAAGGGTGTAGACCGCTTTGACGTTGTCATCCAGCCTGCCGATGGATTCCGCCACCTTCTTGGCCAGACCGTAGCGGAAGTAGTGGCGGACCGTGCCGTCACCTTGGCGTAAGCGCTCGATGACCTCCCGAGCATCCTTCAGGCCCGCCTTGCGAGCGCAAAAGGTCAGCCCCTCGTCCAGGGCCAGCTCAGCTGTGCTCGTGGCATCGGGCCATCGGAACGGGGCAGCGTCGTCAATGCCCATCTCCTCCGTGCGTTGAACAGTAGTAAGCTCACTCATTTCAGACCTCCTATTGTCCATCTAAAGTCCTTCTCTCAAGTGTCTGTACTTCAATTGTCAGTCTACCATAGAGGCCGTGAAAATGTCATAAAAACTACAGGATGCTTTGTGAAAATCGCATGAAAAAGACGGCCTCGCGCATGCGCGAGGCCGTCTTTATCAACGCCATTGACTGAGCGGCGGTCGGCTTCAGCTCTCCTCAGGACAGGTAAGCATATAGCCGACACCTTGAGCGGTAACGATGTACTTGGGATTGGGGGGATCCACCTCCAGTTTGCGCCGCAGATAGCGGACGTAGGCCCGCAGGTAATCAACGTCATCCCGATACTCCGGACCCCATACCTTGGTCAACAGATCACTGTGCGTCATCACGCAGTTGGGGTTAAGTGCCAGCTGGCGGAGCAGACCGTACTCCGTCGGCGTGAGCGAGATCTGCTCGCCGCGGACCTCTACTGTGCGCCGGGCGAAATCAATCTCCCACTCACCGCACGTGCAGGTCGCCTCGCCGGCCTCCTCGGGGCAGCGCGTGCGCCGCAAAACGGCCTTCACGCGAGCCACGAGCTCCTTGGCGTTGAACGGCTTCGTAAGGTAGTCGTCGGCTCCGGCATCAAAACCTTCTAAGATATCCTCATGGCGGGCCTTGGCGGTGAGCATGATCACCCCCACGTCTGAGAATTCACGGATGCGCTTGCACACCTGATACCCATCCAGCCCACTACAGAGTCGAATGTCCAGAAGGATGAGGTCCGGCTGCTCCAGTGCCACTGCCTCGATGGCCGCCTCTCCATTCATAGCGGCGACCACCTCGTAGCCGACAGCCTCCAACACATTCCGGACAAGCTGCACGACCCGCGGCTCGTCGTCGACGACCAGGATTTTGTCACTCATATTGGACTGTCTTTCCTAACATTAGGTTTGCCCAGCACTTTAACAATCGCATAGTTAGAATCTAGCTGGC
>CAZNRX010000193.1:0-3338 GCA_964575455.1 uncultured Anaerolineales bacterium | reverse complement strand
CTGATCGAGCCGCTGCCCCACCAGATCACGGGCGTCTACGGCGAGATGCTGCCCCGCCAGCCCCTGCGCTTTCTGCTGGCCGACGACCCCGGAGCTGGCAAGACGATCATGGCCGGCTTGCTCATCAAGGAGCTGATGGCCCGCGGCGACGTCCAGCGCTGCCTGATCTGCGTGCCGGGCAAGCTCGCGGCCCAGTGGCAGGACGAGCTCTGGTTCAAGTTCCAGATGCGCTTCGAGATCCTGACCCGTGACATCTACGACGCAGCGGTGAGCGGGAACGCATTCCTGGAGAACGACCAGGCCATCATCCGTCTGGATCAGGTGGCCCGCGACGAAGATCTGAAAGATCAACTACGCCGGACGGACTGGGACCTGATCGTCGTCGACGAAGCGCATAAGATGTCGGCCCACTTCTGGGGCGGCGAGCTGGAGGAGACGAAGCGCCACAAGCTGGGCCAGCTTATGAGTGAGATCACGCGCCACTTCCTGCTGATGACGGCCACGCCCCACAACGGCAAGGAGGAGGACTTCCAGCTCTTCCTACGGCTGATCGATCCCGATCGCTTCGAGGGCCGCTTTCGACACGGTGTGCACGACATCGACATCTCCGACATCATGCGGCGTATGGTCAAAGAGGACCTGGTCCGCTTCAACGGCAAGCCGCTGTTCCCCGAGCGCAAGGCCTACACCGTCAGCTATCCCCTCTCGCCGGAGGAGACGCGGCTCTACAATGCCGTCACCGGATACGTGCGCGAGGAGTTCAACCGGGCCGATCAGCTGGCCGACAATAAGCGGCGCGGGAGCGTCGGCTTCGCCCTCACCATCCTCCAGCGCCGATTGGCCTCCTCCCCCGAAGCCATCCTCCGATCGTTGAGACGCCGCCGGGAGCGACTGAAGCAGCAGCTGCAGGAGGCGAAAGCGAGCCGTCGCAGAGCCCAGCTGCTGGAGCCCAGGATAGCCTACCTCGACGAGGAGGATCTGGCAGCTCTCGACGATGCTCCAGCCGAGGAGGCTGAGGCCCTGGAAGACCAGGTGATGGACAGCGCCACGGCTGCCCTGACCATCGCGGAGCTCAACGCCGAGATCGAGACGCTGGAGAACCTGGAGGAGATGGCCTATCGCGTGCGACGGAGCGGCGTCGACCGCAAGTGGGAGGAGCTGGCTAGCATCATCCAGGACAACGCCTTGATGTTCGACCAGGACGGTCGGCGGCGCAAGCTGGTGATCTTCACCGAGCACCGCGACACGTTGACGTACTTGATGGAGCGCATCGCCACGCTGTTTGGGCGGGACGATATGATGGTCCACATCGACGGCAGCGTGCCCCGCGACGACCGCCGGGCCATCGAGGACCGCTTCCGCAACGATCCAGACGTCTACTTCCTTGTTGCCACTGATGCCGCGGCGGAGGGCATCAACCTCCAGCGGGCGCACTTGATGATCAACTATGACTTGCCCTGGAACCCCAACCGCATCGAGCAGCGCTTCGGGCGCATCCACCGCATCGGGCAGACCGAGGTGTGCCACCTCTGGAACCTGGTCTCCCGGGAGACCAGGGAGGGCTACGTCTACGAGCGGCTGCTGCGGAAGTTGGAGACGGAGCGTGCGGCGTTGGAGGGTAAGGTCTTCAACGTGCTGGGGGACGAGGGGTTGTTCCGGGGCACGTCGCTGCGCAAGCTGTTGATCGAGGCGATCCGCTACGGGGACCAGCCCGAGGTACGCGCCCGGTTGGAGGAGACGGTAGAGAGCGCCTTCGACCCAGAGCGCGTTCGGGAGCTGCTGGAGGCGGAGTCCCTGGCCACCGAGACGATGGATACCACCGAGCTGATGCGCATCCGCGAGGACATGGAGCGCTACAACGCCCGTCGTCTGCAGCCCCACTACATCAGGTCGTTCTTCGTCGAGGCCTTTGAGGGCTTCGGGGGCCGCCTCAGCGAGCGGGAGCCGGGCCTGTACCGCATCAGCTACGTGCCTGCTCGCATTCGTAACCAGGCGAAGGAGCTGGGCACCACCGTGCCGGTATGGAAGAAGTACGACCGCGTCTGTTTCGACAAAGAGCGGATGAATGTCCCGGGCTTGCCGCAGGCCGATTTCATCTGCCCTGGTCATCCCCTGATGGATACGGTTGTGGACCTGGTGTTGGACAAACACCATCAGATGCTGCGCTCAGGCTCGGTGCTTGTCGATCCCACGGATCCGGGCACCTCGCCCCGTGTCCTCTTCTTCCTGGAGCAGAACATCCGCGATGCGCGCCCGGGCGAGAACAGTGACGGCTCTGGGGGGACACACCGCGTGATCTCCCGCGAGGTCCACTTCGTCGAGATCGATGAGGAGGGCCACGCCAAAGCCGGTGGCTACGCGCCGTACCTCGACTACCGACCAGCAACGGAGGACGAGCTGGTCGAAGTTGAAGAGGATCTCTCGGCCGCCTGGCTCACCACGGGCGCGGGACTGGAAGAAGAGGTCGTGAACTACGCCGTCGAGAAATTGGTGCCGCGGCACCTCTCCCGGGTCCGGGAGCGCCGGGAGGAGCACATCGAGAAGACCCGCGCCGCTGTCCACGAGCGCCTGACGAAGGAGATCAACCACTGGGACCACCAGGCGAACGTCCATCGCCAGCGGGAGAAGGCGGGCAAGCCGAACGCCGCCGTCAACCGGGCGAAGGCTGAACAGCGCGCCGAGGAGCTGGCCGACAGGCTGGAGCGTCGCAAGCACGATCTGGAGATGGCCAAGCAGATCTCGGCCACGCCCCCGGTGGTGGTCGGCGGGACAGTCGTGATCCCCGCCGGGTTGCTGCTGGACGAACAAGGAGGACCGGAGATCGACACCCGGGTCACCGAGGCTATCGCAATGCAGGCTGTGATGAAGGCGGAGGCCAAGCTGGGAAACCACCCAGAGGACGTGAGCGACGACAAGCGCGGGTACGACATCGAGAGTCGCGACCCCCGCATAGCCCACCTGCGCTTCATCGAGGTCAAGGGCCGCCGCGCTGGGGCGGAGACGGTGACCGTGACCTACAACGAGATCCGGACCGGTCTCAATGAAACAGAGCAACATATCCTGGCGCTGGTCGAGGTCGAGGATAGTCAGGCGCTTCCGCCGCGGTACGTGCGAGAGGCGTTCAGCAAAGAACCGGACTTTGGGGTCACGAGCG
Organism: uncultured Anaerolineales bacterium; assembly: GCA_964575455.1. Taxonomy (GTDB): domain Bacteria; phylum Chloroflexota; class Anaerolineae; order B4-G1; family B4-G1; genus SKLM01. The sequence goes on along the minus strand of CAZNRX010000193.1, from coordinate 184 downwards.
TCAACTACGACCTGGGAGAGCTACTGGCGCGAAGTGAGCCACCGACGTGAGCAGAGATCCTGTGCCATCACACCGGTGCGCAGTATCCGGAACGCCATATCCTGGAGCGCCAGCATCCTGCTGGCTACCTTGCCGTCGAGACGACGGCGCTCCACCACGACGGCGCTCCATCACAGCGCAGTAT
>CAZNRX010000192.1:0-3378 GCA_964575455.1 uncultured Anaerolineales bacterium | reverse complement strand
GCATGCGCACGGCGCCCGGCGCCACCAGGATGATCGTGGCGGCGATGATGGCCAGAAACGCCGGGATGACCATCTTCACCGCGTTCTTGTACCCTCGCTCCGTGATCAAGAGCCGAATGTTCGTGCGGGCATCTCCCGCCATCCGACGCAGCGACTGCGCGATCCCGCCACCCCCCATCTCGTACGCTGCGATCAACCGCTCTCCCACCCGCACGATGTCGGGCAGTCGTCCATTCCCCGCCATCACCTCCTCGAAGCTCTTCTGGAAGTCACCCGTCACCGCGTAGCGGCTCGCCACCTGGCGAAAGACCCCGACCCAGGCGCCACCCGATCGCTCCGCCAACGATCGCACCGCGGCCGGAAGCGCGTTCCCCGCGGCCACGAAGATGGCAAGCCGGTCCAGACTCGAGGCGGCATCCAGCGTCAACTGCTCCTTCCGATCCTCGATGGCCTGATGGATCGAGCGACCGGGGATCACCCATCCCAACGCTCCCAGGCCCGCCATCAGCGGCAACGCCATCCCCCCGAGGCCCACCAGCAGGGCGAACACCCCGCCGAAGACAGCGGCCAACACCGCCGTCAGCATCCGATACCCCAACACGGCCTCCGAGCTGGTGAACGGATCGGGGTAATTGGCCCGCCTCAGCCTCTGCTCCAGCTTCCGTTTCCGCTCCTCCAGATCCACGCGCCCCGTCGCGGTCACCACCCGCTCGGCCGCGGGCACGAACAACACGTCCAACATCCGATCGATGAAGGGTCTCTCATCGGGGTCCGTCAGCCGCACCCGCACCCGGCGCGGGCCTAGCGACGTGACCGTCAAAAAAACACCCGTCCCAGCTGCAACCGCCAGAAAGGCCAACATCCTATACCTCCGTTCTGTGAGGGGTGGAGACCGGCTTGATCTCTAGCGTCAATCCCTGCGTCGCCAGGCGGCGTGCCATGAAGTACGACGCCACCGAGAAGACCAGAGCTAGCGCCAGCACCGCCTGCCCCATCAGCGTCCGGTAAAACCCCTGGGCGTACCCCCTCATCCAAGGCAGCAGCTTCATCGCCAGGAAGAACCCCACCGGCGCCAGGCTCACAATGGTGCTCTCCAGCTTCGCCTGCGATTGCTTGGCCGCGATCTCCCGCCGCAGCTGCGTCTGCTCTCGGATCATCGTCTCCAGCCCCGACAGCACCTCGCCAATGTTCCCTCCCTCTTTCGCCTTCAACGTCAACGCCTCGCCCACCATCCGCAGGTACGGATTGCCCCGCCGCTCCAGGACCGGCGCAAAGGCCTCCTCCAGGCTCGCCCCCGCCGCCCGCGCTGACCAGACCTCTCGGAAGTCCGCCGCCGCTGGGTCCGGCGCGTTGTGCACCGCGTGATCCAGCGCGCTGCGCATCGACCCCGTGGCCGAGAACCCCTCCCGCAGGATCTGCACCACCTCGGCCAGGGACTCGTTGTAGGCCTCTCCAAACGCGTCGCGCTGCGCCTCGTAGCGCTGCCACACCATCATCGGCACGACGATGACGCCCGCCACGGCCAGCACCGGTGCCCCCAGCAGCATCGACGCACCACCCAGGATCACCATCAGGATCAGCGAGAAGGTCACGAACTCCTGCGCCGTGACCGGCAGTTCGGCGGCGTCCAAGCGTTTCTGTAGCCGGTGCATCCAGCCTCGTTCTCGCTTCTCCAATCGCACGCTCGGCGGCATCACCAGGCCCGTGAAGGCCAAAAAGACGCCAGCTGCCCCGATCAAGGCCAAGATCACTATCGGATCCACGGCTCACTCCTCACCCGTTCTCTCCAGCGTCGCCAGGAGCTGTCTCGATCGTCGATCCACCACCATCGCATCGTGCCCCCCACAAATGGAACACGTCACCGGCCGCTCGCGCGTGGCGGGCCAGACCACGTCGTATCTCACTGGCACGGCCTCTCCACAGCTGAAGCAGTATCCAGGCCCTGTCTCCCGCTGGACCTCAAACCTCTCCGTCTTGGTGGCTACGACGCCGTCCGCGTTGTTGCCGCCAAACCTCACCAGGTCCCAGCCCGACAGCCCAACCATTTGCCACGGCACATACGCTATCTGATATCTCATCGTCATCCTCTCCTCGTCAAGACCTGAAGAACGCAGGCGGCAGGTGGATGCTCTGCCGCTCCAGCCGGTCGCACAACCGCTCGGGATAGTATCCCGTCCAGCTCAGCCCGTTCCCCGTGTCCTCGTAGACGTTCTGCACCACGACCTTGTCCCCCTCCATAAACTGACTCGGCTGCATCTCCGCGATCTCGGTCACGAACCTTTTGGGCGTCTCCCCGATGAACACCCGCTTCAGGAAAACGATCAGCTGAAACGCATCAGCGATCTGCCGTCGGATGGCCGTGATCGGTATCTCGTGCCCCCGCAGCAGGTACATCGTCTCCATCCGCTGGATCACGTCCCGCGTCGAGTTGGCGTGCACCGTCAGCATCTGCCCATCGTGTCCCGTGTTCGCCGCCATCAGCACGTCCGCGATCTCCGGCCCTCGCGCCTCCCCCGTGATGATCCGGTCCGGCCGCATACGGAGCGACTCAATCACCAGGTCGGCGATGGTGAACGCCTCCGCCTCCTCCGCCTGATCCCGCGTCGTCAGCTGCACCACGTCCGGCTTGTCCACCTGCAGCTCCGGCGTGTCCTCGATCACCACGAACCGATCCGCATCGCTGGCCGCGTCGCACATCGCGTTCAGGAAGTTCGTCTTCCCACTCGCCGTGCCCCCCGCCACCACGATGTTCAACCGCCCGTCCACCGCCTTCCCCAGGAACGCCTTCACAGACGCTGTCACGGTCCCCAGCCCCACCAGGTCCTCCAGCGTCCGCGCCACCAGCCGGTGTCTCCGGATGGTCACCGCAATGGGCACGTTGACCGTCAAGGGCTCGGCCACCGCGTGCAGGCGGCTCCCGTCCCGCATCCGCGCGTCGATCTTCGGCGTCGATCGATCCAGCCACCGCCCGCTCGTCGCCGACGCCGCCCGGTTCACAAAGTTGACCACGTCCGACACCGAGCGGAAGGCCGCGTTCGTCCGCTCCTTGCCGCGCCCGGCGTGGATGATCCAGATGTCGTCGGGACCGTTGACCACCACCTCCTCCACCTCGGGATTGTTGAGGTACGGCGCCAGGGGACCGAAACCGAAGATCTCGTCCATGATCTGTCGCACGGTCTCGTCCTCCGACCTCGTCATCCTCATCCCTTGCTGCCGCGCCTGTCGGAAGGCTCCCTCCACCAGCGGCTCGACCACGTCCCGACCCAGCCGCATGTCCTCGTCCGAGGGATCCTCGATCTGGGCAGGCGTCATCCGCTGCCTAATCCCCTCCCGCGCCTCCTGCAGCACCGACGTGATCAGGTCCTCGTGCTTCCCCTG
>CAZNRX010000191.1:0-3693 GCA_964575455.1 uncultured Anaerolineales bacterium | reverse complement strand
GGCCAGCCGGATACGCCGGATGGAAGATGCCGGGGGCAGCCAGATAGCCCCGTCGCAGAGCTTCGGTCAGCGTCCCCGCATGCGCGAGACTGGGTACCAACAACCCGAGGGTGGATCCGTCTACAGCTCGTGATGAACGCCGCTTCGCTAGCGGTCGAACACTACTGCTGCCTTGGCCCAGGCGTGCAATCCTCTGCAGGAGGAACTGGGCTTCCTTGAGCAGGAATTCCCGCCGTTCGACCACAATGGGATCGCGAAGGTACTTGGTCAGTTCCGGCTCATGCTGCTTGAAGATCCTGACACACCGTCTCACCAGCTTCGAGCTTTCCACAATGTCTTTCACCGTTGCAGCGTGGTCGGCCTCGCAGTAGCTCACCACGTGGATGATGTGGGGCGAGACCATCATCTGTAGGAACGTGGATCTGGCCAGTTGGAATCTGGCGGTATCTGGATCCGGATCGAAATACCCGACGCCCGTTCGAGTTTGTGTCCAGATCCTCGGCCTGTCTGGGCCCCGGGGCAGCAACTTGCTGGCGAGTTCCAGGCTCGCAGTCATCTTCGCCAGGTCTGCTAGGTCGCCGGTCTCGCGAGGTTTGTTGAACTGCATCTGCAGCACCAGGTCACGCACGCCGGCGTTGAGCATCACGGCCGTGATCAGTCCGTAGTCGGCACAGATCAGCGTATCGTGAGCCCAGCGAGATGACCACTGGTTTGGATCGTTCATTTCCACGGGGATTCCCAGTTGGGCCAGTTTTCTCACTGCCGCAAGGTGCTCTCGGATCGATTCAGGTACGGTCATAGGCCCCCGGCCGTCCAATTCATTGAACCAATACAAGGGGATGGCCTGATGGGCTCCGGTCAACATACCTGCTTTGATGCACGTATCGATGAAGCCAACCAGGTCTACAACGTGGGCGTAAGGCTTGATAGAAGGAAAGTTCCCTCGCTGAGTTGCTTTTGCCAGCTCAACCAGGTCGTCGAACGTCTTGTAGGGCACGCCGCCGTCGTTCTTCCGGCGGGCAAACTCCTCCGGCCTGCCAAAATACCGCTGAGAGAGGTCCGAAGAGCCCAGCGAGATCTCGTCAATCACCCTCGATTGGGCCAGCTTTGCGATCCCCTCAGCCGTCGGCTTGATCGACGCGGCGGGGATGCCAAAATGGGTTCGCAGAACCGGCATGCGGGACTCGCAAATTCGCCGCGGCAGCGATCGCATAGCGGCTGGGGACGGAATGGGCAGTGGAGGTTCGGTCAGGTATGAATCGTCGGCAGTGACCGCTCTGGCCAGCTGATCCAACTCCGGGATCGTAGAAGGAAACAGCTCCCTTCTGAGGTCCTGTAGGACGGCCTCGCTGCGGGAGTCTGACACGTCAAAGAAATCGAGCACCCTTGCGGCCCGGTCCAACAGGTCGTCGTCCTGCCGCATTGTCGTTACCTCGCAGGGCAGACTGCGTCCACTCTCTTCGATGGCACGCATCGTCTCGGGCAGGCCCGCGAAGGCCAGCTTCCGCACCTCTCCATTGGCTGTCCGGAGCAGCCCGGTCTCGTCCAGGCGTTTCAGAAAGCGGGTGAACTCTTGAAGACCTACATCAGGGCTGAGCCTGTAGCTCAGGCCGACGTAGCCGGGATCCTCGCGCTGAATCAACTCCATGATCTCCCGGACCGTTGTTCCCGGTGGAACGAGGTGCACGGCGATGCCCGCTCTCTGGGCAATGCGCGAGGCCTTGTACAGCCCCTGGGTATGTGGGTCGTTTCCCAACGTTGCCAGCACACAGTTTCTTCTCATCTTCTGCCCCCAATCTGCCCAACAGATACTGTTTCAGATACCCGGTTTCGAACGGCTCCAGGTTCCTGCCCGTCTTCCTTCCGTCCATCCCCGTAACGTCCTGGTAGAGGTCGATGATGCGCGTGATGGCCTCGTGTGGTATGCCGAACCTCTCCGCAAGGCTTTCCAGTGGAACAAGACCTGTCGGGACGTCCTCGTGTATGTATCTCTCCTGCGGGTACGATCTCCTCTGGTACGTGGGCGTTCTTCCTATGGCATCGGACAGGGATTCGCCCGGAATCCTCGTCACGCCATACGTATAGTCCAACCAGTGCTGGGCGGAGACAACCGAGTCATGTATGGGCTGGAGATAGATAGCCCGCAAGCGCCTCAGTTCTTGGATGCTGGAACAAGACGCATTTGATTTCGGCACCTCTTTCATTATGGATGCCCATTCCTGCTCTCTGCGGTCACCTCGGAGTCCAAAGACTGAGATGCCGAGCGCGTGCGCAATCTGGAGTCGCGTCTGATCAATCTCCTCAATGACCTTCGCCACCTTCGCGTTCCTGGCGATGCCTTCAACGTAGAACGGGAAGGTAGTGTTTGCTTTGTCTGCGGCGAGTATCGCATCCCAGTTCAACAGATAGGTGGTGGGGTGGAAAACAGCCCCGATATTCCCCAACGACGTCGTTGCAGGAATTTGGTTGGTGAGTGTCTGGGGGAAAATCCCCTTCAATGCCGCCAGCGCGTTTCCTGTAACGTGTCCCTCGATCGAGGCCATCCAGCTCTTCTTTCTTCGTTTGATGTACGTGGAACCGGGGGAGGACGATTTGCACGAGTACGGACAGGTCTGGAACGAGATAACAGGGTATTGCTCCCCAAGGATCCGCCACAGATAAGGAGTCGCGAGGGTTCTCGAGGGGGAAAGGACCAACAGAACGCCACCCCCTTCTAGCAAGCCTGCTTCCTTCAACCGCCTGGCGCTTTCCTCCTGATACTGGGCTGGGTGAGCGAGGATAATGATGTCGGACACATCGATCAGTCGCTCCAGATCATGCCCGACCTCAGCGGCCCCTAGGGGAAGAAACGCTGAGGTTTCCTCGATGTTGTTGCCGGGCCTCTGGCGGTAGATTCCACCCTGCTGCATGAACGTGGTTACGGCTTCCGTACCGTGTTGAGAAGAGCGGGCGTATCCATACACCTCAACACCGATCAAGAGACAATCTGCCAGGTACGCGTGACCAGACTGTGTACTCACACCATAGATGCCAATTCTTGTCATTGTTTCCTTTTCTTGTGAATGAGTGCTTAAGAACTCGCGCTCAAGCTTCTGTAGAGCCCGAGGACACATGTAGGGCAGGACGCTTGACCAGAGCTCAAGACCGACGCGCCAGCGGCTGGCGACCATTGGACTGAAAAAGATGACGCGCAGCCTCGCCCCTCGCGAGCCAGTCGACCCCAATATGTGGTTGTAGGTCGATCACGTAAGCCTACTCGGAGACGATTCGGAATCGCGAATCTTGGTACTCCACCAGCGCAGAGCCCGCTGCTTCCTCCAGGGCTGTGACTGGGCTCCGTCACGGCAAGGGATGCCGTGCACCTCCGCGACAATGGTAAGCGGAGGTTGGCCGCGTTAGGACGGCGCCAGCCCATTCTTGCCCTCGGTTTGCTGAGGGAAGGAATGACCATTTTGCGAGAATGTGACGAATTACGAGTGCTGCTGCGAAGCCGAAGGAGCTTCCCGGGCAGGAAGAACTGCGTTTCCTGGCTTCTAGGTGAACGGCTGTGGTGCCCCAACAGGAGATCGGGTGGGGGACAGTGAGCAGAGTTCAACTAGATTATACCAGAGATGCGCCAAGGGGTCAATCATCCTGTTTGGGAGCGTCACACACTTGGGACAAGCTCCCGGAAGGCGGAAGTGGGCCACTGAA
>CAZNRX010000190.1:0-3731 GCA_964575455.1 uncultured Anaerolineales bacterium | reverse complement strand
ACGGGGCTCAGAGCAGCCGATAGAGGAGCTTGTTGACGTTCTGCTCCCCGTCACCCAGTGCTCTTTCACACAACAGACCTTGGCTTTTCCCTGCTCCCAGCCCCCCTGCCACTCCGCAGGCCGTTCGGCCCGGCTGCGCAGCGCCCCACCGCTTGTCAAGCTCCCCACTGGCGACTATAATTCGACAGAAGGTAGCAAGTCTCTCAAGGAGACTAACCAATGACACCTCAGAAGAGGACAACCTCTTCCTGGAAGGACAACGGCAGACGGACCATCATCAGAGCCGCGATGGTGACGCTGCTGGCAGCGGCCACGCTCCTGGCCGCGTGCGCCCCTCAGGAGAGCGAGCCGCCGCCCGACCAGGTGACAGTCCAGCTGAAGTGGGTGCACCAGGCCCAGTTCGCCGGATTCTACGCGGCCGACAAAGAGGGCTTCTACGCCGACGAGACCATCGACGTCGCCCTGAAACCCGGTGGCCCCGACAGGCCTGTCGCCGACTTGACCGCCGACCTCGTCGACGGTCAGACCGATTTCGCCATCGTGGGTGGCGATCACCTCCTGGCGGCCAGAGCCCGCGGCGAGCCTGTGGTGGCCATCGCCGTGATCTTCCAGAGAAACCCGTACGTCTACGCCAGTCTAGAGGGCTCGGACATCGAACGCCCGCAAGATCTGGTGGGGAAGAAGGTGATGATTGCGCCTGGCGCGGAGATCCAACACCAGGCCCTGCTCCGCAAGCTGGGCGTAGCCCCCGCGGACATCGAGGAAATCCCCTTCGTGCGGGACGTGTCCCCCCTGACCACGGACCAGATAGATGCCCACATGGTCTACCGCACGGGCACCGGCCTAGCCTTCGACGAGACGGGATATGAGATGAATTGGCTTTGGGTGGAGGATTACGGCATCCATCTCTATGCCGATACCCTCATAACGCGCGAAGGCCTCATTCGGCGCGACCCGGATCTGGTGGAGAGGTTCCTGCGGGCGACGCTGAAAGGCTGGCGCTACGCCATCGAGAACCCGGAGAAGGCGGTGGACCTGACCCTGGAGTACGACCCGGCGCTCACCCGGGATCGCCAGGCGCGCATGATGGCCGCCCAGACGCCCTTGATACACACCGGCGATGCGAAGATAGGCTGGATGGATCGAGGCGTATGGGACGGCATGGCCCAGATACTCCTCCAGGCAGGCATCATGGCAGAGCCGATAGATGTGGCCGAGGTCTACACCATGGAGTTCCTGAACGAGGTACATGGCACAGCGGACCAGGGGTTGACGGAATGAGGTTTGTCCATGTGGTAGACAGAAGCTTGACCGTCAAACTGCTGGCCTTGACCCTGCTGCTGGCCGTCCTGCCCCTGGTCGTCGTGGGCTACCTGGCCTACGACTCGGGGCGCCGGACGATCGTCCGGGACGTGGAGGCGCACCTGGAGAGCGTGGTCATCCTGAAGGAACAGGAGATAGCGAGCTGGGTGAACCACCTGGAGCACACCGCCACCTGGCTGGCCTCCGACCCCCACACGGCCAGCAACGCCGCCGCCTTGGCCGCCCACGCCCCCGATGACCCCGCGTATCAGGCCGCGCACGAGTCGCTGGTGGTCGAGCTCAAGAGGCTGGCGGACCTGGGCCACCTGGCGCCGGTGCTCCTCCTGGACCCCGCCAGTGGCCAGGTCGTCGCCGCGTCGGACCCCGCGTGGGAGGGGAAGTTCAGAGGGGAGAGATCCTACTTCGCCGCGGGAAAGGAGAGCCTCTACGTATCCAACGTCTTTCACAGCCTGAGCCTGGGCCAGCCCACCATGGTGGTCGCCGCTCCCGTCACGGGCAGCGACGGGCAGGTGGTGGGGGTGCTGGCCAGCCACGCCAAGCTGGACGGTCTCACCGAGATCATGGTGGAGTGGAGCGGACTGGGCGAGACGGGGGAGACGTACCTGGTCAACCAGGACAACCTGCTGCTCACCGAGAGCCGCTTCAAGCCCGGCGCGGCCTTCAGGAAATGGATATTCACGGAGGGGGTGAGCCGGGCGCTGGAGGGGCAGTCCGGCACGGCCCTCTACACCGACTACCGCGGCGAACCAGTGATCGGGGCCTATCGCTGGCTGGAGGGGCGGGAGATGGCGCTGCTGGCCGAAATTGACCAGTCGCAGGCCCTGGCGCCCGTCGTGGCCCTGCGCAGAACGGTCCTGCGCCTCGCCCTGGCGGTGGCCCTCATCGTAGCGCTGCTGAGTGTGGTCTTCGCCCGCACCATCACCCGTCCGGTGCGCCGGCTGGTTAGGGGTGCAGAGGAGATCGGGCAGGGCAACCTGAATTATCGCATTGAGGTGCGGAGCAGGGACGAGCTTGGCCGCCTGGCCGACGCCTTCAACGACATGGCTACACAGCGCAAGAGTGTGGAGGAGGCACTGGAGCGCCGCGTGAACGAGCTGAGGGCGCTCAACGCCACGGCCAACATCGTCAACCAGTCCCTGGACGTGACCGATATCCTGGAGCGGGCCCTCGATGAGGCGCTGGAGCAGGTCGGCGTGGAGGCGGCAGCGATACTGCTGCTGAACAGAGCGGCCAACCATCTGAAGCTGGCCGCCCATCGGGGCCTGAGGGACGAGTTCGTGGCGGCCTTCCGCCGCCTGGAGCTAGGCGAGGGGCTGGCCGGGCAGGTGGCCGAGAGCGGCGAGCCCTCTATCCTGCGTGACCTGACCGAGTATCCAGGGGCACTGCGCTCGTACGTCAAGAAGGAGAAGATCCGGTCCGCGGCCAGCGTGCCGCTGGTGGGGCGCGCCGGCGTGATCGGGGTCATGAACCTGGGCGCGGCCAGCCCGACGTACTTCGACACTGAAGGCGTCGAGCTGCTGCTCGGCCTGGGGCGCCAGATCGCCATTGGCGTGGAGAGGGCCCGCCTCTACGAAGCGGCGCGGGAGAGCGAGCAGCGGTTCCGACGGCTCTCCCGCGCCGCTTCCGAGGGGATCATGATTCACGATCAGGGTAGAATCGTCGAGGCGAACCATGCCTTCGCCACCATGTACGGGTACGACATGGATGAGCTGGTTGGGATGGACGGCTACGAGCTGATCGCGCCCGCGTCGCGCGACCGGGTGAGGGACTACATCGCCTCGGGTCACGAGAAGGTGTACGAAGCAGAGATGATGAGAAAGGATGGCTCGACCTTCCCCGCGGAACTCGTCGGGAAGGCCATCCCCTACCGCGGGCGCACCCTGCGGGTGGTCATCGTGCACGACATCACGGAGCGCAAGGAGATGGAGGAGCAGCTGCTCCGCCAGGAGAGGCTGGCCACGTTGGGCCAGCTGGCCGGCGGCGTAGCGCATGAGCTGCGCAACCCACTGGGGGCCATCAATAACGCGGCCTACTTCCTCAACATGGCGGTGGAGGAGGCCGACCCGGACGTGCAGGAGACACTGGAGATCCTGGAGCGAGAGGTGGATCGCTCCGAGCGCATCGTCAGCGACCTGCTCGACTTCGCCCGCGCCAGGCCGCCCACCCGGCGCAGGGTGGACGTCAACGACGTGGTGCGGGCGGCGCTCTCCCGCGTCGAGATACCGGAGACCGTGGAGGTGGTGACCGAGCTGGACGACCAGCTGCCCACCATCCTGGCCGATCCCGATCAGCTCGACCAGGTCTTCGGCAACCTCATCCGCAACGCGGTGCAGGCCATGGCCTCCCTCCCGCGTGCGGGGGGGACGGGAGGGGGGGCACCATCAGCCTCCCTCCCGCGTGCGGGGGGG
>CAZNRX010000189.1:0-3749 GCA_964575455.1 uncultured Anaerolineales bacterium | reverse complement strand
CGTCCATCCCGCTCGCCTTCGCGGCCGCGGCGGCGGTGGGCATCTTCTTCGGCTACTATCCGGCGACGCAGGCGGCCCAGCTCGATCCCATCGAGGCGCTGCGCCATGAGTAACGGGCGGGCGCCAGGATGGCAGATAGCTACTTGTCGAAGGGAGGTACGCGTTGAATAGCAGACGTTTCGCATGGATTGCAGGGCTCGGCTGCACGGGCTTGATCCTGGTTGTGTTGATAGGACTGGGCGGCTTTCTCCTCTTCGCCACCGGGATTGGTGACGCGTTCCAGACCCGGGGGCAAGCTACCGTCACGGCCGCGGAAGCCACACCGCGGGAGGTGGACGTGGGTCCCACCCTCACGCCTGCGTTCGTACAGGCGACGGAGGGGACACCGGGCGAGGAACCCCCTCAAGAAGCGACGACTCCAGCCCCTGAAGACGGCGGATTGGCGTCGCTATACGAGGACGTGAATCCGGGGGTGGTAAACATTCGGGTCTACGTGGAGCGGGCCGGTATGACGAGCGCGGGGGCCGGATCAGGCTTCATCCTCGACGAAGAGGGGCACATCGTGACCAACCACCACGTCGTGACTGACGCTGATCTGGTGACGGTGATCTTCTACAATGGGACTGAAGTCGAGGCGGAGATCGTAGGGACCGACACCGACAGCGATCTGGCGGTGGTGAAGGTCGACCGGTTGCCCGAGGGGGCGCATCCGTTGCCGCTCGGGGCGTCGAGCGGCCTCAGGCCGGGGGACTGGGTGATCGCCATTGGCAACCCCTTCAGCCTGGGAAGCAGCATGACGCTGGGCATCGTCAGCGCCGTCGGACGGACGATCCCTGCGGGGGAGACACCGTTCAGCATCCCCAGCGCCATTCAGACCGATGCTGCCATCAACCCGGGCAACTCGGGCGGACCGCTCCTGACGATGGACGGCGAGATGATAGGCGTCAATGCCCAGATCGAGTCGACCACCGGAACGAACACCGGCGTGGGGTTCGCCATCCCATCCGATGTCGTGCGCCTTGTGGTCCCAGCGCTCATTGAGAACGGGAGCTACGCCTGGCCGTGGCTTGGCGTGACCGGCACGGATGTGAGCCTGCTGGTCCAGGAGGCCAACGATCTCGACACACAGGACGGCGCCTACATCGTCGAGGTGACGGCGAGCAGCCCGGCCGCTCGGGCGGAGCTCCAGAGCGCCACCGGCCAGACGAGGATCGCGGGACAGACGGTCCCTGTGGGTGGCGACGTGGTTCTGGAGGCGGGTGGAGAGCCTATCACGAATTTCACAGACCTGTTGACCGCTGTGGCTTTCAGACAACCGGGCGACACCGTCGACCTGACCGTCCTGCGCCGCGGCGAGCAGCTGCAGATGACGGTGGAGCTGGCCGAGCGCCCGTCGAACTTGCGCTAATGATGGATCCCCCCACGGGGGACTGGGCGAGGGGCTAGACTGGAATCACAGAGAATCAGGAGAAACTGAATGAAAAGCTGGCACATTTTGATAAATCTAGTACTGATCGCGGCAGCCCTGACGGCGTGTGGCGGAGAGCAGGCGACGGAGCCTAGCGAACCCGCCACCATCGACCTCAAGAGCGATGCTCTCAACACAAGCTATGATGACGCGCTGGATGTGAGCGCACAACTGGTGCTGGGCTCGCTCCAACTGGAGGATACACAGCACGCCGTGACGCCCGAGCAGGCGAAGACCCTGCTTCCCCTCTGGCAGGCGCTCCAGGGGAGCGTGACGGCAGAGGACGAGGTCAGCGCGGTTCTAAGGGGGATCGAGGGAGCGATGACCGACGAGCAGCTGAGGGCCATCGCCGACATGCGGCTCACTCAGGAGGATGTGGAAGCCTGGATGGAGGAGCAAGGGCTGAATGCGCGCGGCGGTCTCCCTGGTGGAGAGGGTGTCCCTGACGCCCGTGCGACGCGGCAAGCAGAGTTGGAGAGCATGAGTGAGGAGGAGCGGGAAGCCATGAAGGCCACCGCCCGGGCCGGCGGAGGGATGGGGGGTGGAGTCCGAGGAGGAAGAGGAGAAGGAGGAGGAAGAGACAGCGGAGACGTTGCCACTGGTGGCCTTGGAGGGGCGCGGTTCTTGCTCCGACCGCTGATCGAGCTGTTGTCTGAGCGGGCAGGAGTAAATGGGAGCTAGGAGGCTTCCGGAGCTGAATCGTGCGGTGCCATCATAGCGAAACGCACAGCGCTCAGTCGTACCTTGGGATTCCAACCGATCCTGAGATAGGAGAAGCGCCTTGTAGAGGGTCACAATGAGCAGTCTTTTCTGGAAGGGGATGGTCACGTTCCTGGTCGTCATTGTCGCGGCCGTCGGGACGGTTGCGGTGCTGACAGGACGCGCCACGGAGAGTGCGTTCCGCCATTACGCGCTGACCCGCAGCGGCCTGTGGGAGGGATTGACGACGCAGTTGGCCGAGTACTACGAGGCCCGGGGCTCCTGGGCAGGCATCCAGGAGGTGCTGGCGGTAGGGCCGGATCGGGGGAAGCACGTTCGGGGCCGGGACGTGGGTCCCCGCGATCCTTCTCTCAGTACGATCGGCTTTCGTGTCGTTGACGCGCAAGGGCGCGTCGTGGCGGATACGGAGGGCCCCCCTCAAGGAACCACCTCTCAGGCAGGTCTCGTCGACACCGTGCCCATCGAGGTCGAGGGCGAGGTCGTGGGCTACCTGGTGCCGGCGTTGAGAAACCGACCCGCCTGGCCGTTGGACACCGCCCAGACTGCCTTCCTGTCCCGCGTCCGCACAACGCTGTGGATCGGGGCGGCCGCTGCCTTGGCCATAGCCTCGATCGTCGGCGGGTTGCTGTTTCGTTCTATCACCGCTCCCTTGCTTGAGCTCACAGCCGCCAGCGAGGCCATCGCCCAGGGGGATCTCGCCGCACGTGCCGACGTTCGCGGGCAGGATGAGGTGGCACAGCTGGCGGAGGCCTTCAACGCCATGGCGGAAAGCTTGCACCGCACGGAAGAGGCGCGCCGCAACCAGACGGCCGATATCGCCCACGAGCTGCGGACGCCTCTCACTGTCCTCCAGGGCACGCTGGAGGCGATGCTGGACGACGTCTATCCGACTGACCGGGAAAACCTGCGGGCGGCGCTGACTCAGACGCGGACGCTCTCCCGGCTGATCGAGGACCTCCGTATTCTGGCCCTGGCCGACGCGGGGAAGCTCCATCTGGAGAAGGACGCGGTGGATCTTGCCGCGTTGCTCGAGGGAATCGTCGATGCGTACCAGCCTTCAGCCAGCGAGCACGGAATCGCCCTGGCGCTGGAGACGCCGACCGACCTCCCAACCATCCGGGCCGACCGTGACCGGCTGACCCAGGTGATGGGGAACCTGTTCACCAATTCCCTCCAGTATGTTCCCGAGGGCGGGCACGTCAGGGTGGAAGCAGAGCCAAGGGACCGAGAGGTGGTGGTGGCCGTGAAGGACGATGGGCCCGGGGTGTCACCGCAGGACCTCCCCCATCTGTTCGAGCGCTTCTGGCGGGCGGACCCGGCTCGCCGACGGGCCACCGGCGGCAGCGGACTGGGACTCTCTATCGCTCGCCACATCGTGGAAGCACACGGGGGGCGCATGTGGGCGGAGGAGACGCCCGGCGGTGGCCTCACGGTTGCTTTCTCTCTGCCAGTTGGCGGATGAACGCAGCCCACAGGGATCGTGGAACCAGGTCTAATTGTCAGGCAGCCAAGCCGCTGGCGTCTCCGGCCGACCGCTATCATTCGAGGAAGAGCGTTCAGA
>CAZNRX010000188.1:0-3764 GCA_964575455.1 uncultured Anaerolineales bacterium | reverse complement strand
GGCGGTCGCGCAAGCTGCGCGACCGGGCTCATACGGTGCTGACGTTGAATCGAGCCACGCTGCGGGTGCTGCAGGCGCTGAACGCGGCGGCCCTGGCGGGCGTGGCCGTGCTGGGCCTGTGGCGCGACTACTACGTCGCGCGTCCGCTGATGCTGATGGCGATCACGGCGATGGCGGTGGGTGGCAGCTGGTACTTCTCGCAGGAGGTGAGCCGCATAGGCCGATGGTGATGTCTCTGTTGGGATGGTTGACACTGGCTCCCCCACTGCTGGCGGCGGTGGGGGCGGGACTGCTGACGCACGTCGTGCTGTCGGCGATGGCCGACCTATTTCGGTACGGTCTTGGCAGTCGACGTCGGGTCACTGCGTGGACCCGTGACCTACTTGTCCTGGAGCGGCTGCTGGGTGGGGAGGAGGGGGCACCCACGGTGCTATCGGAGGACGAGCTGTATGGCATCCCGGATGTGGCGCCGTACATGCCCGTCGCTGCCCTGTTGGGGCTGGGCCTGAGCTGGACGCTGTTCGGTGGGGTGATGCGGTATCTCGGCGCCGCGGCGGGCCTGGTGCCGATCCTGTGGAAGCGGCGTCGTCTGGAGGACGCGCGTCAGGAGGCCAGGCGGCAGATCGCGGATCTAATCGTGGAGATGCGGCTGCGCCTGGTCTTCAGCGGCAGCCTGGGGGCGGCGCTGGTCGACCTGGCAGGCGAGGAAAGCCTGGAGGGCGTTGTCTACGATCGCCTCCGGGCGCACCAGGACCTGGTCCGGTTTTCACGGCCCGAGGATCTGATGGAACGGCTGATCGAGGAGTTCGGCGAGGCCGCGTCGGAGCTGAGGACACTCCTGGTGCGGCTGCGGGCGGCTCAGCAAGGGGGTGGGGCGTACGCCGAGGCGCTCCGCAAGGCGGCGGAGGCGGCGACGGAGGAGGTCTACCGTCGGGCTGAGGTGCAGATCGAGGCGGCGCCGGTGCGGGTGCTGTTTCCCATGCTGCTTTTCCTCTTCACGCCCGTGATCGTCCTGGTGGTCTACCCCCTGGCGGCGCAGTTGCTGGGATCGATCACAGTGGGCTCTCTGCCCTAGCACGTATGGGAGGTGATGTCTATCAGACGAAAGCGAGCGTAGGGTTGGTCTGGGATCGTTGGATCGACGGTTACATAGAGGATCAGGTTGAGTAGAGGGAGGAATACATGGCGTTTTTGAAGGGTAAGAAGGGCACTAACACGCTGGAGTGGATCATCGGCGGTGGGATTGTGGCGCTGGTCATTGGCGCGGCGATCCACACCGTGGCCACTGGAGCCAGCAGCGAGGGGGCCGAGGTCGCCGACTGGGTCAGCGGCATCAGCGTGCCCAGCGTGCCGTAGGGTAGTTCGTGTAGCAATTAGCCCTGGCTCGGGCTCACGGGTCTGAGCCAGGGTCAAGAGAGGAACTATGAGCTTTCTCAGAGGCCGCCGTGCGACGTCGACGCTGGAGTGGATCGTGATCGCTGCGCTGTTGATCCTCGTGCTGGCCCCGACCTTCTTGGGCCTGTTCGACGCCATCAAGGGCAAGCTTCAGGCGATCAAGGATGGGCTGTAGCGATGGGCTGTAAGCCCGTGATCCGAGTGGCGGTGACGGTATGGCTGGTGGCGTTGTCCGTCATCGACCTACGTCGCCGCGAGCTGCCGCACTGGGCCACGACGTGGCCAATGGTCGGGGTGACGTGGGTCACCGTCGCCTTACTGGCGACGGGCAGGTCCTGGTGGGGCGGGGCCAGTGGAGGGAGTCCCTTGGATGGCCTGGCTATGGGCTTCGCCTTCCTGGCCGTGCTGCTGTCCGATGGGTGGGCCGCCTTTCACCCCGCGGCAGCGGCCCTGGGACTGGCCTTTGGGGTGGAGATGGAGGCGATGCAGGTCGTCGCGCTGGTGTGGCTCGTCTCGCTGGCCCTGACGAAACTGAGCGTGATGGGCGAGGCTGATGCCAAGGTGATGATGATCCTGATCGCCCTCTTCCCTGATCCATTGTTGGTGGCCTGCGTGGTGCTTGCCGAGCTTGTGCTTGGGACGGCCTTGTTGGTCTTGCAGCATGGGAGGGCGGCTCCGGCGTCGCTCTGGCTCACGCTGCGCGGGGAGGGACCGGGGACTGAGGTGCCAGGGATGCCGCTGCTGGCCGCTGGTGCCTTGGTCTACGTGTGGCGATGCGCACTGCTGTGAGGACGAGGCAGAGCAGCGGCACAGTCGAGAGCATAGCAATGACCAAGATGATGGGAGATCGCCGAGGCCAAGGGACGCTTGAGGCGCTGTTTGTCTTGATGGTCCTGATTCTCCTTGTCTTTGGGGGGCTTGAGGTGGCCCAGGGCGTGATCCTGAAGCACGCCTTGGACGTGGGCACGGAGAAGGCGGCTAGGGTGTTGGCCATCAATCCCAGCGACTACGCCACGGCCGAATCCATCATTCGCGACGAGGTGACGGGCAATCTACTGGGCCACGGCTACGGCTCGCAGGTGACGGTGAGGTTGTATGACGCCAGCACGGTGACGGAGATCACGGCGGCTGACCTGGCGTCTCAGGGGTTTGGTTATCGCTTCATGGTGGGCACAGAGCTGGTCTGGACGCCCGATATCCCGTTGATGGACACAGGGGACGCAACCATCGTCTCAATGCACCACGGTGTGGTGGATAGGATTCGACCGTGAGGAACAGACTTGACGTTGTGCATATGAGAATCAGGGATGACGGGCATTGGAAGACCAGCAACGCCCGCGTATGCGGAGAAGCAGAAGCTACGTTTCGCATAGTAATTAGCCCACTGCTTCCTACGACAAGCCGCCTCGACCCATCGCAACCCGCCCTGTCTACAACCCGCCAGGGACAAGCCGTCGGAGCGGCGATCTTCCTGCTGATGGTGCTACTGCTGGTAGTGGCTGCCGCAGTGGACATCTACCGTCTCCAGGAAACCCGCAACTGGGCCTACCGAGCGGCCGAGGCGGCGGCGTTGAGCGGGGCCACGCTGGGTCAGGACCTGAGCACCGTCTACACGGCAGGGAAGCCCCGGATGGATCCGGCGACGAGTGCGTACGAGGCCGAGCAGACGCTGCTTGACACCCTCAGCCGCCACAACACCACGGGAGCGACGCACCAGATCGAGGTGCTGGAGTGGGGGGGCACCGTCTCCAACTTTCCGCCGGTGTCCCGGGCTGACCTCTGGGGCGCGACAGACTGGACGGCGACCGACCCCTCCGTTGGTGTCTACCTGGAGGTGCCCGTCGAGACGCACTTGTTAGGATTGACGCTTGGCGGAGGTCCG
Source organism: uncultured Anaerolineales bacterium (assembly GCA_964575455.1). Taxonomy (GTDB): domain Bacteria; phylum Chloroflexota; class Anaerolineae; order B4-G1; family B4-G1; genus SKLM01. The sequence goes on along the minus strand of CAZNRX010000188.1, from coordinate 487 downwards.
GTGACGGTCCACGCCTTCGCGGCGGCGAGCTTGGCGGCCGAATGATGGGAGAACCTCGTCCCTGCTGAGCCACAGGACGACGATGGAGAGGCGACCAGCGGAGAATAGCGCGCGAGAAAGGGAGGACGAACGACGATGAAACGAAGAGCAAGAAGAAGCCTGATCCGCTTGGGGATAGTCTGTGTGGTGGCCATAGGGTTCTTCTTCGTCAGCTTGTTAGTCGGACGCGGTGCTTCGCTGAGTCGCACCGACCATCAAGACACCGATGACGTGATCACGCACACGGTCCATCTGCCCTTGGTGGCGCGCACGATGGCGCCTTCGACGCACGTGACGCGGACGCCGGGGGCGAACTGGCACCTGATAGCCTCAGGGCGATCTCTGCAGGATGCTCTGGATGGCAGCGACGTCAGGGTGCGCCGCGACGACGATTGGTTCGAGGTCATCAACGCTGGCCCGGAGGATCTCTGGATGTCGGATCACCGCT
>CAZNRX010000187.1:0-3779 GCA_964575455.1 uncultured Anaerolineales bacterium | reverse complement strand
GCTCCCATGAGCGCTTGCGTCGTCCGGACATCTGGCGTACAATCGTCCATACGGCGGACGAGCATACCTTGCCCGCTGCTCGTGAACGTAGAGAGACATCCCGGAGGTCCGCAGCCATGGTCGACGTCACACCCCTCAGGTCGTACCTGCGCAGCATCGAACAGAACCTCGCCACCGGCGACGCCACCGAGCACACGCACCGCTCCGCCCTGGAGACCCTGATCGAGTCGCTGGGCGACGGGCTCCAGGCCATCAACGAGCCCAGGCGCATCGCCTGCGGCGCGCCGGACCTGATCGTCGTGCGCGGTCAGACCCCCATCGGCACCATCGAGGCCAAGGACGTGGGGACGAATCTGGAGGCAGTGGAGGGCTCCGAGCAGCTGGAGCGCTACCGGGACTCGCTCCACAACCTGATCCTGACGGACTACCTGGCGTTCCGCTGGTACGTGGGCGGGGAGCTGCGGGAGACGGCCCGGCTGGGCCGCGTGGCCCGGGACGGGTCGATTGAGCGCGACAGCGACGGACTCCAGGCCGTGGCCGACCTGCTGGAGCGCTTCTACGCCCAGCAGGTGCCCACCATCGGGCGGCCTGTCGAGCTGGCCGGGCGCATGGCCGCGCTGGCGCGCATGATCCGCGGGCTGATTGAGGAGACCTTCGCGCGGGAGAGCGAGCGCGGCTCGCTCCACGCGCAGATGCAGGCCTTCCGCGAGACGCTGATCCCCAACCTGACCCCGGCCCAGTTCGCGGACATGTACGCCCAGACCATCACCTACGGCCTGTTCGCCGCCCGCGTCCGCTACGCCCCCTCGCCCTCTCAGGGGGAGGGCTGGGGAGGGGGTGACTTCACGCGCGAGCGGGCGGCCTGGAACCTGCCGCGCACGAACCCCTTCCTGCGGCAGCTCTTCAACGAGATCGCCGGGCCGGACCTGGACGAGCGCATCGCCTGGGTGGTCGACGACCTGGCGTACCTCCTGTCCCGGGCCGACATGGCGGAGATCCTGCGCAACTTCGGGCGGCGCACGCGTCAGGAGGACCCGGTGGTCCACTTCTACGAGACGTTCCTCAAGGCCTACGACCCCGGCATGCGGCAGACGCGCGGGGTCTACTACACGCCGGAGCCGGCGGTCTCCTACATCGTGCGCTCCATCGACTACCTGCTGAAGAATCGCTTTGACCGCCGTGCCGGATTGGCCGACCGCGGCGTCCATATCCTGGATCCCGCCGTAGGGACCGCCACGTTCCTCTACTTCGTGATCCAGACGATCCACGAGTTCATGACCTCGCTGGGCATCACGGGCGTTTGGAACAACTACGTGGAGAACCATCTCCTGCCGCGCATCTTCGGCTTCGAGCTGCTGATGGCGCCCTACACGGTGGCCCACATGAAGCTGGGCATCCTGCTGCAGGAGACGGGGTACGCGTTCGGCAGCGACCGGCGGCTGGGCATCTATCTGACGAACGCGCTGGAGGAGCCGGTGACGCGGGCCGAGCGGCTGGGGTTCGCGGGGTTCATCAGCGAGGAGGCCAACAAGGCAGCGGAGGTGAAGCGCGAGAAGCCCATCATGGTGGTGCTGGGGAACCCGCCCTACTCCGTCAGCTCCGCCAACCAGGGCGACTACATCGAGGACCTGATGGACCGCTACAAGGAGGCCGTGCGCGACGAGCGGAACATCCAGCCGCTGTCGGACGACTACATCAAGTTCATCCGCTTCGCCCACGACCGCATCGAGCGCACGGGCCACGGCGTGATCGGGATGATCACCAACCACACCTATCTCTCGGGCCTGATCCACCGCGGGATGCGCGAGGAGCTGCTGAGGAGCTTCGACGAGATCTACCTGCTGAACCTGCACGGCAACGCCCTGATGGGCGAGACGGCGCCGGACGGCGGGCCGGACGAGAACGTCTTCGACATCCGGCAGGGGGTGGCGATCGGGCTGTTCGTGAGGCTGGCCTCCAAAGAGACCTTTGAGGTTTCAGAAACCTCAAAGGTCTACTACGCGGACGTCTGGGGCCGGCGCGAGGGGAAGTACGCCTGGCTGATGGAGCATGACGTGAGCACCACCGAATGGGAGCGGCTGGAGCCGCAAGCGCCCCACTACTTCTTCGTGCCCAAGGATTTCGATCTGTTGAGCGAGTATGAGCACGGGTGGAGCGTGCCGGACATCTTCCCGGTGCACTCCAGCGGCATCAAGACGCACCGCGATCACTTCGCGATTGACCTCGACGAGGCACCGTTGCGGGAGAGAATCAAAGCTCTGCGGGACGAGTCGCTCTCCGACCGGGAGATAGCGGAGCGGTTCGATCTGCACGACACCGGCTCGTGGAAGCTGAGCGAGGCGCGGGGCACGCTTCAGGACTGGGATGGGTGGGCCGAGGCTTTCGCCCGATGTCTCTATCGCCCGTTCGACGTGCTGCCGATCTACTACTCGGATATACTCATCGACCGAGCGCGTTATGATGTTATGCAACACATGCTCCGTGAGAACATCGCTTTACTCGCCATGCGGCAAGTGGTAGGCGCGGAGTATTCTCATTTCTGCGTGTCCAAGTGGATTGCTGACAACCGCGCCTTCTTCAGCAACCGGGGCATCCCGGTTCTCTTTCCGCTCTATGTCTACAACAGAAACCAAGAACAGGGGCCGCGCAGGAGCGGCAGCGCCTTCAACCTGATGCTGTTCGACGAGCAAGAGGCGTACGAGACACGCCACCCCAACCTCTCCCGCCCGTTCATCGCCGCCGTCGAGCAGGCGCTCGATCTGCGCTTCGTGCCCGACGGCCAGGGCGATCTGACCACCGTCGACGATCCAGCCCAGGCGACCACCGTCGGCCCAGAGGACGTGCTCCACTACGCCTACGCCATCTTCCATTCGCCCACCTACCGCGAGCGATACGCGGAGTTCCTCAAGATCGACTTCCCGCGCCTGCCCCTCACGTCGGATCGGGCGCTGTTCGCGGATCTGGCCGAGAAGGGCCAGCGTCTGGTGGCGCTCCATCTGATGACGTCGCCCAGGCTGGATCGGTCGCCCGTCCGCTTCCCGGAGGCGGACACCAACCAGGTGGCGAGCGGCCATCCCCGCTACGTGGCCCCCGGTGAGCCGGATCCCGCGTCCGGCGAGCCGCTGGAGGAGGGGCGGGTCTACATCAACGAGGGGCAGTACTTCGAGGGGATCGATCCGGACGTGTGGGCGTTCGAGGTCGGGGGCTATCAGGTGCTGCACAAATGGCTCAAGGATCGGAAGCGAGCGGGGCGCGCGCTCTCGTTCGACGACGTGCAGCACTACCGCTGGGTGGTGGTGGCGCTGGAGGAGACGATGCGCTTGATGGAGGCGGTGGACGAGGCGATCCCGCGGTGGCCGGTGGAGTGAGGGAGGGGCCGGGGGGCGAGGCCTGCCGGGGGCTGGAACCCCCCGGCTGAAAGCGTAACCCTGCTCCGCAGGCTGGTCACCGCGGACCACGCTCGTAGTCAGGCACGCCAAGCTGAGCGCAGCTCAGCCAAGTGCCGTCCCGCCCCCGCAGCCCCCGTTCGTAGTCAGGCACGGAGCCCGCGGAGTGCCGTCCCGGACCCCGTTCGTAGTTAGGCACGCAGGCGCAGCAGCCATCGCTTGCGCGTCAGCCGATAGAGGAGCTTGTTGACGTTCTGCTCCCCGTCACCCAGTGCTCTTTCACACAACAGACCTTGGCTTTTCCCTGCTCCCAGCCCTCGTCCTCGAGGGCGGTCTGGCCCAAGACAAGGCTCGATAGCACGCGTAAACCGCCCCGAGACGGGGCTCAGAGCA
>CAZNRX010000186.1:2126-3785 GCA_964575455.1 uncultured Anaerolineales bacterium | reverse complement strand
CTGACGGAGAAGACGCTGCGGAAGGCGGAGATGAAGGTCTCCAGGGTCTGCATCTCCTCCCGACTCATCGCGCTCCGCGACACCCCCATCAGCCACCCGGCCGCCCCTCCCAGCACCAGAAACCAGGGCGAGAGCAGCGGATGATGCCAGAGAAGCGCCAGGGCGGCCCCACCGCCCATCCCCCACCAGAGGCTTGACGGCACCTTCTGAGCGTCATCTTGCTCCATCTGTTCGTCACTCTCTTGGAGATGGCGCCACACGCGCTCGGCGCGGCTGCGCAGCCGCCACCGGAGCGCCACGCCAAGCTCGAGGACGGACGACAGCGCGACCTGCGCTAAGAGATAGACCCCCATGGCAGTAAGGAGCACCGGTGGACCCAGCAAGACCATCACGGGCATGGCGAGATTGCTCATCTGTTCACTCTTGTAATCCTCACGATGCCAGCTCCTCCCAAACCGCCTCCAGCGTCGTCGCCCCCGCCTCGCCTACGTCATACAGGGTCTTCAGCCGGTACCGTCCGTCACCATCCAGGCCCTGGACCTGCACCGCCTGGGCCACGTACCGGTCGCCGGTCCACGCATCCTGCCGCAGGTGGATCACCAGGTCAACACCAGCCGCGATCTGCTCGCGGATGGCCCGATGCGGTAGGCCCGTGGTCAGCGCCTTGGTCTCCAGCCGATACAGGGCGCCCAACGCGTCGTTGCCGTGGATGGTGCTCCAGGCCTTCTTGCCCAGGTTGATAGCGTCCAGAAAGCGCGGGGCCTCGCCCCGCACGATCTCGCCAATGATCAACAGGTCCGGCCGCATGCGCGTCACCACCACGTTGAGGATCTCGTCCATCTGGGGGAAGTCGGGACGATCCTCCGGCACCACCACCCGCAGCGGATGCGGATGCCGTATCTTCAGCTCCTCGAAGGTCTCCACCACGGACAGCTGGACGTTGGCGGGGACATAGAGGCTCATGGCGTTCATCAACGTCGTCTTGCCCGAGCCGAACTCCCCACTGACGAGTACTGTCGCCAGGTTCCCCGCCGCCACCCGGGCCAGCAGCCTCGCCACCGGGGAAATAACCTCCAAGTCACCCTGTCCGGCCTCGTCGATCAGCCGACCAGGCGCTACACAACTCGGCGCTTCCTCAGGCCTATCGAACGCCCCCAGATCGCTCAGGTCAGCCAGGGACAGCGCCTGGCGCGAGAAGACGCGCACGTTGATGGCCGTCCCTCGTACCGAGAGTGGGGGGATGACAGCCGTGAAACGACTCCCATCGGGCAGGTCGACCAGCACGAAGGGCCTGTCCCCCTTCATCGTACGCTGACCCAGGTCCGCCGCGCGATGGGCCACCCGATTGAAGTGCAGGTCGTCGGCCATCGCCCCCCGGTCCTCAATCTGTCCTCGGCGCTCCACCTGGACGAAGCCATTGCGAACGATGATCTCCTCCACCCCTTCCTCACTCAGCAGCGTCTCCACCACGCCCACGCCCGTCATCATCCCCGACAGCCGTCGCGCCAGGTGCGGCAATCGCCCATCCGCGTGGCGGGCCAGGTTCGACTCCACCAAGACCTGGGCCACAGCGGCGCGGAAGCGCCCGTGCTCGTCCTCCCCCGCTCGCCAGCCCGGTGGCTGAACGCCCTCATCCAGGATGCGCTGACGGACCTGGGG
>CAZNRX010000186.1:0-2026 GCA_964575455.1 uncultured Anaerolineales bacterium | reverse complement strand
GGTGAGGATGGTTCGTGCCACCTCCGGCGGCACGCCCACGGTCAGGATCTGCAGCGGCGACGACCGCTGCGTTGACGTCGACGACCCAGACGACGTCTCTCCTTCGCCCAGCTGGCCCGGCATGGCCTGCGGCTGCCGCGCCACCGGCTGGCCGCTCTTGGCCCGCACGTCCACCACCGGCGCCGACTCGACCAAGAGGGTGGCCGTTGCCCACCGCGTCGCGATAAGCTCCGTCAGCGTCACGGCCCGGCCGGGGCGCACCGAGGTCAATCGCCAGACGTCGATCCGATGGCCCGGCTGAATCTGCCCTCCCACCGCCCGGGCCGGGTCCACCGGGAACGAGATCACCTCCAGCGCGGGATCGTCCACCATGCGATAGCTCTTCTGCTCCACGGCGAACGGCCCATACACGATCATCCCCGGGTGCAGCGGAACGGCCGCCACCCGACTGACGAGGGCCTCCGCCTCCACGTAGATCTCCTCGTCGAGCAGCGGCCGCGGCACCTCCCTACTGGTCAGCATCTGCCCCTCGATCAATGCCCCGGCCGGGATCGGCTGGGCCGGGGTCACCACCTCGGCCGTGGTCACCATCTGGTCAAACCGGCGGTAGACGTACCATCCGACCACGGCCGCAGCCAGCAGCGCCACCAGCGAGATGAACACCTTGATCCGTCTGCTCACACCCTCCTCCTCACCCTACCTGCCCCATCCCGGATAGACCACGGGCAGCAGCTTCCGTCCTAGCTTGGCGGGGAAGTCACGCGCATCGCCGCCGACGTCGGGCAAGGCCGCGACCACCGGCATATCCAGCGCCAGTCGGGCCGTCACCCCACCCCGGTTGAGAATGACGTCAAACCCCTTAATTCGGCCCTGCTCACCACCGGCATGACGTCCCACCAGCTCGATGGCTCCCGCCAGGGCGTCGGCCCGTGCATCCGTCACCACCAACACCTGATCTGCCATCGCCTCGGCCATGGGCCAATGGGCGTGGTAGGCTGGCGCGTCGAAGATCGTCAAGACGTGTCGCTCCTTCAGATCCCGCCACATCGCCGCCACCTGACCGCTGCCACCCTCGGACGATTCAAGGAGCACGGCCGTGCTCCAGTCCATCGGCGCCAGCGTCACCCCACGCCACGCAGGCCACCCCTTGTCCTGCGTGATCACCTCGTACAAATGTGCGTCCTCCGGCCGGTCGATCAGGGGCAGCACGCCGCTCGGCCCATAGGACAGCTCGATCACCACGACAGGCAAGCCCGTCTCCTCGCGAAACGTCCTGGCCAGGGAGAGCGACAGCGTCGTCTTGCCCACCCCGCCCGAGAAGGCCGTGAAGGCCACGCACTGCGCCGTCAACGCCCCCGTCAGGCCCGACGCAGCGCGAGCCTGGTTCAGATACCGTTCCGGAGCAGTGGCGAACGCCGCGCCGCTCACGGCCACGACGTCGCCCTCCAGGGCCGTCCTCAGCCGCTTGCGCGTGATGCCCAACTCGCGCAGCCCCTCCAGATCCGCGATGACCAGGTGCGCCTCAGGGAGCGCGCTGTACAGGCCGCGGGTCGTCACCGCCTCCCGCAGCTCCAGCGGTAGGTCGCCGTCCACCTCTTGCAACGCATCCAGCGCCTCCGCGTGCCGGGTGGCCACCACCACGACCAGCTTCCGCTCCTTTAACCAATCCAAGAGTCCCAACTCCACGCCTCCTTACTCATCCACTCGGTGTTGCGGGTGCCGTCGCCTTGGGGGTCGGCGTCGGACACTGTGGCTTCGCCGTAGGGGTGGGACGCTGGGGCTTGGCCGTGGGCGTCGGATCCTGCGGCTTCCTCGTCGGCGTCGGTTCCTCCGGTTTCGGCGTATTGGGCTCGTCGGGTGCCGCGCCCTCCAGGCCTAGGCAGGCCACGATTTCGAGGCCCTCGTCCCCAACGAGCGCACCCGACGGCACCACCCTGAAATAGAAGATGTGCTTCCCGTGGATCTGCCCTCCAATGTGCAGGTCTGACGCCAGACGCTCCCAGGTACCACTGCCCTCGACAGGATA
>CAZNRX010000185.1:0-3831 GCA_964575455.1 uncultured Anaerolineales bacterium | reverse complement strand
CATTGCACTCTAAACTACCCAGCAGAGTTGTCTCACTTTCATTGGCACATAGGGCCATCGGACCATGGGCAGCTTTCCCGTCCATCGTGGCAGCCGCGTCGGTAGTGCTTCTGAAGCATACAGGCGCGTTCAACTCCTTCAGTCCCACCGATAGTGGTCGAAGTATAGTGCCCAAGGAACCAGCCCAGCGGCTCCGGTTCTGAGAGGGTGTACCATTGTGATCCACGATCCGTCAGATCGAAGGAGGGCCTATGGAACGATGAAGGTGATGGAGCAGGAAGGGACCAGGCGAAGCCCTGAAGATTGGGCAAATTAGAAGATCAAGGTGAAGGAGAAAGACATGAAGTGCAGAACACTCATTGCATGGACCGCATCGCTGACGGCCGTCGTGGTCGCCATGGCCCTTCTTTGGGCCTTCCGCGGCGTCCTGGCGGCCGCTCCAGAGGCACCCGCGGCACCCGCCGCCCCCGTGCCAGGCTTAATCAGCTATCAGGGGCAGCTGAGCGATCCCGATACGGGTGACCCCGTGGAGGACGGCGCGTATCAGATGACCTTCAGCATCTACGATGTCGTCACGGGCGGGATGCCCGTGTGGGCACAGCCGGCTGTTCCTGTGCCAGTCGAAGATGGCCTGTTTCACGTGCAGATTGGACCGCTTGGCCCGGAGGTCTTCGACGGTGGGCCTCGCTGGCTGGGCGTGAAGGTCGGATCCGGCCCGGAGATGAGGCCCCGGCAGCCGCTCAACAGCGTGCCGTACGCGCTGCGCGCCGAGACGCTGCGAGTGGGCGGCCGGGTCAGTGCAACGAGCCCCGTGCCGATCTACACCCTTGTCAACGGCGGGGACGGGTCGGCGTTGAGGATGGTGAGCGAGGGCTCTAAGCCGACGCTGTTGGCGGCCAATAACGGCTCTGGCCCGGCGCTGATGGCCGATGGCAACGCGCACGTCAACGGTGACTTGAGCTGGTACACCCGCACGAGCTACATCTCCGTCTCGCCGGCCGAGTTTCAGCCCTTCAATGAGACCCAGAGCTACAACAGAACGGGACGCCGTCTGTACCCCACCGGCGGTGATCCGTGGTTCTACGCGCCGCTGCAGCTGCCCCACGGCGCCACCGTCACCAAGATGGAGTTTCAGTATTTCCACGATAGTCTCGCCTCGAACGGCGCCGTGACCATGACGCTCAGGCGCGGCCCCGTCACGGGGCTGGGTATCTTGGGAGTTGATCTTTACGAGGACATGGCTCAGGTCGTCTCTCAGGACTCCGGACCATCCCACTACGGCCTCGATCACGATGACTCCATCGACCACGCCATCGTGGACAATGAGGGGCACATCTACTGGCTCTACGCCAAGTTCGGTGGCACGCTGGATGCGAATCGCAAGATCATGGCGGTGACGATTGAGTATCAGTACACCGAGCCCTACTAGGAGAATCACAATGAACAAGATCAGAGTCATTGTGTTCCTGGCGGTCCTCGTCTGCGTGCTGGGGCTGGTGGGGCCGTCCTGGGCTATGAGGTCTAGTCAGTATGCCATCGGATGGAGCGTGGTCAGCTCCGGTGGGGCGCCGATGGAGTCGCCCCACTTCGCGGCCAACGGGACGACCGCTCAGGTGGCCTCAGGCTTGTCGCATAGCCCCGATCAGGATCTCTGCGCCGGCTACTGGTGCGGGGGAGCCGTGGCGTACAACGTCTACCTGCCGCTGGTCGTGCGGAACGTAGGCGCGTAGGAAGCGCCCTGGTGCCTTGCACGTGTGGGAGACGCCGTTGACGTGCGAGGCACCTGAGTTGGCGGTGACGTGCGTCGCACCGGCGGTAGGTGCAACGCACCGTGGGGGTGTGCAAGACACCTGAGTTGGCGGTGAGGTGCGTCGCACCAACGGCAGGTGCAACGCACCGTGGGGGCGTGTAAGACACCTGGGTTGGCGGTGAAGTGCGTCGCACCAACGGCAGGTGCAACGCACCGTGGGGTGTGCAACGCACCGTGGGGTGGCTTGCGCGAACCTGGAGACTGTGTATACTGCCGCTGACGGTGCGCGGCTGGGGTCTGCCTGCGCTCGGGCAGGCGGGCCATTCGTCTCTCTCAGGGAGGTGCGACGTGAACGGAAGCTATCACCTGCTGGCCCGGGCTCTGGGCGCGCTCATGGCCCTCCTCACCTTGCTAGGCTGGGCCGTGGTGCCCATCCTGCTCGTCCTGACCGGTAGGGTGAAGAACGCGCCGGCGGGCAGCTACGACGAGGCTTGGGACGCGCCGTCGCCCGAGGGGGCGGAGGGATTCCTCCGCTTCATCCACGAACCCGCCTCCGGATGGTTGTCTGTGCACATCTCCTTCCTGACCGGCGCTGTCGCCATGATGGTGCTGCCCTCCTTCTTCTGGTCCGTTTTGGCACCCCGGGACGCCCTGGCTGTGCCGACCCTGGTGGGGGCGACGTTCGGCGGGCTGCTGGCGTTCCTGACCGTGGTGTATGACCTCTACGGCACCCCCATTCTGGCGCGGGTCGCGGTGGACGACCCCGACCCGCAGAGCAGGCACGCCGCCTGGCTCATCTGGCGCTACGTGGAGCAGTGGCGCGAGCGGAGCTTCAAGTCGCTCTCCCTGGGGCTCATTGGCCTGTGGATGATCTGGCTCCGGCTCGGCCTCCGATCGGCCATCCCCGTGCCTCGCTTCCTGGACGGGCTGTTGGGCTGGGTCAGCCTGTTCGGTGGTCTGTTGCTGCTCTTCCTGGGGATCACGCAGGCGCTGCGCACGCGGCTGTTCGGGCAGCGCGGCCCGGTGGGCAGCTTGATTATGATGATCGTCGTCGTGACGTGGGCGGGGGTCGCGGCGCTCTGGTTCGCGCTTTGATATGAGGGGGTAAGAGATGTCGCTTCATCCGCAATGGCTGTCTGCGCAGCGCTCGATTGCGGAGCCTGCTGTCTTTGCCAAGAGCATTGGGGCTGAGGACGCGGTGCTCTGTTTCTCAGACCAGGTCTTCTCTCGTCTTGTCGACGCCTTCGACCTGGGGGGTGAGCGGGACGCCCCACGGCTGGCCGGCTCTTTGGAGGGCAGGCTGGACGACGCCGTTGCAGTCTACAAGGCGTATTGCGGCGCGCCGTCCGCCGGCATCTGCATCGAATCGCTGATCGTCTCCGGCGTGGAGCGGGTCGTGATGGTGGGAACGGCAGGGTCGATATCGCCGCGCTGCGAGATCGGAGACGTGCTGTTGCCCACCTGGGGCGTGCGGGAGGAGGGCACCTCGTACCACTATCTGCCCCCCGACGTCGTATGCCGCCCGTCCGAGGATCTGCTCTGCGCCCTCCAAGAGGACCTGGAGACCGTCGATTGCGTGGAGGGCGGCGTGTGGAGCCTCGACGCGCTGTTTCGGGAGACAGTGGACAAGATCGAAGCGTTTGCGGAGCGGGGCGTGCTGGCCGTGGAGATGGAGTGCACGGCCCTGATGGCCATCGCCACCTACCGCGGCGCGGCCTTTGCCGCCGCGCTGATCATCACGGACGAGCTCTTCGGCGGGGAGTGGGTGTGGGACTTCCGGGGCACGAGGGTCACTGAGGCCCAGGAGCTGGTCTGCGGGCGACTGGCGGAGGGGTTTCGGCGGAGAGGGCGTTTCCTGTAGTCGCCGGTGCTTCGCACGTGCCGCAGGCGCCATCGGCGAAGAACCGTCAGCCGTGGCGGTTCGTGGTCGTCAAATGCGACAAGCGCGCCGACATGGTGCGCTTGATGCGGGAGGGGATCGCGAAGGCGAAGGCGCGCGGGGAGGACATCGGCAGCAGCGAGTGGACGTATCTTCTCAATATTCCGGGGCAACTCTGATTCTCACAGGTTTCTGATGTTCC
>CAZNRX010000184.1:0-3869 GCA_964575455.1 uncultured Anaerolineales bacterium | reverse complement strand
ACTCAATCTGGCCGTGATCTGCTCTATTCTGATCAAAGAATGCGGCCTATAACACTAGGTTGAGCCCAAGAGTCCGGCCAGGGCGCTTTCTCCCTCGCCCGCCGACAGAACGTGGTCGGGCTGACTGAGCCGTCTAGACTGCATAGCCTAGACTGCCCTGTAGAATACTACCTTTACCGGGTCTATGCAAACGCGTCCTTTTGCGGTACAGATCGTGTCTTGACTTGTTCTCTATAGTATGCTTATCGTCTTCGAAGAGGTCACCGTCAAAGAACTCGATCTCCTCAGCGCCGAACCATCCACCCTCTGTCATAGCACCGAAAAGATGGCTCAGCTGACGGGTGAAGGCGGAGGGCTTCTTTCGGGTTCGTTCCACGAGCTTAGTGAACAGATCCGGGGGCAATAGCCGTATGTCCTCGGCAAACAAGCAGAAGAGCAGGCGAATGAGGAAATGGGCCGTCTCCTGCGGGTCCTCCCCCCACCGACGCAGCAGGTCGGCCAGCTGGGCAAACTCACGGGCTGCCTCCTGAGTGACTTGCTCCGGCGTCTGTGGCGCCTGGAGCTGTTTGTAGTCATAGAAGGCGTGGTGCAGGAGCCGCCGCTTCTCCGGCATCAGCAGGTCGTCCAGCGTGAACTCGTAGACGCGCTTGACGGTGTTGACGAAATTGGTGTGGATGAGGATTCGCTCGATATCGGAGACGATCAGCAGGGGCGGATTCTCCAACGCCTCACGGTACTGGAGCAGCTGCTGGTAGGCTCGATCCAAGTCGGCGTGCTTGCCCTTGTACTCCCAGGCGAAGTAGCCTTTCTTCCAGACGTCCGCCCAGCCCTGCCCTCCTCGCTGCTTGGTCGCTCCGGCCTCGAAGGTGAACCACTGCCCGTCGGGGTCCGCTTCGGCTGGCGTCGGGTGTCCTAGCATGCGGCAAAGGTCAATGAAGTGCTCTTGCGCCGCAGCACTCTCTTTGAGCCCAGCCTTGCGCCACTTATCGACGAATTCTTGTGGTGAAAGAGTTGGCTGTATCATAAGTAGATGGCGGGTTCCTTGGTCACCTGGCAACCGACTAGAATACCCATCCCTCCCTTTCCATCAGATCTTCTAGACATACAGAATCGACCTCATAGTGCTCACAGATATTGGGAATCCTGGCGGCATTTGGCTTGTAGCTCTCTTCAGTCACCACTGTACCGTTTCTATACTGGGCAGACGCAATGACAAATGGGTCTGCCACTCGCCTGGCCCGGAGCCTGTTCTTCTTGCTAACTAGCTGCTGAAAGTGCTCAACGGAGAAGATCTTGCGAACGAACTCTGTTTCCCGTGGCTCAGGCAAGAGGAAGATGTCCCTATTCGCATCGACCCAACCCTCGAGGTGGGGCTTGATGAACATGTTCTGAAGCTCCCCGCGCACTTCTCTCACGGAGATTAACCTACCATTCGCAACCAGTCCCTCAAATTCTTTCCAGAAGGTTGGGAATCGAGTGGGATAGTAGTGATTTAGCTCTCTGAAGCTGCTAGTGTCGAATACGTAGGTCATTGTGAACCGGCGATCCTACGAAGCTCTATCGAGCAGATACCGCTCAAGGCGAACTGCGCTCTTCGGCTTCATACCTAAGTGATCTGCAAGCTGCTCAAGAGTGCATCCACCTGTATGGTAGCAAGAGAGGGCAAGCCTCAGGTATCTATCACCCAGGTACACCGCCTGTGTCGCGTAGTAATCGCCGCCACCTCCCTTGGCTCGTCGAGCCTCCTTGAATTCTCTGACCCATTCCATGGCTTTTGCTTCGTAGTACTGTTGATCAACAATGCCTCGGTCAAGTAGCTTTCTAAGTATGACCTCGCGACTGACATGATACCGATCAGACAGTCGCTCGGCAAGTTGTTTGATCGGCTCATCGAGCGTAGACAACCTGCTATCAAAGTCTTCTGAAGGGACAAGGAATTCGCCAGCAAAACGATTACAGAAGACTTCAACATCCCTCTCCCATCCTGTCAGAGCGGAGATGTAGCTATCATCGGCTCTCGCTACTCCGGACGTATCAAGAAGCAGATGGGCCAATTCATGGAATAGACTAAAGATCTGTCGAGTCTTGGCGGTACTGTTGTTCAAGTAAATCACGGGGAATTCTCTGTCAAGCAAGGAGAAACCTGAAACCTCTCTCTGCTTGAAGGATCGCTTGAAGACAAAGATCCCATGATCCTGAATGACTTCTCTCCAGTTCTTCAAAGCCTCGACCGTGTTTGACCATTCAAACTGCTGGTCCAAGGATACGCGCAAGTAGGCTCTGACTCTCTTTCCCGCCAATACAGCCTCGCTTCCAGGTATGACGTGCAGATCCCGGAAGATGACTCTCTCGCTCGGATTGATGCCATTCGTCAAGTCGTAGAGAGAGATCTGCATTGCTTGCGCTTCCCGGATGGCAAGGCGTGTATCAGGCTGAAGATTTCGAATCTCGAAGTCAGGAAGGGTGCGAAAAGCCTCCTCAGGCTCCGCTTCTTCAGGTGGCTCTGGAAAGAAGAAGAGCGCTATCGGACGCTTGTAGTACGTGTAAGCAAGTCTTTCAAGTTGATTATACGTGGGAACAGCCAATCCTTCTTCCCAATCGATGATATCCGAGACATCTTTGTCGAAACGAGCAGCAATTTCTTCCAGGGTGTAACCAGTTGTCTCTCTCGCCCAGCGAAGGACTAGCGGATTCACACCTGAGGCGTAGTTAGCCATAGGAGCACGTCTCCCTTCCGGCAACTGCCCACGCACGGGTCGCGGTTGAGTCAAACACCCCCACTCGCTGTACATACCACTCAGTCGGGATGCGCGTATACCAGCTCACAGTCACTGAGCTCACAGTGGTCCAGTACCCATGAACCGTACTGATACTGATTCACCCGAAGGCTTTGCGCTCTTGATGAACATCTTTCCAGATCGACCATCTTCCAAGAGCAACCAATAGTAGGCATCCCGCTTCAATTCGACAATCTTCTTCACAGCCGGCTTCTTCAATTCACTCAAATGCAGTTTGAAGTCACCATACCATCTGCTCCCTGTATCTTCTAACCAAAGCTCTACGTCATCAAGCACGATCCTACCATCTTTGCTTCCTTCTCTTATCGTGCCAACTGACCGTTCCATCTCTATCTCCTTTCAAAGGCAAGAAGGCTTTGCCAAGTCTCGTAAAGTCATACCGCCCTATTGTCTCGAAAAGTCGTGCCGCCCTGCCGGTACAACGGCGGCGAATTGTTATTTCAGATTGCCATTCCATCAGCATATGTCGCTGAACTATGCGCAACATCGGCAAACTGGGTCAATCTGCGCTTCGGATAGCCCCCAATCGGCTTGAGAAGCCCGCTGCAGTGCCAGTAGGACGCCCGGCTCGGTCGGTCTTGCTCTCAAACCGGTACGACTTTGTGAGACTTTGACCGGTACGACTTTATCGGACTTGACAGCTTCTAGGATTCTATGGGGCACGTTGCTGCATCCAAGAGGCTATCGTGCTAAACTGAACCCGGTACCCGTTGAAGCAACAGAATAGCGCTCGACAGTGAGTGGGAGCCGTAAGCCTACGTCACTCACGGAGTATACATCAAGTACAAAATGTTGACAAATTGCTTCGCCGCCAGTCTTTCTGGTCACCATTAGTAACAGTAGTTGGCCAGTCCGAGTTGATACTTCTCCTTGGTGACAGAAGACTGTAGGGTCATGTAGGGTTAGTCAGAAAAAAAGTGGGCGGGCTACCCTCAGAGAAAAACCTCCGGGAGTCCTACAGAGGCATACAACCCTCTCATATCGCGATCTCCTTTGTCTGTGTAGAGACCCAAAAGGGCAGGGCAATCGCATTTGGGCTCACAGCCCTCGTCCTCGAGGACGCCGCGGCCA
>CAZNRX010000183.1:0-4035 GCA_964575455.1 uncultured Anaerolineales bacterium | reverse complement strand
GAGCTGGGCAGCCGCGACTTCTCCGTGGAGATGGAGACCGGCACCGGCAAGACCTACGTCTACCTCCGCACCGCCCTGGAGCTCTACCAGCAGTACGGCTTCCGCAAGTTCATCGTCGTCGTCCCCTCCGTCGCCATCCGCGAGGGCGTGCTCAAGACCCTGCGCATCACGCGCGACCACTTCGCCGGGCTCTATGACAACGTCCCGTACCGCTTCTACCAGTACGACTCCGGCAACCTGGCCCGCGTGCGCCAGTTCGCGGCCAGCAACGACGTCGAGATCATGGTCATGACCCTCGACTCCTTCAACAAGGACACCAACATCTTCAACCGCCGTATGGACCGCATGATGGGCCTTAAGCCGCTGGAGCTGGTGCGGACGGCGCGGCCGATCCTGATCCTCGACGAGCCGCAGAACATGGAGACAGAGATCGCGCGGGAGGCGCTGGCCAGCCTCAACCCCCTCTTCAAGCTCCGCTACTCGGCCTCCCACCGCCGCATCTACAACCCCATCTACCGCCTCACGCCCGTCGACGCCTACAACCTCCGCCTCGTCAAGCAGATCGAGGTCGCCTCCGTGGTGCAGGACCACGACGCCAACCGCGCCTACGTCAAGTGCTATTCCGTCGACGCCAAGAAGACCGTCGTCAGCGCCCGGCTCCAGCTCTACGTCCGCGAGAAGGCGGGGCCGGTGCCGAAGACGCGCACCGTGCGCGTGGGCGACGACCTCTACGACGTCACCGGCCTCGACGCCTACCAGGGCTTCGTCGTCGAGGAGCTGGACGCCGGCTGGGGCGAGGTGCGCTTCGCCAACGGCGTGGTGATCGAGGAGGGCGAGGAGCGCGGGCCTGACCACTGTGTCATCGCCCAGGTTCAGATCGCCCACACCATCGAGGAGCACATGCGCAAGGCGCACCGGCTGCGGAAGCGGGGCCTGAAGGTACTCTCGCTCTTCTTCATTGACACGGTGGCCAACTACACCGACCCCGACGGGTACATCCGCCGCACCTTCGAGGCGCAGTTCGACCGGCTGAAGCAGCTCGACCGACCCTGGGCGCGGGCCTACCGGGACGTCGACGTGGCCGACGTGCAGGGCAGCTACTTCTCCGAGTACAAGTCCGAGAGCTACATGGAGAGCGACGCCGACGCCTACGACCTGATCATGCGCGATAAGGAGCGCCTCCTCTCGCTGGAGGAGCCCGTCGAGTTCATCTTCTCCCACTCGGCGCTGCGCGAGGGGTGGGACAACCCCAACATCTTCCAGATCTGTACCCTCAACCGCACCATCTCCACCATCAAGAAGCGCCAGGAGATCGGGCGCGGCATGCGCCTCGCCGTCAACCAGCAGGGCGAGCGCGTCTTCGACGAGCAGGTCAACCGCCTCACGGTGGTGGCCAACGAGAGCTACGCCGAGTACGTCGACCGGCTGCAGACGGAGTATATTGACGAAGTGGGCACGGGGCAGGAGCCGCCCAAGCCGAAGAACGCCCGCAAGCGCCGCACGGTGCGGCTGGAGAAGGGCTTCGAGCTCAACCCGCACTTCAAGGCCCTCTGGCAGCGGGTGGCCCGCCGCACCCGCTACCGGGTCCAGCTCGACACCGAGGCGCTGGTCGAGGCCTGCGCCGAGGCGGTCCGCCCCATCGCCATCGAGCCCATCAAGGTGCGCACCACGCGCGGCCGCGTCGACCAGATCCGCGAGCGCGGCACCTTCGAGACCACCCTGCTGGGCGAGGGCGCGGTGACGGTGGAGCGGGAGTACGAGATCCCCAACGTCACCGCCCGGCTGGCCGAGGAGACCAACCTCACCCGTCGCACGCTCCGCGTCATCCTGGAGCGAGCGGGGAACCTGGGCCAGGTCTTCAACAACCCGGCGGAGTACATCCAGCGCGCGGCCGAGGCCATCAACCGCGCCAAGCGGCAGTTCCTGGTCGACGGCGTCCAGTACCTGGAGGTGGGCGACCACTACCGCATGTCCCTCTTCCACGATCTGGAGGGGTACGAGGAGAGCCTGCTGCCCATCGAGAAGTCGATCTACGACCAGGTGATCGCGGATTCGCAGGTGGAGCGGGACTTCGCCGCCGAGCTGGAGGCGATGGACGAGGTCAAGCTCTTCGTCAAGCTCCCCGATTGGTTCCTGGTGCCGACGCCGGTGGGGGACTACAACCCGGACTGGGCCATTGTGTACGTCCAGCAGGACGAGTTTGGCGAGGCGCGGGAGAAGCTCTACCTGGTGCGCGAGACGAAGGGGACGCTGGATGAGGACGAGCTGCGGGGGATGGAGAGGATGAAGATCGACTGCGCCGAGCGGCACTTCGAGGCCATCGGCGTGGACTACAAGCTTGCCGAGCGTGCTGAGGACCTGCGGCAGCAGGTGCTGAAAAGGCGGTAGGCAGTGAAGCACCTATCACACTGTCAATCTTGTTTACCCGGTCTGATCTCATCCATTCGATCCGCCCAACCGCCGCCTCTCAGTGTGCTCATTCCCTCAGTGTCTCAGTGGTTCAACTGCCACCACAAACCGCCCCTTTTTGCTTCCCACGCCCCACCGCACCCCGAGACATCCAAAAACAACATCGTGCTGTCGACAAGCCGCATCTCACCCATCTATGCCGGCGGCTGCATCACAGACCGGACCGCCGACTTGAAGCTCGAACCCAGTTTGCAAACTCGGCGAGCCGGTTGTAGAATACATACAATACGGAGTCCATCGCAGGGAGAAACAGAGCCGTCACACAAACAAAGGAGAGCGATCATGCAGCAAGCAACACTGGGCGTCATCGTTGGCAATCGGGGGTTCTTCCCCGACCATCTCTGTGAGAGCGGTCAAGCCGAGATTCTACAGGTGCTGAGGGAGGAGGGCATCAGGCCCATCGTCCTGAGTGCTGCGGACACCCCCCTCGGCTCGGTCGAGACGCTGGAGGACGCCAAGAAGTGCGCGGCGCTCTTCGAAGCGCATAGCGAGACGATCGAGGGCGTGCTCGTCACGCTCCCCAACTTCGGCGACGAGCGCGCTGTGGCCGACACATTGCGCATGTCGGGGCTGGACGTGCCCGTGTTGGTGCACGCCTTCCCGGACGAGCTCGGCAAGATGGATCTGCAGAATCGCAGAGACAGCTTCTGCGGCAAGATGTCGGTCTGCAACAACCTGAAGCAGTATGGCATTCCGTACTCGTTGACAAAGCTGCACACGGTCGCGCCACAGTCCGACACCTTCCGCCAGGACCTGCAGCGGTTCGTCGGTACCTGCAAGGTGGTGAATGGACTGCGCGGGGCGCGTGTGGGCGTGCTGGGTGCCCGGCCCGCCGCCTTCATCACCGTGCGCTACAGCGAGAAGCTCCTGGAGAAGGCGGGCATCAGCGTGGAGACCATGGATCTCTCCGAGGCCTTTGGCCGCGCCGCCAACCTGGCCGACGACGACGCCCGGGTCAAGGAGAAGCTGGACGAGATCGAGGCCTACGTCCCCTTGGAGGGCATCCCCGCCGCTGCCCTGCTCAAGATGGCCAAGCTCGCCCTCGTGATGGCGGATTGGATCGCAGCGAATGACCTGGCCGCGACGGCGGTGCAGTGCTGGACATCGATGGAGGAGTACTTCGGCGTGGTGCCCTGTACGGTGATGAGCATGCTGAGCAACGTGCTGGCCCCCAGCGCGTGCGAGACGGACATCACCGGGGCCATCGGCATGCTCGCTATGGCGCTGGCCTCCGGCCAGCCCAGCGCGTTGGTCGATTGGAACAACAACTACGGCGAGCACCCGGACAAGGGCGTCGTCTTCCACTGCAGCAACCTGCCCAAGGCGTTCTTCGACCATCCTCACATGTCCTATCAGGACATCATCGCCCAGGACGTGGGCAAGGAGAACACCTACGGCACCGTGGTCGGTCGGGTCAAGAGCGGCCCCTTCACCTTCTGCCGGATCTCCACCGACGACGAGCGCGGCGTCATCCGCGCCTACGTGGGCCAGGGCGAGCTGACCGACGATCCCCTGACCACCTTCGGCGGCCGCGGCGTGGTTCACATTCCGGCCTTCCAGAGGCTC
>CAZNRX010000182.1:0-4037 GCA_964575455.1 uncultured Anaerolineales bacterium | reverse complement strand
GGCACGCTCACCTTCCGCCGCTGGACCGTCGAGTGGAACGGCTGCGCCGAGACCTACCCCGGCGGCCAGCCCACCGGCTGCTGGGGCCAGTCGGCAGGCGGCTACGGCGACGGCGTCGGCACCGGTGCCACCGCCGGCGATTGGATCATCGAGGACTCGGCCTTCCTCCACAATACCTCAGACGGCCTCGATCTGCTCTACCATTCGCTCGGGGGCAGCGTCACGGTTCGGCGCACAATCGCCGAGGGGAACGCCGGCGATCAGATCAAGACCATGGGCCCCACGCTTGTGGAGAACGTGATCGCGGTCAGCAACTGCGGCTTCTTCGACGGTAAGCCCTTCACCCACGACGTCGACCATTGCCGCTCCGGGGGCAGCGCCCTGGCCTTCACCCTCCATCCCGCCGATCAGGTCAAGGTGATCAACAGCACGGTCACGGGGGAGGGGGACTGCCTGGTCATCGCCGAGTGCGCTGGAGAAGAGAGCTGCGACGGCTCCGAATCCATCCTGCTGCGCAACGACATCTTCCAGGGCAACCCGGAGTTCGGCGTGGGCGAGGACACTACCTGCCTGGCCTGGACGGATATGGCCGGCGACCTCTTCACCATCGACCACGCCATCATCAACCACCTGAAGGCCACGCCCGATCCCTGCCCGCCCGACAGTCTGTGCGACGTCTCGCCGGGCCTGGTGGATGCGCGCATCGACTATTTCGACGCCCACCTAGTCGAGGACAGCCCGGCCATCGACGCCGGGACGGAGGAGGACGCACCGGACGACGACTTCGACGGTCATCCGCGCGACGATCAACCCGACATCGGCGCCTACGAGCGATGGGAGGCGATCTCCTGGGTCTATCTGCCGCTGACCCTCAGGCGCTGGTCTGAGCCTCACGCCGAAGCGCCCCCCGAGGTGGCGGGCTGCACCATCTTTCCGGCCGACAACGTGTGGAACACTCCCGTGGACGCGCTGCCCGTCCACGCCAACTCAGATGCCTACATGGTCACCATCGGCGCCGATGCCTACGTGCACGCCGACTTCGGCTCCGGCGACTGGCCCCCGGGCTCGGGCAGCCCCATCGGCATCCCGTACGTGGACGTCCCCGGCACGCAGGCCTCGGTGCCCATCAGCTTCACCTATGACGACGAAAGCGACCCTGGGCCCTATCCCCTCCCGCCGGATGCACCCATTGAAGGAGGCCCCGATAGCGACGGGGACCGGCACGTCCTGGTGCTGGATCGCGACGCCTGCGTCCTCTACGAGCTGTTCGACGCCTGGCCGCCGGACGGTGGAAGCGGTTGGGAGGCTGGTTCCGGCGCTATCTTCGACCTCTCCTCCCATGCGCTCCGGCCCGCGACGTGGACCTCGGCCGACGCGGCCGGGCTGCCGATCCTGCCGGGCCTGGTGCGCTACGACGAGGTGGCCGCGGGGGAGATCCGCCACGCCATCCGTTTCACCGCCCCGCAGACCCGCCGGGCCTACGTCTGGCCCGCGCGCCACTTCGCGTCGGACCTCACCGGCGAGCAGTACCCGCCGATGGGCCAGCGCTTCCGCCTGAAGGCCGATTTCGACGTCTCGGGCTTCTCCACGGAGGTGCAGGTGATCCTGCGGGCGCTCAAGACGTACGGCATGATGCTGGCCGACAACGGCGCGCCTTGGTTCCTCTCCGGCGCGCCCGACGAGCGCTGGGACAATGACGTGCTCCACGAGCTCCACCAGGTACGCGGCTCGACCTTCGAGGCAGTTGACGTCTCGTCGCTGATGGTGAACCCCGGCTCGGGACAGGCAGCCCCCTGAACCTCAGGACGAACCCCTCCGCAAAGCCTAGCTCCATCGAGCCGCTGTCGGACATGGAATAATCCGCCCACCCATGGTACAATCTAGTGCAGGCGCCACACGGCGCCCTGGCGCACAGGCGCGGTGAAACCCTTTCGTATAGTACATACAAGGACACCAATAGTACACGAGAACCAAGAGTGATCTCCCCTATGACCCCAACCCCAGCGGACACCTGCAGGCCGAGAAGACCAGCTCGCCTATCCAGACTCCTCCTTTGTGCCAGCGTCTGCATCGCGCTGGCGCTCACCGCCTGCGGGGACGCGCTCCCTTACCACGCCGAGGGCGAGGTGGTGCACAGTTACCACCACGACCAGGCAGCCTTCACCCAGGGCCTCGTGTTCGAAGATGGCACGCTGTACGAGTCGACGGGCCTTTACGAGGCGTCGAGCCTTCGCCGCGTGGACCTGGAGACGGGGGAGGTGCTGCAGATGCACCGGCTGCCCGATCATTTGTTCGGTGAGGGCTGCACCGTCTGGCAGGACACCGTCGTTCAGCTCACCTGGCGCGCGGGCATCGGCTTCGTCTATGATAAGGAGAGCTTCGCTGTGCAGCGGCGCTTCGCCTACGGTGGGGAAGGGTGGGGGCTGACGCACGACGGAGAGCGGCTGATCATGAGCGACGGGACGAGCTACCTGCGCTTCCTCGATCCCGAGACGCTGCAGGAGGTGGAGCGCGTCCAGGTCCTGGACAAGGGCGCGCCGGTGGACCGCCTGAACGAGCTGGAGTGGGTCGACGGACAGGTGTGGGCGAACGTCTGGCAAACGCCCAACGTCGTGCGCATCGCCCCAGAGACCGGGGAGGTGCTGGGTTGGATCGACTTCTCGGACCTGACGGAGCAGGAGCCCCGTGGCGTCCTCAACGGCATCGCCAAGAAGGGGAAGCAGATCTACGTGACCGGGAAGCAGTGGACTGCTATCTATCAGGTGGAGATAAAACCTGCCGACGACGTGGCGCAGTGAGGATGCGTCGTCGCGCAGTGAGGATGGGAGGCGGAGAACGCTGTCGGCACGAGGCATCGTGAGATACGCCGCGGCACCTCTTGTACTCTGCACAGCGGCGCTTCTGGCGGCCTGCAGTCCAACACCCGCCCCGCGCCCAGCGTCCGCCACGCCGCACGCTGCCTCTCCCACCCCAAAGGCGACCGAGGCGGCGCCCACTGCCACGCCAACGCCCACGCCCGTCCCCTCGCCAACGCCAGCCCCAACGCTCGGCCCCAAGCGCGTGGCCCAGCTGACAGAGGCCGGTCAGGCGGCGCTGGCGTCCCGCGGGATCGACCCGCTCTGCCTGCGCTGGCAGGATACGGACGACGACGGGGAGCCGGAGTGGGTGGGGCTCACCCTGCGGCCGGACCCGCCCCGGCTGGAGGGCTTCGTGCTCGACGGTGAGGAGTGGCACGAGCTTCGGTCGACCTCGACCCGTGCTCCCGCGGAGGATGAGCACGGCCTGGGGACGTACCCCACCTGCCAGCTGGAGGTGCGCGACGTCAACGCCGATGGGCGGACGGAGCTTCTGATCAAGGGTCGCGCCGCGGATGGCGTCGACCTGCTGCACATCTTCGTCTGGCGGGGCGCGGGCTATGAGCTGCTCGCCTCCTTTCGCGGCGACGCGGGGATCGAGCTGATGGACACCGACGGCGATCTGACCCAGGAGGTGGTGGCGCGCTACGACGCCGGGGACGGCCTGGCCTGGGAGCAGGTCCACACCTGGGACGGCAGCCACTACGGCTGGACCTGGGAGCGCTACGCTTGGCTCTACGCGGACCATCCCCACGCCTATCTGACTGACAGCCCGGAGCACGCCGTCATCTCCTTCTACCTGGCGCTCGATGGTCGGGATCTGCCGGGAGCCTACGACCTGCTCAGCTCGACGACGCAGGGAGCGCAGCCCTACGGGGGCTGGGCGGCTGGGTTCGACACCACGCTGGCCGTCGAGGTCGGCTCCGTCCACGTGACCGGGCGCGCGGGCGACAGCGCCACGGTCAACGCTCAGGTCCGCTCCTACGACAACCTGGAGGGCTACGTGA
This sequence comes from uncultured Anaerolineales bacterium, assembly GCA_964575455.1. Classification (GTDB taxonomy): domain Bacteria; phylum Chloroflexota; class Anaerolineae; order B4-G1; family B4-G1; genus SKLM01. The sequence goes on along the minus strand of CAZNRX010000182.1, from coordinate 175 downwards.
TCGGAAGGCTCTGGGACGTCACCTGGACCCTGGTGCGCGAGGAAGGGGCGTGGCGGCTGCAGCAGGGCAGCAGCGAGGAGCTGGACCGCTGGGAGGCGACGTACTTCCCCTAGCGCCAGCCGCAGGGCTTTATCATTCTCAAACGGGAATGCCGAGTAGGGCTATGGCCTCATCG
>CAZNRX010000181.1:0-4176 GCA_964575455.1 uncultured Anaerolineales bacterium | reverse complement strand
GTCGCCTGTCGGTGATTCATCGACGGCTACCCCGATTTATTGAGAAGATACCCACCCTCTGCTGATGCTCAATCGAGCGCTGGGTTGGACAGAGGGCCGGTTGGTCGACCGCCTTTACGACCGTTCTGAGCCTGACATCTTCCCCGCGCTCTACCGGGCGAACAGCCCAGGGCGGATCAAGCATCTGGCGCGGGCCGCCGGATTGGGGTACGTTTCGATGCGCCTCATCGGCGATCCCACCTACTTGGCCTTCAACGAACCGCTGTTTCGTCTGGCGTGTCTTCTGGAGCGCCTCCTACCGCGTTCCAGGCGCGTACATCTGGTGGGCGTGTGCGCAGCGGGTTGAAACGGCTGGTCGCCGTGACCGGAGGCGACTCTCCACGCGCAGGCGCTGGTCGGGTCTGCCGAATTCGCTTGCCTTGGCTATCCCATCACGTTAGAATGTGCTGGCAAGGAGCGAGGGTGTTCCTCTCCTTCTTTCAGTGGGTGCGATGATCGAGATAGACGAGCATATTAAGAATCAGGTCGAATCGTTGCCTCATAGGCCGGGCGTCTACCTGATGCACGATGTCGATGACGACGTTGTCTATGTGGGCAAGACGGTCGACCTGCGCAACCGCGTACGTTCCTACTTCCAGGCCTCCGCCCAGACGAATCCAAAGACCCGGGCCCTGGTCGCCGAGATCGATGACCTGGAGTTCATTGTCACCGATTCGGAGCTGGAAGCGCTGATCCTCGAGGCGAATCTGATCAAGAAGCACCGTCCTCGGTACAACGTGCGCTTCAAGGATGACAAACGGTATCCCTACATCAAAGTCGGGTTGTCTGACCCCTACCCGAAGGTTACGATCACCCGCCGCATTGAGCAGGACGGCAGTCGCTATTTCGGGCCCTATACGTCCTCGGCGGCTGTCCACGAGACCCTCGATCTACTGCGCAAGTCCTTTCCCTATCTGACCTGCAACCGTGACATCACGGGTGAGGACGAACGACCGTGCCTTTACTATGAGATCAAGCGCTGCTTGGGGCCGTGTATTGGTGCAGTCTCGCAGAGCGACTATCGAGCGATGATTCGCGGGTTGATTCACTTCCTTGAGGGCCGTGGAGAGGAGGTGATCGCCGATCTACAGGAGCGGATGGAGTCCGCCGCCAGCGATTGGAACTTCGAACAGGCTGCGTCGCTGCGCGATCAGCTGCGTGCCGTTCAGAGCGTCGTCAGGAAACAGAAGGTGGTCTCTGTCGCTGGCGCCGACCAGGACGTCATCGCCTTCGCGCGCCAGGAGGACGATGCCTGTGTGCAGGTGTTCTTCATCAGAGGAGGAAAGCTCTTGGGCCGCGAGTACTTCGTGCTCGAGGGGACTCGGGAGGAGGAGGATCGCCAGGTGATGACGGCTTTCCTCAAGCAGTTCTACGGGGAAGCCGCCTACGTTCCTCCGGAGGTTCTATTGCCGGAGCAGGTTGACGAGGCGTTGATTGTCGAGAAGTGGCTCAGGCAGAAGCGCGGTGATAAGGTGGTTTTGCGCGTACCTCATCGAGGGAAGAAGAGGGAGCTCGTGAAGATGGCGGCTGAGAACGCAGCCGAGACGCTGGTGGCACTGAGGGTTCGATGGCAGGCCGATGCGCATAAGCAGGAGCAAGCCCTGGCCGAGCTGGAAGAGACGTTGGATCTCCTGAGGCCGCCCTCTCGCATTGAGTGCTACGACATCTCCACAATGCAGGGAGCGGAGACTACGGGCAGTATGGTGGTCTTTGTGCAGGGTGTGCCCCGCAAATCCCACTATCGGCGCTTCACGATTCGCGATGTCGACGGCCAGGACGATTATGCCAGCATGCGCGAGGTGCTGGAACGCCGTTTCCGACGCTGGCAGATCGCGCAGTCGGAAGAGATGCTCGGCACGCGAGACATCAAGGGATGGGCAAAACTGCCTGACCTTCTTCTTGTGGACGGGGGAGAGGGCCAGTTGGCGGTGGCCGTTGAGGTGCTGACCTCCTTTGACCTCATGGATACCGTCGCGGCGGCGGCGCTTGCCAAGCAGCGTGAGGAGATCTACCTGCCGGGCCGCTCAGGGCCAGTTACGTTGCCGCGTCGCTCGCAGGGCCTCTTCCTGGTGCAACGCGTGCGGGACGAGGCGCATCGCTTTGCCATCAGCCACCATCGAAGGCGGCGTCGCAAGGCTGGGCTGGCCTCTCGGCTCGAGACGATCCCCGGCGTGGGACCCGCACGGCGGAAGGCGCTCCTCAAGACGTTTGGGTCCATAGAGGCGATAAGAGCGGCGAGCATCGAGGAGATCGATGCTGTTCCTCGTCTTCCTCGTTCTGTTGCCGAAGCGATCAAGAGAACCCTTTGATTCCGGCTGGTCAGCGCTCGTCTTCGCCCTCAAGCGGAGAGCGCTCTTCGCGGGCAAGTAGGCGTTCATTGTAAGCTTCAATTGCCAGCTCCAGGATTTGTGCTATAATATGATATCGCGGTAGAAGGCCGTGGTTTGACGTTATGTAGGTCGCCGAGAGTGTTCGGTTTTGTCGGGGTACCTCCAGGTGCGATGTCGAGCAGGCATATCCGCTGCTTGACACGAGAATTCAACGTGAGCTTGACGAGGCGCGAAGCGGAAGGCTGACGTCATTCTATTGAATTCTGGCAGGACATTTCAGGGCCTCTGATGGTTTGAGGTCTGTTCTGAGAATCGTTCTCAGTCCCCATACTGACGTTCCTGAATCGGACTTGGTTTGGCCAAGACCAGAGCATGGTTGGCGGCTGACCAAGTCTGTGCGTGTTTGTAGACGATGGTAGTTGAAAAGAAGTCAGATGAAGCGAAAGAGCTTCAGCGTGAATTAGAGGAGCTGCGCAGACAGATTGCCGCGCTGGAGGAAGGACTTGAGGAGAAACCTGATTATGGTATGGGTAAGGGCGATCCATCCATCACGCGATGGGAGCTTGACCAGGCCATGTTAAGCGACCTCAAGAGACGGGCTGACAGCCTTGAGCAGCAGCTGTCGCGGATCAGCCAGGGCACATACGGCATCTGCGAGCACTGCGGCGCTCCCATCAACCCCGATCGGTTGGCAGTCCTGCCGGATGCGACCTTGTGCATTCAGTGCGCTCGGTCGGATGAAGTCTGAATGCGCACAATCGTCAGGCTCGAAGTTTCACAGATTACGTGTCAGTTGATAGGTCGGTTTAGCGGCCAAGAGGAGGTGAAAAGACATTGACGAAGGTTGAACTAAGGCCAGGGGAGTCACAGCGGAGCTTGCTCAAGCGATTCCGAAAGAAGGTTGCTCGCTCCCGAATCCTGAGCACCGTGAAGAAGAAACGCTACTACGTTTCCGAGAGCGAGAAGCGACGCATCGCGCGCCGCAAGGCGATCCGCCGTGAACGTAAGCGCCGGCAGAAAGAAGAACAGAAGTACGGATACTAGCTCGATGAGGCAACTAATAGCGTAGGGTCTTGGTGCTAGGAAGGTCGTCTCATGAAGGGCGAACTCGATGTCATCGTGTGTCAACGTTGTGGGCGCGGCTTTGTGGTGACCGCTACGTACCGCAGCTTCTTGTCAAGGTGGGGAAGGCGGCTGATCGTTCCGGTGCTCTGCCCAACCTGCTTCTTGGGCGCCGGTCCTCTTCCTAAGGAGGAGGGCAAGGTGAAGTGGTTTAGCCCCCGCAAGCACTATGGTTTCATCACGATTGAAGAGGACAGAGATGTGTTTTTCCATCAGCAGCAGCTTCTAGAGGGAGTCAATGGCGTGCCGCAGAAAGGACAGTTGGCTCGCTTTCATATGCGGCACTCGCCAAAGGGCCCAGAGGCGCTCAACGTGGAGATAAGGGGATAACTATGTCGTCCTATCGCATTCAGCTACGTGAGGTGAGGTTAGCGACGGACGGGACCGACGACGTGGCGTTGTTCGACGTCACGCGAGAGGAGGATGGTGAAACGTGGATCGTGCCAGCTCTTCTGTCCCCGCTTTTCCGGCTAATCAACATGCGGGCCACGGTGTCCGCAGACAGCCGCCGCGAGATGGTCGCTGGGTTGGGAGCACGATCCATTGTGGAGCATCTGAATCAGGGTATGGAGCCGCCAGAAGAGCCCCTGTTGTTCAGCTTGGACTATCCAGGGGCTCCTGGCGATCCAGATCCACTCCCCTCCTATGAGCACGCGATTGTTGAAGTAGAGGAGCATTCGAGTGC
>CAZNRX010000180.1:0-4231 GCA_964575455.1 uncultured Anaerolineales bacterium | reverse complement strand
TTGGACGGTCTGCTCTTCGTTCATTCAGCCATTCCTTGGGTGATGCGTGGTCCGCGGGAGTTACGAGAAGGGATTCACGATCCGCACGCCCTCAATCTCGAACCCATCCTGCATATCCTCGGAGTATAGCCGCTCGACGCCAGCGAGGATCGCGCTGGCCACGATCAGGCTATCCCAAAAGGAGAAGCTATGCTGTTCACGTATCTCTGACGCCTTGAGCAGCGTGGTCTGATCGACCGGCAAGACCGTGTACCGCCGGTAGAACGACGTCACCATGCCGCGCACGTCGGCCTCGGCAAAGCCGGCCTTCCTGATCAGGTTGACGCATACCTCGTTGATCACCTGCGTGCTCAGCGTGGCGTCGCTCATCTCCACCAGGGACCGGGCCCGCGCTGTCTTGTCCGCGTCTCCGCCCCTGATGAAGGCGTACAGCCAGATGTTGGAATCGATAAGGCAGCGGGGCTCACGATCGGACATGGGCGTCCTCGCGCATGAGAGGTACGAAACCGGGCACATCAAGAGGATCCGCCAACAACTTGGCGATCACGTCGCCGTCCTCGAGCATCTCCTCCTCCGCCAGCAGAATGACCTTGACGTTGTCCTTGAAGCGCTCGCGATGCACCTCCGGCACCTCAATCACGCCCTCCTTGATCTTGGTCACAAACTCGACAGCAACCATCGTTCCTCTCTCCTTCATGGGCTCGACTCCTCTCGTATCTCTCGCGCATCAACGTTTCGATCACGCTTGCGGCCAATCCTTCACTCTGGGGCTGCCTGGGCGACTTCCGCTTGGTCGAGAGTCGCGGCGTCCTCTCGGGCTTGAATGCGGACCTTTAAATGTCCGTCCAGGGCGTTTACGATCCGACGTAGGAAGGAAAGGCTCGGCTCTTGCTCGCCGCTTTCGAGCCTCGAAATGCTCGACTGATGGGTGCCCACTCTCTCAGCAAGCTCCTGCTGGGTCAATCCCCGGATCATCCGCAACCTAGCTACCTCGAACCCTGGTCCCAACCGCTCGTACTCGGTTCGAAAGGCCTCATCCTCCATCTGATCAGCCAGCCAATCGTCGTCCGTGATCGGCCTCTTCTCTCCCACAACCACCTGCCCTCCAATACGTCTCCCATCCAGCGCTTCGCCATTGCGATGTCGCTCCGATTATAACAATTTTGTTATGAAGGATCAACCAACCCACGTTCACTTGGTAACGAAGTCTCTGATAGGGGCCAGTTGGTTGAACGCCACGCTGTCGGCGTCGGTGAAGATCATCTCGTACCGCAACCGATCGGGGTTGAGGTTCTCCCAGCGCCGGATTGCCATCGCCTTGCGCCCGTTCTCCCCGTCCACCGGATGCCCGCGCTCACGCTCGGCCTTGATCTCCACGATGGTGCAACGCCCATCCTTGCGCCGCACGACGAAGTCTGGGCTGTAGCGATGCCACGTCCCGTCCTCTCCCTTGTACTCCACGTAGAACTCGGTCTTCCTGGGATCCGTCAGCCCGCCGGTGAAGTAGATGTCCTCGACTTGCTCCGGGGCGACGTTGATGGCGTGCAGCATCTGCTGGAAGAAATCCCGCTCCGGGTTGGAGTCAAAGTTGTAGGGATCGTAGTGGAAGCCGAAGTCCCCGTCGTTCTGCCCCTTCATCTGCTGCCAGCTCAGGAGGAGGTGCTCCTTGTCCTTGCGGTAGGTGATCTCGGCGGTGTGGACGACGCTTCCCTCCTCGTCCCGCTCCTCGTCGAAGCCCTCGGGCCGGATCAAGGCCAGGGCGACCTCCACCTCCTCTTCCTCGATCTCGTAGCGGCGGGTCTGCTCCTCAATCTGCTTCGATAGAGCTGCCCGGTGAGCCTCCGGCACCGTGCCCCCGGGGCCATACAGCCGCTTCAGCTCGCTGTAGACCGTCCAGACGTCCAGCCGGTAGACGGCGGCGAGCTGCGTGGCTGCGCTGTAGACGTCGGGGCCGACGGCGTCGTACCTCGCCCGCTCCTCAGAAACCTGCTGCAATACGGATCGCTTTTCGGGCTGCTCCTGAGGCGTGTAGACCTTCCGCACCAGCACGGTCTCGGGCTCCACGTCGGGCTGTCGCAAAGAGACTTCCGAACTCTTGGAGAATTCGGAGGTCCTGGCTATGGGGACGATGTGCTTGACGATCTTCTTGATCACCAGCGGCGGGATCTCCATCTTGCGCACCACCAGGCGGCTGGTGCGGGTCCGCTGCCCGGTGCGGTTCAGCTCGTCAACCGTTTCGCCGTAGGTCTCCTGCAGCTGCCGGTCAAGCGTGCCTCGATTGTCCATCGAGAGGTAGATGCGCGCCTTGCGGTCGTTGCCCGGCACCTGGCGCAGGCAGCGGCTGCTGGCCTGCAGCACGAAGTTCTTGCTCCGCTTCAGCTTGCGGGCCAGGGCGCAGGCGAAGAGGCTGGGGCAGTCCCACCCCTCGGTGCCCTTGTTCACCAGGAGGATCACCCGATGGGGTGACCCAGGATGGTTGAGCCGGTTGAAGGCGTCGATCTCGGATTGGGTCGAGTTGGACGTATTGCGCAGTACGACGTCGATGGGATACCCCATCTCCATCAAGGTCCGCTCCACCACCGGGCGCATCTCGCGCAGGTCCTTGGTCTGGGGGAAGTACATAGCGAGCTTGGCGGGGGCACCGTTGGGCAGCGAGACGTCTCCGTAAGTCTCAAAGAAATCGCGCACTACCTGAGCCACGAATTGGTCCGTGTGCTGTTGCTCGAAGTCGTAGGCGTAGATGTTGCCCTCCACCGACTTGAGGATACCGTCGCGGATGCCCTCCGAAAGCCCGTACCAGATCACCACGTCGCGCAACGGCTGACGCTCGTAGTATGGCGTGCCGGTGGTGTTGACCACGGCGATAACGTTCGTCTTTTCGTGGAGATAATCCACGGTCTGGCGCACGCGTTTGAGCCGCTCCCCCATCTCCTGACCATAGGTGTGATGCGCCTCGTCGGAGAACAGCCCCAGGTTGGGCAGCGAGGCGATAGCCCGCAGGCGGAGGTTTGCCTCGGCCTCGTACTGGTCCAGCATGTGCTCCGCATACATGTCCGACCAGGTGTAGTGGCGGTACCTCCGCTTCTGAATGCGGATCTTCTCGGTGTTGGTGACCACCAGATTGTAGCGACTTCCCCGAATGACAGGAATGTCCTTCTCCCCCTGGCGGGTGAAGATCAGCTTGTAGGTGGCCTCGAAAGGGCGGTAGAGGCGCGGCGGCAGGATCTTGGCGTAGTCCACGTCGGCCAGCTCGCGCAGGCTCTCCAGGATTGTAAGGCCTGGAGCGAAGACGAGGGCATTCTGGACGAACGGGCCATCCGTGTCCGGATGGACCTCCAGCGCCATGGCGAACTCGCTGGCCGCGATGGCCCCGATGAGCATGGTCTTGCCCGCGCCCATGGCCAGGGCCAGGATGTAGCTGGGGTAGTCGAGCGTGAGCGTCTCGTGGACGCTCTCCAGCTTGTGGTCCTTGACGAAGTCCTCGTCCTGCCGGATGCGCTCCCAGAGCGCGTCCATCCCCTCGTTCAGCACGAAGTCCTTGATGTCGTCGCGATCCAGGCTCAGCGCCGAAAGCAGATCCAGCCGCTTGGGGTAGTAGCGCCGGTAGAGCTCGAAGATGTGGGGCGTGCCCTCCACCAGCCGGAGGTACCAGTAGGTCTCCAACGCGCGCAGCTGGGCCTTGCGCAGGAAGCGGCGAGTGTCGCTCTCCGGCAGCGTGGCGTAGTCGAGGATCTCGGCGACGGCTGGATAGTCGTCGGTCGGATAGCCGTCCTCGCGCCAGGCGCGTACGTTCTGTTGTATCCTCTGGTAGAGAAAGTCCACTGATATCCTCTGATTCCCGACGCTCACCTGCAAAAAGCGATAGCCAGGCAAGGGAGCTATTGGCGTCTTAAGACGGGGTTGTGTGGCACCATTGATCGGAGGCTTAAGCTCGGTCCTTGGCCGAGCTCGCTGCCCTCCTTGCTGTCTCAAGTATACATCAAGCACAGGGTGGTGACAAACTGCGTAGAGTCGGGTTTTGCTTGTCGGGAATCGATGCTTGACAGGTTCTTGCCCGTGTTGTAGAGTGGCGGAAGCGTTTCCGGTGCTGGCGGGTGGTCGCTGGATTGCGAATCCAGCTGGAGCTTGGGGCGGGGCAGCTGGAGCTTGGGGGACGAGCCATACGATGTCGGGTGAGTGGTCGCTGGATTGCGAATCCAGCTGGAGCTTGGGGCGGGGCAGCTGGAGCTTG
>CAZNRX010000179.1:0-4233 GCA_964575455.1 uncultured Anaerolineales bacterium | reverse complement strand
ACCTTGCCGTCGAGACGACGGCGCTCCATCACGACGGCGCTCCATCACAGCGCAGCATGCGGAACGCCACATCCTGGAGCGCCAGCATCCTGCTGGCTACTTTGCCGTCGAGACGACGGCGCTCCATCACGACGGCGCTCCATCACAGCGCAGCATGCGGAACGCCACATCCTGGAGCGCCAGCATCCTGCTGGCTACTTTGCCGTCGAGACGACGGCGCTCCATCACAGCGCAGCATGCGGAGCGCCACATCCTGATACTGAGAGGACACGAGAAAAGGAGGGGAAATGGTATCGAAGCCTTTGGTTCTGGATTCTATTGAGATCCAGCGATTCCGGGCATTCCGCCAGCTGCAGATTGAACGCCTGGGCCTCGTGAATTTGATTACGGGAAAGAACAACGTCGGCAAGACGTGTCTTCTGGAGGCCCTATGGCTGTACGCCAGCCGGGGTTCCCCGTCGAACATGGTGCGACTTCTGGAGATGCGGGACGAGAGGAGCTACGCTTCCGTCCGTGGTGCCCTGGACGAGACGGTGGAGCAGGAGATGGCGATAAGGCACCTGTTCTATGGTCGCAAAGCCATCCAAGAACAATGGAGGCCTATCGTCATCGGTCCCAAGGGCCATCCGGCAGACCAGCTGTCAATCGCCGTAGAATGGGCTGTGTTGTCAGGCGGAGAAGGAGGGCGACGCCGGTTTGAGGTCCTGGAACCCAACGAGTACGGAACTGCGGAAAGTCCGTTGCTGGTCGTCGTGGTGACGTTTGGAGTGAAGCAAACCATCCATCGTCTGGACAGGTACTTCGATCGCCAGAGCTTGCGGTTCCCGGAGCGAATCGAGGAGATCCCCTCCGTTTTTACAGCAGCGGAGGGTCTCGATGCCGAGCAGATTAGTGGAATGTGGGACATGGTAGCCCTCACGGACATGGAGAAGGACGTCTTGACATCCTTGCGCATCATTGCGCCAGGTGTACAACGCGTGAATCTCGTCGGTAACCGCGATCCACGGCACGGGCGGATTCCCATCGTCAAACTCCCGGACCTGAAGACGCCCATTCCTCTTCGCAGTATGGGGGAAGGGATGAACCGACTCTTCAGTATTGCACTTGCTTTGGTCAATGCGCAAGATGGGATCCTGCTGATTGACGAGATCGATAGTGGGTTGCACTACTCGGTGCAACCTGAGATGTGGCGGTTGATCTTCAGAGTGGCTCACCGTCTCAACGTTCAGGTGTTCGCCACGACCCACAGCTGGGACTGCATCGAAGCGTTTCAAGAGGCCAACCAGGAGACACAAGGAGAAGATGGCCTGCTCATCAGTCTGCGTAGAAAGAAGGGTGAGCCTGGTCACGTTGTTGCCGCTTTGTTCGATACATCCGACTTGGCCATCGTGACTCGCGAAGACATCGAGGTACGCTAAACATGGGAGAGAAGGACGTTCTGCTGGTAGAAGGCAAAGATGACGAACACGTTTTCTACGCTCTCTTAAAACATCATCAGATCCCCGAGCTTTTCACGGTTCAAAATAAGGAGGGCATTGACAATCTCCTGGAGACGCTCCCCCTTGAGTTGAAGCGTAGCGACCTGGACCACCTCGGGATCGTCATAGACGCCAACACGGATTTGAGCGGTCGTCGGACCAGCTTGCGCACCATTCTGTTAAGGGCTGGCGACGTCAACGTACCGGAAAACCCCAATCCCAACGGGACAATTCTGCTGCTGCAGCGACCAGACCGGGCCGTGAAGGTAGGTATCTGGCTGATGCCAGACAACCAACTGCCGGGTATGCTGGAGGACTTCATCCAGTTCTTGGTTCCCGAGGGGGATGGCCTCTGGCCCAGAGCCGTGGATTGCGTAGACGGAATTCCCACAGAGGAGCGACGGTTCCGCCCGGGTCATCGACAGAAAGCTAACGTCCATACCTGGCTGGCCTGGCAGGAGGACCCAGGGACGCCCTTGGGGCAGGCCATCACCAAGCGTTACTTGGACGCCGAAGCGGCCTATGCCCACCAGCTAGTCGATTGGATTCGTCGCTTGTTCGACCTGAACTGAGTTGGATAGGAGCGGCGATCTCTTGGCAGCGTGACGGGATAACGGCTGATGAGCAAGAGTGGGGCATCAGAATTCAGAGTCCAACAACTGGGAGCCATTCTGCGTTTCCTGCCGATCTTCGAGCAGCCGGGATACAGTTTTGGTGAATGGCACTCTCCTGAGGGACAGTTTTCATTCTATTCTATGAGCCGCGAGGCGATGGGCTTCGTGCAGGCCCTCTATAATCAGCAGATTGTTTTCTCGTTTGACTGGATGGCCTGGCAGGAGGAGGCCGAGCAGTACGCTTCCGATCCGGAATCGCTTGAGACGGCCGATCTTCTAACCCTGAGGGAGCTATTCACCATGCACGTTCGTAGGGACCGCTTCGCGGAGGGACACCTGGCCGATATGCTGGAGTGTGGTCATATCACGGCGATCTTGAAACGATTAGAGACAATCCGAAATCAAATGGAAGAGAAGTGAGAGGAAAATGACTCATCGCAAGAAGAAGCTAATCGAAGTCGCCTTGCCACTGGCTGGGATTAGTGAGGCGAGTGCTGCTGAGAAGAGGAATCCCTTCCTGAAAGGTCATCCAAGGCAGGTGCACGTATGGTGGGCACGTCGGCCCTTGGCTGCTTGTCGTGCTGTGGCGTTCGCCTCGGTTGTGGATGATCCCAGCGATCCTGACGCTTCTCCTGACTTCGTAGAAGCATGCCGCGGCCTTCCACGCGGGAAGAACGCTGCAAGCCATGATACACCTCGTCAAAGGCTCTTTGACTTCATAGAGGCATTGGTGCAATGGGAGAGTAAGCACGACGAACAGGTCCTTGAAATCGCCGACCGGTTGGTGAAGCTATCGACGGACGGCAATCCTCCGCCACTGTTTGACCCCTTTGCCGGGGGTGGTAGCATCCCTGTTGAAGGTCAGCGGTTAGGTCTTGAAGTTCACGCTGGGGACATAAATCCTGTGGCAGTTATGATCAACAAGGCCTTGATCGAGATTCCACCTAGATTCGCTGACCAACCCCCCATCAACCCTCACGACCGCGATGGACTTGGCACTGCAGCTAGTTGGAACGCAGCTTCTGCCCTAGCTGCTGACTTGAGGTACTACAGCGAGTGGATGAGCGAGCAAGCTTGGACCAAGATAGGGAGTTCATACCCGGAACACAACGGTGAATCGGTAATAGCATGGCTATGGGCGCGGACTGTTACGTGTCCTAACCCGGCTTGTGGCGCGGAGATGCCTCTGGTCAAGTCGTTCTGGCTGAGCAAGAAGAAGGACCGTAAGGCATGGATTGAGCCTAACATTGACAAGTCAGCCAAAGAAGTAGAATTCACTGTGCGACATGGCGAAGGTGAGCCTCCAGATTCTCCCAAGGTCGGGCGAGGCGCTAAGTTCCGTTGCTTGGTATGCGGTGAGACTGCCCCCGACCGGCATCTGAAGGACGAAGGAATGGCAGGACGTATGGGTGTCCAATTGATGGCGATCGTGACCGAAGGCAACGGTCGGCGAAACTATCACGCCCCAACACCGAAACAACGGGACATTGCATCACAAGCGCATCCCGCTTGGGAACCTCCTGGCGAATTGGCCGACGACACACGAGCTATATGGTGCAAGCTATACGGGTTGACAGATTTTGCCGATCTATTCACATCACGTCAACTCCTAGCGCTTACTACCTTCAGTGACTTGATAATGGAAGTTAAGAAGAGAGTGTTCACTGACGCTCTGGTTGCTGGAATGCCCGATGACTGCATACCACTCCGTGAAGGGGGCGCCGGCGCTCGAGCGTACTCCGAGAGCATCGCACTCTATATGACGCTTGCGTTGTCGAATTCCACAAACTACATGAGTACATTATGCAGTTGGAACGTATACAATCGAAACATCAAGAACACGTTCTCCCGACAGGCCTTGCCCATGAAATGGGATTTCGCGGAGAACAACCCGTTCGGCCCCAAGCTCCCGTTCGAAAGATTCGTGGAATGGATTGCCATTTCACTTGAGAGAGCCCTTGTGCCCCGCAGAGTAGGCCTTTCCAGTCAAGTTGACGCCACCTCCCTGAAGAACGACCCACGATACGTGGTATTGACAGATCCACCCTACTACGACAACATTGGTTACGCGGACCTTTCAGATTTGGGCTCTACACAGATTTGTGGGGTGAGATCAGACACCGTCGCACTCCACAAGGACT
>CAZNRX010000178.1:0-4267 GCA_964575455.1 uncultured Anaerolineales bacterium | reverse complement strand
ATGCCCATCTGAGTATACCACATGAAGGGCCATACGTCACTTTTCGCAATCCGACAGGCTCCGGATCACGGATCCGGAGCGAGCGCAGTTGATGCTCTCGTCGGGCGACAGATCATAGCCGTCCTGCAATTCAACTTGAATCGTATGGAGCGTGGATTTGGACTGTAGCCGATCAACAATCTGGTCATTCATGGTATTTCCCTCCTGTCTATACTCTCATGCCCATCTGAGTATACCACATGAAGGGCCATACGTCACTTTTCGCAATCCGGCGGCTTCGGGTCCAATGTCGCGGATCGCGGATCCGCTAGGAGCACAAGGTGAATGGTTATTCCCCCTGCAACCCCCACGCTCCTGGCGGATTCGGAACCCGCCAGGAGCAGGAGGTGAGTCGTTGCAACGAAACAGACTTGGCGATCCTTGGTGAGCGTATGAGCCGCATGTGCTTGTGGCGATTCGTCATCCGTCGAGAGCGGGCAAATCACGAAGGGCGCGAATGAGCGCCCTCACACCTCATGGCCAACCGCCTGGCCCGTCGCACCCACTCCCGTTCCGCCTCGTACGTCAGCGCGTCCAGCGCCGCGTCCCAGTTGAGCCAGACGGGATCGAACTTCGGCTCCCCACGCCCACGCGGCCTGCTTGGTCTCCCCATGAGCGTCATCAGGAAATAACGCTCGGTCCGGACCACGTGACGGCCCTCATTGTCGAACGCGACCCGTTGATGGCCCATATCGGTCACGATCTCCAGGTCCAGGTAGCCGCTCTCCTCGCTCGCCTCCCGCAGCGCCGCCTCCCGCACCGTCTCGCCGGGCTCGACGTGGCCCTTGGGCAGCCGGACCTCGTCTCTGCTGGGCCAGCGCAACACCAGAACCAGCCCGCCGTGGACGATAACGCCACCGGCGGCGATGTAGCGCTCGACCCTCTCCACCGAGCAGCTGCTCCTATTCATCGGCCGAGCCGGTCACCGTCGGGCGAGACAAACGGATCAGCCACTCCAGCCCCAGGCTCAGTACATAGGCGACGCCGGCGACGAGGATGATCGTCGCCCCCGAGGTCAGATTCAGGAAATAGGAGAGCCACAGCCCGGTCGTCGTGAAGAGGACACCGAGGGCGCTGGCCAGGATCATCATGCGCTTCATATCCTTCACAAATCGCCCGCTGATCGCTGCCGGTATCGTCAACATGGCGATGACCAGAATCAGCCCCACCACCCGCATCAGCATCACAACGGTGAGAGCGACCAGCCCCATCAGGACCAGGTAGATGGCGTTGACCGGCACGGTCTCCACGGTGGCAAACACCTCGTCGAACGAGATCGCCAGAAGCTCCTTGTAGAATAACAGAACCGCCGCAATGATAACCAGATCCAGAATCGCCATCACCAGCAGGTCGCCTGAGGGCACCGCCAGGATGCTGCCGAAGAGATAGCTCATCAGGTCCGCCTTGTAGCCCGCGGTCAGATCGACAAGGATGATGCCTGTGGCCATGCCGATGGCCCACATCACGCCGATCAGCGTGTCGGCGCGTTCGCCCGTCCTTCGCTGCACAGCCCCCATCCCCAGAGCCGCCACCAGGCTGAAGATGATGGCCCCCACCACCGGGTCCAGCCCCAGGAAGTAACCCAATCCAATGCCGCCGTACGCGGCGTGCGCGATGCCACCGCTGACGAATACGATCCGCTTGACGACCACGAACGTGCCGATGACGCCACAGGCAACGCTTACCAACAAGCCAGTCACCAGGGCGTTCCGCATGAAGCCGAACTGGAGCGCCTCCACGATGGCCTCAATCACTTCTCCCCTCCCTCCCTAACGTGTTCCGGGAAGACCCGATGGGGCACGCCGTGAGCGATCAGATCGACGGGACATTGATACGCCAGCTCCAGCATCTCCGGCGTGAGGGTATCATCCCTGTGATAGAACAACTGACGGTTGAGACACCCGACGGTCTTGACGTGGGAGGAGATGGCTCCGATGTCGTGCGACGCCATAACGATGGTGACCGATTGATTGAGCTTCTTCAACAGCTCATAGATGCTCGAGCTGACCCGCGGATCGACGCTGACCAGCGGCTCATCGAGAAGCAAGATGGAGGGCTCGGTTGCCAGGGCGCGGGCGACGTAGACCCGCTGCTGCTGGCCGCCGGAGAGATCCCCGAACGGACGTCCCCGCTGATCGAGCATATCGACCTGGCGCAGGGCGTCCGCCACGATCTCATCATCCTCAGCCGTATACCGCTGCAGCAGGCCGCGGCTCCCCAACCGCCCCATCTGAGTCACGTCCCAGACGCTGACCGGGAAGTCCCGGTCGAACACCGTCATCTGAGGCACGTACCCGATGTGCCGACGCCCCTCCTCCACCCGCTCCCCCATGATGCGCACCTGGCCTCGCGTGGGCTGGAGCAGCCCCAAAAGCACCTTGAAAAGCGTCGTCTTCCCGCCGCCGTTCGGGCCGACGATGCCGATGAAATCCAGTGCTTCGGCGGAGAGGCTGACGTCCTCCAACACCGTCTGGTGGTCGTAGGACGCCCAGACGTGTCGGATCGCTATCACCTCCCGCCGCGCATCCTCGGTCGCTAGTCTACCCATACCTCCACCCTCGCTATTATACCATACACCGTTCATGCAAACAGGCGGCCCCGCCGCTGAGGTAGGGTCTTATCATTCTCGACGTTGAGGTGACCGGCACTTGGACAGAGACCTCGAAAAGCGGGCACAGACGCAGTTTGAAGCTAGCCTGGGCAGCGAGACGAGGCTTCTAAGTGCCGGTCACCTTCGCCCACCGACCCTCAAGAGCCGAGCTGCTCGGCCAGCGTATCGGCCACGCGCCTCATATTGCCCAGCCAATCCTCCGCCAGCGGACTGATGAGCAACACCTTGCCGCCGATTTCCCCTGCGATCGTCTCCGCCGCTTCCGTGCTGAACTCCGGCTGGGCGAAGATCACATCGATCTCCTCCTCCTTCGCCCTGGCGATCAGGTCAGCCAGCTCGGCCGCGCTCGGCTCCTGCCCCCCCACCTCAATGGACATCATCTCCAGCCCATAGTCACGGGCGAAGTAGGCCCACGACGGGTGGAAGACCATGAACCTCCGCTGCTCCACACCGACCAGCGTCTCCCGAATCTCTGCGTCGAGCTCACCGATGTCCGCCACGAAAGCGTCCAGGTTCGCCCCGTAATCATCGGCGTGCGCAGCGTCGAGCGCCATCAGCGCCTCACAAATCGTCTCCGCCTGGATCTTCACCAAAGCCGGCGAGAGCCAGATGTGCGGGTCGGGGTTCTCGGGGCCGCCCATCCGCTCGATGCCCTGCGTCGTATCCACCATCATCATCTCCCCGTTGGCCGAGGCGATGCGGTCGAGCCAGGCGCCCTCGAAGGGCACCCCGATGCTGACGTACGCATCGGCCTCGCTGAGCGCCCTGAGCTGCGCCGGGCTTGGCTCGTACGTCGCCGGCGACTCGCCGGGCAGCACCATCACGTTCACATCCACGTGCTCGCCGCCGATCCGTTCCACAAAATACCTCTGCGGGAGAATACTCACCGTGACCTGCAACGTGGCGGAGGTCGACTGAATATCGCCTCGCCCACAGCCCGCCAACAGGATACCACCCAATAGAAACACGCCCATGATCCTCAGCAGTCCGCGCATCTCGCCTCCTTATTGAAAAAGTCTTTCACTAGGCAGCAAAAAAAGAGAGGCCTCACAGATCCTTCTCCTGACAATCAGGACAGAGGCCGAACAGCTGCAGCAGATGTCCCTCTACGCGATAGTCGGTGCTTTGTTCCACACGCCCGATCAACGCAGCCAGATCCTTCGCCCCCGGAAACTCGACCGTCCGCCCGCATTCCCGGCAAACCACGTGATGGCGATGGCCCGGTGAGGCCGCCACGTATCCGCGGCAGCCGTTGCTGCGATGGAGGCGCCGCACCAAGCCCAGATCGCTCAACAGCGCGACCGTACGGTACACCGTCGTCAGCCCCAGCTCGGGGTGAATGGCTCCCCCGTGCTCCAGAATATCCTGTGGCGAAAGCGGCGCCCTCGCCTCCTGCAGCACCTCCATCACCGCCCGACGGGGCGCCGTGATGCGGAAGCCCGCAGCGGCAAGTCGGTCCTCCCAAGCAGATGCCCCTGCCATCATCACCATGACCTCCTTAATGAAAAAACCTTTCAATAAGATACCACATAGGAGCAGCTTGTCAAGTGTTGTTGGGGAAAACCCAGGAGCACTTGTTTTAGATGTTGCCTTCGCAGCGCCTGAGTGCCATAAGAA
>CAZNRX010000177.1:0-4355 GCA_964575455.1 uncultured Anaerolineales bacterium | reverse complement strand
TGCACGACTCCTCCGCGGAGACATAGCATCCGAACCAACAAAAGCCGCAGCCTACCTCTACGCCACCCACCGTCACCGGGTTGCCGGACGGATCCTTGACGCGAGCGTGGATGTAGGGCGTCGCCGTCGGGACAGCTGTCGGGGTGTTGGTGGGCAAGGGCTCAAGATGCACCTCGACGATGTACTGTATCCCCATCGGATTGCCCGACCCGGGACTGCAATCATTCCCAACCTGAGCGGCCAGAAGGTTCGACGTAGTCACATTGGGGTCATTGAGATAGCCCACCGGGACGCTGAACGTGGAGGGCCCACCCACACCCGACCCAACGCCCACACCGTGTCCGTTGATGTACCACTTCGACAGGTTGTCGCTCCACACCGTGATTCTGGCACCCGTGACGGCGTAGCCCGTCGGCAGCTGAAACCAGCGGCAATGGAGGTCGGTGGTGTCCCCGTCCTCGTTGTCCTCCGACAGCCACACATACTCGCCAATCGCCGGGATGGGATCATAGCCGAAGCCGTACCACCCGTCTCGCCAGTGCACGAAGCCCGTGGTGCTCCAGGAGCCAGCGTCAAAGCTGGGCCTCCACCAGTTGGCGTCCGCACCCGACGGCGGCTCATACGGCTGATAGCCGCCGCTGCAGCCGTCCTTGTAGGCCTCCCAGTCGACGTCCTTCCACCGACCAAGGGTTCGCGTCCCATATTGCCCGCCTGGGGACCGTGCCACCTCGTTCCAACCCGCCTGCCACGCCACGGGCCGTACGTCACCGACACGGGCATTCCCAGCTCGCACTCGTTCCAAACCCCATAAACCTGCCAGCGCCAACGTCAGCAGAAGCCCCAACGTAGCCGCTCGGTAGCGTCTCACCTTGTCACGCCTCCCGTATCTCCAGATGGAGGTGGGACACCGGATACCCCTCCCACCAATGCCTCAACGCAAGGGTCACCCGCTTGTTCTCCGACACCATCTCCGTCACCTCGTCCCCGCGCGCAGTCATCAGGAGGTCGGATGAAGACGGTGTCCGTCGTCCCACGAGACCAGGCAGAGAGACGAAGACATGGGGTTCGCCGTCGTGATGATCGGTGCCATAGGTCCCCAGTAGTTCGCCGTAGGAATCCCAGGCCTGTGCATCCGGCGGCGCCGACCAGGTGCCCTCGTGGAACTTGAGCTTGATGCTATCCTCTAGCGTCCAGCTGGTCAGTTCGAGCGTTGCCGACACGATGGTCCCGCGAGGGACCTGGGAGAGATCGAATGAGATGAGGTCTCGCTTGACGTAGTAGCGGTGATCCGACATCCAGAGATCCTCCGGGCCAGCGTTGATGACCTCGAACCAGTCGTTGTCGCGGCGTACCCTGACGTCGCTGCCATCCAGGGCATCCTGCAAAGATCGCCCCGAGGCTATCAGGTGCCAGTTCGCCTCCGGCGTCCGCGTCACGTGCGTCGAAGGCGCCATCGTGCGCGCCACCAGCGGCAAGTGGACTGTGTGCGTGATCACGTCATCGTTGTCTTGATGGTCAATGCGATGCAGCGTAGCACCGCGTCCAACCATAAGGCTGACCAAGAAGAGCCCTATGGCCACCACACAGACTATCCCCAAGCGGATCAGGCTTCTTCTTGCTCTCCGTTTCATCGTTGTTCGCCCTCCCTTTCTCGCGCGCTATTCTCCGCTGGTCGCCTCTCCATCGTCGTCCTGTGGCTCAGCAGGGACGAGGTTCTCCCATCATTCGGCCGCCAAGCTCGCCGCCGCGAAGGCGTGGACCGTCACCGGACCTCCGCCAAGCGTCAATCCTAACAAGTGCGTCTCGACGGGCACCTCCAGGTAGACACCAACGGAGGGGTCGGTCGCCGTCCAGTCTGTCGCGCCCCAGAGGTCAGCCCGGGACACCGGCGGAAAGTTGGAGACGGTGCCCCCCCACTCCAGCACCTCGATCTGGTGCGTCGCTCCCGTGGTGTTGTGGCGGCTGAGGGTGTCAAGCAGCGTCTGCTCGGCCTCGTACGCACTCGTCGCCGGATCCATCCGGGGCTTCCCTGCCGTGTAGACGGTGCTCAGGTCCTGACCCAGCGTGGCCCCGCTCAACGCCGCCGCCTCGGCCGCTCGGTAGGCCCAGTTGCGGGTTTCCTGGAGACGGTAGATGTCCACTGCGGCAGCCACTACCAGCAGTAGCACCATCAGCAGGAAGATCGCCGCTCCGACGGCTTGTCCCTGGCGGGTTGTAGACAGGGCGGGTTGCGATGGGTCGAGGCGGCTTGTCGTAGGAAGCAGTGGGCTAATTACTATGCGAAACGTAGCTTCTGCTTCTCCGCATACGCGGGCGTTGCTGGTCTTCCAATGCCCGTCATCCCTGATTCTCATATGCACAACGTCAAGTCTGTTCCTCACGGTCGAATCCTATCCACCACACCGTGGTGCATTGAGACGATGGTTGCGTCCCCTGTGTCCATCAACGGGATATCGGGCGTCCAGACCAGCTCTGTGCCCACCATGAAGCGATAACCAAACCCCTGAGACGCCAGGTCAGCCGCCGTGATCTCCGTCACCGTGCTGGCGTCATACAACCTCACCGTCACCTGCGAGCCGTAGCCGTGGCCCAGTAGATTGCCCGTCACCTCGTCGCGAATGATGGATTCGGCCGTGGCGTAGTCGCTGGGATTGATGGCCAACACCCTAGCCGCCTTCTCCGTGCCCACGTCCAAGGCGTGCTTCAGGATCACGCCCTGGGCCACCTCAAGCCCCCCAAAGACAAGGAGAATCAGGACCATCAAGACAAACAGCGCCTCAAGCGTCCCTTGGCCTCGGCGATCTCCCATCATCTTGGTCATTGCTATGCTCTCGACTGTGCCGCTGCTTTGCCTCGTCCTCACAGCAGTGCGCATCCCCACACGTAGACCAAGACACCAGCGGCCAGCAGCGGCATCCCAGGCACTTCCGTCCCCGGTCCCTCTCCGCGCAGCGTGAGCCACAGCGACGCCGGAACCGCCCTCCCATGCTGCAAGACCAACAAGGCTATCCCAAACACCAGCTCGGCAAGCACCACGCAGGCCACCAACAATGGATCAGGGAACAGGACGATCAAGATCATCATCACCTTGGCATCGGCCTCCCCCATCACGCTCAGCTTCGCCAGGGCCAGCGAGACGAGCCACACCAGCGCGACGACCTGCATCGCCTCCGTCCCCACCCCGAAGGCCAGTCCCAGGGCCGCTGCCGCCGGGTGAAAGGCCGCCCACCCATCTGACAACAAGACAGCCACGAAGACCAAGCCCATAGCCAGGCCATCCAAGGGACTCCCTCCACTGGCCTCACCGCACCAGGACCTGCCCGTCGCCAGCAAGGCGACGGTGACCCACGTCACCCCGACCAGTGGCCACGTCGTGGCCCAGTGCGGCAGCTCGCGGCGACACAGGTCGATGACGGACAACGCCACGAGCCATACCGTCACCACCAGTCGGATCACGGGCCTACAGCCCATCGCTACAGCCCATCTTTGATCGCCTGAAGCTTGCCCTTGATGGCGTCGAACAGGCCCAAGAAGGTTGGGGCCAGCACGAGGATCAACAGCGCAGCGATCACGATCCACTCCAGCGTCGACGTCGCACGGCGGCCTCTGAGAAAGCTCATAGTTCCTCTCTTGACCCTGGCTCAGACCCGTGAGCCCGAGCCAGGGCTAATTGCTACACGAACTACCCTACGGCACGCTGGGCACGCTGATGCCGCTGACCCAGTCGGCGACCTCGGCCCCCTCGCTGCTGGCTCCAGTGGCCACGGTGTGGATCGCCGCGCCAATGACCAGCGCCACAATCCCACCGCCGATGATCCACTCCAGCGTGTTCGTGCCCTTCTTACCCTTCAGAAACGCCATGTATGCCTCCCTCTACTCAACCTGATCCTCTATGTAACCGTCGATCCAACGATCCTAGATCAACCCTACGCTCGCTTTCGCCTGATAGACATCACCTCCCATACGTGTCCCATACGTGCTAGTGCCATTTCACGCATCTAACCTGGAGGTCCCAACCGCCCTGAGCCCCATCCTCGGGGCGACTAACGCGCGTTACTAGCCGCATCTTGGGCCGACCGCCCCCGGGACTAGGGCTGAGAGCAACGGAGAAGTCAAGCTCTGTTGTGTGAAAGAGCATTAGGGCAGAGACCCCACCGTGATCGATCCCAGCAACTGCGCCGCCAGGGGGTAGACCACCAGGACAATCACGGGCGTGAAGAGGAAGAGCAGCATGGGAAACAGCACCCGGACCGGGGCCGCCTCAATCTGCACCTCAGCCCGACGGTAGACCTCCTCGGTGGCCGCCTCCGCCGCCTTGCGGAGCGCCTCGGCGTACGCCCCACCCCCTTGCTGAG
>CAZNRX010000176.1:0-4393 GCA_964575455.1 uncultured Anaerolineales bacterium | reverse complement strand
CGGTGAAGCGGTTGCGCAGATAGCGCGAGGACGCCAGCGCCTGCTTCACATCCTCTGCGGCAAGCCCGAGTTCCTCGGGACTACCGGGCCCTCCGGCCCGTCCCAGCAAATCCGCGATTTCCCGAGCCGGTGGCACGCTGGCAGCGATCTCGCGAATCGCCGGCCAATGGGTCCTGATGCTCCGCCTTAATGGCTCGAATTCCCTCTCCAGCATATCAAGGAAGGGCTGATAGCCGGTGATGATCTGATCGGCCGCCGGCCCGTAGGTGGCCCGAATATGTCGGATTTGGCCCTGCCGATCCGGCAGAGGGCTCTCATCAAGCCGGACGGCGATCTGCTCTTGCGTCAGACTGCGGATGACAGCGTACCGTCGCGCAGCCAGGACCGCGCCAATGCCCACCTTGGCTCCGTGAAGGGCCGGCGGGCACGCTCCCTGCAACCATCTCATCTCCCAGAAGTGGGAGAATAGATGCTCAGACCCGGAGGCTGGTCGAGAATTGCCGCACGCTGCCATGCAAAGGCCGGACTCAATCAGAGCAGCCATCAGCGCCTCGACGCCAGTCGCCGAAGCCTCCCCGATCTCGTCAACGTGCGCCACGCAATCCAGCAGCGCCTGGCGAGCCCTCCGAGCGATGTCCTCGATATAGGGTTCATCCACAAGCAATGCCGCGAGCTGCCAATCTGCCAGGGCGACGTACTTGCCCACCATATCGCCGAAGCCGGCGGCGATCAGTCGATGCGGCGCCTCGCACAGGGTCGGCTGATGCGCAAAGATGGCGACCGGGCCGTGACTTGGGAGCGTGGTCTTGTAGCCATCGACGATCAGCGCGGCGCCCATGGAGGCATACGCATCCACCGAGGGCGCCGTGGGCAGCGAGATGAAAGTGTTCCTGGCGCAGTAGCTGGCGTACCGCGTGATGTCGGTGACCGTCCCCGAGCCGACCGCCAGATACGTGCGCTTCTGGCCATGGGCCTGCTTTAAGACCTCCAAGACGCGCTTCTCGTCGGCCAGCACCTCCGTCCCGCGTAGGACCACCGTCTGTATATCGCAGCCACGTCCCGTGAGCGAACGCTCTAACGAGTGGCCCAAGGCTCGATACGTATTCTGATCGCAGACTAGCAGAAAGCGATCGAGTTGACGGGAATGACAGTATCGGATCAGCCGGGTCGTTGCCTCCTCACCGCAGTAATAGACCTGGAGAGGATGTTCCATCACATCGCCTGTGTGGATACGGATGGAGCGGATTGCTCGATCAGATCGCGCGCGGCGTCGCCGATCCCCTCCGGCGTGAGGCCAAAGTGCTCGAACAGGAATTCGGGCGACCCCGTAGGGGCAAAGACCCCAGGGACACCGAGAATGCGCATCGGCACTGGATGTGTCGTCGCGACGACCTCGGCCACGGCACTGCCGAACCCCCCGTAGATCGTGTGCTCTTCCGCCGTGACGATGCCGCCCGTCTCGACGGCCGCCTCGACGATCGCCTCGCGGTCGATGGGTTTGACCGTGGCGATGTTGAGGACGCGGGCCTGCACGCCCTCCTCCTCCAGCATCGCCGCCGCCTCCAAAGCACGCGGGACCAGCGTGCCACAGGCGGCCAACGTGACGTCATCCCCATCCCGCAGACGCGCGGCCTTGCCAATCTCGAATTCGTAATCCGCATCGTGGACGACGGGCACTCCCATACGGCTGAGGCGCAGATAGACCGGCCCGACGAAGTCAGCCGCAGCTCGAACAGCCTGCTCTGTCTCCACCGAGTCGGCGGGCACGATGATGGTCACATTGGCAATAGCGCGGAGCCACGCGATATCCTCTATGGAGTGGTGCGTCCCCCCCAAAGGTCCGTAGGCCAGCCCGGTGCTCACGCCACACAGCTTCACGTTGGTGTCCGTGTAGGCCACGTCATTCTTGATCTGCTCGAGCGCCCGCCCCGTCAGGAAACAGGCGGCGCTGGCCACGAATGGGATCTTGCCACCGTTGGCCATCCCAGACGCCATGCCCACCATATTCTGCTCAGCGATCCCTACGTTGAAGAGTCGATCCGGGAAGGCTTCGCCAAAATGGGAAAGCTTAGCTGAACTGACCGAATCGTTACAGAGTGCGACGACCCGCCGATCCCCTCGCGCAATGTTCTCTACAGCGCTGGCAAACGCATTGCGGCAATCGTGTAGCTCGCTCATTGAACAGCCCCTCTCAATTCTTCCAGCGCAGTGCTCAGTTCCTCCTCCGTCGGTACCCGGTGATGCCAACCGGCGCGGTCCTTGATGAACGACACGCCCTCCCCTTTGTGTGTGTAGGCAAGCACGCAGTTGGGCTTTCCGATCTCAAAGGGAAGGGTCGTGAGAGCACGCATGATCTCAGCATGATCGTGTCCATTGATCTCCCGGACCGACCAACCAAAGGCGCGCCATTTGTCGGCCAAGGGTTCGAGGCCAATGATGCGCTCGGTCCGGTCGACCATCTGAAATCGGTTGCGATCGACGAGCAGCGTCAGGTTGTCCAGTTGATACTGCGCAGCGGCCATGGCAGCCTCCCAGTTGCTGCCTTCCTGGAGCTCACCATCCCCTGTGAGTACGAATGCTCGCCACGATGCGCCATCCATCTTCGCAGCCAGAGCCGCTCCCACCGCCATCGATAACCCATGCCCCAACGCTCCAGTGTTCGCCTCGACTCCCGGGACCTGAACGCTGGGATGTCCATTCAGGCGAGAAAGGGGCTTCATGAAAGTGGCAAGCTCCTCCTTCGGGAAGAAACCGGCAAAGGCGAGGGCCGTGTAGAGCAAGCCTGAGCCATGCCCCTTGCTCATAAAGAACCGGTCGCGATCGGGAGCACGGGGGTTTTGGGGATCAACGTTCAACACGCCATTGAGGTACAGCGCAGCCAGAATATCGGCTGAGGATAGATCGCCACCTGTGTGGCCACCTCCTGCTTCATAGATCATGATCAAGTTGCGCCGTCGGATTTCGTATGCCTTCTTGTGCAGTGCCCGCGAATCGAGGGACATCGTCTTGTCAACTCCTCTTCGCTTGAATAGCTATTCATCCTTGGATGCTTATGCACATAGTATCACAGAACCTCAGCTCTGTCAAGCTCAACTGCATCTATTGATTTTGTTGTGATACACAAGTGTAACATCACCAGGCATCTGTCCTTGATTACTCAAAGACCTTGCCCCAGATGAGGCTTCAGTTCATTGACGACCACCGGGACGAGTTCTCGGCCAGTCGCATCTGCAAGGAGCTGGGAGTATCACGCAGTGGCCACTACGCCTGGCACAAACGGCGGCCCAACGCGACATTCCTCCGCTACATCCACTCGGGCTCCCAGTGATGGTTCTTCACCGCGCGCAGCAGGCGGCCCAGACCCCGCGCGCTGAGCGGATCCACTGGCTGTTGCACCTTCCGGACGCCGTTGACCTCGACGTGTCGGCCGACGTGACGCAAGACGCCTTTGAGTGCCGAGAGCTTGAGATTGACCGTGGATGCGGCGTACTTCTTGACACCGGTGAGGTAGGCCCGCCATTCTCGGACCTCTTCATCGGTGAGGAGCTTCGGTTCAAGGGGTTCGCCGTAGCTGCCTCGGTACCAGGTGACGAAATCGTCCAGGGCACGGCGGTACTGGGTGGCAGTGCTCGATCGGTGCGTGGCGAGAAAGGCGTCGACGGCCTCGTTCCAGGTCATCGTTGCTCCTTTGCTGGCTGGTTCTGCCGGGTAGGGCTGTTGTCCTCAGAGACGTCCGGGGTTTTCGCGGCGCAATTCAACCCCGTCAGGATCGGTTTTCACGGCGCAAAACGGCCTTCCTAAGGGCTGATTCCGCCTTGAAATACCACTTTCACGGTGGTCTTTCACGGCGTTGGCCCAATGAGAACGTCCGTTCTCACCCCTATCCTATCAGCTGCGACCAGTTGGGTCAAGGAACCAGGAAACACGAACACGAGGCTGCCGATTTCTGAACACTACGTCTTTGCCTCCAGAGCTCAACTGTCCCACGTGGATGCGCCCAGGTATCTCCCAAAAAAAAGAACGTGTTGACCTATGCACCACGCGAATCTTGACACAAACAGCCGTCCCCCGGTATACTGGTGCCTGGCGCTGTGCTGCACCACGACGATGGACAGAACCAACGCAACACGTCCAATGAACGTTCTGTAGCATCCGTCAGGATCAGATCGCCCAGAAAGCTTTCTCCCAAGGAGAACATATGAACCGCCTACTGAGAATGCTTCTCCCCACCAAGACGGTAGCGGCCAGGCTCGAGAAAGCCCTGGAGAGAGCTGTCTCGAGAGACGCCACCCAGGAAGCGGCCGACATCGTCTCCGAGTTGCTCTTGTTCCTCCTCGAGAAAGACCTGCTATAGGAAGTCAAGCGGGTGAACCTTAACAATTGGATCAACGCA
>CAZNRX010000175.1:0-4404 GCA_964575455.1 uncultured Anaerolineales bacterium | reverse complement strand
TGCGCGGGCTGTGGTGGTGCAGCCTGCGGAGCGGGATTGGGCCTTCGACCGGGTTCGCACGGCGCTGAACCGCCGAGCTGATAGCGGGACCCCGCTGGGCGGGCTGTGGTGGTCTAGCCTGCGGAGCGGGATTGGGCCTTCGACCGGGTTCGCACGGCGCTGAACCGCCGAGCTGATAGCGGAACCCCGCTGGGCGGGCTGTGGTGGTGCAGCCTGCGGAGCGGGATTGGGCCTTCGACCGGGTCGCACGGCGCTGAACCGGCGAGCTGATAGCGGGACCCCGCTGGGCGGGCTGTGGTGGTCTAGCCTGGGGAGCGGGATTGGGCTTTCGACCGGGTTCGCACGGCGCTGAACCGCCGAGCTGATAGCGGAACCCCGCTGGGCGGGCTGTGGTGGTCTAGCCTGCGGAGCAGGGTTGAGCTTTTAGCCGGGAGGTTTAGCTCCCGGCGGCCCGGCGGCCCGGCGACCCGGCGGCCCGGCGACCCGGCGGCCCGGCGACCCGGCGGCCCGGCGGCCCGGCGACCCGGCGGCCCGGCGGCCCGGCGGCCCGGCGACCCGTCAACCCGGCGACCCGTCAACCCGGCGACCCGTCAACCCGGCGACCGGCGGACTACCGGCGCTCGGGACGTTCAAACAAGGAGGTGCATCATGATCACAGATAGGACGCGCAACGTACTGGTCAGCAGTCTGGCGGCCCTGCTCCTCGTCCTCTGCCTCTCCGCGGCCCTCTCCCAACCCGCCCTGGCCAAGCTGACCATCGATTGGGATGCAGGGACCGGCACTCTCACGGTCACCAGTGACGGCGACGACGAAGTCATCATCAAGCAGGAACAGTATGGTGGCGTGCTGGTCAGCGGGGTCCTCGTTACCGATGGAAATGGGGACTCCGTGCACAGCCACGACGTCAGGAAGATCGTCGTCAACGGAGGGCCTGGAGACAACCTCATTGATCTCCAGGACGTGAACCGTGGTGCCTTCGCCAGTCTCCGCGACAACCAGATCTTCCTCTACGGCAACGATGGGCACGACAGGATCATCGGCAGCACGTTCGCCGACGAGATGGAAGGCGGGCAGGGCCACGACCACCTCGAGGGCGGTTTTGGCAAGGACGTCCAGTTCGGCGGACCCGGTCACGACGTCTTGATGGGGGGGGCTGACAGCGATGTCCAGATCGGCGATCAGGGGGATGACACGATCCTTGAGGGACCGGGCAGCGCGGACGTGGTGTCGGACACGGTCGGCAACGACACCATCGACTTCTCCCCCGCCCACGCGGCCATCATCTTCGACCTCGACCTGCAGGGCGTCGATCAGGCGGTGGATGCTGCCGGCAACACCGTGCGGCTGGAGGGCCAGGTCGAGAACCTCGTCGGCAGCGCCTTCGCCGACGTCGTCTCGGTGGACCCCCTCACCGTGCCCCGCGGCATCGACGGCGGTGCTCCGCCCACGACGACGCGGGAGATGGCCGGCGCGGGCGGCCAGCCGGGAGACGTCCTGAGCTTCGATGCCCGGCACCTGCCGTGGATCGACACCGGCGGGGCGATCCACGTTCAGGGCTATGCCCCGGTCACCTACACCAACTTCGCGGTGGTCAACGTCGTCAACGGCAAGACCGGAGCCCACATCGACCCCGACGAGGGCGGCACCATCGTCTACACCGACGCGCAGGGCCTCACGACCACGATCTCGGTCCCGCCCGGGGCCCTGGTTCAGACGGCCACGCTGGCATACACCCCCCGTCTCTCGCCGACGCACCCTCTCTCCCCCGGGGTCCAGTTCGCGGGTCACGCCTTCGACCTGGAGCTCCTGTTCGGGCCGGAGCCGGCCGTGATCTCGGTGGCCAAGACCGCCGATCCCGGCGTCGTGGCCGCGCCCGGCGGGGACGTAGCGTTCACCGCGCTGATCAGCAACGCCAGCCCGGTCTACAGCGTCACCCTCTCCAGCCTGATGGACGATCCCTACGGCGACGTGACCGACCTGGCCAACTCGGACCTGCTGGGCAGCGACTGCGAGTTGGCCACGCTGCCTCCTCGCCACTGCTACCGCTGCACCTTCACCGCCACCGTCTCCGGCGGCCCTGGGGAGGTGTTGACGGACACGCTCGTCGTCTCCGGCACCGACGGCGGCGGCAACCCCGTCTACGCCAGCGACCAGGCCAGCGTGACCGTGCATCTCGTCCAGATCTACCTGCCGCTGGTGATGCGGGGCCCGTCGACCGACCTTCAGCACGTGGGGCCGGTTTCCGGCGGAGCAGTGCCCGCGGAAGCTGGTGTCACCGTCTTGGGCTCTGCAGGCCCGTATCCCTGTCTGCCGCAGCTGCGCAAGCCGATCACCATCACCATCCACTACAGCGATACCGACGTGGAGGGGATCGACGAGAACGACCTGCGCCTCTACCGCTGGACGGGCAGCGCGTGGGAGGACGCGGCCACCACGTGTTCGCCGCCCTCGACGTACGTCCGGGACGCGGACGCCAACGTGCTCCGGGTGCCGGTCTGTCACCTCAGTCGGTTCGCCTTGGGAGGATAGGCGCCGGGGAACGCTCAGCGGAGGATCGACCGCCAGGATGGACCGAGGCCCAGCACGTCCACGGTGCTGGGCCTCCAGCATGCGGGGCTTTCGATGGGCGTTGACGGCAGGGGCCAGGATTGGACTGCCCGAACTGGCGGGTGATTGGCCCTATGCAAAGAGGGCAATTGGACTTATAATTGGCAAGTAGAATGGACATCGACCTGAACGGGAGCGCCGACACACCCTTATACCTGCAGATCAAGGATCAGCTCCAGGAGCGCATCGAGCGCGGCCTCTTGCTGCCGGGTGCGCGGCTGCCCGCCACCCGCACGCTGGCCAGCGACCTGGGCGTGAGCCGGGTCACTGCGGTCAACGCCTACGCCGAGCTGGAGGTGGAGGGCTGGGTGGAGGCCCACGTGGGGCGGGGCACCTTCGTCACCGATCGTCAGCAGCGCGCCCGGGCGGCGCGGCAGACCCCCTACGATTGGGAATCGACCCTGTTGGGTCCGGCGGGCGTCTCGGCCAGCGGGATGCTGGCCGACATGCTCCACCTGGCCCAGCATCCTGACCTCATCTCGTTCGCCATGGGCGCCCCCGCCACCGATCACCTGCCCGTGCGCGACTTCCGCGAGGCGATCAACCAGGTCCTGCGGCGGGATGGCGGCGAGGCGCTCCAGTACGACGAGGCCGCCGGCTACAGGCCCCTCCGCGCCGCCATCGTCCGGCTGCTGGCTGCGGAGGGGATCCGGATCGACGTCCGGGACGTGCTGGTCATCTCCGGCTCACAGCAGGCCCTCGATCTGGCGGCCCGGGCATTCACCGAGCCCGGCGACTCCGTGATCACGGGGAGCCCCACCTATCTGGGCGCGCTCGACGTCTTCCGCTGGCACGGCGTCCAGGTGATCGGCGTGCCCGTGGACGAGGAGGGCCTGCGCGTGGACCTCCTGGAGGAGCTGATCCTGGCGCACGATCCCCGCCTCATCTACACCATCCCCGCCTTCCACAACCCGACTGGCGTGACGCTCAGCCTTGAGCGGCGGCGGGAGCTGCTGCGGCTGGCGCGCCGTCAAGACGTCCCTATTCTGGAGGACGGCGTCTGCTCGGAGCTGCGCTACCAGGGCCCCTCGATCCCCTCGCTCAGGGCGTTGGATGGGGACAAGCACGTGGTCTACCTCAACTCCTTCTCCAAGTTCCTGCTGCCCGGCATTCGCATCGGCTACGTGGTGGCGCCGCAGCGGCTGCGGGAGCGGCTTATCCGCGGCAAGCGGGCCGCCGATCTCCTGACCGGTCCGCTGATGCAGCGGGCGCTGGCCTGGTACCTGGAGAGTGGACGGCTTCCGGCCCACCTGGAGACGGTCCGCCGCGTCTATGGCGAGCGGCGCGACGCCATGCTGACCGGCCTCGCCCGTCGCATGCCGGAGGGGATGGGGTGGACCCGGCCAGAGGGCGGGCTCTGCCTCTGGGTGACGCTGCCGACGCGCGTCCCGGCCGGCGAGCTCTATCTCACCGCCATCGAGCACGGCGTGGCGTTCGCCGTGGGGTCCGTCTTCTTCCCGCAGGCTGGGTCGACGCGGTCACCCTGGTCGACGCAGCCATCTGAGGCCTCGTCGCTGCGGCTCAACTTCGCCGCGCACCCGCCCGAACGGATCGACGAGGGCCTGCGGCGGCTGGGCAGCGCGGTGCGGGAGGTTCTGACCGAGCGCGTGCCGGGTGACGCTCCCGCGCGCCCCCGCGCGCTCGCGGGGGAGAGGGAGTGGTGACGGACGACACCCCTCCCGCCCTTCCCACACCGCTCTGGCGGATTCTATTTTGGGGCATATGGCACCTATGTGGCAGACGAGCTGGAAGCGGTAGCCTGCTGATGCAGGTGCGGGTTGTCGGCAAGGGCCGATG
>CAZNRX010000174.1:0-4425 GCA_964575455.1 uncultured Anaerolineales bacterium | reverse complement strand
CGTTCTCGCTCATATCCGGGTCGCCGTGATCGTAGTAAACGACGTACTGATCCCCGAATTCCTCGACGAGGTCTTCGCCGAACCGGGCAGTTGCGACACCTTGCTGATTCATCATCTCCAACCTCCAAAGCAGGCATTACTGGCACCGATGAAGCCGACTGAGGACCCGCGAAGTGGAGCAGTTTTTATTGCGGGAGTAAGCTACAGTGCACTGGTGCATTCAGAAGGGGGTCAAAAGTGGGCCCACTTGGATTCGAACCAAGGACCAACCGGTTATGAGCCGGCCGCTCTGTCCACTGAGCTATGGGCCCCTACAGCCGAGTGTCTGCGTCACTCAGCGGCTGGCTTGCACCAGCCGCCGCGGAGGGCATTGATGAGAGCGGGTGGCGGGAATCGAACCCGCAACAGCAGCTTGGAAGGCTGCGGCAATACCATTTTGCAACACCCGCACAACCAGTCGGGGCGGCCGGACTTGAACCGGCGACCTCTGCGTCCCAAACGCAGCGCGCTAGCCATCTGCGCCACGCCCCGTTGGATTATAGTATACCGCCCAAGGGCGTTCTCGTCAAGCTGCAGGGCGATCGCATATGGAGAGCATGTCCTTAGACTTCCGAATTTTCTACGCCCCCCACCCCTCTATTACCCTCTTGGCCCTGCGAAACGTGATTCTTGAGCGCAGTCCTGAACACAAAATTCGGAAGTCTCATCATGTGCGATTGCCTTGCGTCAAGCTGGCGTGCGCGTTGCGGCTGATTCTCCGATAAGCCCGCTTGGACGGAAGTGTAGACTACCCGTCCAATGCGCCAGGATCTGACGATCCTTGGCGAGCGTGCTGATGGCTGGCGAGCTGTGGATGCTGACGACGCGCGATATGGCGATCCCTCGTGAGCGTATAGGTGGCGGGCGAGTGGGTAGGTGGCAGGCTAGGGCGCCCAGGAGAGGCGCTGCTGGGTCCAGTTGGGGTAGTTGGGGCCCAGCGAGATCACCTGCCGGGGGTCCTCGCCGCCGGGCTGCATCAGGTAGATGCTCCACGCGCCGTCACGGTTGGAGACGAAGGCGATGGCGGAGCCGTCGGGCGACCAGGCCGGCAGGCCATCGGAGGCGGGGTGGTCCGTCAGCACCTGGAAGCCGCCCTCCAGGTTGTAGATATAGATGTCCCAGTTGCCGGTGTGATCGGACATGTAGGCCAGCTGGTTGCCACCGGGCGACCAACTGAGGGCGACGTCGCTGCTGTTCCCGCTGACGCGGGTGCCCGGCTGATCGTCGTCCGGGTTGTCGATGAAGATGCCACAGGTCTCGCCGTTGCTCGGCTCGCATCCGGTCCAGGCCAGAAGGCCGGTCGGCCCCCAGGCCGGCCCCCAGCCCGCGGCGTGAAGCTGCGGCTCGGCCGAGCCCTCGGTCGGGCGGAGGAAGATCTGCCAGAAACCGGCCTCGTCGCGGGCGGCGTAGGCCATGCGCTGCCCGTCGGGCGAGAACGTGGGCCAGGCCAGGCCCGCACCGGCGGCCAACCGCTGCGGCGCTGCCTGCAGGGACGGCAGCAGCGAGATGCCGGGCGCGAGGCGATCCCGGTAGCCCAGCGCGTCGCTGTTCCACATCCAGACCGGCTGATCCGCGTCCGAGGCCATCTGGAGTAGACGCCCGTCGGCGAAGAGGGCGTAGACGTCCCACCCACCGGTGGCGGTATCATAGAGCGGGTAGGCGAGCCGGCCGGCGTTGAAGCCCGGCGGCAGGGCGGTCTTGGTGACCGGCCGCGACCCCTCGATCGTGGGCACCGGGGTGGGCGTGGCATTGCTGCAGATCTCGGCTGCCTCGGCGTGTTTTGCCTCCGTGTCGGCGCTGTTCATCAAACGCAGCGCCTGCTCGTACTGCTCCGCGGCGGGGCACATCTCCCCCTGGCTCTCCCAGGCCTCCGCATACCGCACGTGGGCCTGGTAGAGCCGCTGGAAGACGTCCCTGTACTGAGGCGCGATGCGGTAGAGCTCCTCGAAATGGGCGATGCACTGCTCCCAGTCGGCCCCCCAGTAGCTGAGGGCCTCGACGTATCTCTTGGCCAGGCGCCGCTCGGTGCTCGCTTCCTCGTCGAGCGGCCGCAGCGCCACCGCCCGGTCGAGGTAGAAGATGCCCAGCTCGAAATCGCCCTCCTCCAGCAGGGCCATCCCGGCCTGGTAGCGGCTCTGGAAGAGCATGTCCTCCACCTGCTCCGGCTTGTAGGCGGGATCGAGCTGACGAAGGGAGGTGAGCACAGAGGCAGCCTCCTGCCACCGCTCGGCCTCGACGTGGGACGCGGCCTCCCGATACAGCTGCTCTGCGATGGGCTCCTCGGGCTTCTTGGTGGGGGTGGGATCGGCCTTCAGGCGCGCCTCAATCTCCACCAGGCCCTGTTCGGCCCCGCTGTGACGGGGTTCGATCTGAAGCACGTAGTCGAACTCGGCCTCGGCGAGCTGGTAGTTCCCGTCGTCCAGGTGCCGGAGCCCGGTCTCATAGTGCTGCTGCACCTCTCGCTCCAGCCGCCGTGCCCGCTCCTGCTCCCCGCGACGGACGCCCAGGTAGGCGCCCGCGGCAACGCTGAGGACCAGCAGGACGATGAAGCCGATGCCCCACAGGAGGAAGGGACGCAGGCCCGCGCCGGGCTCGCTCTTGGGTTCAGCGGGGCGTTCCGCCTCTTTCGGCGCAGCGGTGATGCGAGAGGGTTGTGTCTCCACCATCTCTCCACAGTGGGGGCAGAGGGTGACGTGATCCGGGACTTTGCTTCCGCAATCGGGACAACGCATTGAGTCTCTCCAAGTGAGGCATTATAGGAGCTTTGGCCCGGTTTGTCCAGCGCGATGAAACGGGGGTTTTCGAAGCAAGTCTATCAACCCCCAGCGGCAGGTATGGAAACCTGCCCTACGTGTTGTGGCTATGTAGGTCGGCTTTCTCGCGATCCCCCATACTGAGCGCGAAATCGCCGGGTTTGCCGACCCGGCTAGAGCTTGGAGACCAGAGCCGGACGTCGGCTTGCCCCCTAGTAAGCACGGGAGAGGAGATGGCGGTTGCCGACGCGCACGGGGGTCAGCCCGGCCTCGCGGGCGGCGGCTTCGGCCTCCTCGGCGTGACGCACAGAGGTGGGCGGCAGGTCGGGGAAGAGGAAGTGCGGCGCGAAGCCCAGGAGCACGTAGGGTACGTCCGGGCTCTGATCAGCGATGAGGTGGGCGATGCGGCCGACCTCCGCGGCGTCGACGTAGCCGGGGACGAGCAGCGTGCTGACCACGAGCGGCGGAGGATCGGGCCGCTCGCGGATGCAGCCCGCGCAGAGGCCGAGCCAGCCCGCGATAAGGGGCGAGCTCTCCTCGCAGAGCTTGCAGACCTGGGCGAGCTCACCCACTGAGACCATGCATCAGGGCGAAGACAATGACCAGGACGATGACAATCCCCAGACAGCCGAACCGGAGCATCACCTTGGTCAATCTGAGCAGGGTCCGAAGCACCAGCAGCAGAACGAGGAGGGCAACGCCAACGCCGATCAGGATGAACAGTTGGTCAAGGGTCAAGCCAAGCACGTGTCTCCTTTCGCCGGGTGATACGCTCGTCGAAGCGCTTGGTCAGGCGACGTTTGTCGAGAAACTGACCACCACCGACGGCGCGCGCAGCCTACCCGAGCGGGGAAGGCTGCGACTTGAGGCGGGGGTCAGGGCCAAGCGTATGGTACCACGAAAAGGATGTTTGTAAACTGGAGGAGAGTTGGGGTGTCGGAGGTTATGGGCGACTGGAGCCAGATGGCGGGGGTGACACACCCTCCTTGAGCTTGTTTGGCCACGCTGCCTTGTGAGCTTGGTGCAGAGTCGGGATCTGGCGATCTCTCGCGAGCATAGACTGGTGGATGCTTTGCGCTGGCGTGTGCTAGGCGACTCGGCGCTGCATATGCCAGGTGCTGTTCTGGAGGTCCTGGTAGATCTCGAAGGTCTCGCCGGCGCGGGACTTGCCGGAGCGCGGCCGAGCCCGGACGCGAAAGCAGTAGCGCTCGACCTGGCCGCGCAGGCCGCGTCGCGTGATGGTCCAGCAGCGCTCGACGGCATAGACGTCGTAGCGGCATCCGCGCCAGGCGAAGACCTTGGGAAAGTAACCGTGCCGGCGTTCGAGCATATCAATCACGTCATCCCTCCCGAGAAGGCGCAGCAGCCCGACCGACCGGCTGCTCTTACGCCGTTTACGGCCCCAATCGAGGCGTCGGGTTGCATCAAGCGCGGCGCTCATGGTCATATCGCACTCCCTCCCTATCGGATGATGCCCCTCCCACAACCTTGAAATGTCGATCCATCGGCGCCGAGAGCGACGATGGCAGCGCGTTCCAGGGCTGATGCGACCGCTGCTGCGCGTTCGCGGGTGAGACGACGACCACCGGCGGATAGGCGTGGCGCGGCTCGTAGTCCTCCCGCATCCGCGTCC
>CAZNRX010000173.1:0-4447 GCA_964575455.1 uncultured Anaerolineales bacterium | reverse complement strand
TGGGCTTCAAAGTCTTCAAACTCGCCCCCTCCACCTTCCGCCAGTGGGAGCCGCCGGAGGGCGACCGCGCCGAGGCCCTGGAGGAACAACTCACCCTCTTCGACCGCGGCCTGGAGAAGGACGCCGACCCGCGCGACGTCATCTACGAAGTCATCCTCAAGCTCGGCTACAGCCTCAACGCACAGATCGAGCCACTGGACCTGGAGAGCAATCGTGTCCATCGGGTGACGGACGAACCGGTGCCTGGCACGTCGTTGAGCGGAGCGACAGTGCCAGGCACCTCGCAGCCCTCTCACTTCTTCATCTCCCTCGACGACGACCTCCACAACGCCACCATCGACGCCCTGCCGCTCGACAAGGAGACCACCTTCGTCTGCCTGGACACCGCCCTCGACGATTCGCAGAAGGTCAACCTGGCCATGCAGTGCCTGCTGAAGGTGATCTAGCGTGCAGCGAGGTGACCGGCACTTCAAGATCGGCTTTGACACGTCATCGTACGCTGGCGCGACGCATGTGCATCGCGGCACCTACCTTAATCTCGCAAGTGCCGGTCACCTGAACGTACGAAGCGGGAATCCCTTTTTATGGTATAATACTTCCTCCAAATGGCATTATCG
Organism: uncultured Anaerolineales bacterium; assembly: GCA_964575455.1. Classification (GTDB taxonomy): domain Bacteria; phylum Chloroflexota; class Anaerolineae; order B4-G1; family B4-G1; genus SKLM01. The sequence goes on along the minus strand of CAZNRX010000173.1, from coordinate 3,830 downwards.
TGCATCAAACCAGGAATCAAATGTCCGATCAACCCGTGTCGCGGACGCTGAGTGAGCGAGAGTCCCTCCTGCTCAGCAGCCTCTCAGCAGCTGGAGAGAGCGTGTTCACGATCGAGGATGCCCGCGCTGTTCTCGGTGATACCGAGGCCGACGTCCGCAAGTTGCTCCATCGGCTGAACCGAAAACAGTGGATCAAGCGGCTGGAGCGAGGCACCTATATGATCGTCCCCCTGGCAGCTGGCCCGCAGGCGGACTGGGCCGAGCACGAGTACGTGATCGCCGCCTCGCTGGTGGAGCCCTACTACCTGGGCTACGCCACTGCCCTGCACTACTACGGCTACACCGAGCGCCGGCCCAACCCCGTCATCGTCGCCACCACCCGCCGAAAAGGCCCGGTCACCGTCGATGGCCTCACCTATCGCTTCGTCACCCTCACGCCCCATAAGTTCTTCGGCTACCAGACAATCTCTTTCCTGGGGAAAGACGTCCACATGGCGGAGCGGGAAAAGACCATCGCCGACGGATTTGATCATCCCGGGCTGGCCGGCGGTGTGCTGGAGCCGGCGAAGGGGCTCTGGTTCGGGAGCCAGGAGCTGGATTGGGAGAGGCTGGTGCGTTACGCCTTACGCCTGCAGAACCAAGCCGCCGCGCGGCGGCTGGGGTTCTGGATGGAGCTGTTGGGCCTGGGGGACGAGAGGTTGCTATCGGAACTGGAGAACGGTGGCGGCCACAGCTACGCCCGACTCGAGCCATCGGGGCCGCGCGAAGGGCCGCGCAACGCGCACTGGCGCCTCGTCGTCAACGTGCCGGAGCGGCAGCTGCTGGAGTGGCGGGAGCACTGATGATCACCGAGCGCGAGCTGCGGCAGATAGCTGGTAGGTTCAAGCTTGGCGTGGGACAGGCTGAACATGAGTATGCCATGCTCTGCGTGCTGGACGCCCTGGGTCAGGTGTCTCCCCTGTCCGAAACCTTCTGTCTCAAGGGGGGCACCGCGCTGCGTCTGATCTACTTTGATGACTGGCGGCACTCGGTCGATCTCGACTTTTCGGTCCTTCCCGCCTTCCCCTCCGAGGCGTTGCGAACGCACGTCGAGCGGTGGTTCGCCCAGGTGGACGTCGCCCACGGGATGAGGGTGCAGCTCGTCGACTTCCACCGGGCGAACGGCGCGGCCCGGATGCGCGCGCAGTTTGTCGGGCCGCTGGATCACCCGGCGCGTCTTCTCTTCGACGTCACCCTGGACGAGCCGGTGCTGCTGACGCCGGAGCGACGGGAAATGGTGCTGCCGTTCTTTCCCTCGCTGCGCCCGCTGGTCCTGACGTATGCGCTGGAGGAGATTCTGGCGGAGAAGATGCGCAGCATCCTCCAGCGCGGCAAGGCGCGGGATTACTACGACGTCTGGCGGTTGTTGAAGGAGAAGAGACCGGCCCTTGACGTCTCGCTTGTGCGCTCTATGCTGGAAGAGAAGTGTCGGCACAAAGGCTTGGATGAACCGACCGTTGCGGCGTTCTTGAGGCCGCAGGATCTTGAGGAGGCGGGAGTGTACTGGGAGCGTGACCTGGCGCGGCAGGTGATGCCACGGTCGCTGCCGGATTGGGCTGTAGTGACCGCGGAGCTGGCCGATCTGCTGAAGCGATTCTTCCGAGAGTGAAGACCCGTTCGCTGCCGCCTTGAGCGGACATCGCGCTGGACGATTCGCAGAAGGTCAACCTGGCGATGCAGTGCCTGCTGAAGGTGATCTAGCGTGCGGCAATTCAGAGAAGGTGAACCCGGTGAAGGTCTGGGTGTAACGTTCCCTGTTGTGGTTAGTTATGGTATAATGTGACTACATTACAAGGAGGAACGATATGACCGAGACAGGCGTCCGGGATCTAAAGACCCATCTGAGCAGCTACCTGCGCCAGGTCGAGGCCGGCCAGACCGTGGTGATCACGCGGCACGGCAAGCCCATCGGGCGCATCGTGCCCGTGACCGAATCGACCGAGGCACAGCTCGACAGGTTAAGACAGGCCGGGCTGATCGCCTGGAACGAGCAGAAACTGCAGCCGTCGGCCCCGGTGGCGCAGGCCCGGGGCAAGCGCATCGTGGCCGATCTGCTCCTGGAGGATCGAGAGTGATTGGGAAGAAGGTGACCGGCACTTGCAGGAGGATTCTACACACCGGGATCGATCTGCTGCACCAGCAGGTCGATCCGAAGCGGCAGTCGACTTCAAAGTGCCGGTCACCTGAGGCGCAACCATGATCCTCTACCTGGATGCCAGCGCCCTGGTCAAGCGCTACGTCGCCGAACCCGGCTCGCGAGAGGTGGCCGAGGCCATCGCCACGGCGGAAGCGGTGGGCACCTCCCTCATCAGCCGGGCGGAGACAGCGGCGGCGCTGGCGAAGGCCGTCCGTGTGGGAACGCTAACGCGAGAGGAAGCGGCCTCGGCCTTGCAGGTGTTCCGCAGCGAGTGGCCGAGCCTGGTGCGGGTGCAGGCGACGGAGGTCCTGGTGGCCCGGGCCGACGAGCTGGCGTGGGAGCTGGGGCTTCGAGGGTACGACGCCGTCCACCTAGCCTCGGCGCTGGTGTGGCAGGACGGGATGGACGAGACGGTGACCGTGGCGACCTTCGATCGACAGCTGTGGACGGCGGCCGAGGGGCGGGGGATAGTGGGGTTTCCCGAGGATCTGGCGGGGATGCTGGAGGCATGAGCGTGACAAGCGCCGTGTCGATCGCCGAGATCGAACGTGATCTGGGTCTGTCAAAGGGCATCATCCACGCCATGCAGTGCCTGCTGAAGGTGATATGATGACCATCCCAAGACCTTTAGGGTTTCCGGAGAGCACCCCAAGCGCGTACAGCGACCCCGGCCGGCGCACCGCCATTCGCTACAGAGAGGCCTGCTCAAACCCTAAAGGTCTGGCCTGCAAACGTCCAGAGTCTTATGAGCGAAAAGATGCCAGGTCCATCTCCACTAGAATACGCTGTCTACTACCACATCTACAACCGCGGCACCAACGGCGAGAACGTATTCCTAGAGCAGCGCAACTATCGCTTCTTCCTGCAGCGCTACGCCAAATACATTGAGCCTGTCGCTTTCACCTACGCCTACTGTCTGATGAGGAAACACTTTCACCTCCTGATTCGGACGAAGACGCCGCAGGAGCAGCGGGAGGAGACCCTAAAGGTTTCAGAAACCTTTAGGGTCTTGGCACCCAGCCAGCAGTTCGCTAACCTCTTCAACTCGTACGCCAAGGCATTCAACAGAGCCTACGGGCGAACCAGGAGCCTGTTTGATCATCCCTTCCACCGCGTTGAGGTGACCACGGACGAGTACTTCGCTCACCTGGTCACGTACATTCACCAGAACCCCCAGCTCCACGGATTCGTCGACGATTTCCGCGACTGGCCCTTCTCCTCCTACCACGCGGTGCTTTCCGAGCGGCCAACGCGGGTCCAGCGCGATGTGACCATGGACTGGTTCGGTGGGCGTGCGGCGTTCTTGGATAGTCACGGAGTCCATGTGGACGTGAAACCGATCGCTTCGATTCTTCTGGAGTAGACCAGACCCTAAAGGTTTTCGTCGCGGATTTCAGATGCCCGGGGGCTTTGAGCTGGCTGAGGATAATGTGTTGACGAGGTATGTGATGGAAACCTTTAGGGTCTCTCGCCCTCGTCTCCGAGAACGGCGTCGTCGGCAACCGCCTGCTCCTCTCCGACGACGACCTCCTCGCCAACCTCCAGGCCGTCCAGAACGACCCCCACCTCCACAACGGCACCCCCATCCCCAAGTCCCCTGAGCTGGGCAGCCGCGACTTCTCCGTGGAGATGGAGACCGGCACCGGCAAGACCT
>CAZNRX010000172.1:0-4529 GCA_964575455.1 uncultured Anaerolineales bacterium | reverse complement strand
TGGGGCTGGCCTACGTCGATCCGCGGCGCTATGCCGATCGGCTCGACCAGGTGGACCCGGGGTGGCGCGACGAGTACAAGGTGATCGCGGCCAACGACCGGGTGATGGTGCTCTGTCGGCTCACGGTCGGCGGCCTGACGCGCCAGAACGGCGGGGAGTGCAAGCTGAGCGACGAGAACGCCTTCACCAGCGCGGTGGCCCAGGCGTTCAAGCGGGCCTGCGCCAAGTTCGGCCTGGGGCGCTACCTGTACTCGATGCCGCGCATCTGGGCGGCCTACGATCAGAGCGGCCGTTCCTTCAGCGACGCCGGCTATCGGCGGCTGCGGGGCGAGCTGGCGAAGGCCATCCAGGCCTACGGATCAGGCACGTCCGTCAGCGGTGGCAACGGCCACGGCGGTGGGGGTGGCAACGGTCATCCCGGCGGCAACGGGACGGGCGATGGCGATATGGACATCGACGTCCCCGCGGTCTCCGAGGAGACCACCCGGCGGGCTCGTGCTGTCGAGGTTGACTTCGGCAAGTACGAGGGCCGGACGCTGGGCGAGATTCTGGAGGAGGACCGGAACTACGTCATCGGCTACCTGGCCAGGAAGGCGGACGACCCGAAGGTGAGGGTCGCTTCGCGCTACCTGGCGCAGCTCAAACCGGGCAACGGCATCGGAGGTAACGGCCACGGCCCGACGTCCCTGGAGGACGCCCTGGCGGTGACGATGCCGTTCGGGACGAAGCGCCATCCGGAGTACAAGGGGAAGCCGCTGGGTGAGATCGAGGAGGCCGATCCCGGCCTGATCGACTGGCTGGTGGAGAAGGCCCGCTCCAGCGACCTGCGTAAAGCGGCCGAGCTCGTGGTCGCCTCACGCACGTAGACTAACTGCTCCATCGCACTGCGATGGCACAAACGTACGTACAACCGACAAGGGTATTATGCACAAGGAGGCACACAGATGGCAAGAGGATACAACCAGCAGACGATGGCTGGACTCCAGCCGTAGGCAACCTGGGTGGCGATGCCGAACTGGTCCACGTGGGTCAGAACGACACCGCCAAGGCGAGCTTCTCCGTCGCGGCCACCACGGGCTTCGGCGAACACGAACACACCGAGTGGTTCAGCGCGGGTGACCGCGTCGACCCGTGGTGTGGGGCAAGCGCGCCGAGGGGCTGGCGCAGCACCTCACCAAGGGCAAGAAGGTGATGGTGGCGGGGGAGACCCGGACGCGCTCCTGGGAGGGCGACGACGGGCAGACCCGGTACCGCACCGAGGTCCACGTGACGCCATACAAGGGCGACGTCGTCCTCTTGGGTGGTGGTCAGCGCACGTCCGGGCCCGACGTGCCCGCGGTCGAGCGGGAGGAGGACATTCCGTTCTAGCGGCCTTCTCTTCGCGTCCACAACTGAATACCTAGCCGCTTCGTAACGACGCCAACGGTCCCCCGTGAGCTACGGCTTGCGGGGGACTGCGCGTCAGTCAGCGGGATTGAGAACTGAACAGAACGGGAGGACAACTGATGGGATTCAAAGGCTTCATCTGCGAGCTGGACGGCAGCCGGGTCGAGCCCGAGGCGTGCCTGACGTGCTCCTACGAGCGGCACGTGACGGGCAAGAACCACTGCCCCTTCACCCCACCGATCATGCGCGGCATCATCGCCAACAACCAACCGCGCGACCTGATGGGCTACAGCGCCACGGAGCTGATCGGGTGCCACCGCCGCGTCGTGCTGAAGGAGGAGGTGGACTACTGGATCGAGCCCTCTCAGGCCTACTGGGCCTTTCGAGGCCAGCTGGCCCACAGCATCGTCGAGGGCTACCACAACGGAGACGGCCAAGGGACGACGTCTGTCCCCATCATTGAGAGGCGCTTCTACGCCGACCTCGACGGGATGCTGATCACGGGCCAGCCAGACGTGGTCTATCCGGACGAGGGCTTGCTGGTCGACTACAAGACCACCAAGCGCGTGCCGAAGCCGCTGAAGCGGTACGCGTGTCCGGCGTGTGGTGCCATCATCCGGGAGAACCAGTGGTACGCCCGCAAGGGCTCGACGCTGACGTGCGACGACTGCGGCGCGGCGTACAAGGCCGAGGAGATCGAGGTCGAGATCGTCGATCCGCAGCCGTACGACACCCACGTCGACCAACTGAACGTCTACGCCTGGCTTCTGGCGCAAAACGGGGTCACGGTGGAGACGGCGCAGGTCGTCTACCTGGACATGAGCGAGCCGGAGGTGCTCAAGGTCGAGCTCCGGCCTGTGGATCAGGTGGAGATCTTCGTCACGCAGAAGCTGGCGGGCCTGATGAGCCGCAACGGCGGGGGCCTGCCCGAGGGTGTGTGGGACGACCCGGACGAGAACTGGCGCTGCCGCTACTGTGCCGTGCGTGGGCAGTGCGAGGAGGTTCAAGCGGAGGAGACCCTGCGGAAAGGGCGGGATCTCCTGTGCGGGACCACCGAGGATCGGGAGGGCATCTGATGGCCACGGCGCTGGTGGCCTGCAGCAAGCGAAAGCTGTCGCACCCGGCCCCGGCGCGGGATCTGTATCAGGGCACGCTGTTCCGCCTCTCGCGGTACTACGTGGAGCGGCGGTATGACACCTGGTACATCCTCAGCGCCAGGCACGGCCTGGTGCGGCCCGGACGAGTGCTGTCCCCCTACGACGTGTACCTGGGTAACTTCAGCGCCGATGAGCGGCGTCGTTGGGCCGAGGACGTGCTGGAGAGCCTTGAGCAGCGCGGTGAACTCACGCCGAGGTGCTGGTGGGTTCTGGCAGGTTTGCACTACCGGCGACACCTGGTGCCGCATTTGCCGGGCGAGGTGGTGATACCGTTGGAGGGGATGAGCCTGGGCGAGCAGCTGGCGTGGCTCAAGGAGCGTCAACCTGGCGGGCCACGTCGGACGCCACAGGCCATCTACGACGACCTGACGGTGACCGTGCTGAGCCTGGTCGAAACCTGTCCGGGCATCTGGACCGCGGCCCTATGCCGGAGGATGAACGGGGTGCCGGAGACGGAGGAAGGGGTGGTCCACTGCGGACTGTGCAAGGACTACGCCAACCCTCGGAAGCGCGAGCGGGCCGAGCGGTACGCTCGTCACCCGACGCTGCCCGGCATGACACCGCCGTATCAGCTGCACGTACCGTGCACCGTTGGATTGAGGCAAGTCCGGGGGATGCTGCGCAAACTGCGCGAGGTGTGCCTGATGGTAGTAGGCAGACGCGAGATAATCCCCGACAGCCGCAACAACCGGGGATGGGATCTGGCCACCCGCTGGTATCCGCTGGACTAGGAACAATGGCTTTCTGGCGGTGGCTGAGGCCTACAGTACTCAGCCATCGCCTTCCGGCAACTGACTGAACCGAGACAACGGGAGGAAGAGCGTGAATGACGAAGAACGCATTCGCAAACTAGAGGCAAGAGTCAGGCATCTGAAGCGTCGGGTCGCCTACTACCGGACCCAGTATCAGTGGGTCCGAGAGCAGCTCGACTTGGTCAAGGAGGCCTGGAGCGTGGTGCACCCGGTCGACGTGGCCTACATGCGCCAGGCGGAGCTCGAGCTTCCCCATCTGGATACTTACAACGTCCTCCTGTACAGCTTCGGCCGCGCGCTGCCCGACGGGCGGTGCGTGACGCGGCTGAGCAGCTTCGAGAAGGCCGAGGACTACCGGCGAAAGAAGCTGAGGGAGGCGATGAACGGTGCCAACTGAACGACTGTCAGGACGACGGCTCAGAGGAGGTGTCCTGGACCCGCTGGCCGAGAACTATCGCCAGGTCCTGTGCGCGGTGCTGTACCGTGCCGTGCGGGATCTGGAGAGCAGCAAGGTGTGGCGGGCCTCGTCGGCGCGCCGCTGGCTGCAGTCGGACAGCGCGGCTCGGATCGCGCTTCTGACCGGCTCGGTGACCCGGGAGCAACTGGTCGCCTACGTATCTGATGGAGACAAGGAGGACAACGGATGAAACGGTACGGCGTCATAGTCGGGGAATCGCGCGTGATGTCGGTCTACGCCGACGACGAGGCGGAGGCCAAGACCAAGGCGCGTCGCCAGCTCGACAAGCCGGGTCGTCGACGCATCGGGCGACGCTGGCGAGAGGAGGGCGAGCGCGTGGTGCCCGTGGACGAGGAGGCCGACTGATGGCCGAGGTGATCGACGTCACGCTGCAATACAAGCCTTGGGGACAGGGGATTGAGGCCCGCTGTCGGGTGCGCATCTATGGCCTGACGGACTCAGACGAGGATGATCGACCTGCTCAAGGGCAGGAGCCCGTTGTCGTGATCATCACCGAGCTGCCGGACAACCGCGGCAAGTCGGTGACGAACGCGATGGAGTGGATCGCGACCGTCGTGGTCCACCGGTTCCATCTGGATCCGGCGCGGACGCGATGGATCGAGCACTACCCGGACCGGCACCCGCCGGGCAGGGAGGGCGATCGCGTCTTCGACGAGTCGTTCTCGCTGGTGAGCCTGGGCTGGGAGCGCGGGCGGTCCCCCTGGGGGCAGCCCTCGCCCTGGGCCTCGGGCGTGGACTGGCAGCCTCTGACCAGAG
>CAZNRX010000171.1:0-4598 GCA_964575455.1 uncultured Anaerolineales bacterium | reverse complement strand
TCATGCCCATCTGAGTATACCACATGAAGGGCCATACGTCACTTTTCGCAATCCGACGGGCTCCGGATCACGGATCCGCTAGGAGCACAAGGTGAACGGTTACCATTTGCCATTTGTCGTCGGCCCCCGTATAATGCGCAACATGAACAAGATCGAACAGTTCGAGAACCTGGCCGAACGCCTTGTCGAGGGCACGTTCGCCCGCCTGTTTGCCGGCCGCATCTCGCCCATGAAGGTCGCCATGCACCTGGAGAGAGCCATAGAGGAACACCAGGTCTGCGCGCCCGGCGAGGCCGCGCAGGCCCCCACCGAATACTGGATCTACCTCAACCCCAGGGACTTCGACGCGCTGGCAGCGGGGGGCTCACAGGAGCAAGACGGCATGCCAGCCGAGCAAGCGCTGGCCGATCAGATCACGGAGTTGGTATCCAAGGCCGATCTCGCCCTACAGTCCCCGCCCGTCGCGCATATCGAGCCAGATGAGCACCTGCCTCCCGGTGACGTCCGCGTGGAGGCGCGCTGGACCCGACCAGACTCAGGCGTCGAGCGAACCCGCGAGATGTCAGCGAGCGAGGCTGGCGAGACAGAGGAACCTCAGCCGCAGGGTCCGCAGGGGCGCCCCTTCCTGATTCTGGAGGGCGAGCGCCACGTCAACCTCAACCAGCCCTCCGTCTCCATCGGGCGCGCCCTGGACAACGACGTCATCATTGAGGATCCGCGCATCTCTCGTCATCACGCTCAGATCCGTCAGCGCTACGGGCATCTGGTGCTGTACGACCTGGATAGCTCCGGTGGTACCCGGATCAACGGCTACCCGGTCGAGGAGTGCGTGCTTCACTCCGGCGACGTGGTCTCGTTCGCCGGCGTCGAGGTCATCTACGGCGAGGACCCGCCCACGCCCATCCCCCTCCCCTCTGACGAGGAGACGCCGACCCTGACCAGATCCGAGCTGGGCGCCAAGTCGGGGGAGTGAACGCTTCGAGCGCCAACGTAGTCGCTTCGCTTTCTTTCAAAGAGATATGGACATCCTGCTCCTCATCCTCCGCATCGCGTTGGCCGGGCTGCTCTACGCCTTCCTGGGCGCAGTCCTGCTCATGCTTTGGCGGGATCTTCGAGGAACGACCGCCGAGCGGAGCATGAGCCGTCCCAGAGGCCGCCTGGTGGTCCTGGAGGCAGGAGATGAGTCTGAGGAGGAGACGCCGCCGGGAAGAGCCTTTCCACTGCAGCCAGTGACCTCCATGGGGCGCTCGCCCAGCAACACCATCGTCGTCGCCGATACCTACGCCTCGTCCCAGCACGCCCTGCTGTCCTGGCGGGAGGGCCATTGGTGGTTGGAGGATCGAGATAGCCGCAACGGCACGCTGCTCAACGGTCAGCCCGTGGAAGAGCCGACGCTCGTCGCCACCGGCGACGTGATCAAGCTGGGCCAGACGGAGCTCAGGCTCGAGCTCGACTGAACGTAAGCCAGTTCGAGTGCCGGAACGGCCCATGCCTTTGCTACAAGACAGAGAAAGCGACCGTCAATTCGGGAAAGCGAGGTAGCACATGGATCTCGGACTGAAGAACAAGATCGCCCTGGTCACGGCCTCCAGCCAAGGGCTCGGCCGGGCCGTGGCGTTTCGTCTGGCTCAGGAGGGAGCGCACGTCGCCGTCTGCGCCCGAGGTGAGGACGCGCTGCGGGAGACCGCCGACGACATCCGCCAGGCCACGGGGCAACGGGTGCTGGTGCTCCCGGCGGACGTCTCCCAGCCGGAGACAGCCGAGCTGCTGGTGCAGGCCGTGCTGGAGGCATTCGGGCGGCTGGACGTTCTGATCACCAACGCCGGCGGCCCCCCGCCTGGGCAGTTCCTCGATCTCACTCCTGACGAATGGGAGGAGGCGGCGCAGCTGACGCTCATGAGCGCCGTCCGCCTCTGCTACGCTGCCGTGCCGGTGATGAAGGAGCAGGGCTCAGGCGCCATCCTGGCCATGACGTCTATCACCGTCAAGCAGCCCCTCCCCAACCTGATCCTCTCCAACAGCCTCCGCCTGGGCGTCACCGGGCTGATCAAGACGCTGGCCAACGAGCTGGCCCCCTTCGGCATCCGCGCCAACGCTATCTGCCCGGGATGGACCCGCACGGCGCGGGTGGAGCAGCTGCTGCAGGATCGGGCGCAGCGGAGCGACACCACGCCGGAGGCTGAGGCAGAGAAGATCGCGGCCGATATTCCCTTGGGCCGCATGGGCACGCCGGAGGAGTTCGCCGCGGCCGCCGCCTTTCTCGTCTCCGACGCCGCGTCCTTCATCAACGGCGCCAACCTGCTGGTCGACGGAGGGATGGCCCGGGCGGTGACGTGAGAGACACCAGGTCGTCATCCTCCAACGCCGGGCCACGACCGCGCAGCTCCCCCCGCACCCGACCCTCCCTCGACCGCCACGACTGGCCCTGGCTGGCGGCCCTCCTCCTGCTCGGCGCCGTTCTGCTGCTCGCCTTCGCCCTCCACGCCCACCGGGCGACGGACGGTCAGGGCGGCGTGCCGCTCGACGACGCCTGGATCCACGTCCAGTTCGCGCGCAACCTGGCCCGCGGTGACGGGTTCGCCTTCAATCCGGGGGAGCCCACCGCCGGGTCCACCGCGCCGCTCTGGACGCTGCTACTGGCTGGCCTATACGCCGTAGGCGGACGCTTCCCGCTGACCGGGCAGCTCCTCAGCGCCGCCTCCTTCTTGCTCACCCTGATCGCCACCTACAGCCTGGCCAAGCAGCTCACGGGCCAGCGCTGGGCCGCCGGGCTGGCCGGGGCCGTAGCGGCCGTCAACGGCCGCCTCATCTGGGCGGGCCTCTCGGCGCTGGAGACCCCCCTGTTCGCCGCCCTCAGCCTGCTCGCCATCGGCAGTTACCTGGGCCGAGAACGACCCGAGCGATACCCCCTGCGGACAGCGTCGCTGTTCGGCCTCTCCGCCCTCACCCGGCCCGAGGGCACCCTGCTCTTCGCCCTCTCGGCAGCCGACTTCATCCTGCACCACCCGCCCCAGAAGCAAGACCGCGCATCACCCTCCCCGCCTCACGCTTCACGTTTCACGTTTCACGTCTCACGCCTCACGTCTCACGCTTCCCACCTCCTCCCCGCCATCGCCATCTTCGCGGCCCTCGTCCTCCCCTACACCCTCTTCTCCCTCCACAGCTCGGGTCACCTCCTCCCCAACACCTTCAGCGCCAAGACGGCCTTCGACTTCCGCCCCGATCTCGCCTTTCTCAGCCTCGCGTCCCGCTACCTGATCCTGGACAACCCTCTGCTCCTTCCCTTCTTCGTGCTGGGCATCGGCGCGCTCTTCCGCCGCGCGCGCCTCCTCAGCGCGTGGAGCATAGGGCTGCCCCTCGTCTATGCCTTTCTGCACGCCACCCTCTACCAGCACGGGCGCTACCTGATCCCCCTCATCCCCTCCAACGCCGTCATCGGCGTCATCGGCCTGCTGGAGGCCCGAAAGCTGGCTGTGAGGTGGAGCTGGCGCTGGCGCGGTTCGCGAGCGTCTCTGATCATCCTGGTCATCGCTCTCGTCGTCTCGGGGACCGCCTGGCGGCTGCCGACCATGGCCCGCCACTTCGCCCAGGACGTGAGCAACATCAACCAGATGCACGTCGCGCTGGGGCGCTGGGTGAAGGAACACACGCCGGCTGATGCCCTGCTGGCGCTGAACGACATCGGCGCCATCACATACGTCTCGGAGAGGCGCATCGTGGACCTGGCCGGCCTGGTGACGCCCCAGGTCATGCCCATCCTGAGAGGGCCCGACACCACCTCCGGGCTCATCGACTTCATGGCCGAGCAGGACGTGGACTACGTGATCATCTTCCCCAACTGGTTCCCCGGACTGGCGGAACGGGACGACCTCCTCAAGACCATACACCGGGTCACCCTGGAGAGGCGCACCATCACCGGCGGGAAGACCATGGTCGTCTACCGGACCGACTGGAGCCAGCAGCGCAGCACAGCCCGCCCGCGACTAAACCGCCGGTCGGAGGCGCGCTAGAGGGATGCTACGCCGAAGAGGCCGTCTTGGACGCCCGACTCGTGCCACACGACGCGATTCGTCCGTCAGAGGTCGCCCCTCTCGCCCTCAACAAGCTCCACCACGGATCGAGCAACAGTTCCAATGCGCACCGGCCGCACCAGATACGCTGCGCATCGCTGCCGCAGGCCATCGAACCCCTGACGTCGCAGGCGGCTGACCACCAACACCAGGGGCACCTCCCGCTTTGCCTCCAGCAGACGCTCTACATCCCCGGGCCCTATGCGCTGGCCCGCGTCGACCACGATTAGCGCCGGGTCGACGCCGATCAGCTTGATCAGCCCCAGAGCTCTGTCCACGTCCGCCGCCGACACCACGTCACGCTCCACCCGCTCGCCCAGCTCCGCCGCCAGGAAAGCGCGCGTCTGCCAACGGCCAGAGACCACCAGAATCGGGCCTGCACTCCTCCTATCCATGGCGGCACCAGTATAGCACCCGCCGGGGCGAGTCGCAAGCTGGCCAAACACGGATGTCCCCCGAGGCGCAGGGCTTTGTCATTCTCAAACGGGAATGCCGAGTAGGGCTATAGCCTCATCGCCCGATATCCCA
>CAZNRX010000170.1:0-4712 GCA_964575455.1 uncultured Anaerolineales bacterium | reverse complement strand
TGCACGGCATTATGGCATGGTGATTCGCTTCTGTCAAGTTTACTATCAATAAGTCGATCGATCCTCAAGGTGCCGTGCGCTCCTCACTCGTAGCGCAGCGCGTCGGCCGGGGCTATCTCCCCCATGCGGAGGGCCGGATAGATGCCGGCCAGCAGTGACGCGAGCAGCGATACGATGACGGCCTGCACGAATGGGGCTGCCGTGACAACCATCTGAAGCGTCCAGCCGAAGGAGCGGCGGTTAATCACGTAGATCAGGATCACGGCAAGGGCGAGACCAGCCGGGAGGGAGAGCAGGCCAGCGACGGTTCCCATCAAACCGGTCTCCAGGAGGATCAGGCCGCGGAGCTCGCGAACGGTCAGCCCGACCGCTCGCAGGATGCCGAACTCGCGCTGTTTCTCCAGCTGGAGGGCCAACAGGGCGCTGAGGACGCCGATGAAGGCCACGACGGTGGCCAGCGCCTGGAGCGCGCCGGTGATGGCGAAGGTGCGGTCGAAGATCGCCAACGCGGCCTGGCGGATGGCCTGATTCGGTCGGGCGAGCAGGCCCTGCACGGGTGCCAGGGCCTCCTCAAGCTCTCGTGCTGTCTGATCCGGCTCGGCGCCGGGCGTCAGCTGGAGGATCAAGGCCGTGACGGTGTCGTCGTCCCATCCGTCGCGGTAGGTCGACAGCGACATGATGGCTGTCCCCCGGGTCGAGGCGTAGTCGTAGTAGATCCCCACGATGGGGAAGGTGCGAAGCCCGTCGTTGGTGTAGAGGTCCAGCGCGTCTGATCGCGAAAGGTCCAGGCGATTGGCCAGTGGCTCGGAGACGATCACGGCCTGACCATCGAGGACGGCGGCCCACGTCTCTCGCGGGGAACCCTCGGAGGCGAGATAGCGCAGGCCATCGCCGTAGTCCGGGCTGTTGCCGGCCTCGACGTCAATCGGCCCCAGCGGGGATTCGACGCTGGTCGAACGGAGCAGGTCCACCCGGGAGACGTTGGGATGGTCGGCCACGATGGGCGCAGCCTCGGGGTCGACCGGCGTGACGTCCTGCAGGCCCGAGACGCTGGGCGCGGAGACGACGATATCGCCCTGGAGCGCGTCGCTGAGCCAGACGATCACGGTCTGACGGAAGCTGGTGATCATGAGGCTGATGCCGATGGTGACGGACATCGCGACCATGAGCGCCGCCACGGCGATGGCCGTGCGGCTGAGGGAGTTGCTCACGTCCCGCGGTGCCATGCGCCCCAGGACGCCGAGAGCGCGCTGCAGCGGGGGTTGGACGATGTGCATCAGGGTCTTCGTCACCAGAGGCGTGAGCAGCGCGAAGCCGAGGATCACCTCAAAGGTGCCGCCGAAGCTCACCACCAGGCTTTTAGTGGGCAGGGCCAGGGTGGCCACGCCGGCCAGGATCAGAGCGACGCCGGCCACGCCGGCCAGGGTGGCGGCGCGCTCGGCCTTGCTCTCCAGGCCGGAGCGGGAGAGGGCGGCGCGCGGCGGGACGGTGGCGGCCTCGCGGGCGGGCGGCGCCGCGGCGGCCACGGTGGCCCCCACGCCAAGCGCCGCTCCCTTGAGCAGGCTGATGAGCGGCACCTCGACGCCGCGCACGGTGAGCACGAAGTAGAGGTCGTTGATGGTGCGGGTGACCATCTGGACGGCCGATTGACCCATCAGGACGCCCAGCGCGAGGCCGAGGCCGGCGCTGATAACGCCGATGATCAACGACTCCCCGAGCACCAGGGCGAACACCTCGCGCCGGGTGACGCCTAGCGAGCGCAGGACGCCGAACAGCGTGCGTCGCTGGACCACCGAGAAGGTCATGGTGTTGTAGATCAGGAACATGCCCACCACCAGGGCCAGCAGGCTCAGGGCGGTCAGGTTGAGGCGGAAGGCGGCCGTCATCTGCTTGGTGGCTCCGGTGCGGATCTCCACGGGCTGAACCTGGACGTTGGCTGCGTCCTCTGTGTCTCGGGACAGGAGGGTATCGATCTTGGCTGCCTTGGGCTCGCTTGGCTCGGGCAGGATCAAGTCGATGCGGTTCAGGCGACCGACGCGCCCGGTCAGCTCCTGGGCCGTGGCGATATCGGCGAGCATGAGGCCCTCCAGGGCGCGGCGACTGAGATCGTCCGCGGGATTGAGGAGGCCGGTGAGGACGACCTCGCGCTGGCGTCCGGCGATCTCGAGCTGCAGGGTCGCGCCAGGCTCCAAGGGATGCCGTTCATCCCCCTGATACTGCTGAGCCAGATTGGATCCGAGGAGTACGGCGCCAGGCTGCGTGAGGAAGGAGGTCAGCTGCGCGATGGAGGCGGGCTCTCCCGCCGAGAAGTAGGAGCGGAAGGGGGCCTCCGCAAAAGGATCGACGCCCAGGAGCTGCACCGTGCGGCCATCCAGTTGGGGCGACGTGGCGTAGGCTGTGACGACGGGGGCGGCCTCTCGCACGACGCCGGCCTGTCGGAGGTCGGCGTAGAGGGCCTCGTCCAGGCCCTGCGGTCCCCCCACCACATAGTGCGTGGCGCGGCCGGCCACCGAGTCGACGCTGAGATCGAAGGCGCGGCTGGCGCTGACGTTCGCCAGATCGACGGCGACGACAACGGCCACGCCCAGGGCGATCCCGAGGATCATCAGCACGCTCTGCCAGGCGTGGCGGGTGATGGTGCGCCATCCCACGTTCCACAGCGTGCGCGGGGCCATGGCGGCGCGGTGCTCAACCAGATGGTGGGGGCTGAGGCTCATCGCGTCGTCAGCCATGGGTGAGCTGCCCTTCCCTCAAGTAGAGGATGCGGTCAGCGTACGCGGCGGCGTCGGTGCTGTGCGTCACCAGAATCAGGTTCTTGCCCGCCTGTCGGGTGAGACGGTCGAGCAGGGTGAGGACTTGGTCGCCTGTCTCCTCGTCCAGGTTTCCTGTGGGCTCGTCGGCCAGCACCAGGCGCGGGTCGTGGACCAGCGCGCGGGCGATGGCGATGCGCTGCTGCTCGCCGCCGGAGAGCCGGTCGGGGAAGGTGTCGCCGCGGTCGCCCAATCCCACCGCGTCGAGCAGGGATTGGACCTGCTGCTTTGCAGCCGTGCCGTTGATGCCGTTGAGCTCCAGCGGAAGGATCACGTTCTCCCACACGGTCAGCGTGGGGAGCAGGTTGAAGAACTGGAAGATGAAACCGACGTGATGGCGGCGGAAGAGCGTGCGCTGCCGTTCGTCAAGCGCGTTCAGGTTCTGGCCGTCGAGCCAGATGGCGCCGCAGTTGGCATCGTCGATGCCGCTGATCAGGTTCAAGAGGGTGCTCTTGCCGCTCCCGCTCTCGCCGACGATGGCCACCGACTCGCCGCGTGCGAAGGAGGCGTCGATGCCGCGCAGGACGGTCCGCACGTGCGGCCCCTCCTGGAAGCTCTTGCAGAGGTTCTCAAGCCGTATGAAGCTGGACTTCTGTTCCCAGGTCTCTCTCATGCCTGACTCCCCTGAAAGAAGCCTTTCGATGGGCGTTGACAGCAGGTGCCAGTCACTGGCTTAGCAGCTTGGCGGCTCAGCTGCTCAGGGATGCCGTTTATCCCCGGGATGCCGTTCATCCCCGCTAGGCACGCTTGACGACGGCTTCGCCAAGTGCCAGGCACCGTGAGCACCTGTCTTTCGGTAGCGCCATGCCTTGTCTGGCCTCGCTCGTTCCTCATCGCTCAGTCCACCGCTGCTGCAAGGAAAGCCTCCACGGCGTCCAGGAAGGGCTCGGGGCACTCCTCGTGGGGCAGGTGACCGCAGCCGGGGATGACGACCAGCTCCGCCTGCGGAATCTTGCGCCCGAGGCGCACGCTTTGCTCGGTGGGCACGATGCGGTCGTCGTCGCCAGTGATGACGAGCGAGGGCATAGCGAGGGCCGTGATCTCGTCGACCCTCGCACTCAAGTCCGATTGCTGGGAGACCTTGGTCAGCTCCCAGAGCGCGCGGTCCCAGTTCTCGGCGCGCAGCGGCTTGCGATAGCCAGCGCGCATCTCTGGCGTGATTTTGCTGGGATCGTGCCAGGCGCTCTCGAGGAAGGCGTCGCCTCGCACCGCGAGCTGGCGGGCGACGAGCGGGCCGAGCCGGTTCACCTGCGGGGTGCGCAGCAGCGGCCGGATCCAGGGTGGCGCGCCGCCGCCCACGTAGATGGCCGCGTCCACCAGCACCAGGGCCTCGAGCCGCTCCGGGTCGGTCAGAGCGGCGTTGACGGCCACGGTGCCGCCGGCCGAGTTGCCGACGAGCACCGCCTGGTCGACGTCCAGGGCGTCCATCAGGCCCACCACCAGGTCTACCTGGGCGTCGGGCGTGTAGGGGTTGGCGCCTGGCTCCCAGGAAAGGGGGCGCTCGGTGAGGCCGAAGGCGGGCCGGTCGAACGCGATCACGGTGCCCAGCTCGCCCAGCGGCTCCATCACCTCGCGCCAGGAGAAGACGCTGGCCCCAAAGCCGTGCAGGAGGATCATGGTCGGCTCTCCCTCGCCGGTGGTCTTGTAATGGATCTGCAGGTCGTTCACTTCCACAAACCGGCTGTCGGGATCAGCCAACGCGTCCGGCGGTACGGTGTCCTCAAGGGCCGGGATCGGCACCAGAAAAGGGCCAATCAGAAGAATGGCCAGAATCACGCCGACGGCGATCAAAGCATAGCGCAGCCGCTTACTCATCAAGTCTACACACTCCTGTTCTACTCAGCAGGATCCGCCATCAAACGGATCGGTCTATGGGCTCAGTCCCCTCCTCCCTGGGAGGGG
>CAZNRX010000169.1:0-4750 GCA_964575455.1 uncultured Anaerolineales bacterium | reverse complement strand
TCGAAGTGGTTGAAGGGCCAGGAGGTGACAGAGAAGGAGCGTGAGAGGCCGATCGAGCCGCTTCGCTTCCAAGGTTGACGGGAACGGCACAAGGGAGGATAATGGCGGAAAAGCAAGCGAGAAAGGAGAACGCCTCCCGAAATGGCCCGATCTTGACAGAGATGACCACGAAGGGAGGCGCCCCAACGTGGTTATTGTACAACACTACGCCCATTCTGCCAAGCACTACGCCGAGGCCACGCCGTTTCCGGGGGGCCTGTTTGCTCTTCCCGACCGCTGTCCTCATCCCGACTGTCGAGCCACCGAAGCCCTGATCCGCTGGGGCACCTACGAGCGACAAGCCCTCACCGGTCTGGAGGTCTATTGCATCCGCGTGCAGCGCATCCGCTGCAAGGCCTGCGGGCGCACCCACAGCCTGCTCCCTGACTTCTTGCATCCCTACCGACATTACGTGATCTCGCTCCTGCAATGGGTCGTGTATCTCTATCTGCTGGCTGGGCTGGGCATCAACCGCTTGATGGAACGCGTGGTTGGCCGAGGCCCGGTCCGCTCCACGGTCCGCGAGTGGATCACGTCCTTCGCCTACGGCGCGGGGGAGCTGCTGTTCGATCTGCTGCTCCGCGGCTTGATGAGCGTCGAGCCGTTGAGGGAGCTGGCGGACACGGCGCCGCCAGGCCATCTCCACCGAGTTCCAAGCCGCGCCAAGCGGCGCCGTCTGGAACGCGCCCATCGTTTCTGGCAATTGGCTGAACACCTCTACGCCCAGGCCAAAGTTCGGCTGCCTCACCTTGACTTCAAGGCCGATCAACTGCTCTCCTTCGTGCTCCACTGGCTCCAAACCGAGGGGGTTCCACCCCGCATCTTCTGGTCGCCGCGCTTGTCCGCCACCCCGACCGACCCCTTCTAGTCCACGGCTTAGGCCGCTGCGCTTCCTTAGCTTCGCACGCGGCTTAGCTTCGCACGCTTGGAAGCCCTTCACCAGCCTGCAGGCAATTTGTCCACCTCCTCGCTCTCGATCCACCGCCCTCAGTTCCCTCCGACCAACATACTTTCGCATTATGTGAGCCTCCGACTTCTGGTACACTGGTGCCAAGCTGAGTCAAGGAGGCCCAACCATGTCCAATGCCGAAGATCGACGCACCGAGATCGCGCTGTTCAGATACACGCTCATCTTGCCCTTCCTCCGGGACGAGTACCCACCCGGCGGAAAACAGAGACTGCGTGAGCAGATCGCGAGCCGACACTACGATGTACCGAACTCCTCTCGCTCCACCGTCAGTCCCTCCACCCTCGCCCGCTGGGAGCGAATCTACCGCCAAGATGGCTTCGATGGGCTCAAGCCGAAGCGCCGTTCCGACCGTGGCCAGTCCCGGGCCATCTCGGAGGAGACCCTCGATCGCGCCGAGACCCTCAAACGCGAGCAGCCCCATCGCTCCGCTCGCTCCATCATCAAGATCCTCTCCCTAGACCAGACCAACCCGATCCCCGAGGAACGCATCGCCCCTCGCACGCTCCGTCGCCATCTGGCTCGCCGCGATGCCACCACCGCTCAACTCCTCGACGAACAGCGCCCCAAGCCCTACCGACGCTTCGAACGGAACCACTTTGGCGATCTGTGGCAGGGCGATGCCATGCACGGTCCCTACCTCCCCGATCCTGCCAACCCTGGCCAGGAACGGCAGGTGTTTCTGTTTGCCTTCATCGACGACCACTCGCGCCTCGTGCCCCACGCTCAGTTCTGTAGGGTCGAGAGCTGGCGCGCGCACCTTAGGGTCCGGTGGTTTCTCCACACCTTTCGGGTGGTCCTCAATCCGGCTCCCATAGTCACGTTTCCAGCTCCCGCCTCGTCCAACCCAACGTACGGATTTCCCGTATTGGGCTGTCCTATTGGCTTCTTCGCCAAGGGTTATGTGACCTATCAAGCTGGTAGTGCTTTCGGGTCATGATAGTACCTTACCGCATAGTCTCCATACAGACCCAGCGCTTGATACAACCACTCCCCACTCCACCTATGCCAGCCGAAGCCCCGACGCGTCCGTGCACGCATCAAATGTCGCCTGATCTTCTTCTCAACCCAATACCGTACGTACCCAAAGGTCCGGCTAGAGTGTCCTATCCGAAAGTAGTTCACCCACCCTCTCAGGATCGGGTTGATCCGTTCAACCACCCTCTCCACTGGCTGGGACTGGTACCTCCGGAACTCTTCCTTGAGCTTGCTCAAGAGGGAGTTGCGCGCCTTCATCGTCGGCATTATCAGCACTCCCCACTTTTCTCGTCGCGTCTTCACTCGTCGGAAGTTGAACCCCAGGAAGCTGAACGTCTCTCCTTGAGTCAGATCCACTAGTCGGGTCTTCTCTGTATTGAGTTGAACATCTATCTTGGCCAGTTCTTCAAGTAGGCGTTGGTACGCTGCCTTCTCCAGCCAATCCCACCTTCGGTGTCCATCCACCAGTATCACCATATCGTCCGCATAACGAACATACTCGATGTGGGTGTACTGTCCTTTTCGGGTGACTTCCTTTGCTCGCGCCAGCATCTTGTCCACCTCATTGAGGTAGACATTCGCCAATAGCGGCGAAATCACGCCTCCTTGTGGTACACCTCGTTTCCCACTGGCTTTCAGGATTCGCTTCAGCAAGCGCATCACATCGTCGTCATTGACCCTTTCCGCCACTTTGCTCAGCAATAGATCGTGCCGAACCGTGTCGAAATACGCCTTCAGGTCTACGTCGATGACTCTCGTCTTCGACTGCACGACTGCGCTTGCTACCCGATCAACTGCTTGGTGAGCACTTCGCTTAGGCCTGTACCCGTACGAACCTTCCTGAAAATCTGCCTCGAAGATCGGTTCCAAGATGAGCTTCAACGCTCCCTGGACCACTCGGTCGCGAATCGTCGGAATCCCCAGGACTCGCGTCTTGCCATCTCCCTTGGGAATCTCCTTCCGCTTGTTCCTTGTGGGCCAGTACGTGCCGGTGACCAGTTGTTCCCGTATCTCCTCCAGAAACGCTTCCACGCCTTGCTCCTCAATGGCCTCAAAGGTGACCCCATCCGCCCCTGGACCTCCTCTGTTCTTCTTGGCCATTTCGTACGCCTTGGCAAGCGTTTCCGTCTTGCATACGTGAACGTATAGCCCCCAGAAGCGCCAGGCTTTGTCGGCCTTCGCCTTGATGTATATCTTCCTCCTCAGGTCCTGCAGACCGATGGACAGTTTTATCATGCCGCCCCTGCCTCCCATTTTGGTGGAAGATCTACCAATAGCAGGGCCCCTTCGCTCCACAGGCATTACCCCGCTTCATCGCTGTCGGGTCGGAGGAGGCGCCCCTTTTCGGGGGCTGGCCTCCGTCCGCCGCTCAAACCTAGCGTACGGATTTCCCGTACTAGGCTTTCACAAAGGTGCATTATCTACCGCGTGCCAACGAAGGTATGAGTGAAACCAGGTTAACAAGCCCCAACTCGCCGTACAGCTTGCTCGCGGGCAACTCCTTCCAGCCACAACTCCGCCAACGCTTCGAGCGGTGTGACCAGATTCGTCGCACGATCCACCTGTCGAGTTGGTTGAAGAGCTTGCGCACATGCGCTTTGCAGTAGTAATTCCCCCATCCGCGAATCACCGGGTTGATCTGATCGATCAACTCCTGAGTGCTCACGGGCGCGTTACGTCGGGTCAGTCTTCGGATTTGGTTCTTGAAATGCTGGATGGACTTCTCACGTGGGTACGCATACAGACCTCCTGACTTGGCCCCGCTACGGATCCTATGCGCAGCCAGCTTGAGTGGCCGTGTGCCTCGTTTGATCTTGTACCCCAGGAACTCAAAGCCCTCTCGGATGTGCACTATCCGGGTCTTTTTGCTGTGAAGCTCGACCCCTAGCTCTTCAAGAACCATCCGCGCGGCTACTAGCGCGGCTTTTGCCTCGACCCCGCTTCGACAGGTTACTACCCAGTCATCAGCATACCGCGTCAACTGATACCCCCTCCGTCGCATCTCCCGATCAAACGGTGTCAGCAGGATGTTGCTCAACAACGGTGAGATCACCCCACCCTGAGGGGTTCCTCGCTCTGTCGGTCGCCATTGCCCTTCCGCCATACAGCCGGCTTGCAACATACTCTCGATCAGTCGGAGTACCCGCCCATCGGCTATGCGTTGGGCTACCAACGCCATCAGCTTCTCGTGATCCACCGACCCAAAGAAGTCCCTTAGGTCGGCATCTACGATCCACTCACATCCACTCTCTAGCTCCCGCCAGATCTTGCGCAGTGCATCCTTGCTCGACCTCCCCCGCCGGTACCCAAAACTAGCATCATCGAATACCGGCTCGAAGACCGATTCCAGTCGGTTCAGCAACGCTTGCTGACACACCCGATCGTACACCGTCGGGATTCCCAGCGCACGATACTTCCCCGTCTGGCCTGCTTTTGGGATCAAGTGTTCTCTTACCGGTTGCGGCCGATAGGTGTCACTCTTGAGCTCTTCGTGAAGCTTGTCCAGTCGCTCAGCTAGCTCCTCTTCAAACTCCACGATACTCTGTCCATCCACCCCTCCTGCCCCCCGGTTCCGTCGCACTTTTTCCCAGGCCAGCTCCAAGTTCTTCCGCTTGTATACCTTGTCCACCAGTGAGTGGACCTTCCTCGCACCCGTCGGATTGAGCCAGTCCGCAAGTCTCCTCGGACGACGGCTTATGGGTTTTTCACTTAAGGAACTTATCCGCGCCATCACCCTTACTCGCTTGCTTCCTTTCTCTCACCTGC
>CAZNRX010000168.1:0-4878 GCA_964575455.1 uncultured Anaerolineales bacterium | reverse complement strand
GGTCTGCGACACCGACCGACAGCACTCCACCCCCCCGCTCAGAGGGGTCTGCGACCCCGACCCCCTCACCCCGCCCACGGCACGGAAATATCGATCGACTGGACGGTGCCTTGCACGTGCCAAGCGTCAAGCCGCGTGCGAGGCACCTGGACAACGAGCGCCCGACGGTGCCTTGCACGTGCCAAGCGTCAAGCCGCGTGCGAGGCACCTGGCCGTACCAAACCCGAGGTGCAACGCACCAACGGCAGGTGCATCGCACCACGACGCCCGGAAGGAGTCCCAAATGCCGAGAAGACCCGACTACTGCGTCGACCACTTCTATCACCTCTACAACCGAGGTGCACACCGCGTCTCACTGTTTCGCGAGCCCGATAACTACATCTTCGTCCTGCGCAAGATGAAGAAGTATGCCACAGCGCTCGATCTCAGCCCGATCGCCTACTGCCTGCTGCCCAACCACTACCACTTCCTGGTTCGGCAGGACGGCGAGCATCCGGCCGGTCTCCTGCCGCAGCGGGTCTTCAACAGCTACAGCAAGGCCTACAACAGGCGCTACGATCACAGCGGCACCCTGTTCGAGGGGCCGTACAACGTCGTAGAGGTGCAGAATGAATCGCAGCTGCTCCACCTCTGTCGCTACATCCATGCCAACCCGGTCAGACATGGCCTGGTGAGGGAAGTGGCGGCGTGGCCCTACGCCAACTACCTGGAGTGGATCGGCGAGCGAGCCGGTACGCTCGTGGATCGAGACTTCGTGCAGGATCATTTCCCGTCGCCAGAACGCTACCAGGAGTTCGTGCGCGACTTCCTGCTGGAGCAGCAGCTGCCCGACGAACTGGAGGAATACCTGGAAGCCTGGGAGGGCTGAAGCGTCGCACCGGGGCCCGACGGTGCCTTGCACTTGCCGTTAGTGCGAGGCACCTGGACAACGAGCGCCCACGGTGCCTTGCACGTGCCAAGCGTCAAGCCGCGTGCGAGGCACCTGGCGTACCAAACCCGAGGTGCAACGCACCAACGGCAGGTGCATCGCACCACGACGCCTGGTCAGCTGACCAGGAGAAAGACCATCCACGTGTCCAGGTCAGAGACTCCCCAGTTGCCGGAAGCAGCCGGGGGGTCTTTGTGCTATCATGCCCGTGTGAAGCGAGATGGAGATCCTTTATCGGCACGGACGATGATGGCATGACCACGTGAGAACTGAGCCTATGGACGTCTTACTGGCGGATGATCAGCCGAAGGTGCGCTCGGCGTTGCGACTGCTTCTGGAACACCAGCCAGACATCGACGTGCTGGGAGAAGCGGTGAACGCCACCGGCCTGCTGGACTGGGTGAGGGCGGCCTCCCCCGACCTGGTGCTGCTGGATTGGGAGCTGCCCAGCTTCGAGCCGGGCGTGCTCCGCACACTGCGCGATCTCTGCCCCTCGGCGGACGTGATCGCGTTGAGCGGGCAGCCGGAGGCGCGCCAGGCGGCCCTGAGCGCCGGGGCCGACGGCTTCGTGAGCAAGGGCGATCCCCCGGAGCGGCTGCTGGCCGCCATCGAAGCCTGCTGCAAGCGCGCGTAGAGGCATCCGTCGTCCGAGAGACGCTCCCCGCCCCATGCCACAATCGCCCCGAGACTGTTCTCCCCGGAGCGTATCTCATCCAATCAAGGACGGTTTGCTTTGAGATCCGTTGACGCCTGGCGCTTGCACGTCAGCCCTTGTCCACCTATACTGTGTGCCGGATGCCAGTTGCCTTCCGCGAGAAGTTGAGGAAGAGGGGCAGAGGATACTCTGAGCGGCAGGGCTAGAGAGAAAGCGTGCGACGGCCTAGATCAGGGGGGCAAGAGAAGAGGTATGCGGGCTCGAAGGTTCTTGAGGGAATTAACGTTGGTGACTGTGCTGACGGTGGCGTTGAGCGGCAGCGTGGGGGCGGGGGCGGCTGAATCGCTGAGGACGCCACAGGCCTCTAGTGGCCGGGCCACTGGTGGCCCGGCCGCCGATGGTCTGGCGCTGCGGCTATCGCACGGGCCGGGCGATGAGTCGGGCAGCGGTGTCAGTGGGTTCAGTACACTCAGTGGTTCAGTGGTTCAGAGCCCCACCGCCGCCGAGGAGAGCGGGGGCAGCTGGCATATTGAAGTTGTCGACAGCGGGGGGGATGTCACCGAGTACACGTCCCTCGCCCTGGACGCGAGCGGGTACCCGCATATCACCTACGTCCACGCGGCCAACTACGACCTGAGATATGCCTACCGGGACGCGTCCGGCTGGCACATCCAGACCGTGGACAACGGCGAGCGCGCCGGCTTGTTCAGCTCACTGGCGCTGGATCAGAGCGGCTATCCCCACATCAGCTACCATGAGCAAGCCAATCATACCCTGAAGTACGCCTACCAGGACGGAGCCGGCTGGCACATCCAAACTGTGGATAGCGAGCGATACGCCGGCTACTACACCTCGCTGGCATTGGACGGGAACGGCTACCCGCATATCGCCTACCTCGACTTGTCCAACTGGGACCTGCGATATGCATACCGAGACACATATGGCTGGCACATCCAAACCGTGGACAGCGAAGGAGATGTGGGTGGTTGGCCCTCGCTGGCGCTGGACAAGAGCGGCTACCCACACATCAGCTATTACGACGGCACCAACAAGAGCCTGAAGTACGCCCGTCGGGATGGGGCTGGCTGGTACGTCCAGACCGTCGATAACGAGCCGTACGTCGGATGGGACACGTCCATAGCGCTGGATGAGAGCGATTACCCACACATCAGCCACCACGACAACGTGAGCAGCGACCTCAAGTACGCATACCGCGACGCTTCCGGCTGGCACAACGAGACCGTGGACAGCAAAGGGCATGTCGGCCGGTACAGCAGCCTGGCGCTTGACGAGGGTGACTACCCGCACGTCAGCTACTCCGACTCGAGCAATGACGACCTGAAGTACACCTACCGGGACGCGTCCGGCTGGCACATCCAGACGGCGGACAGCGAGGGAGATGTGGGCATGCACACCTCCCTGGCGTTGGACGGGGACGGCTATCCTCATATTAGCTACTACGACGAAGTCAGCGGCGATCTAAAGTACGCCGTCGGGCCACCTCCGGCCCCGACGCTTTACGCTGTCTCCAACGCCGATGGGGACGGCGACTATACGGTGACCTGGTCGAGCGCGGCCGACGCGGACACGTACACGCTGCAGGAGGACGACAACGACAGTTTTTCCAGCCCTACCACGCGCCACGCCGGCAGCGCAACAGCATACGCCGTCGATGGTCAGAGCCCCGGCACGTGGTATTATCGCGTGAAGGCATCCGCCGGCGCGAGGGAGAGCACCTGGAGCAATGTGGAGTCCGTCACGGTGAGGCCGGATCCCCCAACGCTTTATGCCGTCGACAACCCGGACGGCGATGGCGACTACACGGTGGACTGGTCGAGCGTGACCGGCGCGGACACCTACACCTTGCAAGAGGACGACGACGAAGGTTTCACCAGCCCCACAACGCGCTACACCGGAAGCAGCTCGCAGTACACGATCAGCGGCCAGGATCCGGGCGTATGGTACTACCGCGTGAAGGCGTCCAACGCCGGGGGAGACAGTGGCTGGAGCAACGTCGAGTCGGTGACCGTCGAGCACGCGCGGGTGACCGCTTTCACCGGCAGCCCGATCTCCGGCCCTGGCCCGCTGACCGTCGACTTCACCGACCAGTCAACGGGGAGCATCACCGAGTGGTCGTGGGACTTCGGTGACGGGGCGACTAGCAACGTTCAGAACCCCAGCCACACGTATGACGCCGCCGGTGATTACACGGTCTCGCTGACGGTCAGCGGCCCCGGTGGCTCGGATACGGAGACGAAGACTGACTACGTCCACGTGACGGAGCCAACTCAGGGAGACATCTTCGTCTATCTACCCCTGGTGCTCCGCCGCTGGCCGCCGCCCCCCGAGACGCCCACGCTCTACGCCATCAGCAACGGCGCCGACGGCAGCTACACCGTCTCCTGGAGCACCGCCGCACGGGCCACGTCCTACGTACTCCAGGAGGCGGCGAAAGCCACGACGCCCGCTGGGAGCGACTTCGCCACAGTATACGCTGGTGCGAACACGTCCTATGACTTCAACGGACGGGGCGCCGCCCGCTACCACTACCGCGTCAAGGCCCGCAACAGCTCGGGGGACAGCGGATGGTCGAACGTCGAGCGAGTAGACGTGCTCTGGGAAACAGAGCCGAACGGCCAGGAGAAGGATCCGACGAACGCAAACGGCCCGCTGGTCTCGGGCACCACGTACCGCGGCTACCCCAACGATCCGGACGACTACTTCTTCTTCGAGCTCTCGTCGCAGGCCACGGTGGAGGTCTTGGTGGAGCAGTTCGCGCCCACCAGCAGCAACGGCACCGTCAGCCTCTACGGTCCTGCCGTCGGAGGCAAGCGGGGCAAGCTGATCGACTACTACGGCGAGCCGGGCGACGCGTCGATGGCGCTGGAGCCGCACACGCTGGGGCCGGGCACGTACTACGTGCGCGTCTACACAGCCGGCAACCATTCGACGACCCAGGCCTATCGCCTGACGGTGACGTACTGAGGCCGGCCAGGTGCGACGCACCAACGGCAGGTGCGTCGCACCGGGGCGCAAAGGAGACGGTGATGAAGGTCCAGAAGCCGCTCAACGGATGGATGATCCTCACCCTTCTGCTGCCGACGCTCCGAACAGGCGGCCTGGCGGCGCGGGCGATCGGGCCAGTAAGAACACCTCTTCATCAACCGTACGCGGGGCGGGTTTCCACGCTTCGGTTCAACTCCCGGCAGGTATGGAAACCTGCCCTACCCTATATCCCGGTCAGCAATGAAGAACAGCCATTTTTCGCACAGGACCCAGACTGCAACAGCGGTGC
>CAZNRX010000167.1:0-4887 GCA_964575455.1 uncultured Anaerolineales bacterium | reverse complement strand
GGAACATCAGAAACCTGTGAGAATCAGAGTTGCCCCGGAATATTGAGAAGATACCTTCGCCCGGTTGGATCATCGGTTGAGGCGCGGCCAGCGCGCCCTGCTGTGGGTGATCCCCGCGCTTACGCTGGTGATGACGGCCACCAATGCCCAGCGTGGCCTCCTCTCGGCCAGCTTCACGCCCGGCGTCCGGTCGGATAGCGCCGACGTCATCTACAGCCGTGCCCCCTGGTTCTGGATCGGATTGATTTACGCTTACCTCCTCGTTAGCGCGGCCAGCGCCATTCTGATCTGGGCCAGCGGCCGCTTTCGAGGCGTCTATCGCCGACAGGCGCTGGCGCTGTTGATCGGCGTGCCGCTCCCATGGGTGGTCAGCGCGACGTGCTCGCTCGGCCTGGGGCCGGCGGCCGGCTGTGATCTCGTACCCTTGGGCATTGCCTTGACGGGGCTGACGTTCCTGTGGAGTCTGCATCGGCTGCGGCTGTTCGATCTGTTGCCGGTGGCGCGCGACCTGCTTGTCGAGGGCATGATCGATGGCGTGCTGGTGTTGGACCAGGAGAACCGCGTGGTGGATGCCAACCAGGCCGCCTGCGAGGCTCTGGGATCTGCCTCCTCGCTCATCGGGCGACCGGTGGAGGAGGCCCTGGCCCGATGGCCTGAGCTTGTGGAACGCTTCATCGACGTGCCGGAGACGCGGACCGAGATCTGCGTGGGTGGGGATCCCCCGTGTCATCTAGATTTGTGCCTCTCTCCCTTCTGCGATCACCATCGTCGCTTGGGTGAGCGACTGATCGTCTGGCGGGATATCACCGAACGGAAGCAGGCGCAGGCGCGGATCATCGAGGAGCAGCGTGCCCTCGCCATCATGGAGGAGCGCGAGCGCGTGGGGCTCGAGCTGCACGACAGCGTGGCCCAGGTACTAAGCTACGTGGGCACACAGACACAGTCCACCATCAAACTGATCGAGGCTGGTGACCTTGGTACCGCCGCCGCTCGCTTGGCGCGCCTGAGCGCCGTGGTCGCCGACGCCGGGAGCGACATCCGCGATTTCATCCTTGGCACGCGCGCGACGGACTTGTCGGAGCAGGGCTTCTTCGACGAGCTGGGACAATATCTGGAACAGATTCACCAGATGCACGGCTTGACCGTCAACTTGGTCCACGATCCCAGCTTGACCGACGACGTGCTGTCGCCGATGGCACAGATCCAGGTGCTGCGCATCATTCAAGAGGCGCTCATCAACGTCCGCAAGCACGCCCGGGCCCGGCACGTCCAGATCGTCTTCATCCCCAGCGGGGACGCCGTCCAGGTGGTGATCGCGGACGACGGGGTGGGTTTCAACCTGAGCGCCGATTGGCGAGCTGCGGGCCACTTCGGCCTGGACATGATGCGTGAGCGGGCGGTCAACGCGGGGGGCACGCTGGAGGTCTCCTCCGTGCCTGGCCGAGGCACGCATGTCATCGTGACGCTGCCCCTGCGCCGGGATGCGGATGCACACGCGCTGCACCAGCAGCGGGTGCTGCTGGTGGACGACCACCCGCTCGTCCTGTACGGTCTCAAGAACTTGGTGGAGACCCGCGGCATGGACGTGGTGGGAACGGCGAGCGACGGGCGTGAGGCCGTGGAGCTCGCCCGGCAGCTGCGGCCCGAGCTGATCCTGATGGACGTGCAGATGCCGGAGCTCTCTGGGCTGGAGGCCACGGCCAGAATCAAGGCCGAGATGCCCGACACGGAGGTGGTGATGCTCACCGTGTCGGCGTCCGACGACGATCTATTTGAAGCCGTCCGCAGCGGAGCCAGTGGCTACCTGCTCAAGAGCCTCGAGGCCGACGAGTTCCTTTCCCTGCTCTCGAAGATCGCGCGTGGCGAGCCGCCGCTGGCGCCGGGCCTCGCTGGCCGGCTGCTGAACGGATTCGCGCAGCCAAGGAAGGTCTTCGACCTCTCGCGGCGGCAGGTGGAGGTGCTCCGCCTGGTGGCTAAGGGGATGACGTACAAGCAGATTGCTGCTGAGCTCTACATCAGCGAGCGTACCGTTCGCTACCATGTGAGTCAGGTTAAGGACCGCTTCGACTTGACCACCCGGGCCGAGGCGGTCGCGTACGGCGTGCGCGTTGGATTGGTGCCAGGGGACCCGGACGGATGACGCACCCTGGCGAGCTTTGGACGGGCTTGAGAGCGAATCTCATCTCTCGTATGTCAACCTAAGACCACCAAGAGCGCGACGCAGTCAGAACGTGAGGAACGACAGTCCCCGCGGTGCGGGGACTGTCGTTTTCTTGCCGGTTTCGACAGTGACAGGGGGTGACGAGTTTGATATAGTAGGGTGACTTGGAAGAAGCAGGAGTGAGAGGAGGAGAGAACGATGAACGGCAAGCCACGAACATGCCCTCTGAGTATAAGCACAACGATCAAAGCCCTCCGTCTTCTTCTCAGCGCCGCCCTGGTGCTGGGGCCGCTGGGGCTGATACCCAAGCCCGTCGCGCGCGCCGACGCAGTCCCCCACAATTGTAGTACCACGAACTCTGGGCTTTGGAACGAAGCCGACAATTGGTTTTGCGGTACGTCCTATCCCGACACTTACCCTGACGGTGACAGCGACTGTGCGACGATCAGTGCCGGTCACAGCATCGAACTCGGGGGGCAGTCTGTCAAGGACCTCACACTTGCTTCGAGTTTTGCCCACCTGCACAGCGGGGACCTTACCGTCTACGGTGATGTAACGAGCCACTCTCTCTTCACCCTTCTGGGCGACTACAGCCACTTCACCTTCGAGGGCGACACCAGCCACAAACTGGATCTTCGTTGCGATACCCGGATAAGGAACATTGAGGTCTCGATTGGTGATCAGGTGCAGCAGCAGGGTGGCTACTGGATCCAGTTAGCCGATGTCGACGTCTGGGGAACGTGGGATTGTTCGGATCCCCTGAAGCTCCAAGAGAGCCACTTCTCTCTGATGACCTCTGGCAAGCTATCCGCCGGAGACATCTACCTGCAGGACAGCACCCTCCATGCGGATGGGAGCGGCGAGGTGACTCAGGAAGATGGCAGCACCATCTACTCCTGGGCCGGCGCCAACGAGATAGTGGGCTACGGCAGCTCCAGTTGGTCTCTCGATGAGCTGCACATCCAGTCGGGAAGCACCCTCGAGGGCTATGGCACGTTCCGCGCTCGGGATTTCTACAACGAAGGGACCTATGAGGCGGGCAGCAGCACCCTGGTGGTTGTGGAGGGCATCCACGAAGACGGTCCGTTCCACCATCTCACCCTCGACGGCTCGGTCCAGCAGTACTGTGAAGACATCGGCGTGGCCGGCAACTGGACGAACAGCGGCTCGTTCCACCCCAACGGTCACCAGGTTACGTTCAACGGCAACAGCGCGCAAGTCCTTGAGGGTGACACGACGTTCGACGACCTGACCGTCGCGGGCGGCGCCACCGTGGAGACCGACGACATCGTCACCGTCGACGGCACGCTGACCCGTGGAGCGGGCTCCATCACGCAGGAGGATCGCGCCATCGCAGGGCCCGGACAGCAGATCTTCGGCTTGGCCGACGCCACCGTGGACGTGACCACGCAGGGCAGCCTCACCCACCTGACCGTGCGGCGCACCGAGAGCGCCCACGCTCAGGAGGACGCGGAGGGCCACCAGGACAGCATCCTTGACCGCTACTACACGCTGAGCCCCACCGGCAGCGGGTACGCGGCCGACCTCTGCGTCGGCTACACGGATGGCGAGCTGGGCGGGCTGGATGAGAGCAGCCTGCGCCTGGCCCGCTGGAACGGCTCGGCCTGGGTCTGGGCTGAACGAGGGGCCGGCAGCGATACCGGGGCCAATTTGGTCTGTGCGGACGATCAAACAACCTTTTCAGATTGGGTGATCGGTGCCTTATCCAGCGCTTCCCTTGATGCTGTGGACGACGTGGAGAGCACGGACGAGGAGACGCCGGTCACCATCGACGTGTTGAGCAACGACGACGACCCTGGCGGGGGTGGGCTGTCCGTTGTTGACGTGGGGAGCCCGGATACGTACGGCAGCACCTCGACCGATGGCAGCGAGGTGACCTACACGCCCGAGAACCGGACGATGGGCTACACGGCGGTCTTCACCTACACGGCAAGCGACGGCTCGCTCACCGATAGTGCGACGGTAACTGTCACCATCATGGCGGACAACGACGCGCCGAAAGCGTACGATGATACCGGTGCCACCGACGAGGACATGAATGCCACGGGCACAGTGACCGCCACCGACCCAGACGAGGATGACGCGTTGAGCTACGGTGTCACCAGTCAGCCAGCGCACGGCAGCGCCACCATCCAGGCCGCAACTGGGGACTGGACGTACACGCCCGCCAACCGCACGGCGGACTACAGCGCAGTCTTCACCGTCACCGTGACCGATGGCGGCGGCAACGCCGACACGGCCACCGTCACAGTTGGCGTCACGGCGGACAACGACAGCCCGACAGCGGAAGATGACACGGGCGCCACCGATGAGAATACGGATGCAAGCGGCACGGTAATTGCCACCGATCCAGACGACGATGACGTGTTGAGCTACGGGATCACCACGCAGCCCGCGTATGGCAGCGCGGTCATCGACGGTGCGACCGGGGACTGGACCTACCAGCCGGTGAACCGGAGCGAGAACTACACGGTCACGTTCACCGTGACGGTGAGCGACACCGCCACACCGCCCAACACCGATACAGCGACCGTGGAGGTCACGGTGAGTGCATCCAATGCTGCCCCGGAGGCTGTGGACGACACGGAGACGACCGACGAGTATACGCCATTCACGATTGACGTGCTGGGCAATGACGGCGACCCTGATGGGGATGGTCTGTCCGTCAGTGACGTGGGTAGCCCGGACACGTACGGCAGCACCTC
>CAZNRX010000166.1:0-4967 GCA_964575455.1 uncultured Anaerolineales bacterium | reverse complement strand
CCCCTTTCTGGAACCCTTGGGGTTCTGGCCCGGCTTGTGGACACTGACCACTTGGTCATCGGCGAGGCTGACCGGCTATTGCGTGGCATGATCAATGCCGGCTATCGTTCACCAGTGACTTCGTTACGAGACCTCAACTAGTCCTCCGCACTGCCTCTCCCCTGCTCTCCTGTCCTCCCCTCTCTTATGGGCCAGTTATCGGGCCTGCCCCGATTGCGCTTGGCGACATTGAGCGCCGCACCTGGAGATCGTCGTTGCCCGGGTGGACGTGCCTTCATGGAGACCCGCGGGGTACTGGCGTGCTGGCGGATCCCCGTGGGTTGGATTCCCCTGGCCGGGTAGATGGGCGACGTCGTGTGCGGGATCTTATTGGAGGACCGTTCGGACTCTTGTCCTTGGTGGTCTGTGGCGTACAATCTGACCGAAAAGTGGACGGGAGGAGCTAACAGATTCCTGGTCGGTTTGTGATCCGTTGGCTTCGGGGACAGCGCTTGGCCCGCGACAAGGTGAGGGTTCTGAGCGTGGAGGTGATATGGTGAGGGATGATCTTACCACGATTGATGAAGCAATTGGGGCTCTACGCCAACTGCCGCCACGTGAGCTGCTGCACGCAATCATGCAGATTCTAGCTGAACTGGAGCGTAGTCTGCCTCCCACCTCATCATCCCCCGATTTCTGGCGTGGTGCCGACCTGTACACGTTAGCCGAACGCCAGGGAATCCAGCCGGTTGAGGACTTCGCTGCCACCCCGGAGGGCTGGCCGCCACCCCGGAGGACTGGCCGCCACGCCGGAGCGCTGGCCGCCATGCTGGGTGGCTGGCCTGGGGATGAGCCGGTGGAGGATTTCGTCGCAGCCGTCCGCGAGTGGCGACGGCAAGATGTCACACTTAGCGCCCGAGGAGCGACGTAGTCATCGTTGATGCAGACGTGGTGTCTTTCCTATTCAGAAGGGTGGAGGTATGGCCAAGACGACCAGAATCAGCAAGACCGAGTGGGAGATCCGGTAGCTCGTGAGGACCGGGCTATTTTCGGATAAGGGGGATAAGAGGCATCCTGGGGATACAAGGCATCCCCAGGCCGTGTTGTGCAGCGTACTGCATGCGTTGTTTCAGTCCCAACCGGAGCTGAGGAGAAAGATGGTGATTCGTGCCTACACGGCTGGCGAGGTCAGCATCGGCAAGGCTGCTGAGATGATGGGGGTCTCTCACGAAGAGATGAAGGAAATCTTGACCGAGGGTGGAGCAGAGATCCACCTCGGCCCGCGCACGGTCGACGAGGTGCTTCGGTACGCAGACAACGCGCGAGCAAATTTCTTGGTCACGCCTTTGAAGCGTGCGCCTGCAGCCAAGCTGCTATCTCTTCCAGCTCTGCCTGTCCTCCGGCCGTCTGCACCGCGAAATGGAGCACCTCGTCATTGCTAGCAATGAGGCGATGATGGTTGAGCTCCAGGAAGATGGCTGTGGCTGTGACTGCCGTGCGCTTGTTGCCATCCACGAATGGATGGTTCTTGATGAGCGACTGCAGCAGTGCAGCGGCCTTGGTCCACAGATCTGGGTAGAGTTCCTCACCGTCGAAGGAAGCCTGTGGGCGCGCGACCGCGGACTCCAGCAGACCGGGATCGCGCAGCCCTCTGCTGCCCCCCGTCAGCTGGATCAGTCGCTCGTGCAGTAGGTACACCTCCTCGAGGGTGAGATACTCCACGTGCTACTCCTCTGCCAAGGCTTTCAGCGCTGGTTGGTACCTCTCGATGAACCGATCTACCCGGTCGAGGAAACCAGGCCGCACGCCTGGCAGAGTAGCCGGTGTGAGGACAATGCGCTCACGCTCCGGATCGACTGTGACGGTCACCTCGTCACCCAGCTCCAGCCCGAGTGCTTCCAATGCCTCAGGGGGGATCGAAACGACAGCGCTGTTCCCGGTTCGGAAGATCTTTCGTCCCAAGGCTACCTCCTTGCATCTAGAATACTTACATAGTAAGTATACCAGACTCGCGGTGCAGGGCAAGTCACTTCGGTGGATGAGCTGACAGCAGCAAGCCCTCCACACGCTCCCGTGCTACCTCGTAGGGCACGAATTGCGGCAACAGTGGGCGAAGGTCCCGCTCCCACTCAGCGCGAAGGTTCTCAATCGCCTCTTCCAGCGCCTCGCGTTCCCATTCCCGGTCGTAGAGAGCCAGCTTGCGTTCGACCAACGTCAGGTCAGGCTCCACACCTTGTCTCAGAAGCAGCCAGATATCGTACAAGTCGCGTGGCTTCCCGCGCACCAGCAGAGCCCGCAGCTTCTCGGCCAAGAGGTGGTCCAGAGCCAGCGCCGTCACCACAAACGGCCGCACATCGTCATAGGGTGAGCTCACGAGCTCTCGATGCGTTGCCACCTCCTCTTGCCGCTGGTTGATGTCCACCCGCACCTTGCCCTTGCTGCGATCCCTTCCGTCGTGGAGCGGCCCCTGGAAACTCACGTCGAAGCTGTAGCCCACGTCGGAGTCCCAGAAGTTTCTTGTCTCGGCCACGATTCCGAAGTCCTCCAATCCTTCCACGACGTCACGCCAGAGTGCCTTGAGTTCCGACGTGTCATCAGGACCATTGAAGTCGAGGTCTTCTGAGTATCGGTTACCGCCATAGACCAGCCGCAGAGCCGTGCCTCCCTTGAAGATCAGCATCTGAGTGCGCCTGTAGAGGTGCCATAGGATCAGATGCTGCAGGTAATCCCGCTCCTGGACCTGCATACCGACGCCATTACGTTGCGCGATGCGTTGAATCTGGGACTTGGTCAGCATTAGCCTACTCCTTGTGGAACCAATGAACGCTCGGGTACGTTGACGACCACCTGCCAGCGCGGATCGGTCTCGCCGCTGCGGGACCCGGATACGTCCAGCTTGACTGGGCTAGCAGATTTGATCAGTCCCTCTGCCGGCTGGTCAAGGCTCTCCAGCAGATAGCCCAGACGGGAGCCCAGACTCTTGTCGCCCATTTGATTGGCGTATTGGACCAAGGTATCGACCCCCACGATCTCCAAGGCGGCACGCAAAGCCTTCGCGATCTCTCCTAGGCCACCGGCGTAGTCGGGGAGGTCCAGGCTATCCACGATGGCCTTGGCTTCATCGGCCACCATTGTCGGGAGGTCGCCCACCGCCTCTCGCCGATAGCCGAAGAACTTGCCCGGCTTTATGGTGACGAATCGGAAGCGGTAGTCGCGAAACGTCACCGGCCGTTTCTTCTTCGTGGTCGCCACAAAGGTGGTGAGGGGGACCTGCTCGGTGAATCCGTAGAAGTGGAGGGCTGACCAGTAGGAGACGTACGCCGGGGCAACCAGATGGCTGGCGATGAAGAGGGGATTGGAGAGCACGCGTTCCGGCTCAAGTCCCAGAAGGAGGTATTTCCCTTTCTCGACCTCGGTGATGAGGGTCTTATCCTTGAGTCGTGCGATCAATCGGTAGGCACGCCGCCGGTCCAGTCGGAAGAGATCGGCAAGGAGTGATGGGGTGACGTAGAAGAGATCACGTTGGCGAAGCTGGCGGGCAACATAGATCGGGGTTAGTTTATCGTTCATCAGGCGTAATTCCTTACTCGCATTATGAAGGCATTCTACCACGCTTGAGTGGACCTGGCAAGCAGCTTTGACCCCTGACTCCTCACATTGGCACCAGAAGGTTTGGCGTCGGGCGATGAGTTGGAAGGTATCGCTGGGTCTCGCGAAAGAACTCTGCTCGGCGCCGCCATGCTCTGTTGTCCGTTGGGGGCAGCAGGACACCAGGGTTCGCTTGCATGTCAACGGACTTCTATGCGAGTTAGGGCAGGCGGAGCCGGGGGATGGGTAGTGGCGCTCCCCGGTCGTTGCAGACCAGTGTGTCCGCTTGGAACGTCACACCTTCCGCAAGATTCGCCAAGACGTGCAAGAAAGGGGCCGGGCAAGGTCTGCCAAGTCGAGATGACCCTCCTACTCTGTATCGATTGCTTGGCTGCTTGGGCTTGCCGGGCCGACAGCAACCAGTTTCAGAATGCACCAGTTACAATGCTCATAGACACTTGACTCAACTGGTCGCGTCTGATATGCTTTACCTGGCTCGAACTGAATGCTGCGCCGGGCCGCTGGCCCGGTCAAGGCGCCTCTGGGTGCAAACAGTACGGCCGACTTGGGCACGAAGCATCTGCTGCTCAACTCGCGCTGTACTGTTTTTCGTGTAGCTTGGAGTGAACAAGGAACGAATGACACCTGGTATCAAGGAAACTCGGATTCTGTTGAAGGCTCAGGCCTTGCTGGACGAGCAGGGCCTGGAGGACGTGACCTGCGCTGAGGCGATCGAGCGATTTAGGGCGGAGCACGTCGAGCGGTTGGGTGTGCGGCAGTACGTGCACCAGATTCTGGGGGACAGGGGGAACTGGGCAGCCAGCTGCTTCATCCTGTGGTACGACGACGGAGCGATTGAGCCTGACGTTCGGACGGCCATCGCGGATTTCCTGGCGACGTCGAGCGAGGAGCGGGGGCTGCCGGATAAGGTAAGCTTCGAGAGCGGAGGTCACCCTCAGACATACTATCTCTAGCACGACATAACCTAGGCTCCAGCTGAACCCTGGGCCAGTCGATGCGGCTCAGGGAAATGGTACGGCCTGGCGGCAGCGTCGGTGGCGTTCTTCCATCCGACGGTCTGCTGCCAGGCCTTTTTTGTTTCTGGCACGATCTGGCACGATGAGGACGGGACGCGGCGACGATGAAGAGACGTCACACAATGGGTGAGCCGATATCGACCATAGGTGCGCTTCGCCGGCAGAATCTGGCCGCGGGGGTAAGCTGACGTGGACTGGGCCCAGATGGGACGGGTGGCCGTCGATTCGCTCATCCTGATCGGCAACGGCCTCTTGGTCGTGCTGTATGGGCTGTGGGCTCACCTGCCCGTGGTCCTGGTCTGGCCGGTAGCCGTCGGCGTGGTGGTCCTCCTGGACCGCCACGTCTCACGGCGGGCCGGTCAT
>CAZNRX010000165.1:0-5226 GCA_964575455.1 uncultured Anaerolineales bacterium | reverse complement strand
TGGGTGGTGCGCACGTTCCTTGAGAGCGACACGACGTTCTCCGCGCCGGAGGGGATGGGCCACTGGCTGGGCATGGATGCGGAGGGCTTCCACGGCATCGCCCTGCCCCGCGAGGTGCTGGACAAGATCTATCGCGCTAACTTCGAGCGCATGTTCGGACCGGAGTCAGCACCACTGGACCACCAGGCAGCGCTGACCGAGCTAGAGCGCATGGCAGCCACGATCGACGCGCAGGCCGGGGAGCCGGTGGAGAGCGCGGCGCGCCAGATCGCCGGGTGGCTGGCGACGTCCGTTTAGCGGCCCACCCACCCGGCCGTCCGAGATGCGTCGCTATCTAACAGGGAAGGAGAGGACCTATGTCGGACAGCACACACGAGACCGCCGGAGCAGCACCCGTCCGGCTCAGCCTGGGCTACAAGGTGATCTGGGGCGTCGCATCGCTGGGCACCTCGCTGATATCGGGCACCTACGGCGCGCTGCTGCCCATATTCTACCAGGACTATCTGGGACTGCGAGCTCACTGGATCGCCACCGCATCGGTGATCTACGCCGTGTGGAACGCCATCAACGACCCGCTCTTCGGCTACATCACCGACAGCACGCGCAGCCGGCTGGGACGACGGATACCGTACATGCGCTTCACGGCTCCCTTCCTGGCGCTGGCTTTCATCGCGATCTGGTTCGCGCCGGCGCAGGCAGGCCAATCGGGGTTATTCGCCTGGATGCTCGTGACGATGCTACTTTACGACACGGCCTACACCATCATCGGCGTGGTCTATTCAGCGCTGATGCCGGAGATCACCGAGTCAGACGCGGAGCGGAACGGCCTGCAGATCTCGGCCTCGCTGTTCGGACTGCTCGGGTTCATCCTGGGGTTCGTCATCCCCGACATGTTCCGACCGAAGGCGGGCACATCCCCATCCTTCCTGCCGCTGCAGGTGTCGATGATCGCTGTGGGCGTGCTCAGCGCGACGCTGATCGTGATCACCACCCTGCGGGTCAAGGAGCGGCCCGAGTTTCACATGGCGGACAAGTCCCTCACGGTGCGAGAGACGATTAGATATACGTTCACCAGCCGGTCGTTCTTGATCCTGGTGGCTCAGAACTTCATGTCGATCCTTATGCAGTCGCTGTTTCTGGGAGCGGTCTTCTACGTGGCCGACTACGTGCTCCAGATCAACACCATGATCGTGCTGACCTGCCTCTTCGTGCCCCTGATTATCGGTGTGCCTCTGACGACGCTGATCCGCAAGCGGGTGGGCGTGGTGAGGGCACAGCAGCTCCTCCTATCGATCGCAGGGATCGCGCTGATGCTGATCGTGGTGGTCCCGGAGCCTATGATCCTGGTCTGTCTGGCGGTGGCCGGGTTCGGCCTCTCCGGCCCGCAGACCCTGACGAACGTGCTCTTTGCGCAGGTAGCCGACGAGGACGAGCTGCGCTCCGGCGTGCGGCGCGAGGGGGCGTTCTTCGGCGTGAACGCATTGTTGACCAAGCCCGCGCAGTCGGTCGCGCTCTCCCTCTCGCCCGCCCTCCTGGCGCTCACGCAGTTCGTGACGCGCGACCAGAACCAAGGCAAGGTTTTCCTGGATCAGCCAGCCAGCGCGATTCTCGGCATCAAGGCACTGGTGGGCCTGATCCCCGGCGCCGCCCTGATCCTGGGGGCGCTCATCCTGACGTGGTTCCCGCTGCGGGGAGCGCATCTGGCCGAGGTGCAGGCGAAGGTCCTGGCGCTGCACAGCAAGAAGCGAGCGGAGATGCAGACCGGTTGACTCCGCAGCCACTCGATGGTACACTCGGTTTGTGCACGTCTTTCGTCGAGCACGGAGCAAAGCGGAGTGCCGGGAAAGAATCGACCTACGAGGACCATCATAATGAGACGAGAGGTGATCATATGGATGTTCTACAAGCAGGGGAAGGCGAGCTGATCGGCTGGCACGACCCGGACGAACACCGCGCCTGGGTCGCCGAGAACAAGTCACGTGCCCTGAAGGACAAACGGTGCACTCTCAAGGAGGCCGTCGATGCGTACGTTCAGGACGGGGCGTTGATGGCCTGCGGCGGATTTGGACACGTCCGCGTCTCTATGGCCGCCATCTATGAGATCGTCCGTCAGAGAAAACGCGACCTGACGCTATGTGGCAAGACGTCTGTCCACGATGGCGACATCCTCATCGCCTCCGGGTGCGTGAATCGCATCGAGGTGGCCTACGCTTTCGGCCACGAGCTCCGGGGCCTCTCGCCCGCCTCTCGGCGTGCGGCTGAGAGCGGACGCTGCGAGGTCGTGGCGGACATCAGCAACGCAGGCTATCAGTGGCGATTTCTGGCCGCCGCGATGGGCTTATCCTTTGTCCCCACTCGGGTAATGCTCGGGACCGACACGCTGAAGCGCAGTTCCGCCCAGGTCGTCGAGGACCCGTTCACCGGAAAGCCAATCTGCCTCGTGCCTGCGTGCTACCCGGACGTGGTGCTCATGCACGTCCACCGCTGCGACAAGTACGGCAACGCCCAGATCGACGGCATCACGGTGGAGGACTTTGAGCTGGCCCGCGCGGCCCGCCGTTTGATCGTGACGACAGAGCAGATCATTGATAACGACTTCATACGCGAGTCACCCCAGGACACCATCATCCCCTACTATGTGGTTGACGCGGTGGTCGAGGTGCCGTACGGTGCCCACCCAGCGCTGATGCCGGGACGCTACTACTTTGACGAGGAGCATATCGGCGAGTGGCTGAAGCTTTCTAAGACAGAGGAGGGCGCGGCCGAGTACTTCGATCGCTACGTCCATGGCGTCAACACCTTCGCGGAGTACCTGGATCTCATCGGCGGAGCTGAGAAGGTGGAGTATCTGCGCCAGGTCGAGCACCTGGAGGCGCCGTTGGAGGCCCCCTGGCTGGATGAGAAGAGGGGTGGCAAGCAGAAGGGAGCGAAAGAATGACCCAGGAATACAATCCCACACAGCTTCTTGCCTACGTGGCGTCTGGGCTGCTGGAGGACGACAGCTCGGTCTTCGTCGGCACCGGCATGCCAATGATCGCAGCAATGCTTGCCCAGCGCACCCACGCTCCGAACCTGCTCATCATCTTCGAGGCTGGGGGCATCGGCCCGCAGGTGCCCGTGCTGCCTATCTCGGTGGGTGACAGCCGCACGTTCTATCGAGCCGTCTCCGCTTCCAGTATGCACGACGTGATGTCCGCCAGCCAGGCGGGCTACGTCGACTACGGTTTCCTTGGAGCAGCCCAGATCGACCGCTACGGCAACCTGAACACCACCGTCATCGGTGAATGGGAACACCCCACGGTCCGCTTCCCCGGAAGCGGTGGCGCGAACGACGTCGGCT
Source organism: uncultured Anaerolineales bacterium (assembly GCA_964575455.1). GTDB lineage: Bacteria > Chloroflexota > Anaerolineae > B4-G1 > B4-G1 > SKLM01. Next base: position 1,886 of record CAZNRX010000165.1, on the reverse strand, counting down.
CGCTCTGTTGGCGCACTATCATCGTCATGCGGCAGGACCCGCGCCGCTTCGTCGAGAAACTGGATTTCATCACCACACCTGGCTATCTAGACGGTCCTGGGGCGCGCGAGCGGGCTGGGCTGCCCGCTCAAACCGGGCCCTACCGGGTGATCACGCAGCTAGGCCTGTTCGACTTCGACGATGCTACCAAGCGCATGCGGCTTCTGGCCACCCACCCTGGTGTCTCAGTCGAGGATGTGCAGGAGGCAAGCAGCTTCGGGCTCATCATCCCCGACGACGTAAGGTCAACGAAGCCGCCGCCGCCCGAGGCGCTTGATACCATGCGGGAGATCGACCCCACAGGGATGGTCATCGGCAAGTAGGAAGCGGGGCACACCCGGACACAGTCCCGCTCGTAGTGCGCTACGCAGGGAACCGGAGTAGCACCAGAAGCGGAGGAGACGCAAGCTATGGATTTCGAGCTCACGGAAGAACAACGCATGTTCCGCCGCATGGTACGAGATTTCGCTGAGCGGGAGATCGCCCCTCGCGCCGAGGAGATCGACGCCACCGACGAATTCCCTCACGATCTCTTCCAGCGGATGGCCGAGGTGGGCCTGCTCGGCCTACCTTTTCCCGCCGAGTACGGCGGATCCGACGCCGACTACCACGCCATGGTCATCGCCCTGGAGGAGATCGCGCGCGTATCTGGCTCGATGGCGATCACACTCGACGCGCACACGTCGCTCTGCTGCGAGCCGATCTACCACTTCGGGAACGAGGCGCAGAAAGAGAGGTACCTACCGCCGCTGGTGAGCGGCGAGAAGATCGGCGCATTCGGCCTGACGGAGCCGCAGGCCGGCTCTGACGCCGGAGCCACGCAGACCCGCGCGATCCGTGACGGCGACGAATGGGTCGTCAACGGCCAGAAGATCTACATCACCAACGGCTCCATCGCTGACGTCGTCGTCTTCACTGCCAAGACGGATCCTGAGAAGGGCACCCACGGCATCTCCGCCTTCATCGTCGAGAGAGGAACCCCCGGATTCAAACCCGGGAGGGACGAGAAGAAGATGGGCCTCAAGGGCTCCGTCACCTCAGAGCTCTTCTTCGAGGACTGTCGCGTTCCGGCTGAGAACCTCTTGGGCCAGGAGAACCAGGGGTTTCGACAGTTCTTAGCCACGCTGGATGCAGGCAGGATCGCGATCGCTGCGATGGCGGTGGGTCTCGCGCAGGGGGCGTACGAGAGAGCCATCGACTACGCGAAGCAGCGCCACCAGTTTGGCCAGCCCATCGCCAGCTTCCAGGCCGTCCGCTGGATGATCGCCGATATGGCCACCGAGATCGACGCCGCGCGCATGATGGTCCACCGCGCCGCCTGGCTCAAGGAACAGGGCGAACGTTACACAAAAGAGGCGGCGATGGCCAAGCTCTTCGCCACGGAAATGTCCGAGAGGGTGTGCCACGACGCGATACAGATCCACGGCGGATACGGCTACGTGCGCGAGTACGAGGTGGAGCGGATGTATCGCGACCAACGGCTGTGTCAGATCGGTGAGGGAACCAACGAGATCCAGCGGTTAGTCATCTCGCGAGAGGTGCTTTAGGCGTAAGACGTGAAGCGTGAAAAGCGACACGGAGCTGAGGAAGGTGCCTGGCAGTGGTATGAAGCTGAAAGAGGTGCCTCGCACTCTAGCGGCCGCTTCGCGAAGTGTAAGGCACCGTGGTTTCTGGGAAGAGATCGTTTACCTGGAGCGGGTCGGATCGACGAACGACGTGGCAAAGGATCTGGCGTCTCAGGGGGCTCCCGCTGGCACCGTCGTCGTCGCTGATGAGCAGACAGCCGGGCGGGGGCGGCTGAACCGGCGCTGGGTCGCTCCCCCGAACACCTGCCTGCTCTGCTCGAT
>CAZNRX010000164.1:0-5248 GCA_964575455.1 uncultured Anaerolineales bacterium | reverse complement strand
AGCGGGGGGGATGAGAGGGGGGGAGAGGATCCCAGCGGGGGGATGAGAGGGGGGGAGAAGCGATCTCCCCCTCGGCCTGCGCCGCGCTGCCGGGCCGTTCCATCCGCTCCGCCAGGCCGGGCACCAGCTCGCCCAGCGGCTGGCCCGTCACCTGCCTCGTGCGACGCCCCACCATCCGCTCCGCCGCCGGGTTGAGGTCCACCACGCGGTCGTAGAGGTCCAGCACGATCACGCCGTCCTGGATCCCCTCGATGACGGCGTCGTAGGCCACCGGCAGCAGATCCAGCAGCCGGAAGCGGAACATCCCCCACGCGATCACCACCCCGCTCAGCGTGAAGGCGAACGAGGTCGGGTCCAGGTTGGGGTAGGGCGACAGGTCGAGGACGTGCAGCACGTTCCCCACCCAGGGGATCGACGCGCCGGCCAGCACGATGGTCACCTGCGGGTGGTAGAGGGGCGGCAAGCGGAAGAGGGCTTGAATGAGCAGGATCATGCCCCCGGCCAGCAGCGCGTAGGAGGTCACCACGTGGACCCAGAACCAGGCCCCATACGTCACGTCCAACAGCGCGAACGCGCCCTGCGTATCCAGCGCCATCGAGCGCCAGATCAGATGATGATACGCGTTGGAGGCCGCCAGCGCCACCGTGATCAGCGGCACGACGGCCAGCGCGGCGATGCGACGCGGCGTCAGCCACTGCTCGCGGTTCGTGTATTCCGCGCAGAAGAGGAGCCACAGCAGCGGGACGCTGACGATGCCCGGGTACTCCACCCTGACCCAGAACGCCTTGCCCGCGAGATCGGCGCTCGCCACCTCCAGCAGATAGGCCAGCGTCCAGAAGGCGATGGCGACCATCAGCAGGGCCAGCGGCGTGGCGCCCGGCGCGGAGCGGCGTCGCCACACGAACACCGCCACCGCGGCCGAAAGCGCCGTCGCCAAGATCAGAGGCACCAGGTAGAGGCCGCTCTGCCAGTCCATGCGCCTATTTTAGTCTATGTCCGCTTCCTCTGCAAGACCGGTGTGACGCGTGACGCGTGAAATGTGATGCGTGAAACGACGGTGCCTTGCACGTTCTAGGCGTCAAGCCGCGTGCGAGGCACCTGGGGCGTGATGCGTGATGGTGAGCAGGGAACTCCCACGTGCCGACTCGCACACAGCGGTTCAATCCCCAGCGACCCGCGCCCGTATGCGCGCCACCCGCTCGGCATCAGCCTCCGCGTCCGGATGGCCGATCTCGCGCTCGTAGGAGACGCACACCGACATCAGCGCCGCAGCGCGGGCCGGGTCGCTCTCCTCGTAGAGCAGGCCCAGGTTCCAACAGGCAATCGCTTCGTTTCGTCGGTCGCCGATCTCGCGGGAGATGGCCAGGGACTGCTGGTAGTGGTCGATGGCCCTCTCCGTCTGCCCCAGGGCGCTGTAGGCGTTGCCCAGGTTGCCCAAGGCGTTGCCCTCGCCGCGCCGGTCGCCGATCTCGCGGGCGACGGCCAGGGCCTGCTGGTAGTGGTCGATGGCCCTCTCGGTCTGCCCCAGGGCGCTGTAGGCGAGGCCCAGGTTGCCCAGACGAGCACCCTCGCCGCGCCGGTCGCCGATCTCGCGGGCGATGGCCAGGGCCTGCTGGTGGTGGTCGATGGCCTTCTCCACCTCCCCCAGGTGGCGGTAGGCGATGCCCAGGTTGCCCAAGACGTTGCCCTCCCCTCGCCGGTCGCCGATCTCGCGGGAGATGGCCAGGGCCTGCTCGTAGTGGTCGATGGCCTTCTCCGTCTGCCCCAGGTCGCTGTAGGCGAGGCCCAGGCTGCCCAAGGCGTTGCCCTCCCCGCGCCGGTCGCCGATCTTGCGGGCGATGGCCAGGGCCTGCTGGTAGTGGTCGATGGCCTTCTCCACCTCCCCCAGGTGGCGGTAGGCGATGCCCAGGCCGCTGAGCGACCAAACCTGGCGTTGGGCGTTTTCCAGCCGCTCAGCCAGGTCGCGTGTCGCCCGGAAGTGGTCCAAGGCCTCGCCGTGCTTGCTATCCCGGGTGTACAGCCCGCCCAGCGTGTAGTGGAGGTCCGCGCGGGCAGCCGCCGTCTCCCTCGTCTCGGGCAACTCCGCAAGCAGTCGCTGACGAAGAGCGATGCGCGCCCGTCGCTCCTCCGCGGGCAGCTCCTCCTCGAAGCCTCTCCAGGCCAACTCACCGGCCCGCTCGGCAGCGTCCTGAGTCCTTGGAATCTCCAGAAACTCGACCACCCAATGCCGAAAGACCCAGAAGTCGGGGGCGCGGCGGGGGAGATCGGCGGCCTCCCGCTCCGTCAGCCAGAAGACGGCCCGCACCTTATCCTCCACCAGGTATTCCCGCCGCACATTGAGCGCCTTCCAGGTGGTGGGCGCACCTTGGGCTAGCCCAGCGACGAAGAAGACCGTCTCCTCCCGGTTGGGCCAGGCGTGCAGGGCGCGCGGCACGTCGGCCATCGCGTCATCGGGACTGGTGATGCTGACCTGCGCCACAGAAAGCCCCTGGTTTCGCACCCACGCCTCCAGCAGTGCCTCGGCGTCGGCGCGCACAAACTCGGAGGCGTAGACGGCCAGCAGGATGGACGGTCGATCCCACGTCAGCGCCAGCGCCAGCTCCTGCTTCAGCCGCTCGACGCGCTCGGCGAAGGGGTCACTCACGATCCTGCTCCTCCAGCAGCGGGATCAGGACGGGATGCACGTCGCACCAGTTCTCGTCGTTGCGATACTCCAGCGCAGCCAGCATCTGCATGAGAGGCGCCAGCTCGTCCGGCTGGTCGAGCCGGTTGTGAGCGTGGACCTCCTTGAGAAGCTGCCGCTGGTCGGCGGTGAGGATACGGCGGTATTCGTTGCGGATCTCGGCCGCGGCCCGCTCCACGTCCTCCAACTCGATCCCAGACGCGCCCTTGACGCGCGCCCGCCCGATAGCGTAGCGCATCAGGCGGCACATCTCGCGGAAGACCCCGCCGCTGGTGCGAGTGACCTCACCCAATGCGTCATCCTCGATCAGGTCGGGGTGCATGCGTTTGTGGACGAAAGCCCGCATGGTGTGGTAGCCCTGACTGTCACGCTCGCCCGGATTGGCCTGCGGGTGGAGCTTGACGTTGGGCAGGAAGATGGCCCGGTCGCGGATGGCCTCGAACTCCGGGCTATAGAAGAGCGGGCTGGAGACGGTGTAGACGATGGCCAGGTTGGGCTGGAGCATCACGCCCCGACGATCGTGGAAGATCTCACACGCCCGTGCCAGGTCCGGCTTGTCCAGATCGTCGATCAAGACCAAAGGCCACCGTCCAGACCGGTTGTGAATCGCGGTGGAGATGGTATTGAGCAGGTCGATGAGCCTGGTGATGTCTTGCTCAATGACTTGACGTATCGCCGTGCGAATCTTGGGCTCTAGCTTGAGCTTGAGCCCAGCCTGGGCGAAGAAGGCATCCAACTTGCCCTCAAGCTCGCTTCCAGTCATGCGGCCCGGCGTGATGGTGACCTCTTTCTCGACCTGCCCCCGGAACTGATCCAGCTCACTCAGCAGCTGACCAGGCAGTCGACCACCTCCGGCGCGGTACTGACGGTAGACCTGTCCGCCGATAGCCAGCAGCACGTCCCGATAGTCCAGGTTGTTGACGTCGGCCTCGTCCCGGATGGTGAAGTGGACGGGCCAGAACTTGGCGCGGATGCCCGGATGGATGGCTAAGCGACGCAGCTCCGTGGACTTGCCGCAGCCTCGATGCCCAGAGAAGAAGTACTTGGGCAACTGATAGAAGGGAGCCAGCAAAGCCTGCTCCAGCTCACCCACCGGATTGCCGGGTCGATCGACGTAGAAGGGGTTGGGCTCGCCATCGGGATCCATCTCCAGCGGCAGGTCGAGCTCGAAATTGAGCCAGGCGCGATCTAGATCGGTTGCGGTCACGTACTCGAAATCCATAGTCTGTCTCCCCTCTGAGCGCTAGCAACGGCAAGCGTTCTTCCTCACCGAACAACACCCTTGATTGTACACCATATCTCCCGGCCTGACGAACAACGATTCAACGCTAGCACCAAGATCGACCGACCCATACTCCATCGGCGAAGTCGAACCTATCCAACCTCATACATATTGAGCTTCTCTCGCCGCCGGCGCCAAGCCGCTAAGCCACGTGCCCACGTGCAAACCTGCAAACCTGCAAACCTGCAAACCTGCAAACCTGCACACTTGCACACCTGCACACGTGCCGACTCGCACACAGCGGTTCAATCCCCAGCGACCCGCGCCCGTATGCGCGCCACCCGCTCGGCATCAGCCTCCGCGTCCGGATGGCCGATCTCGCGCTCGTAGGAGACGCACACCGACATCAGCGCCGCAGCGCGGGCCGGGTCGCTCTCCTCGTAGAGCAGGCCCAGGTTCCAAGCGTGGATGGCCTCGTTTCGCCGGTCGCCGATCTCGCGGGCGATGGCCAGGGCCTGCTGGTGGTAGTCGATGGCCTTCTCCGTCTGCCCCAGGTGGCGGTAGGCGTTGCCCAGGTTGCCCAAATCTGCACCCTCGCCGCGCCGGTCGCCGATCTCGCGGGAGATGGCCAGGGCCTGCTCGTAGTGGTCGATGGCCCTCTCCATCTGCCCCAGGTTGCTGTAGGCGTTGCCCAGGTTGCCCAAGGCGTTGCCCTCCACTCGTCGATCGCCGATCTCGCGGGAGATGGCCAGGGCCTGCTGGTGGTGGTCGATGGCCCTCTCCGTCTGCCCCAGGTCGCTGTAGGCGAGGCCCAGGTTGCCCAGACGATTCCCCTCGCCGCGCCGGTCGCCGATCTCGCGGGCGATGGCCAGGGCCTGCTCGTAGTACTCGATGGCCTTCTCGATCTGCCCCAGGGCGCTGTAGGCGTTGCCCAGGTTGCCCAGACGATTCCCCTCGCCGCGCCGGTCGCCGATCTCGCGGGAGATGGTCAGGGCCTGCTCGTAGTGGTCGATGGCCCTCTCCATCTGCCCCAGGTCGCTGTAGGCGAGGCCCAGGTTGCCCAAATCTGCACCCTCGCCTTGCCGGTCGCCGATCTCGCGGGAGATGGCCAGGGCCTGCTGGTGGTACTCGATGGCCTTCTCCGTCTGCCCCAGGGCGCTGTAGGCGTTGCCCAGGTTGCCCAAGGCGTTGCCCTCCACTCGTCGATCGCCGATCTCGCGGGCGATGGACAGGGCCTGCTCGTGGTGGTCGATGGCCCTCTCCGTCTGCCCCAGGTGGCGGTAGGCGATGCCCAGGTTGCCCAAGGCGTTGCCCTCGCCGCGCCGGTCGCCGATCTCGCGGGC
>CAZNRX010000163.1:0-5379 GCA_964575455.1 uncultured Anaerolineales bacterium | reverse complement strand
AAATGCAAACTCTAATTATACGATTGTTAACGTGCGGTCAAAGGTCACGCTAAGATTATTATCTTCTGATGCCCCCTCGGCTCGGTCATTGAGCGGAAGCGTGAAGTAAAACGTGCTTCCTTGCCCCACTTTGCTCTCGGCCCAGATGCGACCGCCGTGAGCTTCGACAATCGTTTGAGCGATCGGCAACCCCAGACCCGAGCCAACGACATGGTGCCCCAAGCCCGATTCAGCTCGAAAGAACTTGTCGAACAGGCAGTTGAGGTGTTCTGGGGAGATACCCATGCCCTGATCAGCGACGCTGATGGTGACCTCGGCCTCGCTAAGTTCACCGCGGGTGATGACCAGCCCCCCTTCAGGGGAGTATTTTACGGCGTTGTCCAGAAGATTCCGCAACACCTGCTTGAGGCGATCGGGATCCGCATCCAAGATGGGGAGATCCTCCGGGAAATCGACTAAGAAACGGTGCTCGTTGGTGCGATGCGATATCTCGTCGATGACCTCTCGCGACAGACGGGGCAATATGACCGGCTGGAGCTCCAACTTCATTAAGCCCGCGTCGATCACCGAGGACTCCAGCAGGTCGTGGACGAGCGTCTCCAGCGTATCGCACTCCTCGTCGATGATCTCTAGGAACTCGCGTTGCACTTCGAGGTCGAAGGAAGCCTCCTGCATAAGAAGCGCCGTGGTGTATCCTTTGATTGAGGTCAAGGGCGTGCGCATCTCGTGCGCCAGAACGGAAAGGAGCTCTCCCTTGAGACGGTTCGCCTCATCCAAGGCCCTGGTCTCCTCCAGCTGGAAGCGGAGGTGGGCGTTGTGGACGGCCAAGGCGACGAGATCGACTATCGCCCGGAGAAAGGGGAGGTCATCGCGGACGAAGGCGTTGGGCCGCTGCATGTTCTCCAGTATCATGACGCCCTGCGCTTTGTCCCCGGCGAAAAACGGCATGCAGACCGCGCTCTTGGGCCAGTGATCACAGGTCAGGGCCTCCCGGAAAGCCGCTGCATGCTCGTCGGTGAGGCTCCTACGCGATTCAGCAAGGTCTCTGGGGGTGGGGTAGAAGCGGGGCTGGCCCGTCTCGAAGGTCTTACCACACGTAGCCTCTCCGACGGCGAGGCGAACCTGCTTCAGCTTGGACAGGTCATAGCCATGAGCCGCCCTGGGGGTCAACCGCTCGTCTGTGGGGTCATAGAGAAGCAAGATCCCAGCTTCGACGGTATTCAGCGTCCCGGCGAGGCTGGTCAAAGACCGTTGGAGCATCGCATCCAGGTTCTGCTCGGTGGCGAAGACGCCCGCGATGGCGAAGAGTACGGATAGCCGCGGATCCTCATTCGCCACAGCCCCCCCCCTCAAGCGCTCGATGTTGATGGATCTGTCATAACCTTCGGCAGCCGATTTCTCAGTTTGTGTCATGAATCACTCCTCGCTCTGCCGGAAGCATCTGTCGACAGCCGACAGCGCGTCCTTGACGGAAGTCAGCTGTCGAGCCGAGCTCTCTCAATGGAATCTTAGAGAGGATAACGCTATGCGGATGATTTGTCAACTTAACTGAACGTCAACCCGGGGAGACCCAGAGCTTGGGCCGCCTATGGGACAGGGGAGCAAACCACTAAGCTGCAGGCTCCGCCAGTCTCACACATGAGATCTCTCGCATAGGCTATCTCGCATATCGGGCCCGTCCGACATTCTGCCACGGGGGCATAGACGATTCAGGGGATGCACACTTGCCAGGAGCTTATCGTTCTCCTTCTGCGGCCAACGTGACCGGCACTTAGGAGCATAGCAGGATGGCGTGAACAAGCTCAAGAAAGCGTCGGATTCGGTTTTCCGACGTCTCGACTAAGTGCCAGTCACCTCAACGGCGAGAATGATAGAGCCATACACAACTGCTTGCCGTTCTATTTGGATGCCATATAATGGAGTAGCGTAACATAGTTCATCATTGGCTGGAGGTGCCATGAGCAAGATAAAGATCATGCTGGCAGAGGACCATGTCCTGGTGCGCGAAGGGACCAAGGAGATGTTGGATCGAGAAGAGGACATGGAAGTGGTGGCCGAAGCGGGCGACGGTGAAGAGGCGGTGCGACTGACCAGCGAGGAGGACCTTGATATCGTCATCATGGATATCGCGTTGCCCAAGCTCAACGGCATTGAGGCCACCAAACAGATCAAGGAGAACAGCCCCGGTACCGCGGTTCTGGTGTTGACTGCGTACGACGACGATGAGTACGTGTTTGCGCTGCTGGAGGCCGGAGCTGCCGGCTACCTGCTGAAGGACGTCTCTACCGATGAGCTGGTGGAGGCCATCCGAGCGGTACAGGCTGGTGAGTCGATGCTCCATCCGGCCATCGCCCGGAAGGTGGTCAATCGTTTCAGCCGTCACGTCGAGGAGGGCAAGGAAGAGGCCCCCTTCGAGGAACTCACGGAACGAGAGATCGAGGTGCTGCAGCTGGCCGGGAAAGGGGTCACGAATCGGGAGGTCGCCGACAGTCTCTCCATCAGCCATCGCACGGTCCAGGCTCATCTGAGCCACATCTTCAACAAGCTGGGCGTTGGCTCGCGGACGGAGGCCGTCGTCTATGCTCTGAGAAAGGGCTTGCTCACGTTCGAAGACGTTTCGTGAGTTGCGTCAGAACGTCTGAACGTTGGCTCCGGGACGGCGATCAAAAAAGGGACGGACTGAGCATCCGCCAGATCTGACGATCCGGCTGGAGCAGTCGTGAGAACGTAGAGAGTCGTAAGGACATAGACGCAAGGTAAGGGACGAAGAACATCCCGGGGGAAGAAACTTCGACGTGAAAACAGTTGTCACTAGAATGCGCCGGACCCGACGTACGATGTTCACGAGCTACTTTTGGATTCTGGTGGCTATGATGGTGGGGATCACGGTCATCCACTACCTGACCCCTCAGATCCGGCCGCTGTTGCCGAACGTGGGGATTTCCTTGAGTCGGCACGCCGTCGAGCGGATCCTGTTCGTGCTCCCGGTTGCCGCGGCCACCTTTGCCTTCGGAAAGACCGGGGGGATTGTGGCCCTCTTCATCGCCGTGTTGATCATGCTGCCGCGGGTGATCTGGCTGTCCGACCACTCGATCGACGCGATGATCGAGACGATAGCGACGGGTGTGGTTGGCTACCTGGTGCTCTGGATGGTGGAGACCGAGGAGAGGGAGAAGTCCCTCCGCCAGGAAGCTGTGGCCCGCATGCGGTCCTTCAATGCGATGTGTTCCATCGTGGCCAAGTCGCTGGAGCTGGAGCAAGTCCTGAACGAGACCCTGGACAAGGCCGTGGAGGTGACGGACCTAGAGGTGGGGTGGATGTGCTCCCTGGACCGACAGACGCGAGAGCTGCTGCTCTGCGCCCACCGCGGCCTGGGCGAGGAGACGGTCCAGGCGTTGAGCCGCTTCCGCCTGGGAGAGGGCGTGTGTGGGCGCGTGGCTCAATCCGGCGAGCCGATGGTCTTGGAGACCTTCTCTCAAGATCTGCACCTGAAGGAGTCGACCATCCAGCGAGAGGATCTGCAGTCTCTGATCGTCGTCCCTTTGACCTCGAAGGGAGAGGTCCAGGGCGTTGTGGCCCTGGCCTCGCGGGAGCAACGCGAGTTCCCTTCAGCGGATCTGCAGCTGATCACTACCTTCGGAACACAGATTGGCGTGGGCGTCGAAAATGCCCAATTGCACCGCCACGTCGAGAGGCAGCTCCACATCCAGCGGCGATTGAATGAGGTCGCTGAGAAGATCACGTCGGAGCTAGAGCTGGACAGGATCCTGCCCAAGGTGCTCCAGATTGCTGAGGAACTCATTGAAGCCGACTGCGGCTTCATCGCCCTCTTCGATCCCGCGACCAAGCAGCTCAGCTACCCCTACCTGCACAACCTCCCTCAGGATCTGACCAACGTGACGGTCTCGAAAGGGGAAGGCGTGGCGGGAGAGGCTATGGCCGCGATGGAGCCGGTCACCATCTCGGACTATCAGGCATACGCTAACGCCGTACCCGCCTTTCTGGACGCTGGCCTGGTCAGCGTTGTGGCAGTCCCCATCGTGAGCGGCAATCGCTCCTTTGGCACACTGGCCGTAGGCAGCCTGCAGGAGACGAAACGCTTCTCGACGACGGAGGTTTCGACCCTCGCCGGCGTGGGCCGACAGGCGGGCATCGCCATCGACAACGCTCGCCTCTATGAGAACATGCGCTACTACGCTCGCCAGATCACCCGGGCTCAAGAGGATGAGAGAAAGCGCATTGCTCGCGAAGCCCATGATGAGACAGCACAGATCCTGGTGGCCCTATCCCGCCGATTGGACGCCCTGATGGTTTCACCGGAGATACCACATGACGCCTTCGCGAAAGGTCTGGAGGGCGTGCGCGAGCTCACGACCCACGCTTTGCAGAGCGTCCGTCGCTTCAGCCAGGATCTGCGTCCACCGGTGCTCGATGACCTGGGATTTGTGCCCGCTATCCGCGGCCTGACTAGAAACCTGGAGGATGCCGGCGTGGAAACTGAGCTTCGCGTGTCTGGCGTGCCCTACCGGCTCTCTCCCGAGGAGGAGCTGGTGCTTTTCCGCATCGCTCAGGAGTCGTTAAACAACGTGAGGCGTCACGCTGAAGCCTCACGGGCAGAGGTTCTCGTCTCGTTCAATCACGACAGTGTGCAGATGGTCGTCGAGGATGACGGTCAGGGGTTTGATGCTCCGAACAAGTTCGTCGACCTGGTCACTTCGGGCAAACTGGGGCTCATCGGCATGCAAGAGCGAGCACGGATCCTGGGCGGCACGCTGCGCATTGAGTCGGAGCCTGGTGAGGGCACGAGAGTGGTGGTGGATGCTCCAGTGCACAAAAGAGGGTAAGCGAGCTTAGGGAAGGATAGGCCGGAGAGGCAGCAGAACGGACTCGCGCAAGAGGTTACTCGATCTCGATACTCTCCAGGCGGAAGTCGTCGCCGCCCACAGCGACGACTCGCTCCTCCCCACAGGCAGGACAGGCGAACGACTCGTGGTTGAGGGGGAACGTGTGGTCACAAGCCAGACAGCGTAACTTTCCCTCCACTCGCTCGAAGTGGAGCTCAGCGCCCTCCGCTATCGTCCCTTCGCTCACGATGTCCCAATAGAACTGCACCGACTCGTCCACGATAGAGGAGAGCTCCCCTATCACGATGTTCAATCGGGTGATACGCTTGGCATCAGCCTCCTCCGCATGGCGAAGGGCGATCTCCAATAGACTCTCGGTAATAGGTAGCTCATGCATAGGCTCTCCAGCCGCCCGAGATGGAAGCTCGGGGCAGTCCGCGCGCCATTATACCGTGTATGCTTGCAGGCACAAGCTACCTTTAGCGGGAGCGTTACACACTGGGGACAAGCTCCTGGAAGGCAGAACTGGGCCACT
>CAZNRX010000162.1:0-5382 GCA_964575455.1 uncultured Anaerolineales bacterium | reverse complement strand
GGCTGGGGGCCAGCTGGTGGTGGATCACCTCCGTGGGTTCGTGCGTCGCGGGTTGGCTGGTGCCGAGTGCGGGTGCGTCGGTCGTCTCGTTTGGCATGGTTCCTCCTTGTGCGTTGGCACGTTGGCGGGTTGGAACGTTGGAACGTTGGAACGTTGAAACGTTCAAACGGTCAAACGTTGAAACGGTCGCTAGGGCTTGTCGGATGTAGCCGGCGGCGCCGGGTTCGTAGACGGCGTCGACGGAGGAGATCTTCTTGATGTGGGTCCAGATGCGGAGGCCGGACGGCTCGTCGACCTCGTACTCGCGGTAGCAGACGATGGAGAGGCCGAGAGGCGGCACGTCCTGGCCGGCGGCTTTGTCCGCGAGAATCTGATCGTAGAGCTGCGCCAGCAGACGACCGGCCTGGGTGTCGTAGAGGCGGATGGTGGCGGCGACAGCGCCGCCCGTCCCCGGGTGGCCCGGCCTCGGGTGGCCCGTCCCCGGGCCGTCTTGAACCGCCCAGCGGGGGTTGAAGGCCATGCCCGCCAGATCGCGCACGGACGGGCGCTGGTGCCAGCCGAAGCCGAACTGCTCGGGGTGGTCCACGTAGTGGGGCAGAGCGTCGAAGAGGCCGCGGGCGAGGGCGTCCCTGAGAACGTCGTCGGGGATGAGCCAGTTGGACTCGTCGCCGTTGTCTTTGCGGATGCGTCCTCCGGTGACGAGGATGGCGTCATAGTGGCCGGAGCCCGAAGCGGCGCGCAGGAGAACGCGGCCAGTGAGGGCGCGCTGGGGGGCGGGCGCTGGCAGGTCGAAAAGGTCAGATGTGGCTGGGATATGCAGGGCGTCGACGCGTACGGTCATGGGGTTCTCTCCCCCTCCCTAACCCTCCCCCGCGGGGGAGGCATTGGCGAGGATGCGTTCGATTTGGTGTTGGCCGAGGGGCTCCCCGGCGAACTGGAAGGCCAGGGCGATGGCGGTCCGGTCGTCGATCCAGCCGTTGTCGCGCATCTGCGCGAGGGCCTGGACGATGTCGCGAGCGGCGATGGCCAGGGATTCGTTGTCCTTGCGGGCGACCTCGGTGACGGTGGCGGTCAGCTGCAGAGCGTCGTGGCCAGGGAAGTCCTGACCGGTGGTGGTCCCTTGGACTAGACAATAGCGCCGGTAGGCGGCGGTGACGAGCTCCTTGGCGACGTGAATCAGGTCGTCTTGTCGCTCCGCGTAGAAGCGGGTGGTGGGCTCGCCCATCTCCTTGGCGGTGGCGTAGTTGACGGTCTCGCCTTCACCCAGGAAGTGTAGGCCGACGTTGCCGGCCGTGGCGATGGCGAGTCGGAGGTTGCGTCCGTCGTCCTCTGCGTCCCCGGCGCCGATGCGGAGGGCGTGGGCGATCAGCTCCTCGTCGGGGCCGCTGACGTAGATGCCGCTTTGGATGGGGTTGTGCGTGCGGAGCTGTTGGCGCTTCTGTTCGACCAGGGCGGGGTCGGAGATGCGGAGGTGGAGGATCGCCTGCCGGGTGCGGATGCGGTTCAAGCGCACACGATCCTTGAGCCATTCGTTGTAGCGTTTGGCCCAGGGGAGAGCCGGGAGGAGGTCCGACTCTCCCCGGGTGGCGCCGATCGGTTTGTTGACGGCGAAGTGGAGCATGAGGGGAGGGAGCGGATTTCTCCCCCCCTCTAATCCCCCCCGCTGGGGGGGAGGAGAGCTCGTTCGCGGTCCCCTCCGCTGAGGGGGAGGGGAGCCCGTTCGCGGTCCCCCCCGCTGAGGGGGAGGGGAGCCCGTTCGCGGTCCTCCCCGCTGGGGGGGAGGATAGCTCGTTCGCGGTCCCCCCCGCTGGGGGGGAGGATAGCTCGTTCGCGGTCCCCCCCGCTGGGGGGGAGGATAGCTCGTTCGCGGTCCCCTCCGCTGAGGGGGAGGGGAGCCCGTTCGCGGACCCCCCCGCTGGGGGGGAGGAGAGCTCGTTCGCGGTCCTCCCCGCTGGGGGGGAGGAGAGCCCCCTCCCTGACCCTCCCCCAGGGGGGGAGGGGAGAAGGCGCGGGGGTGGCCGGGGCCGATCCACCACTTGGGCTCGGCGGTGGTCTGGCGGGTCTGGGCGTAGCGGAGCTCGACCTCGTAGTCGTCGGGGTCGGTCTCGATAGTGCGGATCTGGAAGGCGGGGACGAAGCGAACGTAGCTCATGCCGTCGGCGCGGTTGGTGAAGAGGATGGGGAAGATTTCCCCTGCTCTTGTGAGTTCGTCGCAGATGGGGCCCATGCGCCGGTCCAGGCGATTCTGGCGGTGGTGCCAGAAAGCCTGGATGAAGGCGTCGACGTCGGGATCCTCGGAGGCAAGCGCAAGTCCGCCGGCCAGGGCGTAGGACCGCGTGAGGGTGACCAGGCGGCGGATGAAGAAGTTCTTCTGCCAGGCCTCGAGCGTCTCCTCGAGATCGGTATATTTGTCGGCCCAGGGGCGGTCGGCGGGGCCGGATCCGGCGAGGGATTCCCAACCAGGCGAGTCGTCGACGCGGACGGAGACAGGCCCAGCGTGGCTGGCCTTGGCCAGCCGCTGCTGCACGAGGTCCTCGATGGTGTCGCCGAGGAAGAGGCGGGCGAGGCGTTGACGGAGGGTCACGGGTGAGCCTCCGGACGATGGACGGCTCTTCGAGCTAGGGACGATGGACGATGGATGGTCATTGAGCACCTTCCTGGTGTTGGTAGCCGCTTCGCGGCGTGCGGATTGGGGATTGGCTTAGAATTCCGAAGTTTAGACGAAACTTCGGAATTCTGATGGAGGGGTTACCACGCGGCGTCATCGATATCCTCCAGGGGGTCTCGTGTTTCGACAGTGGCGCCTTCGGCGGATCCGGGCCAATCCTGCTGGTCCAGGATGGCGCAGAGCGCGGCGCTGATCAGCAGGTCGTCGTGACCGTAGGCGATCAGTCCGTCGTAGGCGACGGCCTCCCAAACGCCCCACTTGAGTGAGCGATTGGGCCCCTCGCGCACCTCGCGCTGGCAGGCGCCCACCTCATACCAGAACTGGCGCGTCTCGCGGGCATCGTCGGGGACGTAGTCCCGGTAGCGCCCGGTCTCCACAACGCCCAGGAAGTTCCAGCCCAGATCGCTCTTGACGCGGCGGGAGAACGTGACGGGGATCACGGGTCCGTGACCCAGGCCGGGGACGTCGCGATCTCCGAAGTCGCCGAGGGCCTTGGCCAGGAAGCTGGCCAGGCCGGCTCCGACGCCGGTGGCGTCCACCACCACCCAGACCGCGTGCCAGTGGTTGGCCAGGGCCAGGAGCTGCTGATAGAGAGACGTGTGGGCGACGCCGAGCCAGAGCTTCCGGTCCACGGTGCGGTAGGTGGGCAGCTGGCCATAGTCGTACGCCACGTCCACCACGGTCAGGGCGGTGGCGTCGCGGCGGGGGTTCTGGAGCAGCATGCGGTCCTGGATATCGCCTGCCTCTTCGTCCTCCCCGGCGACGTCGATCAGCAGAGCGTAGCGGTGGCCGGGGGTGGGCTCGTGCTGCCGATCGTGATCGCCGCGCATCAGGGCCTGGCGCTGCGCCGGGAACATGCCCGCCTCGGCGTCGATGGTTTCGAGGAAGTACTGGGTCTTGATGAGCGGGTGGTTGCGGCCGAGGGTGGCCACGCGGCGGTCGACGTAGTGGCCATAGGCGGGCACCTCGTGGGCCACCTGGTCGGCGGCGACCTTGAAGACGCGGCGGGCGCGATCCTTGGCCTGGAGGCGCTGCAGATGCTGGATCTGGATGGCCAGCATCGTGTCGGCGGTCCAGGCCGTGCCGAAGAAAGCGGTGGTGACGTTGGTGCTAGCGCCCATCGGGTCGAAGTCCTTCGTCCACTTGGCCTGGTCGACGTCCTGAGCCTCGTCGCATTCGAGCAGCAGGCTCGCGGTCCCGCCGACGACGTTGGAGGTGGGATCGGCGCTGAAGAAGAGACAGCGGGCGTTCCCGAGCTCGAAGATGTAGCCTCCGCGCCGGCGCCAGAGGCCGCGGTTCCAGTCGTTGTTCAGGTGCTCCTCCAGGCGGAGCATGGAGTTGATCGTCTGCGGCTTGAAGGTGGGCGAGGCCTTGACGATCTGTCCCCCTCGCCATTGGTAGAGGTTGAGCAAGTACGCCTCCAGCTGGGCGGCGAGCTCGTTCTTGCCGGCCTGGCGGCTCATCATGACGGCGAATTGGTGACCGTGACCGCGAAAGATGGAGCGAAGGATGGCCTGAGCTGGTGCGAGCTGGTAGGCGCGCAGCGGGCGTTTTAGGACCATCCGGGAAAAGCGGCTTATGTCGGCGAGCCAGTAGCGGAATGCGCGTGCGAGCACCGAGTTCGACCACTGCATTAGCCTCCGAGTCCCGTTGCGACAAAGACGATGCGGATGATCTCGGCGACGAGTGCGCCGATGGCGATGCGGATGAGCCAGGTCTGCCCGTTTTCGAGCCGGGCGATGCGTTCCTCGATCCACCAGCCCCACGAGTCGTCGTAGGGACGGGGGTCCTGATCGCGGGCCAGCTGCTTTCTGCGTTGGGTAACGTGCCTGACGGCATTGCGGAGTTTTTCCTCTCCCGGTCGCATCAGTCGGGTGTGAGTGGTGTCCCGAGCTCAGTCTCGAGCTCCTGGAGCGCCTGAGCGATGGCGCCGGAGATGCCGTCGGCGGCGTCGCCGGTGAGCGCGCGTCGATCTCGGAGCAGGCGGCCGAGGCGGCTGGCGTTCTGGCCGAAGGTCTTCAGCAGGTGGACCAGCTCCTGGATGGAGAGGTCGCCGGCCGCCACGATGTCCTCGATGTAGGCGTTGAGCTCCACCTGCCGCTGGTAGAGGTGATCGATGATGACGTCGATGGAGCAATCCTCGGGCAGATCGGCCCGGGCGTAGAAGCCGTGCTTGCGCGCGTTCTGGTTGCCCAAAGGCGCCCCGGCGGGCTTGCTGCCGCCGCCGTGGGGGGCGCAGCGGGGCGGCTCGCTGCCGTGAACCGCCCAGGCCCGGCAGGGGGATCCGTCCGCACAGACAGCGGTACATCGACGACTGGTCATGCTACCTCCATAGGGGGCAGACCGCGCGGGGCGGTGCCTGGTCCCTCTTCGTGCCGAAGAGGACGTTCTCGAAGTCAACGCCATTATAACATATTGGAAAGTATCTGTCAATAGGGTATTTTTGCGATACCATTTGGGAAATAACGCCCAAATTTGGGATATCTCTCGCCCGCAGCACCCACGCTCTAGCCGGATTCGCAATCCCCCCACGCTCTAGCCGGATTCGCAATCCCCCCACGCTCTAGCCGGATTCATGTTTGGGCCATTTGACGCTAACCCCCACATATGGGGGCGCGGCCAAATGGACCATACACGAATTGGGGCAAACGGACCTTTGAGCAGGGCAATCGCATATGAAGGCGTCGTCGACAGACCTGCTCGCAGTCCCAGTC
>CAZNRX010000161.1:0-5440 GCA_964575455.1 uncultured Anaerolineales bacterium | reverse complement strand
TCTTCTTTGTCATACTTGTTCCTCCCAAGTGGTATTATACACGGATTTTCCTTAATCTCATGTCCACTTGTTCGGGGGAACATCAATACGCCTGATGCGGCGGCTACGTCGCGAATATGGTGTTAGAGGAAGGTCTTGCGAGAGTCGCCAGAGTAGATCTCTGACCAGGCTGTCCCAGCGGTGCTTGTTCACGGCGGTGCGGTCGGGGTTGAACCACTGAGCAGGTTCTGGTGGAAGATCAAGAGACCGGCCAGGCCTAGAACTGCTCCTCCATGGAGCCAGCGTAGCCCGTCATCTCGACGTAGCCCTGGCCGCTGAGGGGGGCTCCGGCGCGTTCCCCGTCGATGTCCACGGCGCCCTCCCAATAGGCGTATGAGACGTTCAGCTCCTGGTCGGCGATGGTGGGCTCGATAGCCAGCGTCAGGTCCGCGCCGGGGACGCGGACCGTCCAGCGGGCGGGGTAGGTGGCGCCGGAGCGGGGGCTGCGCCAGGTCGCCTCGACGTCAATTGTGAAATCGTCGCGCGTGAGGTGGCGGGTGCGGCCCTCGGGGTCGACGAGCGTGCCGCTGGAGAAGGGATCGATTCTGCCATCGCTCTGGCGGATCTGGAAGACCATCAGCTCGCTGCCGTCGTCGAACTGGAGCGCGAACCAGTCCCAGCCCACCTGGTTCGGCCCCAGGGCGCTGGTGCTGAACTCGTGGTCCATCCAACTCCAGCCCTCCACCTGGAAGGTCGCCTCGCCCAGCTCGACGCTGCCCAAGCTCTCCAGCCGCGTCTGGCTGTAGTAGTAGGAGGCGTTGCCGGGCTCGGGGCCCTTCTGGCTGTAGCCCTGATCGCCCTGCAGGATCGGCCCCTTCCGGTCGATCAACTGGAGGTCGATGGCGATGTCCTCTTGAGCCGCGACCATGTGGGTGACGGCCGGATCGTCGCCGCGCTGCTCCACGCGCCAGTCCTCCAGCCAGACGCGGTAGGGTGGGGAGGAGGCGCCCGCCAGCCCGGCCGCGCCCCGGCTGAAGCGCTCGAAGGCTCGATGCTGGTTTCCGGTCACGTCGGTCAGCGCGAAGTGGGCCATGTAGATCTGCTCGGTGGCCCAGTCGGAGGCGCGCTCCTGGCGCTCCGGTGGCGGCGTCATGGCGCGGCGGAAGAAGGTGAGCTGATAGCCGAAGCGGCGGCCGTCGGACGTCTGTAGGTTGCCGGTATAGTACCACCACTCGGTCTGGAAGTCGGGATGCGGGCCGTGGTCGACGGGGAAGTCAAACGGGCGCGGCCCCTCGGCGTGGGCGAACCCCTCTGCCTCGCCCGTCCTCGGGCCGCCCGCCAGCGCGACCACGGGCTGGAGCTGGGTCGCTGAGCGCGCGCGGGGCTCGGCGCGGCTCGAGATCGCCCGCCAGCCGACCCAAAGGCCCAGGCCGACCGCCCCGATCAGCAGCAGGGCGGCGATGACTCTGGTCCAGCGCGTCATCGTTTTATCACATCGCGCAGGACGGTCGTGGCGTAGGAGCCCTTGGGCAGGCTGAAGGTGAACAGCAGGCCGTCGGGGTGCTGCTCGACCTCCAGATCATCGAGCAGCAGGCGGGCGCGGCGGCGACTGCCGTTCAGGTGCGCGCGGTCGAGCATCTTCTCCGTCACGCTGGCGCGCTCCATAACCTTGTGCTCCAGCTCGCCGGGCTCGGCGCTGGCCCACCACATGCGGGAGCCGTAGATGGGGCCGGTGTAGGTGATCTCGTCGCGCTCGAAGCGGGGCTGCTCGGCCTGGGCGTCCTCGACCTCAAAGAGGCCGCCGGTGTCGAGCTTCTTGGCCACGTCGCCGACCAGCACGCGCTGGAACCAGCCGCGCTCCATGCGGCGCACCAGCCAGGTGTTGAAGAGGGCCGATTGGTAGGCGCGCAGCAGCAGCCGCCGCAGCCAACGCTTGCGCGGTCCCTGTCCCGTGAAGAGGATCTTGCGGCCGCGCTCGGCGTTATCGCCCTCACGTCCGAAGCGCTGGGGGCCGTAGAAGTTGGGCAGGCCGCGCTCTCGCAGGGCCTCGACGATGGCCTCAGCCTGCGGCAGCGCGTCCGGCTCTGGCCCCAGCACCACGATGCGAAAGCGGTTGCCCAGCAGGTGCCCGGCCTTGAGCTTGTTGCGGTGGCGGCGCACCCAGTCGAGCTCGACCGGGAGCTGCTCCTGGATGCGGCGGGCGACCTCATCCTCGTCGACGTTGGGCATGTTGAGCGAGAAGGTCTGGGTGGTGCGGGCGTGCTTGTCCTTCCGGCCGGCGCAGCCGACGTCGACGTCGCGCAGGTCGAAGAGGTCGGCGAGCTCGTTCTGGATCTCGCGGGTGGTCCGGCCCTCGCGGGTGAGGCGCACGTAGACGTGCTGGCCCTGGCCGGACGCTTCGTATAGTGGGATCTCCTCGACCACGAAGTGAGCGGGCTCGACCTTGATCTCGCCGCCGACGCCGGGGAGGTCGGCCGTGATGGTGGGTAGCTCGTCGGGGTGCATCAGCACCGGCGTCTGCGGCTCGCTCATTGGGGTTCCTCGAAACTCACCCAGATGCTCCCGTCCTCGACCTTCGTCGGGTAGACGGGCAGGGCGTTCTCCTGGGAGATGGCGCCGAGCGCGCGGCCCACGACGGGCGGCCAGGGCACCCACTCCTGCACCTCGCCGGTGTCCAGGGCGAAGACGCTGTGGTGGCGGGGGCAGACGATGGCGCCGTCCTCGGTCAGCTCACCGTTCTCCATCTTGGCCTGCAAGTGCGGGCAGCGGTTGTCGACGGCGTGGATGTGGCCCTGGTGGTTGATGAGCAGGATCTCCTTCCCGGCGACGGTCACGACGCGCCGGGCGCCCTGCGGCAGATCGGCTTCAGATGCGACGTTGGTCCAGTTCATGGTCACCTCTTGAGTTCGGTTGGGTATCGGTTTGTCCTGGTCGTAGTTACACGGAGCGGCACGGAGGGCTTCACAGAGATGCACAGAGACACTCGTGCTCCCTTGATCCGATGTTACCTTCCGCCGCCAACGCTCCCTCTTTGAGCTTGTTTAGCGATCACAGCAGGTCGCGCAGGGCCGGCTCGGGGTCCGGAAAGCGGAATTGGAAGCCCAGATCCAGCAACCGCTCTGGGATCGCGCGCTGACCGTGGAGCACCACCGTGCTCATGTCGCCCAGGGCGAGCCGGATGGCGAAGGCGGGCACGCGGAAGAAGGCCGGGCGGTGCAGCACCTTCCCCAGCAGGCGGCTGAAGGCAGTGTTGGTAACCGGGTGAGGCGCTGAGAGGTTGAAGGGCCCGGCGGCGGCCCCGTCCTCGATCAGGAAGCGGATGGCCCGCACCTCGTCCTCCATGTGGATCCAGGGCAGGTACTGGTCTCCGTTGCCGAGAGGCCCCCCGACGAACAGACGGAACGGCAGCGCCAGCAGGGGGAAGGCCCCGCCCTCGTTGCTGAGCACCACGCCGCTGCGGATGATGGCGCGGCGCACGCCCAACGTTTCCACCGGGGCGGTGGATGCCTCCCACGCCAAGGCGGTTCGGCCCAGGAAGCCGTCCCCGGCTCTCGCTTCCTCGGTGACCACCTCGTCCCCATGAGGGCCGTAGATGCCCGCGCCCGAGGCCTGAATCACGACGCGGGGTCTCTCCTCGGCCTTCTCCACGGCGTCGACCACGGCGCGTCCAGCGTTCACCCGGCTGTCGCGGATGATCTGCTTGTAGCGCGGCGTCCAGTGGTGGTTGAGGCTGGCGCCGGCCAGGTTGACGATGGCGTCGGCGCCGTCGGCGAGGTGGCCCCATCCGTCGGCCGTGCGGGCGTTCCATTGTACGACCCTTACCCCGGCAGGCATAGGGGGCGCTGACTCGGGGCGACGGCTGAGGACGATCACCTCGTGGCCGTCGGCGGCCAGGTTGGCGGTCAGCGCCTGGCCGATCAAGCCCGTGCCGCCGGTGATGATGATGCGCATAGCCCTATCGCTTGCTGGCGGAGACGCAGGCAAAGCCCGCGGCGCCGGGGCCGATGTGGGCCCCGATGACGGGTGTGGCGTTGACTGCTATGGGCTCCTTTCCCTCGGGGAAGAGATGCCGGGCACGCTCGCGCAGATCCTCCAGCTTCTCGGGCGCGTTCGTGTGCACCAGGACCAGCTCCTCCAGGGGATGGAGGTCGGTGAGCTTGTCGATCAGGCGCTGAATGGCGCGCTTGCTGGTGCGCACCTTTTCGACGCCCGGATCGCCGTCGTTCATGGTGAGCAGCGGTTTGATCTTGAGCAGGCCACCGATCTTGGAGACCGCCCAGCTCATACGCCCGCTGCGCCGGAGGAACTCGAGGGTGTCGAGCGCGGCGAAGAGGTGCGTCCGCTTGGTCTTCTCTCTCAGGGCCTCGATGATCTCGGCCAGGGAGTGCCCTGCAGTGGCCATCTTGGCCGCTGCCTCGACCAAGAATCCGGTGCCGATGCTCAACTGCCGGGAGTCGAACACGGTGACCGGGATGATGTCCGTGGCCTGGGCGGCTAGATTAGCTGTGTTCAGCGTGCCGCTCAGGCTGATGGAGATGTGGATGGACAGGATCTCGTCCGCGCCTTCCTCCGCCAGCCGCTCATACGTCTCTCGAAACATCTCCGGACCGGGCGATGCGGTCTGGGGGTGGTGCTCGAAATCGGGAAGCTGCTCGTAGAACTCCTGGCGCGACATGTCGATGTCGTCCAGGTAGCTCCGCTGACCGACGTTGATATAGAGCGGGACCACCGTGATGTCGAGATCCGCGACGACCTCTTTGGGCAGGTCGCAGGTGCTGTCGGTGACGATCTTGATTGCCATAGTCTCCTCGATTCGATGTGTGGTTCAGTGCACTAGCTGCCACCGGCGTATAGCTTGTCGGTCTTGGCCGCCATGATGAAGTCGTTTTCGTGTAGCCCCTTGATCTTGTGGGTGTACCAGGTGACCGTCGCCCGGCCCCACGTCAGGGTGATGATGGGGTGGTGACCCTCCTCCTCCGCCGCGTCACCGACCTGGTTGGTGAAGTCCAGCGCCTCGACGAAGTTGCTGAAGTTAAACGTGCGTCTTAGTTTCTTGACGTCTTCCTCCTCAACGAGGCCCCACTCCGGGACTTGCGGGAGGTAGTCGTCGATCTCCTGATCCATGAGCGGCGGATCGTCGCCGCGGCAAGCCGAGCATTTCATCTGTGCCAATTTCTGATCCATCGTTGGTCTCCTTTGCACGTCTTGTACGTCAAACGGAAGGCGTCCGGGTAACCATTCACCTGATTGCCCCTACGCTCCAGCTGGATTAGGCGGCCTTCCGCCCGTGATCCAGCGATGTTCTGCCCCATATCGCGGATCACAAGCTCGCCCCGAGCCATCCGCTAGGAGCAGAAGCTGAACAGTTGCGTGTCCCGCTTGATTCGTTGCGGGTGAGACGCGGGTTGCACGGCATTATGGCATGGTGATTCGCTTCTGTCAAGTTTACTATCAATAAGTC
>CAZNRX010000160.1:0-5446 GCA_964575455.1 uncultured Anaerolineales bacterium | reverse complement strand
CGGTATTTGTAAGTTTCGCGTCCGATGGTATCTGAGCCCTCCTTCTCTAGGATGGTCTCATTTTACCCTAAAAACTTATGGAATGCACGTCTAGCCTACGCCACCTTCCTCGGGGGCAGTGACGATGACTACGGCTATGCCATTGCGGCGGACCAGGAGGGTGCAGCCTACGTCACGGGGGGAACCCACTCCTCGGGCTTCCCCAGCACGCCAGAGGCCTTCGATATCACACACAACGGCGGTGAGGACGCATTCGTGGTCAAGCTGAACGCCCTTGGGAGCGACCTGGCTTACGCCACCTTCCTCGGGGGCACTGGTATGGACGGCAGCCGTGGCATCGCGTTTGACCAGGGCGGGGCAGCCTACGTGGTGGGCTTCACTTATTCCTCCGACTTCCCCAGCACCGCCGGGGCCTTCGATACCGCTTTCAGCGGCGGTCACGAGGGCTTTGCGGTCAAACTGGGCGCCTCCGGCAGGGACTTGACCTATGCGACCTTCCTGGGAGGCAGCGACTCCGGCGGCACTGGTATTTGGGTGGAGCAAAGTGACACGGCCTACATCGCGGGTGGGGTGGAGTCCCCCGACCTACCTACTACGCTGGGGGCGTTCGACACGACCTACAATGGCATGGATGACGCGTTCGTGGTGAAACTGGCGATCAGTGCGCCGGACGACGAGCCCCCGGCAGCTATCTACGACCTCTCGGCCACGCCTGGCAATGCTGCCGGAACGGTGAGCCTGAGTTGGACCGCGCCAGGCGACGACGGCAACACGGGCACAGCCTCCACGTACGTCGTACGCTACAACAGCGCCCAGATCACCGAGGCGAATTGGGCCTCATCCACGAACATGACCGGTGAGCCAACACCCGGCCCGGCCGGCACCGCCGAGACTATGACCGTGTCCGGCCTGACGCCTGGACAGACGTACTACTTCGCCATCAGGACGGAGGACGAGATTCCGAATCTCTCGGGCATCTCCAACAGCCCGAGTGCGGTGGCCAAGGAGTCTGGGTCTGCCCTTGAGTTCGTGTATCTGCCGCTTGTCGTGCGCAGTTGGCCGCGGCCTCCCGAGACGCCTGCGCTGCACGCGATTCAGAACCCCGGCGGTGACGGCGGCTACACGGTCTCCTGGAGCACCGCCGAGCGAGCCACCTCTTACGTCCTCCAGGAGGCGGCGCAAGCCACGGCTCCCACAAGCGGTGACTTCGCCACTGTCTACAACGACACGGGCACGTCCCACGATGTCGCCGGAAAGGGCGCAGGGCGCTATCACTACCGCGTCAAGGCCCGCAACAGCTCGGGAGACAGCGGCTGGTCGAATGTGGAATGGGTGGACGTGCTCTGGGAGGCGGAGGACAACGACGACGCGCCGACGCAGGCCAACGGCCCCCTTG
The DNA here is from genome assembly GCA_964575455.1 of uncultured Anaerolineales bacterium. Taxonomy (GTDB): domain Bacteria; phylum Chloroflexota; class Anaerolineae; order B4-G1; family B4-G1; genus SKLM01. The sequence continues at coordinate 4,050 of CAZNRX010000160.1, read as the reverse complement.
TCTCCGGGAAGATGTACCGCGGCTATCCCAACGACAAGAACGACTACTTCTACCTTGAGCTGTCGTCGCAGGCGACGGTCGAGGTGGTGGTGGAGGACTTCGCGCCCACCAGCAGCCATGGCGACCTGCTGCTCTACGGACCGGCAGCTGGGGGCAAGCGAGGGGAACAGGTCGCTCAGTTCGGGGTACGCGGCCGATCCACTATGTCCCTCGGACCGCTCACGCTGAGACCGGGCAGGTATCACGTCCGGATTTACACGGCGGGCAATCGGTCAACGACGGAAGCGTATCGGCTGACGGTGACGTACTGAGTTCACGATCAGAAGGTCATCTCACCGACAAGAGAACACGGTGCAACAGGAGCAGGAGCAAGGATTTTGACGTCCGAGACCTTTGGGGTTTCAGTTGACAGCTCGCAGGGCGCCATTTTGTGTGCGGTGAAGAGGTTCTTGGGGTCGTGATGCCCCGCGCGAAAACCCCAAAGGTCTAGAATCCTGGCAACAGGAGTAGAGCAGTTGCGACTGGCACTGATGGAACGAGACGCGCTGGGTCGATGATACGTTCTCTGACCTGTTAGACGAGGCCAACGGCACGCTGGACGTCGAAGCGCGTCGGGACATCTTCTGCCAGCTGGAACAGATTCAGATGGATCGCGGTTCGATTGGCATCGCCTACTGGCTGAACGATTGGTTCTTCTATCGCAGCTGCGTTCACGGCGTGCCGCCGCATCCGTCGGCCTACCTGATGCTTCACCGGGCTTGGAAGGGCCACCAAGTACACCTCCCGTTGGTTGCCAATGACCGGCAGCCCTGAAAGAAGGAGCCAAGATCCCATGAAGTCGGCCTATCGCAGCCTGCTGACGTTGCGGCCGGAGTTGAAGGTGGAGATTGCTCTCTCGCTGTACAAACGTGAGGAGATCTCCCTGGGCAGAGCGGCCGAGATTGCTGGCCTTTCGCGTGAGGAGCTCAAAGAGGTTATGGCCTCGCGAGGCATTGAGCGAAGAATACCCTCGCTTTCCTCCGAAGAGGTGGAGGCGGGCGTGCGTCGCCTGCTCGATCGATGAGGCCGAGGTTCCTAATTGAAGCAGGGTGGTAGTCCTGGATCGAGATTCTCCTGCTGCCTTTCTTCGCAGCCCCGCCCCACTGCGCCACAAGACCTCCAAGACGACATAGCGATCGGAAGCCTGCGCGTCACCTGCTCGCCCGCTCCATCGCGCTCTGCACCAGGGCCTGTGCCTCGCTCCTTGTGTGCCGCAGGCCGGTCAGCACCAGCTCCAACACGTCGGGGTCGGCCTGGCCGATGCGGCGCAGGTGGCCCACGATGCGCTCCCCGTCCGCCTCCTCCCCGAGCATGACCTCCGCCTCAAGCCCCTCCAGCTCCGCGCGCAGCTCGCCGCGCATCTGATCGCTCAGCGCGGGCTCCTGCTCCACCGTCGCCTGCAGCTGTTCGAAGAGCTCGCGCACGTCGAAGCTCAGCGTCTCCAGCCCTCGCTGCACCGCGAGCGCGTCTGGCCCCAGCTCCAGCGCCCGCTCCACCGTGACGTCGCCGCTCGGCACGTTCCCATAGAGATACGTGCCCTCGCCCGCATCGTCTGTGTGCCTGTGCGGCTCCGCCTCGTGTCGCTCGATGCGCACCTCCTCCCGCGGCACCACTTCCGACGCCCCGGGGGCCGGCCTCTCCGCGACCGCCGGTCGGCTGGCGACGTAGTACTCATTGAGCAGCGCCTCCAGCTTGTCCGCCAGGCCGGGGTCCGCTTCGATGATGGCCTCCAGCGCCCCGGTCAGATCGGGCGCTGTCTGGCGCGGGGCCGCCTCGAACTCGGCCCACAGCGCGTTGTACTCGAGCTGCCCTGAAAGCTCGCCCTCGATCAGACCGATCGCGTCCCTCACGGCGATCACGGCCTCGGGCCCACGAAGCTCCCGAAACGTCTCCTCGCCGTCCTCGCAGTAGTCGGCCAGTATGGTGACGATGTCCTCCACAGCCATTGCCTCATCTCCTCCTCAACGACCTGCCATCCGACTCGCACCGACTCGGTCGAAGCCAACCGCCAAGCGCGCTTACGCCCCTCCGCGACCCGGCCTCCGCCTGGCGCCAATCCCCGGCCCGATGCCGGAGCGCGGCCCCCATCCTCCCGTCTCGGCGTGAAGGCGCAGCCACTGGATCAGGTCCTGGCGCCGCAGCACGCCCACCAGCCGCCCTTCGTCGAGCACCGGGAGCTGGCGCACGTCGCAGCTGGCCAGCTTGGTCATGGCATCCGCCGCGTCCTCATCGGGCGCGAGCACGGTGCACTGGCCGCCGGGCGTCATGATCTGGCGCACGCGGGTGCTCCCCCACTCCGAGCGCGGCAGCGCCCGCACGTCGTCGAGCGTCGCTATGCCCACCAGCTCACCGTCGTCCAACACGGGGAAGGCGTGGTCGTCGGCGCCCATGATGTGCTCGTGCACGAGGCTGTCGACGGACACGGACGAGGAGACGGTGGGCGGGTCCGACCGCATCATGCGCTTCACCGGCACCCCCTCCAGAATGTCCTGTATCACCACCCGCTGGTAGCTCTGCGACGAGGCGTTGTTGAGGTACCAGCCGATGAAGATGATCCACAGCCCGCTGCCCAGGCCGGAGCCGAAGAAGGGGATGGTGGCGCCGAAGGCCATGGAGACGCCGGCGAAGACCATCAGCCAGCCGAAGCCCTGGCCCACCCAGGACGCCCAGCGCGTGGCCCGCCGCAGGTTATCCGTGATGGCCCAGAGGATCGACCGCAGCACCCGGCCTCCGTCCAGCGGGAACCCGGGGATCAGGTTGAAGATGCCGAGCGTCAGGTTGATCGACCCCAACCAGAGGACGATCATGCGCACCGGGCTGAGCTGCGGGATCACCTCGGACGGCTCGCTGACGGTGGTCAGCGGCCCGCTCGCCACGCCGGCGATGAGGAGCAGGACGCCGCCGATGACCAGGCTGGTCACCGGCCCCAGGATAGCCATCCAGAACTCGCCCGCCGGGCTGTCCGGCTCCTCCTTGATGTTCGACACGCCGCCGAAGAGGAAGAGCGTGATGCCGCTGACCGGGTTCCCCTGCGCCTCGGAGACGAGGGAGTGGGCCAGCTCGTGGGCCAGTACGGACGCGAAGAAGAGCAGGGCGGACACGATGGCGAGCCCCCAGCGCAGCGTCCCGCCCCAGTCCGAGTGGAATTGGCCGAACATATTGCCCAGGCTGTAGGTGAGCATGGCGAAGATGATCAGCCAGGTCCAGTCGATGCGAACGTCGATGCCAAAGAAACGGCCTATGCGAAAACCTCGTCCCGTCTGCATGGTTGCCTCCTCATGCTGCAAGTCTCGTCACACGGCGAACGTAGCCAGCTCAGTCGATTCAACGCTGCTCCTGCGAACTCGCTCCCGCGGGATTTGGCAATCCCGCGGCCGGCCTGGATCGCCAGATCCAGGCCGAGCAGAGCCGGATCGAACCAGCTGGCATTACACTCATAGTGTACCACGTACGGCCAGGGCTCACCTACGGGTTCCATTGGGATTCCGGTTGGGATCGGTTGGAGAAGGTTGGAATCGGGTTGGCCTACGCCCAGGCTGGAGAGGGTGGCCTGGATCGCCCGCACCGCCTTGTCCGGCGAGTCGAGCTTGCCTTCCTCCTGGACACGGCGGACCAACCCGTGTTAGCGCATAGACTCCCCTCCCTATACGATGTCACCGAGCTTGTCGAGGAGGCCTTCGTCCTCCTCCTCGTCCTCCTCGGGTACCTCGCCGGCCGGGTACCACTTGCCGGTGTCGTCGTCCCTGGTGTACTCCCGCTTGACGGCGGCCCACCCGTCGCGGTTCGCAACCGCCTCCTGGGACATCTGGCCCGCCTCACCCTCCTTGTACATCTCCCAGGACTGATTGTATGCCTTCAGATAGAGCTCCTGCGCCTCCTCTGGCAGCACGTCCTGCACCGTGTCCGGCAGGTCCTCAATGCTCTTGTACATCTCAATCCTCCTTTTACTTGTGAACTACTTCCGGTTCGCTCATTTCTACGGTGGTTTGGAAGATTGAGCACAAAGTCTCG
>CAZNRX010000159.1:0-5497 GCA_964575455.1 uncultured Anaerolineales bacterium | reverse complement strand
GTACTGTCGAGGAGGTCGCATGAACGACGTTCCAACTGGTTTTAGCCAGACTCGAATGGATCTATCGGAAATCGGCAAGCTCTATGACTTCACCGATAAGACCGCACTCGTGACCGGCGGGACAGGTGTGCTGGGTGGGGAGATGGTTCATGCTTTGGTGCATCTTGGGGCTAACGTGGCTGTGCTCACTCATAGACGAGATATCCCTGACAGCATGCACGCACGCCTGGGTGCTGGCCCTGGCGAGTACATGGCCGTTCACGGGGATGTGCTCAAGCGCGATCTACTTGAAGAGGCGCGTCACACAATCGAAGATAGCTTCGGCCCGGTGGAGATACTCATCAACGCCGCTGGGGGCAACCGTCCTCAGGCAACCACCAGCCCCGATCACCCCTTCTTCGACTTGCCCGACGAGGCATTGCGGTTTGTGTTCGATTTGAACCTCGTCGGAACGATCCTCCCCTGCCAGGTCTTTGGCAAGGGCATGGCCCAGCGCGGGGAGGGCGTAATCCTGAACATCTCGTCGATGAGCGCCTTCTGTCCACTGACCAAGATTCCGGCTTACTCAGCGGCCAAGGCTGGCGTGAGCAGCTTCACCCAATGGCTGGCGGTTCACATGGCACAGCAATACGCGCCGTCTATCCGCGTCAACGCTATTGCCCCCGGCTTCTTCCTGACTACCCAGAATCGCTTCCTGCTAATCGATGAGGAGACCGAGCAGCTGACGCGGCGCGGCCGAAGCATCATTGACCACACGCCCATGGAACGCTTCGGCAATCCCGAGGATTTGCTGGGGACGGTGTTGTGGTTGCTCTCTCCGGCCTCCCAATTCGTCACCGGGATCGTTGTACCGGTGGATGGTGGCTTCTCAGCTTATGGCGGTGTCTAGCCTGCCCGTCTTCTCACGTTGGCTTGCACGAGCTGGGCAGCGGGCGGGGGCTGCTTGGCCCGACCTATATTGACCCTGTGCAAAAGACCATGTCAGTCATAGGCCAGCATAGTCCGGCCGGGTGCTTGCGGCACGACCAGATCGTGGAAGCGCTTCATCAAGGGCTGGAGGGCGAGTTCACGAGGCAACGGGTGTTGGTGCTCGTCCCCGATCACACGCGCTCGCTTCCTCTGCCAATGCTGTTCCGGGCACTGGTCGACGTGCTACACGATACGCGTCAGCTTGATGTCATGGTTGCCTTGGGCACCCATCCCCCCCTGAGCGAGTCCAGCCTGCACAGACTGGTTGGCATCACGTCGAGAGAAGAACTGGATGCGCAGTACCGGGGAATTCGCTTGTTCAACCATGCCTGGGATGATCCGGCTGCGCTGAGGACCATCGGTACGATCAGCCGGGCTGAGGTCCAAGAGATTGCTGGACAGCGATGGCATCCCTCTCTTGGTGGCGATGCCCCCGTACGCATCAACAAGGCTGTATTCGACTATGACCATATCGTCATCCTCGGCCCGACCTTCCCGCATGAGGTAGTTGGCTTCTCAGGCGGGGCTAAATATCTGTTTCCGGGCATCTCTGGCCCGGAGATGATCAACGTCACGCACTGGCTGGGGGCACTGGCCGGTGTTGTCGACACCATAGGGATCAAGGACACCCCTGTGCGAGAGATGATCCATGCCGCCGCTCGGCGGCTGACGAGGCCCGTTACACTCATCTCCCTAGTCGTGGTTGAGGATGATCTTGCGGGCATCTTCATTGGGGACCATATCGCGGCGTGGGAGGCCGCCGTCGATCTGTCAGCGCAGCGGCACATCCTGTTCTACGACCAGCCCTTTCAACGCGTTCTCTCCTGTGCACCGCCGATGTATGATGAACTCTGGACTGCCGCCAAGGCGGTCTACAAACTCGCGCCCGTCGTGGCTGCCGGCGGCGAGGTGATTGTCTACGCACCACACCTGGATACGGTCAGCCGCGTGCACGGAGAGGATATCTACCAGGTTGGCTATCACATTCTGCCGTATTTCTTGCAAAACTGGGAGCGCTGTGAGCATATCCCCCTCTGCGTGCTGGCACACAGCACCCACGTTCGCGGCCCGGGCGTGATGGATAAGGGGAGCGAGAGGCCGCGCTTTCGGGTGACCTTATCCAGCCAGATCCCACTCGATGACTGTGGTCAGCTTTCCCTGGCATATCTCAATCCTGATGACGTTGACATCGATGCGTGGATAGACCGCGAATCTGAAGGAGTACTATTCGTGCCCAAGGCGGGTGAGATGCTTCACCGGCTTCGAGAGGTCGATACCTAACTGATAGTTACAAGGGAGGGGAGATTAGGATGAGGACATCTGATTTGGGTCTGATCGGCATGGCGGTGATGGGCCAGAATCTGGTGCTGAACATGAGCGATCACGGCTGCACGGTCGCCGTGTATAATCGTACCACGTCCAGGGTAGACAACTTCATTGAGAATCGAGCCCAAGGTCGCGATATCATCGGCACCCACTCCATCGAGGAACTGATCAGCGCCCTCAAGCGCCCCCGTCGCGTCATGCTTATGATCAAGTCCGGTAAGCCTGTGGACCTGGTCATCGATCAGCTCCTCCCGCATATGGAAGACGGCGACATCATCATCGACGGCGGCAACTCGAACTACAAGGACACGATGCGCCGTACGGAGTACGTGGAGTCGAAGGGCTTGCTTTACATCGGCACCGGCGTCTCCGGCGGTGAGGAGGGCGCTCGCCACGGCCCGTCCATCATGCCTGGCGGGTCGCCGGAAGCGTGGCCGCACGTCAAGTCCATCCTGCAGGACATCGCCGCCAAGGTCGATGGCGTCCCCTGCTGCGATTGGATGGGCGAGGATGGCGCTGGTCACTACGTCAAGATGACGCACAATGGCATTGAGTATGGCGACATGGAGCTGATCAGCGAGTCCTACTTCATCCTCAAGCATTTGCTGGGCATGACCAACGAGGAGATGCACCAAGTTTTCGCCGACTGGAACGAGGGGAAGCTGGATTCCTACCTCATCGAGATCACGCGCGACATCCTGGGCTTCAAGGACGGCGACGGCGCGTACGCCATCGACTACATTCTCGACACGGCGGGTCAGAAGGGCACGGGCAAGTGGACGGCTGTCTCATCGCTGGAGATGGGTATCCCACTGACCCTGATCACCGAAGCGGTGCAGGCTCGCTTCCTTTCGGCGTTGCTAGAAGAACGTAAGGCGGCCGCTGAGGTGCTGAGCGGGCCTGAGCCCTCGTTCGATGGAGACAGGGAGTCCTTCGTCCAGGACCTCCACAACGCCCTATATGCGTCCAAGATCATCTCCTACACGCAGGGGTTCATGCTCCTGCGGGCGGCGGCGGAGGAATATGACTGGAATCTTGAGTTCGGCAACATCGCCAAGGTGTGGCGCGGCGGCTGCATCATCCGCTCCGCCTTCCTGGGCAACATCATGGAGGCCTTTGACAAGAATTCCGACCTGGTCAACCTCCTGCTGGACGACTACTTCCAGGCGGAGGTCGAGGCCGCCCAGGCGGGCTGGCGGCGGGTGGTCGCCACAGCGGTTCAGCAAGGTCTGCCCGTGCCATCGCTCGCCAGCGCGCTCTCCTTCTACGACGGTTATCGCCGCGAGCGCGTGTCGGCCAACATGATCCAGGCCCAGCGCGATTACTTCGGCGCCCATACCTATGAGCGCGTCGATAGACCGCGCGGAGAGCACTTTCACACAAATTGGACTGGCACGGGCGGCGACGTGACGTCGAGCGCCTACAACGCGTAACTGACTGTTTGATAGTGCAAGGAGGACAACATGACATACGGACTGGACATTCGGGAAGATGGGGCACTTGACTTGCTGTCCCTCGGGGCTCTCATTCACCGCCTGGATCCAGGGGTGATACCCTTCCGCAAGGCTAGCGAGTGCCGTATTCATGTCAGCGGCGGCGAGTTCAATGTGGCTGCGAACCTGGCAGATTGCTTCCGTCTGCGGACGGGGATCGCCACGGCAATGGCGGACTATCCCATTGGCGCCCTCATCCGCGAGCGAGTACGGGCCATGGGGGTGAAGCCCTTCTACAAGCACTTCGAGCATAACGGGGTGGACGGCCCCAATATAGCGATGGTCTACAGCGACCGTGGGTACGGCGTCCGTCCTCCGGTCGTGTTCTACAACCGCGCGAGCGAGGCCGGCGCGCTGCTGAAGCCCGGCGACTTCGACTGGGACGGAATCTTCGCGGACGGTGTGCGTTGGTTCCACAGCGGCGGCATTTTCGCGGCGCTATCGGAGACCACGGGAGAGCTCATCATCGAGGCTATGCAGGCGGCCCAAGCTGCTGGCGCCGTGACGTCGTTCGATTTGAATTACCGCGGGAAGCTGTGGGGTGTCTGGGGCGGCCAGGACCGGGCGGTGTCTGTTCTCAGTCGGATTGTCGAGCACGTCGATGTTATCGTCGGGAATGAGGAAGACCTGCAGATGGGGCTTGGCATTCCTGGGCCCGAGATCACCGCGGAATCTGAGCTGGATCCCAGCATATTCGTCGGCATGATCGATCGGGTGATCGGGAAATACCCGGATGTCAAGGTTGTCGCCACTACCCTGCGCGAGGTGCATTCAACCAACCGTCACGGATGGGGCGCCGTCGCCTGGATCGATGGCGAGACGTACGTCTCGCCCACCTGCGAGCTGCCCGTGTATGATCGCGTGGGCGGTGGAGATGGCTTCGCGTCTGGTCTTTTCTACGGTCTTCTGACGGGCGAGCCGGAGGAGGAAGCCCTCAGGTTGGGCTGGGCGCACGGGGCGTTGCTGACCAGCTTCCCAGGCGATACGACGATGGCCACCGTGGAGCAGGTACGAGCATTCGCGGAGGGTGGATCGGCCCGAATACAGCGCTAGAGCCTATACACCGTTGTCTTGTGCCGACGTCCCTGCTTCTGTTTCAACCGACTATTTCAACCTGAAGGTCGGCGGACACCGGCAACTGGGCTGGCGCGCTGTTGTCATGGCCGAAAACTCTATCCGCATCGCCAGTGAGCCACGACGAGCACCAGACTGGGTCTGATGAGTTATTCCTGGTGGGGAAACTAGCCGATGGGTTGACGTGAGGGTCCGGTTTTGGACGATTTGAGGCCGGTTTCGGGGGCGATCTAGGCTTGCCCGGCACGGGGAATCGGCCCGTTCCGCGGGGAGCCTGAGGCCGGGCCGCTGTTTATGAGTGGGGCGTTGGGCCTGACTGTGCCCAGCGCCTTGTGCGCCCACCCAGGAGTAGATGTGGTGCAGTCCGTTGAGCACCAGGTGAGAGGAGAGCCTTCCGTTGTCAGGTGCTGATTCCAACGGCTCCGGCCGCTCTTTCTGACACGGGATGCGCTGATCGATGCCCTGGTGAGGCCGGGCGATGTTGAAATACGTCTCGTACTCTTTCACGATCTGGTGCAGGTGACGTTCGTTTGGAATGATGAAGTGGCTGTTTTTGTCAATTGAAAAGGGTACCATTTGTTGATCGAAAACGGGACCACCCCGTAGTCGTCGGGGCTGTGGACAATGTGGGCAGG
>CAZNRX010000158.1:0-5566 GCA_964575455.1 uncultured Anaerolineales bacterium | reverse complement strand
CGAATGCCAACATACACAAACACGGTTATGATGGCCAGCTCAACGCCGGCCTTCGGGTCAATAAGTCCGAACAGCGCCGCAGCCGCGACGTCACCGACGGCAGCAAATAGGACAGCCCACGCCATCCCGAACCTGAGTAGAATGCTCGACAAGACGATGAACAGCGGTATAGAAATGAGCGCCCCGAGGGGGATCACTGCGTAGATACTAACGTCCCTCGCCTTCGCCTGCTGAACCATCATCGCACTCATCCGAGGGCAGATCACGTACAGCCCGAATGCCAGAGACGAGATAAGTAATGCTCTCCCGCCTGCACTGCTGAATGCCTTCAGTAACATCCTATCGCTCCTTCTTGCCAGTGTGTCCTGGGCCAAGTGTTGCGGCCGCAAGCCTGCTCAGAGCCACCCGAACTGACTTCGCCGAGAGAAAGTGCTTCACGAGACAGGTCTCAAAGGTCCTCGCGGAGACCCACATCTTGCGCGTGTGATGTGCGCCGCAATGACGAAAGTGAATCGTACCTTGATTCACTGAACTCTTTGGGGTCTGTTTGCATTAACGTCCATAGCGCGGGGCGAGGCGCGCCAGGTTGGCGCCCCTCGCCCCGTCACCGATCAACATCTTGCTACTCAGATGATTCGACGATCTCGTAGCGTGCCGCCATATTGCCAAGTGTCAGATAGGCACACAGGGTGCTCTGCAAACCCGACTCGTGCTCCAGCCGGCACTCCTCCACGGTCATTTCCTTGGTCTTGCGGAGCTTGCCCTGGCGTACCAGTTGACCAAGCATCCCCTCCAGTGCAGAGACCTCCAGCTCCAACTCGGCAGCCAGTTCAGCCATGCCCAGCGGGCCTTGAGCTTCGCGCAGCGCCTGCATGATCTTTGTCAGCATATCAACCCTTCCCTAACCTAGCCCCAGGAGTCGGCCACCCTGGAAGATGATCAGAGCCGCCACCCAGGCCAAGATCAACTGCCCGATGACGCTGAACCACATCCACTTGGCGCCCAGCTCCTGCCGCGCGGCGGCGACGGCGACCATACAGGGCGTGTAGAGTAGCACGAAGACCATGAAGGCAACTGCCGCCAGCGCGCCGTGCCCACCGCTGGAGCGCCGGAAGCCCTCCTCCACCGCGGCCATGAGTGCCGTCGGCTCGCCCTCCCCCTCCCCGCCGAACAGGTCGACGCCTATGATCAGGGGAATCGATCTGGCAGTGTCCAACGTCGCGCCGATGAAGCCGGTGACAATCTCGCCGAGGTCCTCAAAGAAGGTGGTTGGCTCGGGGGCTTCCTCAGACTCCTCCACCTCGTAGATCTGGGCCATCGTGCCCACCACGACCTCCTTGGCCACGAAGCCGGTGATCAAGGAGCCACTGGGCTCCCATTCGCCGAAGCCCAAAGGCTTGAAGACGGGGGCGATCGCGCGGGAGACAGCGGCAAAGGCGCTGTTACCCGGCTCGACGTCGTTGAAGGATCCTGTGCCCACGGGAATAGCCGAGAGCGCCCAGATGACGATGCTGGTGGCCAGGATGAGGGTCCAGGCCTTACGCACGAAGGCGCTCGTGCGCTCCCACATATGGAACCAGATGCCCTTGAGGGTGGGCACCCGGTAGGGCGGGAGCTCCATCACAAAGGGTGACTGCTCCTTTCCTTTGAAGAGCGTGTTCTTGAGGACTACGCCCAGTACGACGGCGGTGACGATGCCGGTGATGTAGAGCCAGAAGATCACCGCGCCGCTTCTGCCAGGGAAGAAGATCGAGGCGAAGAGCACGTACACAGGCAGCCGGGCGCCGCAGCTCATGAAGGGCACCAGGAGGCCGGTCAAGATCCGATCCTTCTCGTTCTCCAGCGTGCGGGTGGCGTAGATGGCGGGCACGGTGCACCCGAAGCCGACGATCATCGGGAGAAAGCTCTTCCCGTGCAGCCCCAGGGCGTGCATCAGGCGGTCCATCACAAAGGCGGCGCGGGCCATATACCCCGAGTCCTCCAGCACGGCCAAGGCCAGGTAGAGGGCCATCAGCACCGGGACGAAGACGAGCACCCCACCGACGCCGGCGATGATGCCGTCCACGAAGAGGCTCTCCACCCAGGTGCCGCCCAGGCCCAGCAGGCCCAGGACGGCCACGAACCAGCTGGTGAGCGGCCCACCGATGACGCCATCCACCCAGTCCAGATACGGCCCGGCCACATCGGTGGTGACCTTGAAGACCACCCACATCATCGCCAGGAAGATGGGGATGCCCAGGATGCGGTTGGTCACGATCTTGTCGATCCGGTCCGACAGCGTCCTCCGTTCCTCCCCAGTGCGCCGGACGACCTCCTTCACCAGGCCGTTGATCCAGCCGTAGCGCCGATCGGCCACGACCGTGTCCACGTCGTCGCCGTAGACGTCGCGCAGGTGGGAGATGCTGCGTTGGGCCGCCTCGAGTACGTCCCCTGTGCCGGCCAGCCCCTCGACGTTGGCCACCACGTCCCGATCCTCCTCCAGAAGCTTGATGGCCAGCCAGCGAGGGGAGTAGCGTGTCGTCAAGGCGGTATGCGATTCGATCAAGCCCTGAAGCTTGCTGATCTCCTCCTCGACCTCACGTCCGTAATCAACCAGGGCTGGGCCCCTGGTGTAGGCTAAGGTATGCGTTGACATTGTCCTTCCTCCTCTCTGTTCTCTTGCGCCTGGATCGCGTCCACGATGGTCTTCTCCAGTTGGCTGAGCCCGTCGCCCTTGCTGGCCACGGTGGGCACCACGGGGGCGCCCAGCGCCTGCGACAGCTTGGGCACGTCAATTTTGATACCGCGTGAGTCGGCGATATCGCTCATATTCAGAGCCACCACCACCGGGGCGCCCATCTCCAGGATCTGGACTACGAGGTACAGATTCCGCTCCAGGTTGGCCGAGTCGACCACGGTGACCACTACGTCAGGGCGCTCGTCCACAATGTAGTCGCGGGCGATGACCTCCTCGAGGGAGTACGCGGTGAGGCTGTAGGTCCCCGGTAGATCGACGACCTCGTACGCCTGGCCGTTGTGCTGCCAGGTTCCTTCCTTCTTCTCCACCGTCTTGCCCGGCCAGTTGCCCACGTGTTGGCGGGCGCCGGTCAAGGCGTTGAACAACGTGCTCTTGCCGGCGTTAGGGTTGCCGGCCAGGGCAATCGTGTGTTGTGCAGCCATGCGTGTTGCTCCTTTCCCGTGAATGTAGCATTGAGCCTATTCCAACGATTATGTCGTGAGCCAACGTGCATCGCACGGTGGACGTGCAACGCACCTTCGTGTGATCTAGTTTGGTTCAACCATGATCCGGTGGGCCATGCCCCGCCCCAGGGCCAGTCGCGAGTCCTTGACCGCCAGGATTAGGGGCCCGTGGCCGTCGCGCTGAACCACCCGGACCGTGAGCCCGAGGTTGAGGCCCAGGTCGGCCAGCCGTCTGCGCATGCGCCGACCCCCACGGATGGCGGTCAGGCGCACTTCTTCACCAGGGGCAACCATTGCCAAAGGCATCATGGGCTCCCCTTTCAGTCCGTCACCTCGACGGTGATGGCCTTGGCCTCCGACTTGCGGAGCGAGAGGCTGTAGCCCTTGACCTTGAACTCGATGGGATCCCCCAGCGGAGCCACGCGGACGACCTCCACGTCGCTGCCGGGCACCAGGCCCATGTCCATCATACGCCGCCGGGCTGGCCCCTTGCCACCGACGTGCACGACCACGCCCTTCTGTCCGGCCTGGAGCTTGTGCAACGGGATCTGGCGAACGGATGTCTCGACCTTTGTTTCCATCTCGGATTCCTCCTCTTTCTCTTCCACTGTGGATGTTGATATCGGTGAGCTCGTTAAGCGCAGCGGCGCTGTCCCCACCGTGCGATCCGACTTCTCAGTTCGCGCCTTGTCCAGCTGGACCGCCTCCGCCAGGTCTCGAGCCAGCGAGACGTGCTCCCCTTCCACCAGCACCAGCATGCTGGCACCGGCAGCGGCCACCACTTCCAGCGTCACGCCCGGGCGAATGCCTTGCTCGTCGAGGAAGGCGCGGGCCGCGCCGCCGACGTCGCGACGGACCACGTGCCCCCGCTGCCCGGCGGAGAGTCCGGTCAGCGGCTGGAGGACGCGTTCCAAACTGGGCTTGTCCCCGCTCGGTATCGGCTCTCCCTCCGGGTTGACCGAGGGATGCTCTAGGAAGACATCCAAACGATCAGCTAGACGGTTATGGGTGGCATGCTCCAATTGGCAGGCGATGTCGTGGGCCTGGTGATACTCGAAACCTAGCTTGTCCACCAGGAAGACCTCCCACAGGCGATGGCGACGCAGGATGTGTAGCGCTCGCCGTTCCCCATTCTCCGTCAGCGTGGCCCCTTTGTATGGGCGGTAGATCACCAGTCCGTGATCCTGCAGCTTGCGGCACATCTCGTTCACAGAGACTGGGGAGATGGATAGTGCATCGGCAAGCTTCGAGAGCGGCAGCGGTTGCCCATCCGTCCGTAACCGGGCGATGGTGACCAGGTACATTTGCACGCTGTCGCTAAGTGGAGCTGGGGTTGTCCTATCCATAGTTAATACATTCCTTATATAATCAGCGATAAGTATTTAGGGCGACCTTAATTATACCCGTGATGCACCGTTTGTCAAGGGGGTCTTTGAGGATTCCGCGCCTTAGACATCCCTGTGCCGGTATCCTCAGTCGTATGCCGGTGGAGACATAGGATACGGAGGGCACAGGGCGACTCTCTTCGGTGATGGTGATCTGGGGCTGCGGATAGACACTGTGGTTTTTCAGCGACCTGGTCACGAAGAAACGGTGAAGGGCTGGAGCTCTCAGCGCCACGTTTCCTACGGCATCCTGCAGCAAGGCGCAGGCAGTGGTGACTAGAAGGCGGTAGGCGAAGCAGCCACCCTTTGAGCCAGCGCCCGCCAGTCAACGTGACGGTGTTCCTCCAATCGCTAGTAGGCGGGTGGCAGCGGGTCGAAAGGGGGAGGGCTTATCCCAAGTCATCTTCCTGGAGCCCGCAATCCACTCGCTGAAGAGGCCTTCGGCTGACTGGCTGGCGACCGGATTTGACGATTGGAGCGACCCATGCTATAGTGCCGTTCACAATCGAATACTACCTCAGCAGTGGTGCCCCAGAGCTCGGAAGCGAGGGGTACAAGGGGGAAAGCTGGTCGAAGTCCGGCGCTGTCCCGCAACTGTAGGAACGTGGATCGCCTAAGGTGAGTGTGCAACAGCGGATCACCACCTAGTCCCCGTTCAAGTCAGATTACCCGCCTCTGCTGGTACGGCATACAACCTTCGCGGAAAGGTGGTGGTATATGGGGGCGCAGATAACTCATACAGCCCTTCCCCTCACTTCTTGCGGGGAGGGGCTTGTTGCTTTGCAGCAGCCCTTTCCCTCGCTTAGGGAAAGGGTATTCTTGTTTCGTAACATTTCAGTGTTGTGAGCACTACGTTCTTGAATCGGTGCAAGCTTATATGTAATTCTAATGCTTCTCTCATGCTACTCCAATACGAATGTGGTGGAGTTGGTGTCGAAATGGCTAGTACACCTGCTCCCGTCATCACTACCTTGCCCAGAGAGACCGAAGGGGGTCTCTCC
>CAZNRX010000157.1:0-5606 GCA_964575455.1 uncultured Anaerolineales bacterium | reverse complement strand
GCCTGGGATGAAGCTGTCTTGAATTGTTAACGTGCGACTTTTACCTTAATGCGTTTTATGGGTCAAGTATACCACATGGGGAGTGGTTTGGCAATGGGGTAGTTTTGGGATACCATTTGGGAAATAACGCGGGAGATTTGGGATATCGGGCGATGAGGCCATAGCCCTACTCGGCATCTACGTTTGAGAATGACAAAGCCCTGCCGCGGCAGGGCTTTGTCACTCTCAAGGGAGCCAAGGTGGGCGCTGTGCCCATCGATGTTGATGGTGCTGCATTCCATGGTGGCGACAAGCCAGCCGGTGGCGAAGCAAGTTGTCATCAAGCAGTGGCTGATGTATACTTACGAGGAGACCGGGATTTGGCAGTCCCTGATGAGCATGTAGATGGCGATGGGCTTCCGCCGTCGTGTGCTAGACGAGAGGTGTGACTATGCCCCGCATCCAAGACGTGGTTCGACTTCGGCCTGAGGTCGTCGAGGGCGACCTGCACGGCATCATCTCCCTCTATGCCCTGATCGACAACGGGCGTTATGATGCCGGGCGTTATGACGCCGGGGATGCTTTCGAGCGCGACCCGCACCAGGTCCTCCAGGCCACCTATCCCTCCACCGTGTTGAAGCGCGTGCTCCGACGCCTGGGCACGTCGCTGAGTACCCGCAACGCGGACCGCAAGGGCAATTTCGTGGTCAGCGGCGGCTACGGCTCGGGCAAGAGCCACCTGCTGCTCATGCTCTACCACCTCTTGACCGACATGGACCAGGCGCGTCCCTGGCTCTCCCGGCACGGCATTGATTTCGATCCGCCGGAGGACGCCCTGGTGGTGCTGATGCCCATGACGAACCTCACCCGGCCCGACAGCGATGAGCCGGTCGAGTACCTCTGGACGCCCATGTTCCACGCCCTGGGCTACGAGGGCTTCCGGCACGCCGGGAGCAACTTCCCCACCGTAGTCGACCTGCGCAAGGCCGTCGCCGGGCGCCGCGTCTTCCTCATCGTCGACGAGATCGAGCGTTGGTTCATGCCGATCTGCGATCGGCACCAGGCCGAGGCCAACCTCTCCTTCCTGCAGAACCTGACCGAGTTCGCGCGCGACCCCGACAACGGGGTCATCGTCCTCCTCAGCCTGTTGATGCTGGAGCCGCGCATCGGCAACGTCGTGGGGCGCGACGACGCCTTCTTCGACGACCTGACGCAGACCCCCGACCGGCGCCAGGTGGTGATGCATCGCTTGATCGAGCACATCGACCAACCGGCTGTGGAGCGGGTGGTCGATGCCTATCTGGAGCAATACAAGCCGGTGGACGCCCACGTGCGCATCGGCGACTACAACCGCTACCGGCAGGAGATGGTGGCCTGCTACCCCCTGCACCCGGCGACCATTGAGGTGGTCTTCGAGCGCTACTCCAGCGTGGCGCGCAAGGAGGAGACCAGCTACCAGAACTCGCGCGGCGCGCTCTACCTGCTGGCCCACACGCTCCAGGAGACGCTGCCGCCCGCGCGGGGCTCGGCGGGTCAGCTGCGGAACCGCGACCTGATCCTGCCGGGGGATGTCTCGCTGACCATTGAGGACCTGACCGACGATCTGATCAACCTGGAGCTGCGTCTGGTGGAGATCGCCCGCCAGAACGTGGCCCGCAGCGTGGAGGAGGACGTGCCGTTTGCCGCCCCCATTCTCTCCACCGTTTTGCTTCACTCCTTGGGTGACCCACGGGCGGAGCGGCAGCTGGGCGCTACCTTCGGCGACATCTTGCTGGGCACGCTGCGCCCGGAGGAGGCGGTCGGCCAGCCGACCACGGCAAACGGGGTTCAGACCGCGCTCCATCAGCTGGAGGAGACCCCCCTTAACCTGCACGTCGAGCCCCATCCGCCACGCTGGCTCTTCAAGGCCGAGGTCAACGTGGTGGCCCAGATCAACCGCCGCGCCCGGGGCATCGCGCGCGAGAGGGCCCAGGCGCTGCTGGTCAAGACGCTAAGAAAGCTCGTCAACGGGATGGTCTACGTATTCCCCTTCGACGACGTGCCCGACCAGCGCGAGGTGACGCTGGTGCTGACCACGGAGCGCATGGAGAGCGAGGGCATCCTCGACCGGCTCTACTATGGCCGCGCCCATCCCAACGCGCTGACCATCGTCGACCCCCGCGACATGGCCTCGGTGGCTGATGATCCGGACCTGCTGTGGATGGCGAAGCGCATCAAGGCTGCCGATGCCCTCCGGTTCGATCTGATCGGCGACAAGGAGGCCCAGCAGCGGGTGATCGACTTCCTGGAGGGCCCCGATCTACGACCCCGAGCGCGGCGATTTGACCTTCACCCGCGTCGAGGTGCCCCTCAACCGCACCGCTATCTATCGCGCTGTGGGGCAGCGGTACGACGTGGCCCGCTTTCGCCAGAACGTGATGGAGGCAGTCGAGTCGCGCAGCACGCCGCCCACCGTGAGCGACGTGCGGGCCGAGTTCCTGCGCCAGCGCTCCTTCGCCAAGCCGGTGTGGGAGGGACGGCCCAGCGATGCGCCGGTGGATCAGGCTATCCGCGACCTGGTGCGGCGGGCGCGGCTGGAGGTGGTGCGCGGGGGCGACGAACGGTACGTCTGCGGCCGCGATCCCGGTCGGCTGCAGCCGCAGTGGACCGTGGTCGTGCCGCCCGAGGCCCACAAGCCCCGCTTCCGGGTGGACGAGGCCGTGCAGGAGGCCATCCAGCGCCATCAAGAGGGGCTCACGGTGCGCGACGTGCGTCAGCACTGCTACCAGGAGAGCGCGCAGTTCCCGGATGAGGTGGTGGACGCTGGACAGGTGGACGCTCAGCTGGCGGATATGCTGATCCGCCGCGAGCTGGAAACGCCCCAGGGCGAGGTGATCCCCCAGGGGCCGCTGCCGGACGACATGGTGGTGCAGCCGGCGAAGCGCAGGCGCGGGGGCGAACGGGTGGTGCCAAAGGGACCGGAACCGCTCTCCTTCGGCCCCGCTTCGGTGCCCCAGCTCAGGATGGACGTGGTGCGCCGCATCGACAAGGCGGATCGCTTGAGCGACGTGGCGGTCAGCTACCGCTGCACCTTGCGCGGCGACGATCTGGCTGCTCACAGTGATCTGGTGGGCTTTCGACAGGGAGGAGCCGAGCGACGCGGACTTGACGCTCTCCTGGACGATGCGCGACGCGCCGATTACCAACCGGGATGAGCTGCGAGAGCTGCTCAGCCGGTTGCCCCATCCGCTGATCTGCGAGGTGACGGTGCATCTGAAGCGGGAGAAGGCATAAGGTGCCTCGCACGCAAGGAACGAGGCACCTGAGGATGCGGTGAGAGAGATCGAGAGATGACTGACAAGCGAGCCACACGGGGAGAGGCAGGGGCTGTCCTGGACGATCAGGGCGATGACCTGAGCCGCCGGCTGGCCGATCTCGACCCGCGGCAGGTGGCCATATGGCGGGCGATGAGCCCCGCTGAGCGCCTGGAGGTGGCCTTTCAGGCCTACCAGTTCGCGCTGGAGGCGGTGCGCGCTAGCGAGCGGGAGCGGCATCCCGACCTGTCGCCGGAGGAGCTGGCCTGGCGCGTTACGCGACGGATGCAGGGGGATCCCAGTCTGGGCCGGGAGTAGAGATGGAGCGGGTGAGGGATCACGAGCTGAAGGCTTTCTTTGCTTACGTGATCGACGTGCTGGAAAGCCTGGAGATCCCGTATATGGTCGTGGGTGGCTTCGCGGTCATCCTTTATGGCCAGCCCCGGCTGACCATCGACGTAGACATCGTGGTCGACATGAAGCGGTATCACGTCAAGCCTTTCGTGGCTGCCTTTCCCATCCCGGATTTCTATGCCAGCGAGGAGGGCATCCGCGATTCCCTGCAGCGTCGATATCCCTTCAACGTCATCGAGCCCAAGACGGGGGCCAAGGTGGATCTGGTACCGCTTCCCCGGGAGCCATTCACCCGGGCGGCTTTTGACCGCCGTCAATGGCTGACGTATGATGAACAGGGCCGTTCAGCGATGTTCATCTCGCCGGAGGACATCGTCGTGGCCAAACTGGCGGCCTACGAGCAGACCGAGTTGGATAAACACCTGCAGGATGCCCAATCCATTCTGACGATGCAGTGGGGCGATCTGGACTTGGACGTGATGCGTCGGAGCGCCCGTGCGGCTGGTGTGTTGGAACCAACGGAGAGGCTGTTGGAGATGATGGAACATGAGATCGGCGAGGGCGAGGAGGTGCACCCCTTGGCCGACGGATGAATCATGCGGGGAGGACACGCGAGTTCAGTGCGTTTCTGATTGGCGCACTTGCTGGTGTTAGCCAGCGGTTTCAACCGGTGGCGAACTCGCTCGTGGCCCTGGCACGGGAGAAGCGATGGACCTATACTGATCCAACGGTTGATTAAGGAGACCGACTACGCGCGCCACGTGGTCCAGCCGGTGGAGAGGATCCTGGACGCGGTGCTGGGCGATCCAGACCTGGTGCGCCCGCTGGTGATCACGACCGACCACGGCTACGTCTGGCAGGGGAACCAGTGCCCGTGGCCGGTGGCGGACGCCCGGGAGCGGGCGGTGCTGGCCGAGCACTTCAAGCTGGGCCGCTCCTGCCGCTCCGCCAGCGACGCCCTAGCGGCGACCGGTAAGGCCTGGGTGCAGCCGGGCGCGGCGGCTCTCCTCCGTCTTCCGCACCGTGCTCCTGGCCAGCGCCATCGACTGGACCGATTGGGATGCCCTGGAGCCCTGGGAGCGCGACGAGGACGGCGACTCCGTCGACGCCGACGGCAACAAGATCACGCACGAGCGCGACTACCACAAGCGCGTGCGCGACGAGTGGCCCAGCCCCGAGTGGCATCGCAGGACCGACGGCTTGCTGGAGCGGGCGCCCACTGCCTGGGAGCGGCTCTACTACCGACTGAATGACGAGGCGGAGCGGGTGCTGGGGAAGGCCTTCGACGGCGAGCTGGTGCTCGACCCCTTCATGGGCGGCGGCACCACCATCGTCGAGGCGCTGCGCCTGGGCGCCGATGTGGCCGGCGTCGACCTCAATCCGGTGGCCTGGTTCACGGTGAAGAAGGAGACCGACGGCATCGACTTGGAGGCGCTGGAGGACGCCTTCCGTCGGGTGGAGGCGGCGGTGGCCGACGAGATCACGTCCTACTACAAGACCCGCTGCCCGGCCTGCGGCCGCACCGCCGACGTGCCGCTCTACAACTCCTTCTTGCTGGCCCGCTACCTCGATCCGAAGGACAAGAGCCAGAAGGTCTATCAGCGCATCGCCGACGCGCTCGGCGGGCGCCGCACGTTCAGGATGGAGGCGTTATAGGGGAGGTAGCATATGCTGATGACGGGCTACAACCTGGTGCGCGGCCCCGCCGTGGGGGAGTTTCGGGATGCCTTCACCCATCGCTTCAACCTGCCCCGGCCCGAGGTGCTCTCGGCTATTGCCTTCCTGCGCCAGGTCCGGCGGCGGCAGCCCTTTCCCCACAAGGTCGTCGAGGTCGACGGTTTCCCCGATCTGTGGCGCGTCTGCCCCGACGGTGAGGGGCTGGGGCGCAGGAGCACTTGTTTTAGATATTGCCTTCGCAGCGTCTGAGTGCCATGAGGAGTTGCTCCCGATTATCTTGCCAGGCATCGACGTTGGACAGGA
>CAZNRX010000156.1:0-5622 GCA_964575455.1 uncultured Anaerolineales bacterium | reverse complement strand
AACGACAAGTTGGAGGCTACGTAGTAGAGGACGAGATAGAGCGGGTTGTAGAGCATCCCAGTGGTGGCTGCCAGCAGGAAGACCGGCACCAGCAGGGCGAAGGCCGGAATGAGAAACCCCAGGCCGAAGTAGGCCTCGGTGATCAGGGCCAGCCAGTTGGTCTCAAAGCAAGTGGCGATGCGCGCGATGCCGTAGGCTGCCGCAGTGCTGATCATCACGATGAGTAGCAACGCGGCCGTCGTGATGCCGAACGACACGCCCATCGCCTTGATAGCGTTTACACGTTCCTGGACTTTCAGGTAGTTTCCGAAATCCAGCGTCTTGGGCCAGCCCAGTGGAGCGGTGAAGATCTCGACATTCCCCTTGAAAGAGGATACGACGACGTAGTAGATCGGAAGCGCGATGATCACCGCGTACGCGATCACCGCGACGTAGTTGAGCAGCTTCGCTGTCGAGAATCCTCGTCTGACAAACACGCCCTTATGCCTCCTGTCTTCCCTGGTCGTCGAACGCCTCGAAGCCCGTCACGTTGCATAGCTGCGCTGCGTCGCTCGCCGTATGAGCACCATACCGACCATGCCCATCAGCAGTAGCAGCACCCCGATGGCCTGGCTGTAGCCGATTCGGTCTGTGACGAATGCCTTGTCATACAGGTAGTAGCTAAGCGTCAACGACGACGTGCCAGGTCCCCCTTTGGTCAGCAGCAGCACGTACTGCGCCGAACCGGTCAGCGTCCAGATGAAGTTCAACGTCAGCGCGACCCCAAAGAAGTCCAAGATCAAGGGAAATCCAATCCGCCACATGATGGTCCAGTAGTTGGCGCCATCGAGCTGCGCCGACTCAAAGAGCTCTCGAGGCAGATCGGACAGCGCTGCGAAGAACAGCACCGCGTAGAAGCCCACGGCGCCCCACACATCCGCGCCGATCACGGCCCAAAGAGATGTGGACGAATTGGCCAGCCAGACGCGGGTCCAGCCTTCCAGGCCCAGTACCCGCAATGCGTGGTTCAAGATCCCGTCTGGCAGGTAGATGCCCAGGAAGATCATGGAGAGCGCTGGGACGGAGAGCATCGCCGGTGAGAAGAAGATCGTGCGCAGCAACCGGTAGCCTCGCAGTCGCTGGCTCAGGAAGAAACCCAGCATGAAGCTTATGGGCATGACCACCACCAACATGATGAGTAGATGGACAGCCGTGTTCTGCAGCGCCACGAGGATCTTCGGATCGCTGAAAAGCTTTCCGTAGTTGGCAAGTCCCACGAAGGTCTTGGGACCCGTCAGCCTGCGCCATTCGAACGTGCTGACTCTGACCATGTTGATCAGGGGCCAGAGCATCAAGGCGGAGAAGATCAAGACCGCCGGGGCCACGCAGATCAAGAAAGCCATCAGGTCGCGTGCGGACCTACCCCATCGCCGTCCAGCCGCGTTGTCCTTCAGCCCATCCATGAATCATCTCCTTGCCCATGATTGGGGATGTTCACGCAGTGCGACAGCGCTGCGCGAACACCCCCGCATAGGGCGTAAGCCAGGCTACTACTCGTACAGTGCGTCGAGTTGTGTGAGAATCTCCTCAGCCGTCATCCCACCCGGGATGAAGCCGTCGGTGACGACCGCGATCCACGGGTCGCCGATCTCACTGGGTACCGAGTCCGCGTTGCCGCCGAGCTCGGTTCGCTCCGGTAAGGCGAGTGAATCCGCAAACAGCTGTGGAACGGCGCTCTCGTCGACGGGGAGGTCTTTGACCGGTGCGACCATGCCCGCTTCGTTCACGAACTGGACGAAGACGTCGGGCTGGAAGAGGTACTGGACGAAGGCCTTGACCGCATCCAGGTTCTCGGCACCGTTGCGGGTGACGTGGACAGCCTTGGCGCCAAACCCTCCGAACATCACCGGGTTGTCACGCGGAGATCCCTCGGGCAGGGGAAGACCGCCAAGATAGATAGCGTCAACCAGATCCTCCGGCGTCTCGGCGTATGACCAAGAACCGGCGTGCATCATCGCCGCTTCCCCGGCGAAGAACGCGGCGTTCATGCTGCTGAACTCCAGCCCCTCGACGTCATCGACGAAGAAGCCCGAGTCGCGCATCGCCACGAACTGCTCGGTGGCCTCCATGGCGGCGGGGCTGTCCATATAGCCGCCTTCCTGGTAGAGAGCGTTCACCTCTTCCTCTGTCATATAGGCGGAGAGCAACAGCATGTAGAACCGAGCGCCTGTCCAGTCCGAGCCCCCGGTCACAAAAGGTCCATAGCCGGCATCGCGGATCGCGGGAGCGGCAGCGACGAGATCCTCCATGCTAGCCGGGGGAACCGCAACACCGGCTTCCTCGAGAATGGCCGTGTTGTACCAGATGGGCCAGCTGTAGCCCTCCATGGGGAGGGCTGGCAACTGACCCTCCTCGTTCATGTAGCCCTCGATGGCCGAGGCATAGAACGTGTCTCCCAGGCCCCATGCCTCGAGATAGCCGCTCAGATCGATCGTCATCCCGTCCTTGATCCAGTTCTCCGTCAGGTGAGGGTAGTTCATCAGGATGATGTCCTGCTCCACCCCGCCCATGTAGGCAGTCTCCGCCTTGACCACGATCTCATCGTCCGGCACCAACTCAGCTTCGACCGTGATGTTGGGATGAGCGGCCTCAAAGCCTGCGACGATCTCGTCGAACACAGCAGCCTTCGCGTCATCTGGGCTAATGGAATGTAGGATCGTGAGCGTGAGTTGCTCGGGGGTCGGCTCCGCGGTGGGTTCGACGATGACCGTCTGCTCGACCACGACGGTCTCCTTGACCGCCACCTCTACCTCCACCGTCTCCTTAACCGGTACCTCTACCGTTTCCTTCACCACCTCTGGCGTAGGTGCTGGACCACAGGCAGCCAACACCAACGTGGTGCTCATAATGGTGAACAGCAATCGGGCAAGCCTCTTCATCTTGATTCTCGTCTTCATCTCTTTCTCCTTCATCATCTAGCCTAACGTGGAATGGGACATCTCCATCAACCTGCCGCTTCTCTTCAGACCGTCACCTCCTTTCTCGATTGAGCTTGCCAGCGCTATCAGGCTCCCCCATCACGCACGAGCACCAACATCGTGATGAGGACATGGCGGTGAAGGCCAGAGACGTCTTCCTCGAGTGTCTGGATGGATGGTCCCCAGCTTGCCTTCGTGCTGCAGCCTTGTATAATCAAGGGGACCAGCAAATGGAGCAAATCTGCCCGTGCGGCACACTCGCCGAACGTGCAGGGACGCTCCACTTTCTGCGTCACTCTGGGGAGATGCCGCTCACCGCCAAGTTTGCCGGTATCTCCCCTTAGCCTATCTCGTCAAGGCAACTCCTCTGTTGCTGCCCCCTTGTTGAGCCTCAGTCACGCTTCAGGTCATAGCGACAACCACACGAACGCCGAATGACAACCTGTGTGGGCAGGGTGATCGATTCGGCGGAACCCTGGCGTACCAGCTGGATCAACCGCTTCGCGGCCTCGCGACCAACTTGCTCAAGCGGCACGCGGACGGTCGTCAAGGGCGGACTCACGTAGGCCGCATGGCGACCGTCGTCAAACCCAACAACGGCGATATCCTCTGGAACCCGGAGGCCAGCCCAGTTGAGAGCTCGAATGGCACCAAAGGCGGCCCCGTCATCGCCGGCGAAGAGGGCGTCGAACGTCACGTCATGGGCTATCCAGTCCGCTACCGCCTCTTCTGAGGCTTCCTCGGAGAACATGCCATCCCCGATCAAGGCTGGATCTGCTGGAACACCGTGGGCCTCAAGCGCGTCCAGGTAGCCCTCTTCCCGCCTGCGAGAGTCATCTTGATGTTCCGGCCCGCGCAAGAACGCAATGCGCCGACAGCCGTGCACCTCAATCAGGTGCGTGATCAACGCCTTGGTGCTCTCGGTGTTCTCAATGTTGACGCAAGGAATATCTAAGTCCGCAGGTGAGCATCGATGCATCAGAACAACCGGGACATCGGACTCGTAGAGACGCCGCAATTGGGTATCGCTTATGCTGTCTGCGTACGCCAGGAGCCCATCTGTGTTGTGCTTCCCCAGAGGCAGGGACTGGCCTGAGTGATCGCCTACGGCAGCGATCAGCAGGCTATAGCTCTCCTGCTGGACCACGGCGTCGATGCCGGCCAGTAAGGGCGGCATCGAGAGCGTCGAGAATTCGTTGACGAGCAGCCCAAGGGCATTGGTCTGCTGGCGAGCCAATCCCCGGGCTGCCATCTGGGGCACGTAGTTTAAGGTCTCGACGGCTTGCTCCACACGCTCAACGGTCTGAGGGGAGGCATACCCCCGGTTGTTCAGCACGCGGCTGACGGTCGACTTAGACACGCCAGCTGCTTTGGCAACGTCGTAGATCGTTGCACGGGAGGCTGATTCAGATTTCGGTGCGTAAGGCTGGGCTGTCACGAATAAAGGCCTCCGAGTTGCGGGAGCGGTTCCGGGAGCGCTCCCTGATAGTATATCAGAGAACCGTTCGCTTGTCAAGGGGGTAATGCTCCTCTGGTGATTACCCACTTGTGCCGACAGGCGTGCTGGTCAGCCAGTCTCTCCACCGCAGAGGCGCGGAGGGCGAGGTGTTTGGGGCCATTCTCTTCCTTTCTCTGCGCTGTCTGCGTCTCTGCGGTGAGATGTGGGTAATCGCCAGTTGTCCTGGCTTGCACAAACGGTGTGTCAGATCTATGATAGAGGAGTATGCAGAGTGGTCGAGGATATCGCCCCAGAAATCTGAATCAGGCTGTCAATCAGCCCAGGACGAAACTGCCGCGCTTGCTAGGAATAAGGATAGATGGGTGATCCAGACAGAGCTTGTTTCTTCGGAGGAATGGGCGAACCGTTCGGTGCTCGTTGTCACCGCAGTGCCCAGTTGCAACGTCGGTAGAAGGTGATCTCGATCTTTTGCGTTGGGATTACGTAGGGTTCTTGTCTGACCTATGGGAGGCGAATCATGCATAAGGACTCAGAGTGTGCGGTTGAAGCCCGCGTTGACGATTTACTGCAACGCATGACTCTTAAGGAGAAGGTCGCGCAGACACTTTGCGTTCATGTGAATCCGGATACGGTGGATGACAAGGGGCGGGTTCGGGAACGGAAGCTGAATTCGCTCTTGCGGCACGGCATCGGACAGCTCGGAAAGCCGAACCAGGTTCTGGACCGGACTGCCGAAGAGAGCGCCCATATCGTAAACAGACTGCAGGCGTATGTGATCGAAAAGTCGCGTCTCGATATTCCTGCGATTGTCCATGAGGAATGCCTACACGGCTTGTGGGCACGAGGTGCGACGATCTTCCCCCAATCTGCGGGAATGGCCAGCACATGGGACCCGGAACTGGTGGGCAGAGTGTTCAACGCCATTGCGCTCGAGACACGGACGCGCGGCGGAACCCAAGCGAATACACCAATGATTGATGTATGCCGAGAACCGCGATTCGGTCGTATTGAGGAGTCCTACGGTGAGGATCCCTATCTCGTATCCCGATTTGCCGTGGCCGCGGTACGCGGGTTGCAGGGGCACGGTCAGGGCATCGATGACGAGCATATCGTGGCGACAGTCAAGCATTTTGCGGCCTACGGCGAACCACTGGGCGGCCTGAACAAGGCGCCGCCACCAGGGGGAGAACGGCAATTACGCGAGGT
>CAZNRX010000155.1:0-6071 GCA_964575455.1 uncultured Anaerolineales bacterium | reverse complement strand
TTGTCCATCCATTCAGTTCGGCCAATCGGCCTTCAGACAATCTGGCCGATGACACGCTACGAACCAGGCGCCGAGATCGAAGCGAAATACGCTTTGATGTCGGGGTCGCCGTAGAATACCAGGCTCACGATCCCGACGACGAGGGAGATCACGTCGCCCACCAGGATGTTAGCGATCTGCATGATCGCCAGATACTGAGCTGGCTCGTACACCTTTGGCGGATTCGCCGCAAGCTTGGCGCCGTAGATGATCTCGAGGATGCCCAACGTGAGGGGATACAGGGCGACGGGCACGCACAAGATGCCGACCAGGGAGACGAGGAGCCCTCCGGCCAGGCTGATGGCCCAGATGATGTTGAGGGCGCCATCCACCAGGCATAGGATGGCCAGCGTCTGAATCCGACCCGGCTTCTGCGTCTGTGAGCTGGACGGGGCGGGCGCGCTGTACGCCGGCGCCGGTTGGCGACGCTGCTGGGGGGGCGGGGCGCTGGGTCTCGGCGGCTCTCTCATCGCGCGTGTGGGCCTACTCCTCCCTTCAGCGCGCACGGTCAGACTGCTGCTGCCCAGTTGGATCAGATCTCCTGGCTGCAGGGTGTACGAGGCCCGCACTCGGGCCCCGTTGACGAATGTGCCGTTGGTGCTTCCCAGGTCGGTGAGCACGAGCCCATTGCCTTGCCGCTCGATCTTCGCGTGACGACGCGAGACCCGCTCGTCCTGCGGCAGGAGGATGTCGCAATCCTCCCGGCCAATGGTCGTCACCGGGCTGCTGAGTGGATACTCGGTTCCGTCTTGTGCAATCAGCTTGGTCATAAAGTCGTCTGCCTTTCAGCTATGCTTCGTCAGCCATCGGATGTGATGCAACTGAGGCCGTTGTGGCCGGTCTCTTGCTGTACGTGTCCAACTACGGCAGGGATTCGCACGCCTCGCCATCCCCGTCGCCATCCAGGCGGTGGACATCGCCCGCACCCTGCGAGAGGCAATGCTCGTAGCAGGCCTGGGCCTCGGCCTGGGTGGCGAAGTCGGAGCAGTTGTACAGGTCGGCATAGCACGCGCACGGACCAGGCTCATGGGTGGGCGTCGGCGTGTCTGTTGGTGTGCTTGTGGGGGTCGACGTATCGGTCGGCGTGAGCGTGTGCGTAGCGGTCCTCGATGGTGATGGCGTGTTCGTCGGGGTCGCGGTATGGGTAGGTGTGGCGGTGCTTGTGAGCGTCGTGCTCGGCGTGGGCGTGTCGGTTGGCGTCAAGGTATCGGTGGGCTTTGGCGTGTTGGTCGGCGTGCTGGTTGACGTTGATGTCCAAGACGGATTGTGGTTGCGCACCACCAGGGCCAGGTAGTCGTACGAAGGGGTTGGCGTCGCCGTGAAGTCTTCGGCCGTTGCCGGGCTCTCAAGACCCGCTGATTCCACGACGAGGAGCGATGCCGCCAGGAGTGTCCCGGCAAGCAGGATCGCTATGCCTCTGTCTGAGCTCCACGTCTGCATTTGCACCTCTTGGAGCGCGCTGAAAGCCGGTCAGTACGCCTGCTTACCCATTCCAGCTACTCTTTGCCTTCAACCGAGTCGGGTCAGCATCGACTGATCAGCCCTCCAGCAGTTGGCACCAGGTTTCCTCGATCTCGGTGCCTGCGTTGGTCACACCTCGGGCTCTGAGGAAGCGCCGGGGTCTTCGCTTCCGGTTGCTGTGAGTATACATCAGCCCCAAACGGGCGCAAGGATAAGCAGCCCTTCCCCTGGCACATCTGCCTCCTATTCTCTGATGCATGGCAGATACACCACCCACGCCGGCGGACGCCCCTCGAACGCCCCGATGCTCGGCGGGCTGCCGTAGCGCGCCCCTTCGAAGTCATACGCCACCGCCGGCGCCCTCCCGGCCCCGATGGCCGGGCTGCCCGGGAGCGGATGGTAGTCCCCGCCGTCCGGGTCGACCAGCCGCGGATCCTGCCCCACGACCGCCCCCGTCTCCTCCACTGGCAGATCGGGCTGGGACCGGGCCGGATCGTCGTGCGCGTACCATAGGTTGTGGGCGAAGGTGAACGTCTCGGGCCGGGTGTGGGGGCCGATGTTGACGTAGGTGCTCAGCGCGTCCCAATCGAAGAGGAACAGGTTGTTGACCATGCTGTTGTCCTGGCATTCGAGGAATGTGTAGTCCCCGCTGCTGGTGGTCTCCTGGAGGATGCGCAGCAGCCACCGTTCGGGGTCGACGACGGTGTTGTGCGCTGCCAGGCAGTCGACGCAGCCCACGAAGGCGAAGGGCGCGGTGGCGCCGTGGATCACGTTCGCCACCACGCGGATGTCGCGCGCCTCGGCGTTCGGCTCCGTGGTGGAGAGGGGCGGCCGGAAGTAGGTGGAGCCGGTCGAGCCGCCCATGTTCACCGCCCGCCGGCCCGCGTCGACCATCAGATTGGCGCGGATCTCGACGTCGCTGCTGCCGCCCTTGACCTGGATCGCGTTCCCGTGCATCTCCTGGAAGACGTTCCCCGCCACCACGCCGCGGTGACAGCCGACGTGATCGACGCCGCTCCCCGACATCCCGCCGCCGCAGCGGGCGAACGCGCTGTCCAGCACGTAGTAGTCGTTCACGCCCGAGAGCTTCAGGCAGTCCTGGTTGCCGCTGCCGCCCACGTTGTGGATGACGAGGTCGCGGAAGATGACGTGGTGGGTGGCGGTGGGGTCGTCGTAGTTGCCGCCGTCGTCGCAGTTGATGCCGTTGTACGCCGCGCCGCGCACCTCCAGGTCGTGGACGATCACGTAGCGCACGCGGGAGAGATGGAGCGCCTCGCTGGCGTCTTCGATGACGGGCCTTGCCTCCCCAGGCGCGCCGCCGATCCAGATGGGGGCCTCGGCGGTGCCCGCCAGGTCGTAGACGTTCGTCCGCTCGCTGTAGGTGCCGGCGTGGACGCGCACCGCGGCCCCGGGCCCGGCGTCGTCCACCGCGCGGGCGATGGTGCGGTAGGGGCGCGAAGCGCTGCCATCCCCGCTGCCGTCGTCGCCATTGACCGCCACGTGGATGATTACGGTGGGTGAGTGCCCGTGCTCGAACGTGGTCACGCCCGGCGCCAGAGCCGCGCCGTCGGCCGGCAGGGTGGGGCGGCCCACTGACGAGATCATCAGGATCCCGCAGGCGAGCACGAGCGCCCCTATCCTCGACGTCAGTCCCCGTGCCATACCTTGGGCCACTCCCTACTCCCTGCTCAGTACCCACGAAGCGTGAGGGGCAGGTAGACCCGGAAGCTCCTCGCCACAGCGCCCCCGCCCCAGAAGCCACCCGCTAGCGTGTACCCTCCCCCGGTCATGAGCCCGGCGTCGGGCTGACCGATAGTGCCGCCCAGCCGGTAGCCGCTCCCGGCGCTGAACGTGTAACCCCCACCGTCCACCGTGTTCCACGACAGGTCATACTCCCCGCCGGATTGGGCCATCCCCACTGTGCACAGCAGGGCAAGCGCGACCATAACCCATCTGCCCCGAGCCAGCGTCAGGCCTATCATCGCTCGTCCTCCTCCCGCGGCTTGACCAGGCTGCTCCGTCGGACCATCAGGACGAGGCCGGCCGCCGCCAGCAGCCCTCCCGCTCCGGGCACCAGACCGCTCCGGATCGGGCTCGAGCTGCGGGACGACGCGCCTTCCAGCGCCGCCACCCGCGCCGCCAGCTCGTCGAGGTCGTGGCGCAGCTCGGCGTTCTCTGCCTCCAGCTCTTCGATCTGGGTGGCCTGCTCCTGCGAGATCTCGTACAGCGCCTGGATGGACGCCAGGGCCACGCCGTCGGCGTCGATGCCGCTGATGTGCTTGTCATCCTCGCCCACGTTGAAGGCGGCGTGGAAGTCCTGGGCCATGGGCCCCACGTGGCGCAGCTCGGCGTCGTCCGCCTTGTAGTTCCAGGTGCTGACCGGCAGCGCCGTCACCCGCTCCAGGATGGACCGCGGATCGACCGGGACGAAGTTCTCCTTCTGATTCCGATCGCTGACGGGCGCATAGGGGATCCACTCGGTGCCTCCGGGCGGCAGCATGACGCCGGTTCCGGAGCCGCTGTAGAAGATGACGCCCCCGGTGGCGCGAGCCACCCACTCGTCTTGGGTGCGGCAGGCGATGTCTGCATCGGTGGAATCGCCCCAGACGAAGCAGCCCTGGTGATCGGCCTTGGCCCGCCGCCCCGCGGCCAGGCTGAAATGCCCACCGGCGCTGTTGTCGCGGCCTCCGAGGACGGTGGCGTAGTTGCCGCCGGCGCTGTTGTGCCAGCCGCCTCCAACGGCTGCCTGGTTGCCCCCGGCCTCGTTGCTCCAGCCGCCGCTGACGGTGGCGTAGTCCCCATCGGCGACGTTGCCGTAGCCGCCCCCGACCGTGGCCTGGGGGCCGCCGGCCTCGTTGCTCCAGCCCCCGCCGATGGTGGCGGCAACAGCGTCGGTCGTGTTGCTCAGTCCCCCGCCGATCGTGGCGCCCTGGCCGCCAGCCCTGTTCTGGAAGCCCCCGCCCACTCTGGCGTTCATCCCACTGGCCTGGTTCTGCGTCCCGCCGCCGATGGATGCGCCATCCTCGTCGGCGGTGTTCCCGTGCCCGCCGCTGACGACGGAGCGGGGCCCTCCCGCAGTGTTGCCGTTGCCACCGCCCACCGAGGCATCCATCTCGCTGGCGGTGTTGCTCAGGCCTCCGGCGACGGTGGTGCGACTGGCCCGGGCTTGGTTGCCGTTGCCCCCGGCGACGGTGGCGTTCCGTCCACTGGCGGTGTTCCCCCGGCCGCCGCCCACCGTGCCGTAGTTGTCGGTCACGCGGTTGGCGGCCCCGGCCTGGCCGCCGCCGCCCACAGTGGCGCCTAGGACGCCGGCGTCGGCGCTGTTGTCGCCATGCCCGCCGATCAGGTTGGGGCTGGTCACGTGGGGCTCCAGGCGCATGGTGCGCTCACTGTTCACGCGCAGCTCCAGGGCCTGGTCGTCGGTGGTGCCCAGGAAGTGCGTGCCGGGCGTGGTGCCCGCGTTGCCCGCGAGCGACCAGTAGCTGCCTCCGGTCCCGGCGTCGTCGTCGCCGCAGACCCAGACGCTGCCGTCCCACTCGGCGATCTGTCCGTTGCTGCAAGTCTGGGGCAGGCGGTAGCTGGCGTCCAGACTGAACGCACCACCCGCCAGGGACAAGCCCGTGCCCGCGGCGTAGGTGGTGTCGTCGTCGCCGTCGTCGAGACCTCCCGGTCGGTCGGCGATGTCGCTCCACCGGACGGCGCCCGCCCACCGGGCGTAGAGGGCATAGGGTGCTGGGGTGAGCTCCTGGCGCGGCCGGAGCGTCACCAGGCCGTCGCCGCAGTTGACCGCCACCTGAAGCCACCGGGCGTCGCCGCTGAAGACGTCGCTGCCGAAGTCGAGCTGCACGGTGAACGTGCCGTCGCTAATGGGGATGCTGGGCCTCTGCTCGCTGTCGAGGGGGGCGCCGCTAACGGGCTCGTCGTAGAGCTCGAAGGTGAGGTCGCACTGGCCGTCGACGAGGCCTGCCTCGTCGCTCAGCTGGCCCTGGTACGTGAAGGCGGTGCCCAGAGCCGCCTCTGTCTCCGCCCGGCGCTCCGGGGCCACCCCCTGGGCATAGGCCAGTCCGGTGACCAGCACAAGCGTCGCGATAACCGCACCCGTGAGAACGTGATGCCTCTTCATCTCAGACCTCCTCAGATACTCGAGAATGGCTTCTGGGGCGGAGGCGTCGGGACTGACGACTCCGCCTCAGTTGCGCTGGTCGTTTTGGCTTCGCTGAATCCCCCCCTTCTCCATGGTCCGTCGATCACCGCCACATGATACTCTCGCACCAGAGGAGGTCAAACCACCACGGTTACTTTGCAAGGTGACCGGCACGTGCACAGAGACCTCGAAAGGTGGACACAGACGCAGTCTGAAGCCGGCCTGGGCAGCGAGGCAAGGTTCCTAAGTGCCAGGGTCGACGCAATCACCCATCACCTTCGTCCATTCAATGCTGAAGCAGGGATGCCAGGGAGGGCTATGGCCTCATGGCTCGATATCCCAAATCCACCGCGCTATTTCCCAAATGGTATCCCCAGCCTACCCTATTGACAAACCACTCCCCGCGTGGTATACTTGACCCATGAAC
>CAZNRX010000154.1:0-6113 GCA_964575455.1 uncultured Anaerolineales bacterium | reverse complement strand
TCAGTGGCCCAGTTCTGCCTTCCAGGAGCTTGTCCCCAGTGTGTAACGCTCCCGAGCAAGCCGATTTGCAGGTCTGCCTGGCGCAAGTATAATACCACATAACAAGCAACTCTCAGAGCCCGACGTCGCGGCCACACTGGATGAATCGCCCTGGAGAGCTAAACCTTTCCCTACGATCCACCGGCTGTCGACGCGCTGACACTCGAAGCTAGGCAGGCATTTCTGCCCTTCCATAGGAAACCTCAGTGGTCGACAAGACTCAAAGACGCGTCTACGACTTGCTCTGCCGTATCCCCTCCGACGGCCGGCCGTCGAACAGCTCTTCTGGACCGAGCTCAACTATCCTCCAAGAGAGTAAAGGAGCGATTATGAAACAAGATAGCCTTGAGGAGCAGTACCTCGATGTCTTGCAGAACCTGGAGTTCGCCATCGTTCAGACGGCGCGCCAGCATCCCGAGCTGGCCGACTGGCACGCCGAGTCTGCCGTGAGCGCCCTCATAAGGCTCTACAAGGCCGAAGCCGCCGGGGATGAGATACGCGACCCCTCCGCGCGTCTGGACCCCCTGGCTCAGGAAGTCTATGACGGGATGCACACCATGGCGGAGTGGCGCCTGGGGCGGGGAGCGGCTTTCGAAAAAGATGGAGAGCCGGTGGAAATCCCCATCGAGCCCACCACGGCCCAAGAGATGGTCGATTGCCTCAAGCGTATTCGCAAGTCGATTAGGAGGTGGACCAAACGAGGCGGGCGGAAGGGATATCTGAACTACGTCGACGAGTTCTTTCCTCCTGCGTCGTGAGGACTAACGACCTCGGATGACGGAAACAAACGATGACTTAGGTGACCGGCACTTGCCCATCCAACGAGACCCGTGTCATCAACTATGTCGCCCGTGATCTGGGACATCTGAGCGCTGAGGAGTTCCGCTCCAGCCTGGACGCGCTGCAGCAGTCATCGGGAAGCTACGGGGATGTCGCTGTGGAGAAGGTCTCCTGAGATGGCTCCTACTTCACCTACGCTGCGCCGGCCCTCTTCATCCGCGAGGTGGACACGTCCTACGGTTCGGACACCATCAGCCCGGCCGCTCAAGCTCAGCTCGCCTACGCTCGGGATCAGGGTTACGACGCCTGGGGGCTTTTCGACTGCTTCGATGTCGGAGAGGGGGGATACGTGCAGCAGGGAGCTCCGCCAGTTCTGATGCCCGGCTCACCGGAGACCCGGCCGGGGCTGGTCACGCCCCACGCCAGTGCCTTGGCGCTTATCACCCCTCTGGCCTCAGATGCCATCACCAACCTGCGGACGATCTCTTCCACCTTCGGTTGTGCGTACAACCCACCCTATGGCTTTCGCGACTCGTTGACAAGTAGATCCCCTTGTGGTATACTATCACAACCTAGAAGTCAACAACAGCCCGCTTCAGCACCAACGGCGCTCCTTAACAACCCAAGCCAGATCTGCCCTGATCACCCGAAGGCGCATTCAGAGCCCATGCTGGCGATGTTGTTCCTCAGAAAAAAAGTACCATCATTCAACATCGCTGGGCAACGCGCCCCACTTCATCCCCAAAATCGGCGCCCTCGTGGGCATGGCGCCCCACAAACCCCCTCTTTTCGAGGCCCTCGCCCCACCGTGTCCCGAGATCCTCAAAAACAACATCGCCTGCCCTCGTCCTTCGTCCCTCATCCACCGTCCGTACCATCCCGATTTGCGCAACATACAAACCGCAGTTAGAATAGGGCTGCTGGCCGTTCAGAGCACGCAGCTAACACAATCACGGAGGATACGATGAAACTGAGGGATCTTGTGTTGAGCAACAGGAGCTACCGGCGTTTCCATCAAGACGAGGCCATCGATCTTGAGGTGCTGAGGGAGCTTGTCGACCTGGCAAGGCTGTCCGCGTCGGGGGCGAACAAACAACCCCTGAAGTATATGCTCTCGTCCGATCCCGACACAAATGCGCTGATCTTTCCCCACCTTGGCTGGGCTGGATACCTCAAGGACTGGCCGGGGCCGGCCGAGGGCGAGAGGCCGTCGGCCTACATCATCATCCTCGGGGACACCGAGATTCGCAAGTCCTTCGGCTGTGACCACGGCATAGCCGCGCAGAGCATCCTGCTGGGTGCCACAGAGAGGGGCCTGGGCGGCTGCATGATCGGCTCAGCGAAGAAGCGGGGTCTGCGCGAGGCGCTGGAGATACCCTCCGGCTACGAGATCCTCCTGGTCATAGCCTTGGGCAAGCCCAAGGAGACGGTCGTCATCGAGACGGTGGGGCCCGACGGGGACATAGAATACTGGCGAGATGACGAAGGCGTCCACCACGTTCCCAAGCGGCCCCTCGACGAAATCATCCTAGACTAGACGAGAGATCGGAGCGACACCTATGGATGAGACACCCCCCATCCTGATCGTGGACAGCAACACTGGCTTTGCCATGATGCTCAAGGAGAGCTTGGAGGAGGATCACCACTACCGGGCCACTGTCGCTCGGGCTGGCGATGAGGCGCTAGCAATCGCATCCCGCGAGCGGTTCGACCTGGCCATCGTGGACCTGGGCATCGACGCCGACGACGGGCTTGACGGCGAGACGGTGGCTCGCCGCCTCCGTGAGGAGCAGGCCCAACTCCGCCTCATGCTGATCCCGCTGGTGGGTGAGGAGCTCCCGGAGGGGCTGGCCGACTTGGATGTTCAGGGCCTTCTGCCTAAGCCCTTCTTCCTTCCCGACCTGCCCGATCTGCTCGATGCCGCGTTGAACGTGCCCTTCGGGGAACCGGAGGAGCCAGCTGAGGCTTCCGAGCCAGCGCTGGAGGAGACCCGGCTGGAGGTCGCTGCTGCGCCGTCGGACGCTTCGTACGCCTGCTCCCCCCACGTCGTCCGCGAGCTGGAGGCCCTGGCGCGGGAGCTCAACGCCGACGCGGTGCTGGTAACGCGCGGGGGCAAGGTGCTTGGCAGCGCCGGGCGCTTGGACGCCGAGGCCCTGAGCGCGGTGGCCCACATCGTCTCGCAGAGCTGCCGGCTCGCCGGTCAGGCGGCCGAGGTTCTGGGGCGGGAGCGGGGGCGCCTCGAGGTGAACGTGGAGGGCGATGAGCATATGCTTTGTTCGCTGACGGTCTTTGAGGATGTCCTTCTCTCGGCGGTCCTCCGCCCCGACGTCACGCTGGGCCTCCTCCGTCACCAGGCGAGAGCGACCGTGAGGCGCCTGCAGGACCTCATGAGTGACTGAAGGCGGGCGCCGCTTCGCCTACGGAGCACCCGCCCTAACGGACGACCCTGGGAGTTCTATGCCTGAAGAGACGAAGCTGGTTCTGATCGACGGCCACGCGCTCGCTTATCGCGCCTACCATGCCCTGCCCGATGACCTCAAGACGTCAAAGGGCGAGCTGACCAACGCTGTCTACGGATTCACGTCGATGCTTCTCAAGGTGCTGCAGGATGAGAAGCCTACCCACATCGCCGTGACGTTCGACAAGGGCCCCACCTTCCGCCACGAGGTCTACACGGAGTACAAGGCCCATCGGGCCAAGATGCCGGACGAGCTGCGCGCCCAGATGGATCGGGTCCGTAGGGTTGTCCAGACGCTCGACATCCCCATCTACGAAAAGGAGGGCTACGAAGCGGACGACCTCCTCGGCACCCTCGCTCGGCAGGCGGGGGAGCGGGGGCTCGACACGCTCATTGTGACCGGCGACATGGATCTCTTGCAGCTGGTCGACGGGCATACGCGTGTGCTCACCTCCCGCTGGCGCTTCTCCGACACCGTGATCTACGATGTTGAGGGTGTCGAGGAGCGCTACGACGGCCTCGATCCCGATCAGTTGGTGGACTACAAAGCCATGATGGGCGATAAGTCCGACAACATCCCCGGTGTCTACGGTGTCGGCGAGAAGACGGCCAATAAGCTGCTCAAGAGATACCGGACGCTCGACGAGATCTACGATCATCTGGAGGAGGTATCGACGCGCTTCCGCAACCGCTTGGAGGAGGGGCGCGCGGAGGCGTTCCTCAGTCGCCAGCTGGCCCGCATTGTGCGGGACGTTCCGGTAAGTCTTGATCTCGAGGCGTGCCGCTTGAGGACCTTCGACTACGAGGAGGTGCTCGATCTCCTCCACGACCTGGAGTTCACCTCCCTCATCGATCGCCTCCCCGAGCCGCGCTCTCTGCAGCCAGCCGGGGTGGCCCACCAACTGAGCATGTTTGGCGAGGGTGCCGCCGAGCCCAAGCAGCCCACGTCCGCCCCCGAGGACGTCGCCCAGTACGAGGTCATCGCCGATGAGGAGGGGCTCCGCCGCCTGGTCGCTCGCCTGGAGGACGCGGCGCTGCTGACCGTTGACACGGAGACGACGGGCGTCGATCCCATGCAGGCTCAGCTGGTTGGCATAGCGCTCACGGACGGCGCTGAGCGAGGCTACTACGTCCCCATCAGCGCCCCACTGGGCGACCCGCAGCTGCCGCTGGCGACGACGCTGGAGGCGCTGCGGCCGCTGCTGAGCGAGGCCGGGATACCCAAACAGGGACACAACATCAAGTACGACCTCATCGTTTTGGAGCGCCACGGAGGAAGGATCGACAACCTGGCCTTCGACACCATGATCGCCGAGTGGCTGATTGACCCCTCGTCCCAGAGCCTCGGTCTCAAGGATTTGGCCTGGACGCGGCTTCACGAACGGATGAAGCCCATCACCGATCTGATTGGCACCGGCCGGGATCAGGTGACCATGCGGCAGGTCCCGGTCAGGCAGGCGGCTCCCTATGCCTGCGCGGACGTCGACATGACCCATCGTCTGGGTTCGGTGCTCACGTCGGAGCTGAAGGAGAAAGAGCTCTGGTCGCTCTTCATCGACGTGGAGATGCCCTTGGTGCCCGTCCTGGCGGCGATGGAGCAGGCCGGCGTGGGGTTTGACGTCGAGCAGCTGGAGCGGATGTCGCGCAATCTGGCCGAACGTCTTGCCGAGATCGAGGCTCAGATCCACCGGCAGGTGGGCTATACCTTCAACGTGAACTCGACCCAGCAGCTCTCCGACGCTCTGTTCAAGAAGCTCGCACTGCCTTCGCAGGGGGTGCGCCGCACCAAGACAGGGCACTACTCCACGGCGGCGAGCATCCTGGAGCGGCTTGAAGATAGGCATCCCGTGATCGAGCTAGTTCTGGAGTACCGCTCCCTATCGAAACTGAAGTCGACCTACGTCGATGCCCTTCCTCGCCTGGTCAATCCGGACACAGGACGGCTGCATACCTCATACAACCAGACCGGCACGGTGACTGGACGCCTCAGCTCCAGCGATCCCAACCTCCAGAACATCCCCATTCGCACGGAGATTGGGCGGCACGTGCGGCGCGCCTTCGTCGCCGAGAGGGGCTGGAGGCTCATCGCCGCCGACTATTCCCAGGTAGAGCTGCGTGTGATGGCTCACGTCTCCGGCGATGAGGGGTTGCTGGGCGCCTTCGCTCGCGGCGAGGACATTCACGCTAGCACCGCCGCCGCGATCTTGGACATCCCGCTGGAGCAGGTGACGCCCAACCAACGTCGGCTGGCGAAGACCGTCAACTTTGGGCTCTCCTACGGGCAGACGGCCTATGGGTTGGCGCAGGCCACCGGGCTCACCCAGCCGGAGGCGGAAGACTTCATCGCGACGTACTTCGAGCGCTTCCCTCGCGTGCGCGAGTACATCGAACGGACCAAGAGGCTGGCGGCGCGACAGGGCTACGTGGAGACGCTGCTGGGGAGGCGCCGCTACTTCCCGGAGCTCCAGCCAGGCAGCAAGGCCTCCCACTACGCGCGTCAGGCCGCCGAGCGCATGGCCATCAACGCCCCCATTCAGGGGACCGCCGCAGACATCATCAAGATCGCCATGATTCGCCTCCATCGAGCGTTGGAGGAGCGGGGGCTGCGCTCTCGCATGATCCTCCAGGTGCACGATGAGCTGATCGTCGAGGCCCCGGAGGATGAGGTGGAGGCGGTGACCCCCGTGATGTGCGAGATCATGGAGAACGCCTTCCAGCTGGACGCTCCCCTTGAGGTCGACCTCAAGGCGGGACAGAACTGGGAGGAGATGGAGCCCTTAACCTTTCGGTTCGCTAAAAACTGGACGAGTTTAGAAGATTCCGGTAAGCTCATGGT
>CAZNRX010000153.1:0-6148 GCA_964575455.1 uncultured Anaerolineales bacterium | reverse complement strand
CCCGCCTTTCTATTGCAGGGTATTATACCATGAAAAATCACGTTGTAGTACTAGTTGGACGGCGCTTTCTGAACGAGCGGGCCTCTCCCCTCCCAGATCGCGTCCAGCGCCCAAATGTCCAATGCGTTCAAGGCGACGGAGCCCTCCTGGGCAAACAGCCCCACGCCCAGGCTGTCCGGGCGCAGGGGGTAAACGCGGCTCGCCAGGCAGGTGCGACCGTCGTTGACGAAAACCTCTATCACCGAGTGATCGAGGAACACGTGCAGCTTCAAGGGCTCACCAGGCGAGAGCGCTACCGGAGCCGCACAAGCGGTGCGCTCCACGCCAGGGCGCAGGCTGGATGCATCTCGCTCGATAACCAGCCGGCCCTCCGCCGATCGGTAGAGGATACGCGTCTGCTCCTGGCCATCCGGCGAGCAGCGCAACCGAAGGCCGAACACCGCCTCCCCTTCGAAGGAGAACTCGGCCACGATCTCCAGGCTGTCCCCTCTGACGCCGCTCAGCAGCCCAGCAGGATCGGGCTCGAGGTCGAGGCACTCGTCGTGCCAGTGCTCCCGCCGCAGGACCCGAAGCTCCTCCACGGGCTGCAAACCAAGCTTGTCGTCGGGGAGCAGCGAGACGGCCAACGGCAGGGACATCGCACCGGCCCACCCGGACCGCTCGCAGAGGCGCTGAGCGCGGGCCTCCCTGAGCCATCCCCACAACACCCAGCGGCCATCGTCGAGACGCATGACCTGCGGGGCATAGAAACAGCCGCCGTGCACGAGAATTCCCTGCGCTTCGGACTTGAAGCGGTGCGCCCGGTAGGGGCCGGTGTGATAGACCGTGCACAGGGGCTCCACTGGCGTGGCCTGGATGGATATCAGAAGAGCTCGCCTCTCCCCGAAATCGAGCAGATTGGGGCACTCCCACATAGTGCCCGTCCAGAACGGCTCTCCCCGGCTCAGGTCACCCGCCAGGAGCGGATGCAGGAACTCCCAATCCATCAGGTCGTCCGAGCGGTAGAGGAGAATGATCCCCCCGCTGCCCTCGATCCTCGAGCCGATCACCATGTACCACACCCCGTCCTCACGCCAGACGTAGGGATCGCGGAAGTCGCCTCCAGCAGCGCGGCGCACGTCGGGGGGAGGGCCCTCAATGACGGGATTGCGCTCGTTCTTCTGCCAGGTCAGCATATCCGCGGAGCCCGTGGCGACGCAGACGCTCTGCGGGAAGACGCCGCTGTAGACGAGGGTTGGCACGCCCTCGTCGTCGACGGCACAGCCGGTCCAACAGCCGTCCTTGTCCGGCCCGTCCGGGGTTGGGGCGAGCGCGATGGGCAGATCGTCCCAGTGGACCAGATCGTCGCTGACCGCGTGTCCCCAGTGGATGGTGCCGTGGAAGGCGCCGTTCGGGTTGTACTGGTAGAACATGTGATAGCGACCCCGCCACTGGATGAGGCCACAGGGGTCGTTCATCCAGTTGGCCGGCGGCTGGAAATGGACCTGCGGGCGGGAGGCGACGCCTGTGGTCACGCCGATGGAGCCCCTTTCACACCACCTCCGCGCCGTCGGTCGCTGCGCAGACGTAGACGTTGGGCGCGATGCCAGTGGCCCGTCGATAGCAGGCGGCCACGGCCTCGGCGAAGGTGCGAGCCGCCTCGGCGTGGATGAGGGCCACGGCGCAGCCACCGAAGCCGGCGCCCGTCATACGAGCGCCGTAGCAGGCATCCCTCCGACGGGCGCAAACGACCATGGCGTCCAGTTCCTCGCTGGACACCTCGAAGTCGTCGCGCAAGCTGGCGTGGCTGGCGTTCATGAGCCGGCCCAGCTCCACCGCGTCGCCCCGGCGCATAGCCTGGACGGCCTGAAGCGTGCGCTCGTCCTCGGTGACGACGTGGCGGGTGCGCATGCGCGTCAGCACGCCCAACGCGTGAGCGTGGGCCTCAAACTGCTCGACGCTCACGTCCCGTAGGGCGGGCACGCCGAAGAGATCGGCTGCCGCCTCGCACTGGGCACGGCGCTCGTTATAGACGGAATCAACCAGGCCCCGCCGGGTGGCCGTGTCGAGCGCCACCACGACCGTCTCCGGCGGCAGCGGCACAGCCTCCGTCTCCAGCGAGCGACAGTCGATCAGGAGGGCGTGGCCAGCCCGGCCAGCCGCCGAGATCATCTGATCCATGATGCCGCACTTCATCCCCACCCAATCGCTCTCCGCGCGCTGGCAGAGCTTGGCCATCGTCTTCGGGTCCCACGGCACGTCCGAAGCAGCGCACGCAAATGCCCGTGCCGTGGCCAGCTCCAGCGCCGCCGACGATGAGAGGCCAGCTCCCCGCGGCACGTCCCCGGTGAGGACGCCCTCCCACCCTCGCAGCGCGTAGCCCGCCTTTTGCAGCGACCAGGCGACGCCCTTCGGATACTCGGCCCAGCCGGCACCGGTGTTCTCCAGACTCCCCAGCGCGAAGCACACCGTCTCGTCGAAATCCAGGGAGTGGACGTGAACTTGAGCGTCATACCGGGGCCGCAGCGCGATCCAGATGGCGCGATCGATGGCCATGGGTAGCACGAAGCCGTCGTTGTAGTCGGTATGCTCCCCGATCAGGTTGACCCGCCCGGGCGCCCGCACGACGAAGGTCGGTTCTGTCCCGAATCGACGCTCAAATGCTCGTACGACGCTCTCTTGAAGGGACATAGCTCTCCCATCACATCACTTACGACGTTGCATGCAGATCAGTGGGATGCTCTGTGCGGGGGTAGCACACCCCCTTGAGCTCTTCTATCCCACGAATCCACGTTGGCCCACTTACGAAAGGGGTATGTTCCGGTCCACTATAGCACGCTTCCCGGCTAGCGCAAGCAGCGTCCGCTCTGACCGCCTACCCTCCGATCTATGATATCGACTGACACCTGGTTGACACACCATCATATTCGCCTAGAATACGGTTCATCGTCGTGCGGCGTGCGCGGCTGGACGATCAACCATTCATTCGATTCAAAACAATGGGCGAAGGACACCTGTTCGATTGCGTACTACCACTCGTGGTGGGAGTGATCCTGTTCCTCCTGGTGGTGGATACCGCGATCGGCAAGAAAGATAGCGCAGCGAAGAGAACGAGGATCATCCTGGGGGCCATCGTCATCCTGCTCGGCGGCGGTTTGATCGTCTGGCGCGTCCTCCACACCTCTCCACCTCTCCCTCTGCACACCCAGACGGAGGTTCCCCTGGTCTCGGATCCACCGGACAGCGTCGCCCGGGCGACGGAGGCCCGTCTTGACGCGGTCGAGGTCCCCGTCCGCGATCCACGAGGGCTGCAGGTTCTCGGTGGGCCAGCGGATCACGGATCCGCTGGGAGCGATGAGGGGCATGGGAGCGATGAGGGGCATGGGAGCGATGGGGAGCATGGAGGCGAAGGGGAGTATGGAGACGAGGGGGAGTATGGGAACGGAGAGAAGTATCGGGTGGGAGATCGGCGCCAGTTTCGGCTGCAGGATCGTCAGGTGGAGGCAGAGCTGATCTACGCCAGCGAACGGGTCTGCAGCTGGCTGGTCGTCGGTGTGGAAGCCGACCGCCAAGCGCTCGCCGCCGCCGACCGTTTCGACAACGACGTGCGTCCGGTGGTCCGCGCGTTCTTCAGCTCTCAAGAGCCTGGCGATGCCAGAAGCGCCGTCACCACGCACATCGTCAACTACAAGGACCCAGACGACGGCATGAGCGGTTTCTTCTACCCCGCTACACAGACGTTCTACGTCAACATGATCCACAGGAAGCCGGAGAAAGAGGCCTACCTGGCCACCCTGGTCCACGAGTTCCAACACGTGACCCAGTGGCAGAACGACCCCAATGAGGAGAGGTGGCTGGACGAGGGATTCTCCGAGCTGGCCGAGCTCCTGGTCGGTCTCGGCCCCAGTTGGAACGACGAGGTCTTCCGCGATGCGTTCGACACCCAGCTCAACGAGTGGCCCCATCCTCAGGAGAGCGTCACGTCGACTGCGCACTACGGTGCAAGCTATCGCTTCGCGCTCTATCTCTGGGAGCGATTCGGCGACACCTTCATCCGCGATCTTGCCCATCACCCGGCCAATGGGATGCTCTCCGTGGACACGGTGTTGGCCGACCACGGGATCGGCATGACGGCCGATGAGGTCTTCGCCGACTGGGTCGTTGCCAACGCCGTGGACGCGGGCGACTACGCCTATGAGCGGGAGGACTGGGACCCGACGCTCGATAGCTGGGAGAACGCGACCTTCCATCGCTATCCGATGGACATCAGGACCGACGTGCACCCCTACGCCACCGACTACTTCCGGCTGGAAGACGCCAGCTCCTTGCTCATCCGCTTCAATGGCGCGACGCAGGCTCGCGTCCTCCCCGAGGACCCCCACAGCGGCGAGACCTGTTGGTGGTCGAACGTGGCCCACCACACGAACACGCGCCTCATCCGCCGCTTCGATCTCTCCGGTCTCTCCCAGGCTACGCTCCGCTTCTGGGCCTGGTACGAGCTGGAGGAAGGGAGGAGCCAGGTCTACCTCTCCGCCTCTGGCGACGGTGGGGACAGCTGGAAGGTGCTGCACGGCCAAGCCGCCACGCACCGAGGGGACCACGGCTGGGGGTACACCGGGCGATCGGAGGGGTGGATCGAGGAGAAGGTGGACCTGAGCACCTACGCAGGTGGGGAGGTCTGGGTGCGCTTTGACTACGTGAGCGGTTCCAGCTTCCAGGACAAGGGCCTCCTGGTGGATGACGTCTCCATCCCCGAACTGAATCTGATGGACCCTTGCGAGAAGGTCGGCGATTGGCAAGCCAAGGGGTTCATCCTGGCAGGCCCGGTGGTGCCGGTTGACTGGATGGTGCAGGTCATCGACATCTATCGTTGGGGCGAGCCTGTGGACCTGTATCGCATGTCCCTCGACGAGAGACGGACCGGTCAGCTGGAGCTAACGCTGACCCCCTTGGGCGGCCTCCTGGGCGAGGGAGGGCGCGGCATACTGGCCATCTCCGCGCTCGTCCGCGGCACCACTGTGCCCCTCCCCTATCACTGCGAGATCACGCGCCGGTTTCTGGACCTCACCCCCCAGCCGGATTCGTAGGCCGGCGACTTCGCGCCCAGCATCGGGGACCACGGGTTGGGGTCAAGTGACCCCAACCCAGATCCGCTGAGAGCGGGAGCCGCTACGCTTCCGGAGGGTGAACAGTTGCTAGAACGGTATGTAGTGGCTGTAGACCTCGAAGAACTCGTCGACCATCTCCCGGATGTCGTCAACCTTCATCCTGGCCCGCAGAACAGGGTCGAGGAAGGCAGCGTGATAGACGTAGTCCCGCCGCTGCTCCCTAATCGCCTTCACGGTCAGCTCCTGGACCGGCACCTGGGTCATGATTAGCCCAGCGATCTGGGGTGGCAGATTGCCCACGTGCACCGGGTGTATGCCGGTCTGTGCGACCATGCAGGGCACCTCTACACAGCATCCATAGGGCAGATTCTCGATCAGACCCATGTTCTTCACGTTCCCATGAATCCCGTGGCGCGTACCGGTCTCAATGCCGTGGATGATCTTGAGCGCTTGCCAGGGATACGTCACATCCTGCTCCAGCGGTACGTGCTCCTTGCGCTCGCCCTCAGCCTGGCCGATGTATAGGGCCTCCGGCAGGACGTAGCCGATGGGCATCTCCCTGCGGCCCTCTGCAATGTCGACGAAGGCATCGTAGACATCCTCCGCCCCTATGCAGCGGCGAATGTACTCGCGGATGGGGATGTCCAGACGGTCGATCTCGTCGGGGTACTGAATGAAGTAGGGTACATACTCCGCCATGTGCTCCGAGGACTCGGAGACGAAATACCCAAACATCTGCATGATCGCGAAGCGCACGGGGTCCTTGCGGAAGATCTCGGGGTCCTGCGCTGCTTCGCGCAGCACAGGATAGGCGTCCTCGCCGTCCACCTCGTACTCGACGAAGAAGTCCATGTGGTTGATTCCGGCCGCCTTGTACGTCACCCTATCGTACGAGATTCCTATGTACGACGCGATCTGGTGGGCCGTCGTGTTGACGCTGTGACATAGCCCAATCGCGTTGACCGTCGTTTGGTCGAACACGGACCAGACGTTGACGGCCATGGGGTCAGGAGCACTTGTTTTAGATGTTGCCTTCGCAGCGCCTGAGTGCCATAAGAAGT
>CAZNRX010000152.1:0-6153 GCA_964575455.1 uncultured Anaerolineales bacterium | reverse complement strand
GAATTCAACGCCTTGGCCGGCTTTACCCTAAAAACTTGTGAAACCGAGGTCTAGGAGTCTGCCCTCAGGATCAGCGGCAGATACACCGAAGTGTAGTGCCAGGCCG
Source organism: uncultured Anaerolineales bacterium (assembly GCA_964575455.1). GTDB lineage: Bacteria > Chloroflexota > Anaerolineae > B4-G1 > B4-G1 > SKLM01. The sequence goes on along the minus strand of CAZNRX010000152.1, from coordinate 6,047 downwards.
TCACCGACAGATTGACCGTGGCCGTCTCCCGATGATCGTCGGCGGCCGTGAAGGTGATCACCGACGTGTAGCGTCCGTTCGGCAGCGACGCCATGTCCGCCGACACCGTGAGCGTGTCCGGAGTCGTCCCCCTCGTCGCGCTCAGCTCCACCCATGTGTCGCCGCCCTCCGCGGTCCAGGCGATCGGGTCGGCGTTGCTCTGGTTGTAGACGTAGATCGGCTGGCTGTCAATCCCAATCTGCGCGTTCAACGCCACCAACCCCGGCTCGGCCATCAGTTCGTCCGCCAGCGTCGGCAGATCGTCCGGGCCCTCATAGACCGTGATCTGCACGCTGTCGCTGTTGCTGGCCCCATCGCTGTCCACCACATCCAGCGTGATCCTGTGCCGGCCCGGCGTCAGGTCCGCCACGCTCACCTGCGCTCCCCGACCAATCACCCCATCCAGGTTGGAGGACCAGCGCAGTTGGCTCGGCTCCATCGATCCGTCCTCCACGTCATACACCAGGGCCTGCAGTGCGACGGTCTGGCTCATGATGTACGTAGCCCCCATCTGCGGCGCCACGATCTCCACGTTGGGCCGGTGGTTGGGGACCATGAAGGGGCCGTCGGAGCTGTCGTAGCCCGTATGGATGCCGTCCGTCGCCAGCACGCGCACCCGTCCCCGCCGGCTGGTCGGCATGTTCGCCGTGTCGATTGCCACCGACGTGCTGATGACGCTGCTCGCCACCGTGCTCCAGGTCGCACCATCGTCAGCGCTGTACTGCACGTTGAAGTAGAGAGGGTCACCATCAGGATCGTCCGCCGTCCAGCTCACCAAAACCGTCTCCTCGCTCAGGGTCTCCCCGCCGTTGGGGTGTGCCACGGTGACCGTCGGCGCGGCGGGACCGGTCGTCACGCTGGTCAGCACGCCGGTCGGCCCTTCAATGTCCACCTGGACAGTCCCGTCAGCATAGGGGACCAGCTCACCGAACGAGAGCACGTTGCCGAAGTCCTCAGCGTCGACCAGGCCCGCGGTGAAGGGGTGGCGCACCAGCTCGACGTCCGAGGCGTCGCGCAGCACGATGGCGTAGTCCCCTGGCGTCGGCTCCGGGGCCCAGGTGACGTCCGGGACGACGTACGGCGGCAGCATCGCGATCGCGCCGGTGTCGGAGTAGATGGTACCTACAACCACCAGGCTGTCGACCGCCTGGTTCTCAACGGTCTGGTTCGCTTCAGACGCCGTCGAGGCGCTGACCTCGAAGAAGTCCTCGTAAATGTTCAGCCAGGTGAAGTCGCTGGGCCATTGCTCCGGATCGCAGTAGGTCATCAGGTCCTTCCAGCTCCCGTCGGGGATGACGAACTCACTGCTCCACGAACCAGACGTTCGCACGAAGTCGTTGTGATAGAAGCCATATACGCCGAACCCCTGGCTGATCGCACCATCGTCGTAAGGATACTCCTCGAATCCGCCGGGGCACCAGATCTGATTGTAGAACCAGGACAGGTACCAGCAGCCCGTCCCCGCCCCGCAGCCAATATCATAGACATCGCCTCCATCGTCGTACCTCGGGTTCTGCGTGTGATGGCGCCCAAAGCAGTGACCCAGCTCGTGGGCCATCACCGCCCGCGGGTTGCCCGTCCAACTCGAGGCGATCTTGCTGGGAATCTCTATGGCACAGCCTCTTCCGCCCCCTGGCAGGAGGCCATAGTAGATAGGCTCCGAGGGTAGGTTACCTGCAAAGCCATCCGTGATGAAACGCTGATAGAGCTGCGCGTTGACCTGGTCGCAGGGCTCGGACAGCGGGACTTGCATGTCCTCATCCGGCCCCCAGTACACAGTTTCGCCCTCATGCCACTCAAGCGGACGGTATGAGAAGTTTACGTCAGCCAAGGGCAACGCGGCCCTGGCGTAGTCCCAGTGTACGAGGAAGTCGGAAGCGCTGGCTTGGGTGCTCGTGCCGTCCTCGGCGATGCGCTCGACCAGGAACACACGGAAATCGTACTCCCGAGCCGGCTCGAAGGAGATCGTCCTCGCTATCGCGTTGTCGGCCGAACTGCTTTCGGGCAACTGATCATCGGGGTCGATCCAAGCCCGCAGTAGAAACTCCCCTGTCGTGTATGCTGTGGGCAGCTCAAAGATGAAGGAATGGTCCGGTATGTTAATCGAGTTGTCTTCCACCAATTCTAGTACTACAACGTTAACTTGCCGCAACGGTACCTACAAGTCGTCAACTTAGCGCCAAAACTGCCGATGTCGGCCGGGTTGGATACCTAAAATGCACTGCAAGGAGCTTCTAGTGAGCGCCAAATGGCCTCATTAGGGCGAAATGACGTTGTAGTACTAGATACCCGCTATTGTTGTTGATAGGCCACAGGGTCTCCTGCAATTGGCCGCCGTCCCAGATGTTCAGCTTCGCAGTTGCTTGATAGACAACGCCAGGGACAGGATCCTCGAGCGTGTACAGAACGCGCACGTAGGTGCGCTTGCCCTCCAGCAAGGGTATCGAATCAGTCGTGGTCTGCAGGCCCTGCGTGACTTCCATGCGGTACGGAAAGACATTCGCCGTCACGGGTACCGGCGTGGGCGTGACACTGGGTGTCGGTGACGGTGTCGGCGTCGGGGTCTCAGTGGGAGTCGGCGTGGGCGTGGGAGGCTCGTCACCACACTCGATCACCAGCTCCGGCGTACCACCAAGACCGCTGTTCTCTCGGCTGTAGTAGTCCACGCGATACGCTCCATGCAAGGGAACACTCGGCAGGATACCGATCCCATAGTTGGCCTCGGCTCCCGTGTACCACTTCCTCACCAGCTCGGTGACATCGGCGCTGTGGGTCGTGGATTGTCCTGGCCAGACGTCGAATATGTCATACAAGGAGCCCATCGTCGGCCGGTTGTTCCAGTTGACCATGCTCTCGTCGAAGGGATCCTCCAGACTGTAAGCCCCGGCGACCATCCAAGCTTGCGAGGCGTCCCCGTCGATCGAGAACCAATGGAGCTTGAGCTTCGCGTCGTAGATGTAGTAGCCCGGATCAACCAACGCGTCGATGTCGAAGTGGAGCAGCACGTTGCGCTGATTGCCCTGAGGATTCGCCGCATCCCGTCGAATCGACAGGTAATCCTCGCTTCCATATTCGAAGAAGGGGTTCTCGGCATCGACGAACGTGTCCGCGTCCGGATAGACGTGGACCGTCCCCGGGCAGCCCCCACTCCCGGCCGGCGTCGAGGTGGGCGTTGGGGTGGGCGTCTTGGTCGGCGTCGGCGTCCTCGTCGCCGTGGCGGTTGGGGTGGCGGTGGACGATTCCGAAGTGTACACGATGTGGAGTTGAGGCCTCCAGCTCTCATCAAGAGCACCCTCCCGCGACTGGAATCGTCTAGTACACCCGGTCTCCCGATCCCCGGCCAGACGGAAGCCGTGGTTGTCCAGCACGCCTCGCTCCCAATCGTCCACCGAGTTGGTCACGTCCCATTCCACGGACGAGCCGGCCGCATTGATATCGCTCGCCGGATCGAAATTGTAGTTGTGCACGGGCGCATTGTTCCACGTCACGGTCATCTCCTGCCATGTCCCCCGATTGACGAACGGCATGACGTTGCAGGCCTCTGCAACCGCCTGCGCCCGGGCGGCAGTGTATTCGAACCAGAGCTTTAACGTAGCGCTCTGCACCACGGCGTCCGACGGCAGGGCCGACAGATCGAACGTCAGCAGGATGTCCCGGTCCCACCCCGACGTCCTGCCGACCACGAGCGTACCCGTCGACCCGTTGTTCTCATCGTAGGCCTCTTCCTTGATGTAGGCGTCCTCGTTGGCGTAGATGATCAGGTCAAGCTCCTGGGAGCGGGGCGAGGCTCCCACCTCGCCTGCGGAACTGCCCTGGACCAGCCCAGCTCCGACCACGGATATGGCTAGAGCCGCCACCACAACACACGCCTTCCACAGATGCTTCTTCATCAGCTTCCTCCAGTGGGCTCGTCCTCAGCCCGCAGTCGGAGACTGCGTCCCTTCCGTCTGGGGCAGCCCCTCTGCCAACCCGGCTGATCCCCTTGCAGAGATCGAGCCGTCCAGTGGGTCAAGCGATACCACAAGTATACGAGCCTACCGTCACAACAGCGTTAAAAAGAAGATGGTCCGGACCCAACAATGGCGAGATATTGTCAAATCGTATCAGTTTGGAGGAGATGATTGAGGGTGGTCGAGAAATCCGTGGTCAACTCCTGGAGGAGGAATATAGCATCAAGGTGGATGATGAATGATCGGCTTCTCGCCTGTAGCCTTCTGTGCTTGGCGCTGCGGTGCTCACTTATCCAATCTCCCTGAATCTGACGGAGTCGCAGACGTAGGGGCCTCACCCTGGGCCGCTCGACCACAGCGCCGTATGGGTGCGCGACGCCGCCCATACAGGCTTGGCCCTGATGCAGCTTGGTTACGCCGATATTGTCCGAGAATACGTGCCCGATATCCTGGATGCTCAGGAACCCGGTGGACACGTGCGGCCCATCCAGTGCGATGAGATCCCTGGGACGACGAAGATTGGGATGCTCAGGGGCAAGCAATCTTCCTTGTCACGAGCTACTACCGCTACACCGAGGACGCGGAGGCCCTAGTACCTCGTATTTCATGGTATGATGGGGGTAGGAGGTGAGATATGAAGACCAGGAGAGGAAAAGACGTGCGGGTCTCCCCTTACCCCATTCCTGAACTCGAGGAGTTCCTGCGACCCTTCGAGCGCCATTTCTACCGTTGTGAGAGCCTGAAGACCTTGGAACGGTACGCCAGTGGCTTGCTGGCGGAGGTTGACCGCAAGAGTGGGGCGGGCGTGGCAGACGCGGTGGCCGGTTTGTCCGATTCTGCCGTGTATCGTCTGATGGGGGAGAAGGAGTGGGATGAAGCGGCGGTCAACCGGCAGCGCATTGAGACGATGGTGGTCGACGGTACGGTCGGCGATGGTATGCTCGTGATTGACGAGACCGGGATACCCCGCAAGGGGGAGAAGTGTGTGGGTGTCGCTCCTCAATACTGCGGCGAGGTGGGTAAGGTGGCCAACTGCCAGGTGGTGGTCACCGCCCACTATGTGGACCCCTATCGTGCTTGGCCTGCTTTGGGGCGGCTGTATCTGCCGGAGAGGTGGTGTGAAGATCCCCGGAGGCGCGAGGAGGCGCGCGCGGCGGGCATCCCCTTTGACACGGTAGGCGCTGATTCTCTGTATGGCGACCATCCTGGCTTTGTGGATGGCTTGGAGGAGCGCGAGCTGGGCTACGTCCTGGCAGTGGCTTGCGATTTTGGGATGCGCCAGCCGACCCAGGATCCCGACGCGGTAGAGGCTACTACCACCCAAGGCATTCCACTGGGCAGCCAGCGTCGCGCTGACGCCATCCTTGCCCAGCAACCCGATGAGGCCTGGCAGACCATCACCTGGCGTCTGGGAAGTGAGGGCCCTCTGAGCAAACAGTTCGTCGCTGTACGGGGATGGCGGAGCTACGGCGATGGGGTCAGGAGGGAGGGCTGGCTTATGGGTGAACGTCCCCTGCCTGGGCACTCGGGAGACCACAAGTACTATTGGAGCAATGTGCCAGCCGACACACCTCTGGCCCGGTTGGTGGAACTGGCCCATCGTCGGCCCGGCATTGAGCGCGGCTACCAAGACGGCAAGGGCGAGACGGGATTTCGAGACTATCCAGCGCGCTTGTGGCACAGTTTCCATCGACATTTGGTGATCCAATTCCTGGTCCTGAGTTGGCTGGCGCTACGACTTCCACTGCCAGAGAGTCCCGAGATTGTCTTGGAGCCACCCTCTGTTGAATCGCCGGGGGAGGTTATTTTCCCCCTATGGGCCTGAGCCTTATCGCAGCGTCAGAGCGATCCGTCGGCGCGTTTGCCGCTTTCTGTTCGCCGAACTCGTTCGATGGCTGGTCCAGACGGATCAGATTGACGTCTCACGACCAGCGGGGCAAACTGGCCTGCGCGACAGTGACAGCTTTGCCGATGTCTTCACCTAAAAAAACGAGGTAGTAGTACTAGTACTACAACGTTATTTTTGTCACAGGCCATCTAAACGTTCCAGAGTACGCT
>CAZNRX010000151.1:0-6377 GCA_964575455.1 uncultured Anaerolineales bacterium | reverse complement strand
CCCAGCGAGGGCCGCGCCACGGTGGCCGGGTATGACACGGTGAGGAAGCCCGAGGCGATCAAGGAGCGCATCGGCTACATGCCGCAGCAGTTCTCCCTCTACGGCGACCTGACCGTGGACGAGAATCTGACCTTCTTCGCCGACGTCTTCCAGGTCGACCGCAGGACGCGTCGGGAGCGGAAGGAGACCTTGCTCGAGTTCGCGCGCCTGACCCAGTTCCGCGACCGCCGGGCGGCCCACCTCTCCGGCGGCATGCAGAAGAAGCTGGCCCTGGCCTGCACCCTGATCCATCAGCCGGAGATCATCTTCCTGGACGAGCCGACCACCGGCGTCGATCCCGTCTCGCGGCGCGAGTTCTGGAACATCCTGACCAAGCTCCACCTGGAGGGCGTCACACTCTTCGTCAGCACGCCCTATATGGACGAGGCCGAGCGCTGCTCGCGGGTCGCCTTGATGTTCGAGGGCCAGGTCATCGTCTGCGACCAACCGGCCCACATCAAGGGCCTGGTGGAGGGCGAGCTGCTGGAACTGCGGCCGGACCGGCTGCGGGAGGCCAGCCGCGTCATCAAGCCCCTTCCGGGCGTCCTGGAGGTGCAGACCTACGGCGACCTGCTCCACATCTTCGTCGACGACGCCGAGGCCCGGGCACCGACGCTGGAGAAGGTGCTACACGAAAAGAGCATCGCTGTCCAGAGCCTGCGCCAGATCCGCCCGCGCATGGAGGAGGCGTTCATCTCGCTGATCCGGAAGCGATCGGGGCGTGAAACGTGAGGTGTGAAGACGTGGGGAGAGAGTTCGTGAGCGAGTATGCTGTCCGGGTGCGCAATCTGACCAAGCAGTTCGGCGATTTCACCGCCGTCGACTGCGTCACGTTTAATATACGAAGCGGCGAGATCTTCGGCTTCCTGGGCCCCAACGGCGCCGGGAAGACTACGACCATCCGCATCCTCCTCGGCCTGCTCCGCCCCACCTCCGGCGACGCCACCGTGCTGGGCTACGACGTCGAACGGGAGCCGAAGGAGATCCGCAGGCGCATCGGCTACATGTCCCAGCGCTTCAGCCTGTACGAGGACCTCACGGTGGGCGAGAACTTGGGCTTCTACGGACGGACGTACGGCGTGCGCGGCAGGCAGCTCCAGGAGCGGAAGCGGTTCGCCGTGGCCATGGCCGGCCTGGAGGGCCGCGAGAGGGAGCTGACGCGCAACCTGGCCGGGGGGTGGAAGCAGCGGCTGGCCCTGGGCGCCGCCATCCTCCACGAGCCGCGGATGCTCTTCCTGGACGAGCCCACCGCCGGGGTGGACCCCATCAGCCGCCGCCAGTTCTGGGATCTGCTCTACGACCTCGCGGACCAGGGCAAGACCATCTTCGTCACCACCCACTACATGGACGAGGCCGAGCATTGCCAGGACCTGGCCTTCATCCATCGGGGCAGGATCATCGCCCACGGCCCGCCGGAGGAGATCAAGGCCAACAAGATGACGGGGCACGTGCTGGAGATCGACTGCGATCAACCCGACAGGGCGATGCAGGCCCTCCAGGAGCTGGAGCTCTTCGCCGAGGTGGCCCTTTACGGCGCCCTGATCCACGTGGTCGGCGATCACGTGGAGGCCCACCACGGGGCCATCGAGCGGGCGCTGAGCGAGGCGGACGTCGACGTGCGGTCGATAGAGCCCATCGCGCCCTCGCTGGAGGACGTCTTCATCGCCAACGTACGTCAGAACGGAGGCGGCACGTAGAGCGGGTTTCCATACCCGCCCTCCCCCATGGAGGCAGCAGAGAGGTGAGAGTATGAAACGGGAGCGCCTCATCCCGCTCATCATCGTCGCGCTGGTCGTGCTCGCAGCGGCAGCGGCCGGGTTCTACTTCTTCCGGAACCCATCCGCCTGGGAGAGCACGCTGTCCCAACTCGATCTGGCCGAGCCGACCGCGCCCGGGCTCAGAGCCTCCGGCTTCATCGAGGCCGAGGAGGTGGATATCGCCCCCCAGCTGGGTGGGCGCGTCGCCGAGCTGCTGGTCGAGGAGGGCGACGACGTGGAGGCGGGCCAGCTGTTGGCCCGCATCGACGGCACGCTGCTGGAAGCCCAGATCGGATCCGCGCGCGCCGGCGTCGAGATCGCCGAGGCCCAGCTGGCCCAGGTGCGGGCCGGCGCCCGCCCCCAGCAGATCCGCCAGGCGGAGGCCGGCCTGGCGCAGGCCAGCGCCGCCCGAGACGGCGCGCTCCAGGCGTGGCGGGACGCCCGGGCCATCCGCGACAACCCGCAGGAGCTGGAGGCTCAGATCGCAGGCGCCCGCTCGGCGGTCGCTTCGGCCGAGGCCCAGCTGGCGGAGGCCGTCGCGCTGAAGGATGCCGCCGCCATCGCACGCGACAGCTACTGGGACGCCAGAGAGGAGTTCGAGGAGGCCAAGGAGGAGCTCGAGGAGATCCCCGAGCCGCTGCGGCCCGACATGCCGGACGAGATCCCGGCCCAGCTCGAGTTCCACCTGATCCCCAACCAGTACTGGAAGGCCTGGGTGGGCGTCAACAGCGCGAATGCCCAGCTCCAGGCGGCCCGATCCTCCCTCACCAATCTGCTGGAGATGCGGGACAACCCGCAGGAGCTGAACGCGCAGGTGGACGCCGCCGAGGCCGCCTATGAGCGAGCCAAGGCCGGGGTCCAACAGGCCGAGGCTGGCCTGGCCGCCCTCCGCTCTGGCGCCACGCAGGAGGAGATCGCCGCCGCCGAGGCGCAGGTGGAGCAGGCTCGGGCCGCGCTCAACAAGCTGCTGACGGAGCAGGAGAAGCTGAAGGTCGTCGCCCCCGTGGGCGGGATGGTGTTGCAGCTGAGCGTCCATCAGGGGGAGCTCGCCGCCCCGGCCGCCACCATCCTCACCCTGGGCGATCTCGATCAGGTCACGCTGACCGTCTACGTGCCGGAGGACAAGCTGGGACAGGTGAACGTCGGGCAGGAGGTGGAGGTCCAGGTCGACAGCTTCCCCGACCGGGTCTTCCAGGGCACTGTGGTGGCCATCGCCAGCGAGGCCGAGTTCACGCCGCGCAACGTGCAGACGGAGGAGGAGCGGGTCAACATGGTCTTCGCCGTCGACGTGACCATCCCCAACCCCGATCACAAGCTGAAGCCCGGCGTGCCCGCCGACGCCACCATCATCACCGAGGAGCAGTAACATGCAAATCGCTGATCACGCCCCACGCTTCACGCATCACGCATCACGTTTCACGCGAGCAATACGCCTCGCCTTCATCCTCCTCCTGCTGACCAGCTGCGCCACCGTCCAGACCGAGGACGACGATGCGCTCACCGCCTCCGGCTTCATCGAGGGCCAGGAGGTCACGGTGGCGGCCGAGAACCAGGGGCTCATCGCGGAGATCCTGGTGGCGCGCGGGGACTCGGTGGCCGCCGGGGACGTGGTGGTGCGCCTGGACGACGCCACGCTCCAGAGCCAGCGCGAGGAGGCGCTGGCCGCCCTCTCCACGGCTCAGGCCAACCTGGAGCGCGTGCTGGCTGGCACCCGATCGGAGGAGATCGCGGCCGCCCGGGCGAGCCTGAGCGAGGCGGAGGCCGGCCGAGACGGGGCGGAGCAGGCGGTCCTGAACGCCCAGGACGTGATCAGCACCCCCCTGTCGCTGGACGCCCGGGTGGACGAGGCACGCGCGCAGGTCGATCTCGCGGAGCAGAACGTGGAGCTGCGGGAGGCGGAGCTGGAGGAGACGAGGCTGAAGCACGACGTTTACAGCGAGCAGGGCGGCGACGTGGCCCGCACGTGGGACCTCCAGATGGAGGCGGCCCAGGCCAGGCTCTCCCAGGCAGAGGCGGAGCTGGACGGCGCCTGGGCCTACCTGGCCGCGCTGGTGGACATGCGGGACAACCCGCTGACCTTGGAGGCGGAGCTCCATCGCGCAGAGGCGGAACTGGAGCAGGCGGAGGCCCAGGTGGAGGAGGCCCAGGCCGCGCTGGACGAGCTGGAGGCGGGCCCGACCGAGGAGACGGTCGCGCTGGCGGAGGCGCAGGTGCGCCAGGCCGAGGCTGGCCTGGACCTGATCGACGCGCGGCTGGACCAGCTGACGCTGCGCGCCCCGATGGACGGCATTGTCAGCACCCGCAGCGCGCAGGTGGGGGAGACGGCCAGCGCGGGCAGACCGCTGCTCACCATCGCCAACCTGGACGAGGTGACGCTGGTGCTCTACATCCCGGAGAACCGGATCGGGCAGGTGCAGATCGGCCAGCGGGTGGAGGTGACAGTGGACTCGTTCCCCGAGCGGGTCTTCGTGGGCGAGGTGGAGAGCATCGCGGGGGAGGCGGAGTTCACGCCGCGGAACGTGCAGACGAAGGAGGAGCGGGTCAATTTGGTGTTCGCCGTGGACGTGACCATCCCCAATCCGGACCACGCCCTGAAGCCGGGGCTGCCCGCCGACGCCACCATCGTGCCCTAGCGCCATTCCACGCATCTGGCCTGGGCGTTCTAATTGCTCTGAGCTTCTTCCTCAAGGCGACTGACGCACGCTGCCGAGCTTTGTCTTGGGCCAAGCCGCCCCCGGGGACGGGGGCTAGGAGCTGGGGAAGAGCCAAGGCCTGTTGTGTGAAGGAGCACTAGCGCCCCCGGTGCGTTGCACCTGCCCAGCGTGCGAAGCTAAGCCGCGTGCGAAGCTAAGCTTTGGTGAGACGCGCCTTGCCGTCGTATCAGGATTCACACTTGACACCAAGTCCCAAACCGATATAGTCGCAGTAGGGGTGAGCTATGACCTACGATATCCAGCTGACCAAAGGCACCTATACCCTGCTGCGCCATCGTTCGCAAGAGATGCAGCGTGAGCCAGACGACCTGGCCGATGAGGTACTGCGCGCATATCTATCCCCTCATCCTTATATCGAGATGATGGGCACCCGTTCCGGCCTGAGGGCGACGATCAAAGGCAGCGGCGTTGCTGTGAGCACCATCGTTGGCTACGTCCGGTTGGGAGAGTCTCCTGAATCGATTGCGGAGACTGTTCTACCGCATCTCGCGCTAGCGCAGATCCACGACGCGCTCAGCTACTACTACGACCACGTGGATGAGATCGAAGCCGAGTTGGCCGAGAACACCGAAACCGCTTCGCAGGAGAGACTGCGCACGCGCTTGGGCGAGGACGCTTTCCTCCGCCTGACCGGTCAGGCCGCATAGCCGTGCCCGATTCTGTCCCCGTCAAGCTCTACCTCGACGAGCACATCTGGAGCAAGCTGCCTGAGGCCCTGGCCGTGCAGGGCTATGACGCGGTCCACGTTGTGCTCTTGGTCACATCGGCTGGGAAGACAACGAGCACCTGGCTTATGCCACTGACCAGGGCCGCGCCATCCTCACATTCGACGTTGCCGACTTCGAGCTGCTAGCGGTCGAATGGTTCTATGCTGACAAGGAGCACGCCGGCATTATCCTGTCAGACCAGATCCCCGTGGGTGAGTTGCTTCAGCGCATTGAACGGCTCCTTCAGCGCGTTCCAGCTGATGAGATGCGTAATTCCCTCCGCTATCTCCAGACCTACAGGTCCTGACCCCTGGTGGTAGACCCCTGCCCTACCCTCGCACACCGCTGCTCTCAGCGGGTCTGTGACCCGCGTCGACCGCACTGCTCGTCCTGCGATGTTGTTTTCGATGCTCTCGTGACGCGGTGGGGCGCGGGGCGCGAAAAGAGGGGGTTTGTGGGGCGTCATGCCCATCAGAGGGCCGATTTTGGGCGCAAAGTGGGGTGCTATGCCCATTGATATTGAATGATGGCACTTTTTTCTGAGGAACAATATCTCGGCGCCATCGGGAGAACCACGGCGAGACCCTAAAGGTTTGGGGAATCAACGAACGGGTTGCGTCTCTTTCTCAGGTACGCATCTTCCCGAGGATGGTGATCTCTCCTGAAACCTTTAGGGTCGTCAGGCTGTGTTGTTAAGGAGCGGGGGCGACGGTGGCGTGGGGGCCAGCGTTGCCTTTTTGGTGAGTGCATTATACCATATGGGGATTGGTATGTCAACTGGGAAAGGCACTACAGCGAATTGGGAAAGGAACGAATGCGGCAAGTGCGTCGCACCTCGGGTTACTCCCCTCTTCTTCACGTCTAGCGCGGTTACGGCACCAGGACCAATAGCCTGGCGTGGTTAGAACGCTGGACCGGCAGCGTCGGAAGCTATCCCCCACAGCCATCGGGCCCATTGCGGACCCGGGGCCCATACCGCGGGCTGCTGCGGCCCTGCCGTTGGTCGGCCGGGGACCCCTTTCGAACGGCGCTTCTCCAACAGGGAGGAGCGCATCGCCCAGTTGAAGGGGTACCTGCAGAATCTGGAAGGGGAAGCTGAGGCTGTGCATGCCGGGCGCTGGGCGTCGAGTCACCGCGCCTGCTCGACTACCACGACGGGA
>CAZNRX010000150.1:0-6419 GCA_964575455.1 uncultured Anaerolineales bacterium | reverse complement strand
GCAGTCTGGGTCCTGTGCGAAAAATGGCTGTTCTTCATTGCTGGTCAAGTGCCAGATGCTTTTTTTCTCAACCTCATGTAGGGCGGGTTTCTGTAAGCGCAGGAAGCGAAGCGGCTGCAGCGGCACCCGCCGAAACCGGGTTGAGCCATCTCTCCCTCCGGACCCCACAAGGGGTGCACGAGTGTCTCTTCGTCGAGCCCCATCATCGCTGGCGATCCCAAAATCGCGGTCTAGCGACGACGAGACACGAGGGTATCCTGGCCGGGAATGCCGCCGTCCCGCCAGTTGCTCCCACCGCCTTCCGATGGTAGACTAAGGGGGGAGCGAGTTTACGGTGCCTGGCACTTGGCGAAGCGTGCCAAGCGAAGCCGCTAAGCCGCTAAGCCGCCGTCTTTCCAGTGCCAGGCACCTGCCGTCAACGTCCACCGAAAGCCTTATTTCAGAGAAGCCAAGGAGGAATCGCAAACGAAGGAGATAGAGACAAATGGCAAAGCAGGCAAGCGTCACGTGGCTCAAGAAGCGGCAGTTCGTCGGCACCGATGGCAGCAAGCACTCCGTGGTGATGTCGTCCCAGGATGAGGAGAACGACGTCGGGATGAGCCCCTCCCAGCTGCTCCTCGTCTCACTGGGCGGCTGCACCTCCTACGATGTGGTCAACATCCTGGAGAAGAAGCGCGAGCCGCTGACCGGGCTGGAGGTGCGGGTCACCGGGGAGCAAGAACCGGATCCGCCCTGGACCTATCGCAAGATCCACATCGCGTACATCGTGCGGGGCCAGGGGCTGAGCGAGAAGGCAGTGCGCGACGCCATCAAGCTTTCCAAGGAGAAGTACTGCTCCGTGGCAGCGACGCTGCGGGGCAAGGCGGAGATCACCTACGACTATACCATCGTCGACGAGTCGTAGTCCCAGATGCGGCGTGGTGAAGATCCTCCGCCAGTCGACCCACGCGGCCGCACCTGCTCGCCCGGTCAGACGCGTCGTGCTTGCTCTCCCGCTTGGCTCAGCAGCGCGGCGAGGATCGAGCGACTTTGACAATCGATTCGAGTTGTGATAAACTATCGCCGCTTCACTGACGGCGTAAGGAATATGAGCACAACGAGAGTCGCTCTCTACTACGCTGAAACGGCCCTTCCCATACCGGCCACACTATCCGGTAAATGGGTTACGCTGCAGCCTGGCAGTTCCCTCACAGCAGTTCCTGGTCAGTTCGTACGGGAATCGATCTAGAAAAGGAGGTGGTGTCCACTCGCGTCGAACCGACTTCCTGTTTCGCAGTCGCTGTCGTCATAGGCCAATCCATGTGATAAGGAGATCCTTAACTATGCGCAAACAAATATCCGTTCTTCTCAGCCTTTTGCTGATAGGCAGCTTCATTCTGATGCCATCCCAGGCCATAGCTCAAACAGCGCCTAGCTCGGAGCAACCGCCGAGTGTGGAGCTGTTCTCCCACGTTCCACGCACCGACCTTCAGTTAGTGCCAGCAGAGGTCCGCGCTGCCTTCGAGGGCGGCATGACTGCTGAGGAGTTCGTGGAACGAACCGGAAGGGTCCCTCATGCGCTGGAGGATTTCGTAGAGGGAAAGAAAGCCGCGATGGTGATCGAGCTTGAGCAAGCCCCCCTGGCCGTCCACGTAGCGAATCTCAGGGCGCAGGGCCAGCTCGATATCCAGGCCTCGAGCAAGGTCGCATACGTCGAGAACCTGAAGCGCATCCAGCGAGACGTGCAGTCACGCCTCCTGGCACTCGATGAGAGCATCACCATCATCAGTCGCTACACGGCGGCCTACAACGGCCTCCTCGCCCAGGTACCGCTGGATCGCCTGGACGAGATCCGCGCTCTGCCGGAGGTCAAGTCGATCCACCGCGCTCCAGAGCATGAACCAGCTCTTGGCTCAAGCGTGCCGCTGATCGGCGCCCAGCAGGTCTGGGAGGACCTCGGTTACCGGGGAGAGGATATGACCATCGCCGTGATCGACTCTGGCATCGACTACACTCACGCAGCCCTGGGCGGCAGCGGCGATGCCAGTGACTACGAGGGGAACGATCCGGACACCATTGAGGCCGGGACCTTCCCCACGGCCAAGGTCATCGGCGGGTGGGACTTCGCCGGGACGAACTACGACGCCAGCGGCACCAGTGGCTCAACGACGCCCTCACCGGACCCGGATCCCCTGGATGAGATGGGCCACGGCACGCACGTGGCCTCCATCGCAGCGGGCATCAAGGCCGGTAGCGTGATGACGGGTGTGGCGCCAGCGGCCAACCTCATGGCCCTGAAGGTGTTCGGCGAATCGGGATCCACGCTTCTCACGATGGACGCCATCGATTGGGCTACGGCGCACTACATCATGCACGGCTCCCCCGACGTGATCAACATGTCCCTGGGCTCCTACTACGGTCCAGCCGACCCAAACGACCCAGATGTGAGAGCCACGGATAACGCGGCCACGGCCGGCATCGTGGTCGTCTCCTCGGCGGGCAACGAGGGTGACACCTCATACATCGTGGGCTCGCCAGCCACCGCCGACGAGGCCATTGCTGTGGCGGCCAGCACCACCGGCTACGCCACCGGCCCCACCATCAGCATCTCCGGGACCGAGGCTATCACGCTGACCGACATCATCTACACCCCTTCGTCCTTTGACAACGACACCGGACACTTCACCCAGACCGTCACAGCGCCGCTCTTCGCCCTGGCGACGGAATCCGTGACAGCCACGACGCTCTGCACCACGGAGGGGGTGTCGGCGGATCTGACCGGCAAGGTGGCCCTGATCCAGCGGGGCGATTGCACCTTCTCAACCAAGGTCAACAACGCTGACGCTCTAGGGGCCGAGGCTGCCATCATCTATAACAATGTAGCCGGCGTCTTTGGCATGATCGGAGAACCGGTTGAGATACCCGCGTGCTCTATCTTGCAGCAACAAGGACTCAACCTGATGACCGCGCACGGCGAGACGGTGGTGATATCGGCGGAGGATGACGTCACGACGGCTCCTTCTCCGACGCCGCCCGACACGGCCGCGACCTTCACCTCCCGTGGTCCGCGTGGCTTCGACTCGATGCTGAAGCCGGACGTCACGGCGCCAGGCGTGGCCATCTTCGCCGCCGAGATGGGTTCGGGTGCCGGGGGTGTCAGTTACAGCGGGACATCAATGGCATCGCCGCACGTGGCCGGTGTCGCGGCGCTGATGAAGCAGGCTAATCCGACCTGGACGCCCGAGCAGATCAAGGCCGCGATGATGAACACCGCCGTGGATCTTGTGGGTGGATTCCAGATCCCGCGGCAGGGCGCGGGGCGCGTCGAGGCAGGGAAAGCGATCACCACCCCGGTGGTTGCCATCGCGGACGAGGATCGGGTCAGCGCCAACTGGGGCGTCACCATGACCAGCCAGGATGAGAAGGTGCTGACGAAGGACGTCACGCTCTGGAACTGGGACACGAAGCCTCACACTTTCACCGTCGATGCCGCGCTTCAGATGGGGACCATGACCGAGACGGCCTCCATCACCGAGGCAGTCACGATCGAGACATCCGAGGACAACGTCGTCGTGCCCGGGAACGCGATGTCGGCGACCGTCGGCATCACGCTGACCGTTGACGCCACCCAGTTCCCCTTCGGCTTCATGGCCTTAGAGGAGGTCTACGGCTTCGTCAGCTTCCAGAACCAGGATGTGGCGGGGCACCGCTTGCGGGTGCCGTTCTACGTCATCCCCAGGCCCTACAGCAAGCTGGAGGTGACCTCCAGCAACACCACCGCAGAGAACCCCGCGGTCGGCATGGTCCAGGCCACGATCCAGCACAGCGGTCCCATATCCTCGAGCCTGTCGGCCTACCCGGCCATGCTCCACGATCCCAATGAGGCCGCTCAGCTCGATCACGGGGACGTGCGTCTCCTGGGCATGGACTACGCTGGCTTCGATCCGGACTACGGCAATCTGGTCGCGGTCGCCATCAACAGCTACGGCCCGTGGCACACGCCCCAGCCCTACTTCGCGGAGTTCGATCTCTACTTGGACGTGAACGAGGATGGGACCAGCGACTTCGTGGACTTCAACTTCAACTATGGCTGGTACGGAGGTGGCGACGACACGGACATTTGGATCGTCGTTCGGTTCGAGTTGGCGACAGGGAGCATAGGCCTCGCCAGCCCCTATCTGATCTACACCGACTACACCGCCAACGTCATGGAGTGGCTGCTACCCGCGGCCTTGCACGGGCTGCTCGGTGGAGACACCACCTTTGACTATCAGCTCGTCGGGTATGACTACGTCGGCAACCAGGATCTCACCAAGCCCGGCAGCTTCGACTACAGCCGCTCCCCGCTGATGGGGGCCGCGACAGGTCTGCCGGGTCCCGCCAACCCAACCATTGTCATGATGGCGGCAATCGCCGACCTGGGTGGCTACATGTACAGCAAGCCGGCCGGTGCCATGCTGATCGACTACAACGGTGATCCCCGTGGCGCCTCCACAGGTCGCTATCAGGCCCTCTTCTTCCCCGGACCAGTTCCGGCCCAGATCTACATGCCCATCATCATGAAGGGCGGCTAGGCCAGAACGTTCGTGGATCAGACGCTTCGCTAGCTTAGTACGGAAGCCACCGGGCTCACCCGGTGGCTTCCTGCTCATTGGAAGGGGGTCCTCGGGCTCTTGCGGATCCGTACGAGCATAGGAAAACGCCTACACGGCCTAATCGGACTGGCCCTGGCCCTAACCATCGGTCTTCACCCCGAGACCCACGCAGGACAAGAACCCACGTCGCCCCATGAGCGGGCGCACTGCTCGGGCCACTATGCCCCGGGCATCGTGCTGGTCGGCGGCCGCTCCTCCGCTTCCGACGCTGAGCCCTTCTCCATCAGCGAGGTCGAGCAGCACCTTCTCTCCCCCCGGACGCCACCAGGGCTGCGCGAACACCTGGACGCGCCTCGCGAGATCCTCTCCCACCAGACAGGCGCGGTCTACGCACTGCGCGTGCCCATCGGGCAGGAGTACGCTGCCCTGCAAGCCCTGCGGCGGAACCCCGACGTCGCCTTCGCCGAGCTCGACTACGCCGTCCACGCCACCGGGGTCATCACGCCTAACGACCCCGGCTGGGCCCAACAGTGGGGTCCAGCCAAGATCGAGGCCCCCACCGCCTGGAGCGTCACCACCGGCGCGCCCGATGTCATCGTCGCCTTGGTGGACACGGGCATCCAACTGGACCACGAGGATCTCGCCGACAACGTTTGGACCAACCCCGGCGAGATCCCCAACAACGGCCTGGATGACGACGGCAACGGTAAGCCGGACGACCTCCACGGTTGGCACTTCTACGATGGAGGGACGTACGCGCCGCAGGAGGACGGCAACGTCGCGGATGACCACGGACATGGCACGCACGTAGCGGGCATCGCCGGCGCCAGGATCAACAACAGCCTCGGGGTGGCCGGCATCGCCGGAGGAAGCCGGCTCATGCCGGTCAAGGTCCTTGACGCCAGCGGTGACGGCTGGTACTCGGACCTGGCCCAGGGCATCATCTATGCCGTGGACAATGGGGCGCGGATCATCAACCTCAGCGTGGGGGGAGAGCCGCCGTCACAGACGCTCCAAAGAGCGGTCGACTACGCTCACGCTCGCGGCGCCCTGACGGTCGCCGCCGCCGGCAATGAAGACGTGAGCGTCCTCTACCCTGGCGCCTGCGACCGCGTCCTGGCCGTGTCTGCCACCGATCCGGATGACCACGTATGGCCTGACTCGTGCCAGGGCCCAGAGGTGGACGTGGCGGCCCCCGGCACGCACATCTACAGCACGGGGCTGTCGGGCCGCTACCACTACCTGTACGGCACCTCGATGGCAACCCCGCACGTGGCTGGCCTGGCGACCTTGATCTGGAGCGCGCGCTCGGATCTGACCAACGTGCAGGTGGCCGAAGTCATCACCGCGACCGCTGTGGACGTGAACGAGCATGCGCAGCCCGGCTGGGACGCCTACGCCGGCTGGGGCCGCATCGAGGCCAGCAGCGCAATCTCCGCAGCGCAGCGCCTGCCCCTGAACGAGTACAGCGTAGAGATGACGCCCTCAAGAGTCACCGTGACAGCCACCCTCGGTTCCCTCACCACCCATACGCTGGCCGTCCGAAATGTGGGAAACGCGCGCGACGCCTACCTGGTGGAGCTCGACGGCAACGCGTGGGAGACCACAGCCGCCACGGACCTCATCGGCCCCATAGACTCCGATACCGCTGACACGCTCGATATCAGCGTCGCAATCCCTATGACCGCCGGGCACGCCGTGACGGACACCCTGCATGTGACCGTCACGTCGGTGGGCGATCCCACTAAGTCAGCGATCAGCACCCTGACAACGACCGCCACCGGAGAGACGTGGGTATCTTCTCAATAAATCGGGGTAGCCGTCGATGAATCACCGACAGGCGAC
>CAZNRX010000149.1:0-6443 GCA_964575455.1 uncultured Anaerolineales bacterium | reverse complement strand
GCACCGCTGTTGCAGTCTGGGTCCTGTGCGAAAAATGGCTGTTCTTCATTGCTGTAACAGAAGCTCCACAGCCATAAGTGTCAACACTCACCAGATGTCGCGTAGTGAGCAGTGTACCACAACTTGGAGGCCTCTTCCGGTGGATCAGGTTGGAGGAGCCTCTGTCTTGGGTTGGCTAGAGTTGGAGTTGCGTTGGATGAAGGAGCTTGTGCCGGATATTCAGATATCCGGCACAAGTAGGGGAACTCAGGATACTGGCGAAGCTAGGCCGTCGCCTCAGCCGTTCGCCGCTCCCCGCGCGAGCGGACGACGGCCTTGGTGACCTCGGCCGCTACTGAGGGCAACAGCAGGAGTGGCAGGATCAAGGACCATTCCCGCACACCCAGGGCCACGGTGTTGAAGATCGGTTGCAGGAATGGGATATAGACCACGGCCAACAGCAGCACCAACGAGACCAACACTGCGTACTGCATGTACTTGTTGCTGAAGACACCGAGACGGAACAAAGAAGCCCGTTCTGAGCGTGCCGTGTAGGCCCGTACCAACTCTGAGGCCGAGAGCGTCACGAAGGCCATGCTTTCGGCCAGCAGGGGGTTGGCAGGGTCCCACATCCTGCCGACGTAGAAGGCGGCCAGCACCACGGCTGTGATGGCGACGGTCTGCACGCCGATGCCAGTCATCATCAAGCGGTTGATGATCGGCTCGTGCACCGGACGCGGGGGCCGATCCATGATGTCCGGGTCTCCCTTCTCCACGCCCAACGCCAGCGCTGGCGCGCCGTCTGTGAGCAGGTTGAGCCAGAGCAGCTGAATCGCCGTCAGGGGCGACCCCGAACCGAAAATGGTCCCCAGGAAGATCACCATGATCTCAGCCACGTTACATGAGATGAGGAAGTACACAAACTTGCGGATATTGGAGTAGATGATGCGACCCTGCTCGACGGCTGAGACGATAGAGGCGTAGTTGTCGTCGGTCAGCACCATGTCGGCCGTCTCCTTGGTCACATCGGTGCCGGTAATGCCCATCGCCACACCGATGGAGGCACGCTTGAGCGCCGGGGCATCGTTGACCCCGTCGCCCGTCATCGCCACCACTTGATCACGGGACTTCAGGGCCTCCACGATACGCACCTTATGCTGTGGCGAGACGCGGGCATAGATGTCAACCTCATTGATCTGACCGACAAGTTCCTCGTCGGACATAGTCTGCAGGTCCGCGCCGGTGAGGACCCGTCCGTTCTCCGATTGAACCAGATTGATCTCCTCCGCGATGGCGCGGGCTGTGTCGGGATAGTCTCCGGTGATCATCATCGTGCGAATCCCCGCCCTGCGCGCTTTCTCCACGGCTGGCTTCACCTCGGGGCGCGCCGGATCGGTCATGGCGAAGAGCCCTATCAGCGATAGGTTGCGTTCCACCTCCTCCGGATCCAGCTCCTCGAATACCTCGTCCAGGTGGCGATAAGCCACGGCTAGGACGCGAAGCCCCTCCTGTCCCAGATCGCGGATGACGTTCTCGATATGCTGGCGCCGCCCAGGTGTCAGCGGCACGTCGAAGCCGTTCTCCAGAATGGTGTCACAGAGAGGGAGCATCACGTCGGGCGCGCCCTTGACGTAGGCCACGTACTCCGTCCCTCCGGGCTCCTCCAATCCCCTGCATTCCCCGCGATGGATGGTCGTCATGCACTTCCGGTCGCTGTCAAAAGGGATCTCCGCCACACGAGGCAGCCGATCCTCGACCTCATCGCGCCACAGGCCAGCCTTCGCGGCTGCGACCACCAGAGCGCCCTCCGTAGGATCCCCTACCATCCGATACTGCCTATCCCCCTTAACGCCGTTCTCCTCCTTGGTCACGGGTTCTAGTTGAGCGTCAGAGGCCAGCAGCCCTCCGGTGAGCAGAGCCAACATCTCTGGGTGATCGTAGGGATCGGCAGGGTCGCCGTAGTTGGAGAACCTGCCCTCGGGCTGGTACCCCTCGCCACTCACGTCCAGGCGGAGGTTCGCTACGTAAAGCCGGACAGCCGTCATCTCGTTCTGAGTCAGCGTGCCGGTCTTGTCGGAGCAGATCGTCGTGGCGCTGCCCAAGGTCTCCACGGCCGGCAGGCGACGAATGAGGGCGTGCCGCCGCACCATCTCCTGCATCCCCAGGGCCAGGACAATGGTGACGACGGCCGGCAGCCCCTCGGGCACGGCGGCGACCGCCAGGCTGACGGCCACGATGAAGAGTTCCACGATCTGCTGCTGGGTCTCCACCAGATACCTGCCCAACCCTTGCTGGGTGATCAGGGAGAGGCTGGTGTCCTGTATGAGGGCCTCGATGAAGACGAGGGCGCAGATGCCCAGTGTGCCCCAGCCCAACCAGCGGCCTAGCTGATCAAGGCGACGCTGGAGAGGCGTGGGCTCATCCTCATAGGACTGGATCATCTCGGCGATGAGGCCAATCTCTGTCTGCATGCCGGTCTCCACCACGATGCCAGCGCTGCGTCCGTAGGTGACCGTGGTGCCCATAAAAGCCAGGTTCCTTCGATCGCCTAGGGGTACCTCTTCGGACAGCACTGGATCAGCGGACTTCTCAACCGGCATGGATTCGCCTGTCAGCGAGGCCTCGTCGATCTTCAGATTAGCACTCTGGATGAGTCGTAGATCCGCAGGGACGTAGCTGCCTGCTTCGAGGAAGACGATGTCGCCCGGCACCAGTTCGCGGGCCGGGACGGATATCCGATGGCCGTTCCGAATGACGCGAGCTTCGGGGGCGGCCATCTTCTTGAGCGCGGCCAGCGCCTCCTCCGCTTTGTTCTCCTGAACCACGCCCAGCACGGCGTTGAGCACCACAATGGCCAGAATCGCACCGGCCTCGATCGTCTCTCCCAACAGGAAGGATACCCCAGCAGCGACGATCAGGATCACGATGAGGAAGTCCTGGAACTGTCTTAATAGTAGCTGCCACAACCCGGGGCGCGGCGTCTCGGCCAGTTCGTTGAGCCCATAGCGCCCTAGAAGGGCCTGTGCTTCTTGAGGCGTCAAGCCTTCGTCAACATTCGTCTCCAATGAATCGGCTACATCGTCGATGGGACGACTATGCCACGGCGTTGATTCTCTTTCCATGTCCTCCTCGCTAAGACTACCTTGATACACCGACCGTCGATTATAGCATACTCGGGTCATGTGGCAATAAGGGCGAAAGGCGAACGATAGCCTTGACGATACGTGTACGGTTCCGCTGTCGGGGGGACAGCGTTTGAGCGGGTAGGCCTTCCAGATCCAGCGCCGATGTGATGGGAGGAAGCTGCCGTAGTACCCCGCGGCCTGCACTCCGTGCGGGACTACAAGTGGGGAAGATCAAGCATCAGCACGTCAAGGGTAAGACGTCTGTTGGCGTTGCGCTGCAGCTTCTGCAGGGAACTGCGCAGCGCCTTGATCACCGCTGCGATCGTCGCTACGTCAAAGCGGTGAGCCTGGTCGCGTAGGTCGTCTTCACGATCTACATTGGTCAGCGGCGCGTCGGCCCCCGAGGCCATCAAGAGCACGTCGCGCCACCAACCGATCCACAGATCGAGTGTCTCTTGGATAGCGACGGGGTCGTGGCCCAGGCTCTCGGCATAGTCGAAGCGCTCGATGATCGACGCACGCAGTAAGCGGTTCAGGTCGTCCAGACGCGCGCCGCGGCGTGCCAGGGCTTTGTCCTCCTGAAGGCTGCGAACCGCCCATCCTAGCCGGCCGCTGGACAGATGCGCCAGCAGCTCGGCCTGCTGCCGACTGGCGTCCCACCGCTCAACTAGCGCCCGTTCCACCGTCCGGACGGGCAAGGGCCTGAGAGGAATATGCTGACAGCGAGAGACGATGGTGGGGAGTAGCAGATCGGCCTCTTGGGCCAGGACGACGAGCACGACGTACGAGGGTGGCTCTTCGAGCGTCTTGAGCAGGGCATTGGCGGCTGACGGCGTGGCCTCCTCGAAGCGGCTCAGAATCGCCACCTGGCGCCGGGCCTCGACCGGCGTCAGGGTGAGCCGATGTGTCAGGTCGCGCACCTGGTCGATCTTGAGGTTGGCCCCCACGTGCTCGGACGCGACCATGTGCAAGTCAGGGTGATTGCCGCTAGCGATCAGGCGGCAGGCCCGGCAGGCGCCACAGGGCCTCGCGGTGACGTCCTCGTGCTCGCAGAGAAGCGCAGCAGCCAGGCTGCGCGCCAGCGTCGTCTTGCCCACGCCGGGCGGTCCGGTGAAGAGATAGGCGTGGGAGACGCTGTCGCTAACCACGGCTTGCCGCAGTGATCTCACGGCCCAGTCGTGCCCCACGACGTTCCAGCGACTCTGTCTAGCTCCCTGTGCGGTCATCACTTGCAAAACAGTGGCGAAGATGGTATAATCGCGGTCACCGTGGGCGGTTAGCTCAGTTGGCCAGAGCGCCACGTTGACATCGTGGAGGTCGCAAGTTCAAGTCTTGCACCGCCCACCATCGACCGGCTGGCAGCGTTGCCAGTCGGTCTTTCACTTTCTCGTAACGGAAGCACCGGCCTCTCTGCCAGCAGCATCGATGCTATCCGCCCCCCACAGGCTGACCTTCGCCGTGCACCAGCCAGCGGTAGCTCTTCTCAATGCGATCCCAGTTATACTCCCGATCGAGCGACCAGAAGCGACCGATCAGCGAGACGAACTGTCCGACGCCGAGCCGCTCGCACTCGGCCTCAATGTCGCCCACGTAGATAGCGCCGCTCTCTGGCTTCTCGCCGCGGCGTCCCAGCATGCCGTGGATGTAGACCTCCGGCACGCCGACCTCCTTTGCCATATGCAGGAGGGCCTTCAGATGCTCCACGGAGCCATGGGAACTGTAGAAGGAGATGATGCCCAGCAGATGGAGACGCGTGCTGTCCTCTTTTGCCCCCTCCATGGCCCAGAGCAGGGCTTCGTTCTCGAAGAAATCGCCGCTCTCAATGGCCCGCTCAATGCGCAGCCGGTCAGAGGTAACGACGCGTCCTGCGCCGATGTGGGTATGGCCCACCTCGGAGTTGCCCACTGTCTTGCCCTCCCGATTGGGAACCTCGTTGGGCAACCCCACCGCCTCACCAGAAGCCTCCAGTCGGGTGGTGGGATGCGTCACCTGCAGCGCGTCCATCACCGGGGTATCGGCCTCAGTGATCAGGTTGCCCCAGGTCTCGTCGCGCGCGCCCCAGCCATCCAGAATGAACAGCGCCACACGCTGGGGTCCTTCGCCGTCTCTGCCCTCGACCAATGAAACACCCGTCATCGCGTCGGGCTTCTCGATGGCCATGAGGTCCAAAACCGTTGGGGCTATGTCGACCAGCGTGCCATCATCGCGTAGGCGCAGGCGCCCGTCACCTTCCCCTTGACCGCCGTCGAGATGGGGCGCGACCAACACGAAGGGCACCGGGCTGTCGGTGTGGCCCGTATCGATGGAGCCATCCGGATAGTACCATTTCTCCACCGTGCCGTGATCTGCCGTGACGAGCGCGGCAACTCTCATCTCCTTGGCCACCTCCAGCACGCGCCCCAGCTGCGCATCCACGGTGGAGACGGCGGTCTTGATCGACTCTCGCGCCTCGCTGTGTCCGATCACGTCGACGTTGGCCCAATTGACGATCAGTAGATCGACGGTGTCGTCTTGAAGCGTCTCAATAGCGGCGTCGGCGACGTCCGCCGCGCGCATCTCTGGCGGCGGTAGGTACCCCTCGGTCTCTAACGACTCGATGATATCCCAGCTCTCGCCCGGGAACGGATCGAGGCGCCCTCCGTTCAGAAACGTGGTCACGTGCACCTGCTTCTCCGACTCGACGATCTTGACCTGGCGCTTGCCTGCTTTGCTGACCGTCTCGCTTAAGGTGTCGTGAATCACGCCCGAGGGTGGGAACGCGACACGGGTGTCGAGATCCGGGTGGTACTCGATCATCGTCGCCCAATGCGTCGTGATGGGCGCGCGCGCGAAGTGAGGAAACTCACCTTCATCAGCCACGAACGCCTGTGTCAGCTCGATCTCACGCTCGCCGCGGATGTCGTAGAAGATCACGTAATCGCCGTCCTGAATACGTCCGATGGGCTCGCCCTCTTGGTCGACGCGCACAAGTGGCTCCATTGTCTCGTCGTCCTCCTCGGCCCGATACGCGGCGCGCACGGCCTCGGCGAGGGGATAGACCCGGTCATCTGTCATGAATGGCTCCTATGAAAACAAAGCTCAGCAACGCGAAACGTAGAGCGACGTCACCCGGCTCTCAGGTGACGCCTGTACTCAACGAACCGGAGTGATTGTATCATGTGGCGGGTCACCAAGCAAATCGGCCTTGGGCCGTCTCGCGCCGGCGCCAAGGTGACCAGCACTTGGGGGCGTAGCACCGATGTCCAAATCGGTTTCAGAATGCATCGGAATGAGCGTTTTCGATGGCCTAGACGTGCATTCCATAAGTTTTTAGGGTAAAATGAGGCCATCCTAGAGAAG
>CAZNRX010000148.1:0-6511 GCA_964575455.1 uncultured Anaerolineales bacterium | reverse complement strand
TCGACTGACTTCTGCCCCAGAGCTTTCGACCTTCCGCTGCTCGTTATCGCTGCTTGAGGATGACGAAGCTTGACGATGTAGCTTCTTCGTCGAGCGGTGGGCCCAGCTGCTCCCATTCCCTGAAACTCATATCTAGTTGGCGAGCTGCCTCTATCTCCGTTCCGTACATCCGATATCGGCACTCGTTCTCGACAACCTGCTCGATCAGGTCGAACATCACGGCCAGACGGTCGTAGACCGTGACCTCGTCGCTCTTCGCCTCCGCCGTCTTACCCCGACGAGCAAAAGATGGGAGACGCGAGGGGATCGCGTCTCTGAGTCTGGCGAGGTGGCCCTTCTCATCGATCCGGTACTCGCCTGGCAGCGCGTCCGTACACGCACTGGGCTCTTGAGTGGCCTTGAACAGGTTCTCTCGTTGAGCTTGGAAGACGCTGTTTTCGTCCCACTTTGGGTCCAGCCACTGGTACACGTGGGTCAAGCGGCGCAGATCGACCTCATCCTTCAGCTCGGGATGGAGATAGACTGCCGGGTTGGAGGTGAGGAGAGTACTCACCAGTTGCTCGAAGCGGGGACGAAGCTCTGCGGCCCCTTCCTGGAAGCGGCGCTGAGCCGTATCCAGCTCCTCCAGCTGCAGGTAGCATCTCACTTCGGCGACGTAGGCCAAGGTCAACGTCAGCAGATACTCGTCGGTGACCTGGCTCGCTCGCTCCAGTTCAACGTCGACGAGGTGTTTGTAGTGCTCCTCGGCCTCCAGAAAACGGTTGATCGCCTGACTGGCGCTGACCTTGCGGTTCTCTTGGCTGGACATCGTGAAGGCATTCTTGGCCAGTTCGACGGCCGCTCGGAAGTTGGCGTAGAAGGAGAGGTCAACCTTGTAGTCGACCATGCGTAGAATCTCCTGAGCAAGCTGCAATTGGTGCTCAATGGCATACAGGCGTTTCATCATCACGGCGAAGGACATAGTGGAAACAGCCAGGTCGAGGGTGCTAGCAACCGACGTCAGCCTCAGTAGCTTCGATAGGTCCGTAGATGTGCCAACCTGACGCAGCCAAGCGACCACGCGCTTGGTGTCAGCATCCCGGATCACACCGCCGACGCGCTCATAGTCTCCACTGATCAGCCCTCTGGCGATCTCGTCGCTAAGCTCGAGTGTCACTTGTATCAAGCTCATGTTGTCCTCCTACCTGCTTGTCCTCGAAAAGCCTGTCCAACACTGCCCCATGGCCTCACCAGTCATATCCTCTTACGACGACGCGCACTTCCTCAAAGCCGAACGTCCGCAGCAGCTGCTCATAGTATGACTGCCCATCGACAGCGGCCTGCTCAAGGATACCATGTCGACGAGCATAATCAACCAAGAGGTCTCTCCCGGCAGGCAGAACTTCACTCTGATACGCTGTGAGATCATCCTTACAGATGAAACCGGGACAGGTATCGTGCTCACCCAGGATGTAGCTGTTCTCGAAGTCAATGGCTACGTTTTCCTCGAAGATCGTGGGCGAAGGTAATGTCAATTGAGCACGCTGGCCATCTGGACTGACCCACACGTTGTCCTCTGAGAGCTCCTGCAAATCGAAACCTGCCGGCACGCGTCCTCGCACCAGCACAACGAACTCCTGCTTGATCCCAAGCACCCTGATCCAGCCTTCTGGTGCCTCGCTGTAATGCACGTCCACTGCGTTGTAGTGCTCAATGAACGTGTGCTTGTTCACGTGCTGAACGCGCTCCACGATTGCACCCTTGCCAACTATCGTCGTTTCGGCCTCGCCCCAGAAGGAGTCGGGCACCTTCCTTCCAACCACCACGCCAAGGACCACTAGGGCCACCAAGAGCAGAGCCTGGAAGATGATTCTGAGTAGCTCAGACATGATTACTCCTTCAATTGCTCTCACCGGTGAAGACGATATGGATCTCCGTGAAGCCAGCCTTGCGGAGAAAATCCGACAGCTGCAGCCTGGCAAGGGTCTCCGTCAGAGACATCATACTCTCACTATTCTCGATGTTGTCTCTGAGTTGCCTGCGGGCCTCCTCCAAGGCCTCTTTCTCTAGACCTTCGTATTCCGAGAAGGCCCAGCTATGCCGACTATCGTATATCCGGGACTCACCGGGCAGCAGCTCAACGCTTGTAACCCTAGCACGAGGCAGGATCACCGTCAGACTCGTCCCATCAATCTCGAAGTCCGACGACTGGACCTGGCTCAGATCGATGCCGGCCTGAACCTCGCCAACCGCCATCAGTAGAACGCGATCAGCCCCAAGGACCCCTCGAACCGCTGACTTCTCCCTTTCTTTTTCGACGATGGCCGTGCTTGTGAACTCGATACTGGCCAAGTAACCAAGCTCCTCCCAATAGGGTGGAGGCAAGGGCGTTGGCGTTGGGGTTGGGCTAGGTGTGGGTGTACACGTGGGACTCGGTAAGGGCGTAGCTGTCAGCACTGGGGTAGGAGAAGGCCTTGCCGTGAATGTTGGAGGACGTGAGGGCCAACCTTCGGCAGCTACTTCACTCAACTCTGTCTCCGCTGGGGCGATAGGTGCCCGAGGGTTGATCAGGAATCGATGGGCCAGGCCCATCACTGCCAGAATGGCAATGGCTGCAAGGACGATGGGGACCACGTTTCCACGCTGCATCGGAGAAGAGCCATGGTTCCTGTCTTGAAGCATCGCGAATACCTCCGTTTGTTTGCAAGGACTGGTACTACAACGTGAGTTTGGCTGGCCACAGACTTCCCAAGTCTGGCGGATGGCCTTCGAGACCCGATTGGGCTTGCTGATGGCGACATCCTGCGCCTTGAAACGCCACAACGAAGACTTCGGAAGTCCGACAGGACAGAAGTCACGTTGTCGTGTTAGACCAAGAACCAGAACGGCGATCTTCTTGCCTATCGGTCGGTGCTTCCGGGAAGAAGGCTGTCAACGTACACATTGTACGTTCGGAGGGGAGGCAAGTCAAATTGGGGCTAGGACCTTCTTTCAGTGGAGCCCTGCTTAGATCGCCAAAACCTCGACACGGATGTGGACCTGATAGGTTGCGAGGCAAACGCCATCCACTAACGGCAATGGTAGCCTTGGCGTGCGTAGCCTTTCGGCATTCCCGTTTGAGAATGACAAAGCCCTGCCCAGACCAGCTGGGCTGCTTGACCAAAACCCGAAAATCAGCGACAATATGTTCAGGCATGCTATCGGCTTCATCTTTCACCTCCAGTGATATGGTAGCCGATAGTATGCCACTGATTATCTCAATTCCGCTTCGCTTGACGATGCGCCGTCTGACGAAAGGGGCGCGCTCTGAGGACCTCGGTGGCTTCAAAGGCCCTACCTGGCGAGACCATCTGAAGGGTGGCAGACCCAATGACAGACATCCTCCAGACGACTGACCTGCGAAAGCAGTACCAGATGGGCGAGGTGACCGTTGACGCCCTGCGAGGTGTCGACTTCGTTGTCCCGAAGGGGCAGTTCGTGGCGGTCATGGGCCCGTCGGGCGCGGGCAAGTCCACGCTACTCCACCTGATGGGCGGCCTCGACACACCAACTGACGGTGACA
Organism: uncultured Anaerolineales bacterium; assembly: GCA_964575455.1. Taxonomy (GTDB): domain Bacteria; phylum Chloroflexota; class Anaerolineae; order B4-G1; family B4-G1; genus SKLM01. The sequence goes on along the minus strand of CAZNRX010000148.1, from coordinate 2,970 downwards.
TCGTGCTGGGCGGCCAGCGGCTGGCCCACCTGAGCGACGACGAGATCACCATCGTACGGCGGCGGCAGGTCGGCTTCGTCTTTCAGTTCTACAACCTGCTGCCCACGCTGAGCGCCGTCGAGAACGTGGCCTTGCCGCTGCTCATCGACGGTAAGCGGATCGAGGCCTACGCCTCGCGCGTCGACGAACTGCTCAAGCTGGTGGGGCTTGACCACCGCCGGGACCACCGCCCCGATCAGCTCTCCGGCGGAGAGCAGCAGCGGGTGGCCATCGCTCGCGCCTTCGTCAACGATCCCAAGATCGTGCTGGCCGACGAGCCCACCGGCAACCTCGACTCCAACGCCGGGGCCGCCGTCCTCGAACTGCTGCACCGGACGTGCAAGGAGCTTGGTGGGACGGTGGTTATGGTGACCCACGACCCGCGCGCTGCCTCTTACGCCGACCGGGTGGTGTTCCTAAAGGATGGCCGGGCGGTGCGCGAGTTGCTTGCCCGAGATGGCGCAATCCACGCCGAGGAAATCCTGAGCGTGATGGCAGAGTTGGAGTTGTGATCTGGGTACTGCGTCGTATCTTGCCCGCATCACTCACCTGGATGCTGGCCCGGCGCAGCCTATCCCAACACCGCCTGCGCACGACGTCGAGCGCGCTGGCGGTGGCGCTGGGCGCGGCGACAGTCGTCGCCGCCGACGTGATCAGTGCCGCCCTCCTCAACTCGCTGGCGGGGTCGGAGGACGCCCAGAAGTTCATGACCGGCTTGCTCGAACAGCTGGGCGCGACGCTCCAGATGATCGGCGTGGGAGTCACGCTGGCAGCGGGTTTCCTGATCTTCAACGCCTTCGCCATGGCAGTGACCCAGCGCCGCCGGCAGATCGGCTCGCTCCGAGCCCTGGGAATGACGCGTCATCAGGTGCTGCGGCTGGTGCTGATCGAATCCCTCGTCGTCGGCGGGTTGGGCGCGGTGCTCGGCCTGGTCGCCGGACCGCTGCTTGGAAGGGGAGCCATCGCCTTGATGAAGGTCTTCCTGGGCAGGGACTTGTTTGCATTCTCCGCCAGCAGCGTCTCTCTCTCCAGCCTGCTGCTGGCGACCGCTCTGGGGGTGGGCATCGCTCTCCTGTCGGCACTGGTTCCAGCTTGGGGGGCAGCCCGCGTCTCGCCTCTGGTTGCTCTGCGGCAGGAAGTACAGCACTCCACACAGTCCAAGAATCCCAAACGTCTCGCCACCGTCGGCACGTGCCTGGTGACGGTCTTGCTCATCTATGTCGCCGTTGCACCCCCCGGCGAATGGGTTGAGTACCCCTGGGATCAAACCTTGACGGGCGCATTTGTCCTGACGTGGCTGGTCGGCTGGGGACTGATAGCCCCGGCCTTGATCGGCGGGATGGGGCGCTGGACGCGCGGCCTACTGGCGAACCGCTGGGGCGCCGTTGGACGGCTGGTGGCCGACAACCTACGGCGTGAGCGAGGGCGCGTCACGCTGACCCTCTTGGCAACGGTCATGAGCCTGACCATGATCATCGGGATGACTGGCTTCCTTCATCTGGCAGGAGACGAGCTGTTGATCCCCACCCTGACGGGCTTCGAGCGACTGCGAGCCTTCATCATCTCGCCGTTCGACATCTCCCAGGGGATGACGGCCTATGCCGGTCTGGAGCGCATCGCGCTCCCGCCGGAGCTCATCGCAGAGCTACCGCAGGCCGCCGGAGATCGGGCGCGGATAATGGACGAGTGGCGCTTCGTGATCATACCCGAACTCTCCTTCTTTGGCTCCAGCTACTTCTCCCTGGTCGCCGACCCCCACGACGTACAGTTCTCCGGCGACATCTTCTTCGACTTCATAGACGGGGACTGGGAGACGGCTATACCCTTGATGGAAAGTGGCTGCGGCGTGCTCGCACCGCCCATGATCGCCAGCCGGAACGGAGTCTCCGTAGGCGAGGCATTCGAGGTCACGGGCGAGGATGGCCTGGTCCCTTGTACCCTCGCGGGAATCGGACGGACTTTTGTCAACGCCTCCATCGTCAGCCTGGCGGCCAAGGATGAGTTCTCGGTGACCGAGCCGTTTCTGGTCCACGTGGTTCCCTTGTCCGGCACCAACCGGGATCGACTGAGAACCGATCTGGCAACTCTGATCGCGCGCTATCCCGGCGTCTACCTGATGGAGCCGGAAAGCCTGTACGCGGCCCAGATGAGGGTAGTCGAAGTGATGCCGGACATGCTCAACGCAATGCTGCTGCTCACCTTGGTAACGGCGGCACTGGGCGTGGTCAACACAACGATGATGAGTGTGACCGAGCGGCAACCAGAGCTAGGACTGCTGCGGGCAATTGGGGCAACGCGGCGTCAGGTCAGGGGTGTCGTCGTCGGCGAGGCAGCGCTGATGGGCGCGGTCGGTGGCGGGCTGGGCCTATTGGTCGGCGTGGGCGTCGTCGTCATCATCGTCGTGACCTACGGGGGCAATAGCTGGGGCGTCCCCGATCTGGATCTTTGGGGCGCAGCCTGGCGTTCGGTGAAGCCGGCTCTGCTCAACGGGCTGCTGGGCCTGTTTGTCGCTCCCCTCATCTGTGCCGCGGCGGCCTGGCTGCCGGCACGCTCCTTCTTGCGTGGCTCGGCCATTGCCGGTGGAGGTGTTCCCAGATGAGAGCGCAACCTTATGCCCACATCGTGTTTGTGTTCACAGAACAGATGCAGATACTGCTCGGTGCCAAAGGGAAATACCTCCTTCTGGGACTTGAGCCGGAGAGACCGATCCGCGCTGGCAGGTGATCGTCAACGTGCCTGAGCGTTCATTGATTCCACAAGGAGAAGGGGGCACGGCTCTGCGGCTGGTCTACGGGGGAAGCCACGCGATTTGTACGATATCTGGCTCTTGCTGAGGCAAACGGTTAGGAACTCTATCCAGATCTGTGGATCAAGGCCGCTGCGCTTATGCAGTCGCTGCGCTTATGCAGTCGCTGCGCTTATGCAGTCGCT
>CAZNRX010000147.1:0-6650 GCA_964575455.1 uncultured Anaerolineales bacterium | reverse complement strand
GCGCCTTCCCCTCCGTGTGGGCTTCACCCACGGTGTGGGAGTGCCCCGTCGTCTGGGCGCGGCCCGTGGTGTGGGCCTGGCCCTCGGTGTGGGCCCGACCCTCCGTGTGCGCGTGCCCTTCCGTGGTCGCCGTCCCGTGCGTCGTCGAGCTCCCCACCGACGTGGCGTGCCCCTCAGTGTGGGCATACCCCTCGGTCACCGCGCGGCCGTGCGTGGTCGCTCGTCCCTCGGTGTGGCTGTGTACCTCCGACTCGGCCACGCCGTCCGTGACCGCCCCTCCTGCTTACCAAAGGCGCTGGCCACGCTCCGCGCCAGCTGCCCCGACAGGGTGAAGGGGGTCGCGATCCCCGTGGAGATCGACTCGGCACCCGAGATCTGGCTGGCCGGGACCGACGCCTCCTGCGCCACCCCGCTCAGCATCCGCGCCAGGTCCCCCTGCACCAATCGGCTGGCCAGCGTCACCGCGGCTCGACGCAGTCAGCCAGGAACTCCTCGCGTCGCGCCGCCAGCGCCCGGCAGAACATCTCGCCCTGCTGCTCGGTGTATGCGGACGGACCACCATCCTGCTGCCCCATCTCGCCCGGCCCCTCGCGTCCCATCCCCCGCGGCCCGCGGCGGGCCTCCGGCTGTCCGATCACCACCAGGGCGTTCGGGAAGCGGTGCAAGGCGCGTCGCAGCCACTTCGCCAGCTCGGCCGTCAGCGGCTCCAGGCGGGATTGGGCGAAGTTCGCCATCGATCCCTGAATTGCCGCCATCCCCAGCCGGGCGTTCCGCTCCGCCGCCTCCAGGTCCCCGCTGATGCCGATGGCCCCGTACATCTGCAGCACCCCAAGCTCGGGCCCATCGAAGATCCCCGCCTTGATCTCCACCAGGTCGTAGCGGGCCGACCGCTGGTTGTATAGGCCGGTCAAGACCGTCCGCATCCGGTCCACCAGGCCCGGCTCCTGCCTCGTCTCCTGCGGCAGGTAGCGCAACAGGTGCAGCCTCACCACCCGCCACACGTCGTGGGTGTGCCCGTTCTCCTGCTCCTGAACGTGGAAGCGGAAGTGGTCCAGCTCGTCGCGCGCCTCGTCGAAGACGATCCGATTCTCCAGCAGCACCAGGTCGTCGGGCACCAGCTCTTGCTGCCCTCTCGTCAAAAACGGGGACAGCAGTCTACCGTCTTTTCTCGTTCCCAGGACGGCCATCCGCTACCCCTCTCCTCGCGTGCGCAGGCGCCCGATGCGCTCCTCCACCGTGGCCCAGGGCGTCACCTTGGTCTTGCTCTGAACGGCAAACCGCTGGGCGATGTAGGCAAAGTACATCAGGGGACCAATCACCCACAGCATCGCCGCCGCGTACGGCGTGATGCTGCTCACCACTGCTGTCTCCAGGGCCTGCCCGCCGCCCGGTTGCCCCAGGCCCCGCGACCAGGCGGACACGGCCCGGGGGCTCAGCTCCGAGCGCATCAACGTCACGAACCCGATCACCGCAGCCGTGTACACCGCCAGCATCCACTTGAGGCGATTGAGGATCTGGTCCTGCTCCATCGGGATCAACAGCGGTGCGATCAGAAGTCCCAGCCACATCGCCAGGCCGATGGCGGGCACCGGGGCCGGGGTGATCACGCCCGCGATGGTCCACACCGCTGCCAGGCCCAGGGTCTTCCACTGCCCCATCGAGGATGCCTGTTGCACGGCGCCGCGTTCGTGGCGACGAGGGCGGTGACCGGCCCGCCGTGAGACGTGGCGGTCCAGGAGGACCACCAGGCCGACGGCTACCGGCCAGACCAGGACCACGGGCAGGTGCGCCCACAGCCCGTACAGCACGACCAGGAAGCCGTTGCTGATCAGGATGAGCGAATCGACGGCCACCCGTCCCATCTGGGCCCAGCCCACGTCAGCTTACCTCCGCAGCCTGCATCTGTCGGCATAGGCTACCGAGGACCAGCACTGGCTCACCCGTTGTCTGTTCTCTCGTCATCGTCGCCGCGTCCTGTCGTGTCGTGCCAGAAACCAAAAAGGCCTGGCGGCAGACCGCCGGATGGATGAACGCCACCGACGCTGCCGCCAGGCCGTACCGTTTCCCGGAGCCACACCGGGTGGCCCGGGGTTCAGCTGGAGCCTAGATTATGTCGTGCTAGAGGTAGTATGTCTGAGGGTGACCTCCGCTCTCGAAGCTTACCTTATCCGGCAGACCCCGCTCCTCGCTCGATGTCGCCAGGAAATCCGCGATGGCCGTCCGATCATCAGGCTCAATCGCTCCGTCGTCGTACCACAGGATGAACCGCCTGGCTGCCCAGTTCCCCTTGTCCCCCAGAATCTGGTGCACGTACTGCCGCACACCCAGCCGCTCGACGTGCTCGGCTCGAAATCGCTCGATCGCCTCGGCGCAGGTCACATCCTCCAGGCCCTGCTCGTCCAGCAAGGCCTGGGCCTTCAACAGAATTCGAGTTTCCTTGATACCAGGTGTCATTCGTTCCTTGTTCACTCCAGGCTACACGAAAAACAGTACAGCACGAGTTGAGCAGCAGATGCTTCATGCCCAAGTCGGCCGTACTGTTTGCACCCAGAGGCGCCTTGACCGGGCCAGCGGCCCGGCGCAGCATTCAGTTCGAGCCGGGTAAAGCATATCAGACGCGACCAGTTGAGTCAAGTGTCTTTGAGGCTTGTAACTAGTTGATGCTGCCATCGTGTACCGTCGACTTGGCAAGCTCAAACAGTCAGGCGGTCGATCCAGAGTAGGAGGGTCATCTCGACTTGGCAGACCTTGGCTGGCCCCGTTCTTGCACGTCTTGGCGAACCTTGTGAAAGGTGTGGCTTTCGAAGCGGACACACCGGTCTGCGACAACCGTGGAGCGCGTCTACCCATCCCCCGGCTCCGCCTGCCCTAACTCGCATAGAAGTCCGTTGACATGCAAGCGAACCCTGGTGTCCTGCTGCCCCCAACGGACAACAGAGCATGGCGGCGCCGAGCAGAGTTCTTTCGCGAGACCCAGCGATACCTTCCAACTCATCGCCCGACGCCAAACCTTCTGGTGCCAATGTGAGGAGTCAGGTGGAAAAGCTGCTTGCCAGGTCCACTCGAGCATGGTAGAATGTCCCCATAATGCGAGTAAGGAATTACGCTTTATGAACGATAAACTAACCCCGATCTATGTCGCCCGCCAGCTTCGTCAACGTGATCTCTTCTACTTCACCCCATCACTCCTTGCTGATCTCTTCCGACTGGATCGGCGGCGCGCTTACCGATTGATCGCACGACTCAAGGACAAGGCCCTCATCACCGAGGTCGAGAAAGGGAAGTACCTCCTTCTGGGACTTGAGCCCGAACGGGTGCTCTCCAATCCCCTCTTCATCGCCAGCCATCTGGTTGCCCCGGCGTACGTCTCCTACTGGTCGGCCCTCCACTTCTACGGATTCACCGAACAGGTCCCCCTCACCACCTTTGTGGCGACCACGAAGAAGAAACGTCCGGTGACGTTTCGAGACTACCGCTTCCGATTCGTCACCATAAAGCCAAGCAAGTTCTTCGGCTATCGACGAGAGTTGGTGGGCGACCTCCCGACGATCGTGGCCGACGAAGCCAAAGCCATCGTGGATAGCCTGGACCTCCCCGACTACGCCGGTGGCCTATTAGAGATCGCCAAGGCTCTGCGTGCCGCCTTGGAGATCGTCGAGGTCGATACCTTGGTCCAATACGCCAACCAAATGGGGGACAAGAGTCTGGGCTCGCGACTGGGTTATCTCCTGGAGAGCCTTGACCAGCCAGCAAGAGGACTGATCAAGTCCGCTAGCCCGGTCAAGCTGGACGTATCCGGCTCCCGCAGCGGAGAGACCGATCCGCGCTGGCAGGTGGTCGTCAACGTACCTGAGCGTTCATTGGTTCCACAAGGAGTCGGCTGATGCTGACCAAGTCCCAGATTCAACGCATCGCGCAACGCAATGGCGTCGGTATGCAGGTCCAGGAGCGGGATTACCTGCAGCATCTGATCCTATGGCACCTCTACAGGCGCACTCAGATGCTGATCTTCAAGGGAGGCACGGCTCTGCGGCTGGTCTATGGCGGTAACCGATACTCAGAAGACCTCGACTTCAATGGTCCTGATGACACGTCGGAACTCAAGGCACTCTGGCGTGACGTCGTGGAAGGATTGGAGGACTTCGGAATCGTGGCCGAGACAAGAAACTTCTGGGACTCCGACGTGGGCTACAGCTTCGACGTGAGTTTCCAGGGGCCGCTCCACGACGGAAGGGATCGCAGCAAGGGCAAGGTGCGGGTGGACATCAACCAGCGACAAGAGCAAGTGGCAACGCATCGAGAGCTCGTGAGCTCACCTTATGACGACGTGCGGCCGTTTGTGGTGACGGCGCTGGCTCTGGATCACCTTTTGGCCGAGAAGCTGCGGGCTCTGCTGGTGCGGGGCAAGCCACGCGACTTGTACGATATCTGGCTCCTGCTGAGGCAAGGGGTGGAGCCTGACCTGACGTTAGTCGAGCGCAAGCTGGCTCTCTACGACCGGGAGTGGGAACCCGAGGCACTGGAGGAGACGGTTGAGAGTCTTCGCGCTGAGTGGGAGCGGGATCTCCGCCCCTTGTTGCCGCAATTCGTGCCCTACGAGGTAGCACGAGAGCGGGTGGAGGGCTTGCTCAACTGAATCGCCACTGGGTCAGGGGATCGCCAGCTTCGACGAAAGACCTGTTAAGCACAAGTACGACATTGCGCTCCTGGACCATGCAACGGAGGTGAATGGCGTTTCCGGCACGTGCAGAGCCATTCCGATGAATATGAAACAAGCTGAGGTTGATTTGAGAAGCACCAACACAGAGATGGACGATCACAGCCTCACAGCTGTTACGCGGGCCAACCTCTGTCGCATCAAACCGGTAGGAACCAGTTCTTGCCGTGCAGATCGGGAGGGTGAACTACCCGTCAAGGGATAGTCTGAGGAGGGTTGGGCTCTTGACCCACTCGAGACTCACTGCGTACCAGACGAGAAAGAAGATACCGAGTCGGCTCTCAGCTGAATCTTGTCCCTGATCCACTTGACGAATTCACCATAAGTGTACGATCCTCGAGCCCCAGCGACTCGCAATGCCACCTCTTTCATTTCTTCTTTTCCAGCAGCTAGCCCATAGCCGTGCATTCTCAACAGAGCCTCGAGAGCGGACATTCCAGTCCGTTTGTTGCCATCAAAGAAGACGTGACCGCGGATGATTGTCCAAGCCAGTCTCGCAGCTTTTTCTGTCAATGTCGGGTATCGATCAACACCAAAAAGTGGGTGCTGTATTGCTTCAAGCACCCACTCTAGGCTATCTTCGTTAAGCAAGTTGTCAGCCCCAATGAACTCCTCGCCCGCATTGTCTAGATGTCTACGGTTGAGCCTGACAATGTCAGCACGCGTCGGAAATCTCAAAGGTCAGAAAGCTCGCTCCAGAGCTCTGATCGGTCGCGCATAACTTCATCCACAGCCTCATCCCAAGTGCGTTCCTTCTGAGATTGTAACACGAGACCGCCACCGTCAAGGCTGACACCACTGCTTCGCACCTGAACTTCGCTCAGTTGGACAGTCAGTGGCCACTGACTTGTAGTCTGCGAAGACAGCCCAGGGTAGAAATCCTCCCGCTTATGAATTGGTCTCTGCACCATCTTTTCCCTCCCCTTCCATACTCCAGGGCTCTCGAGACACCCACCTAAACTGATTCTGGGTGACAGCCGCAACCGATATACTGCCCCCACAGAGCTCTGGCCCAACCACGAATCTATACCGGCCCATGGCTACGTTGATCATGTAATGAACGTACTCGATAGCTTCCTGCAGAGGCATCACGGCAAAAGGCACTTGGTACTGCAACGGGTTCAAGGCTTCACGCACCTCCTGCTCTGCAATACCGAATTTCTCACTCACGATCTTGATGGCCGCATCCGCGCGCCCCCAGTGGAGACGAATGATCGAGTCTGTTAGACCGAACCAACTAGCACCAAAGTCTGGCTTGCCGTCACGGTCAGGCCGCTGATTGTGCACTTGATCGTCACTTGGGACAACAAAGCGCCAGATGTCTGGGAAGAATGCTCCATCGGAATAACCACCAACAACCACCCCGACGGGCATCTCCTCCGCGAACGCCTCCCCAAATTCCTCAGAATAGGCTTCAGTCAGGTGCTCGAGTAGACCCTCTGCACAAGCCTTAACGGTGAAGGTCTCATCATGCTTCTTGTCGTATTCCTTTCTTGTCTGCCAGTGTTTTTCGTATTCCCATTCCCGAACTAGGCTCTCTATCGTCCGCATTCCTACAAAGGCTCTTCCCCAGGTAAACAGGCCAATGGGAAAATCCCCAATCTGAAGAAGCTTCTTCGCATTGTAGAATACCTTCAGGATTCCCTCTTGGGCACCCTCCTCAGACTCGACTCTACCGTGAATTGCAGCCGCACTGTCAGTGCCGAGAACCAATCCTTCGCTGACTTTCACCACAATGGCAACACTCATGCTCTCCCCCTCTGAGTCATAGTATATTATGAATTGAGGTGGAAGTCAACCGCACGTTCGCCTGGGGTCCCCTATGTAGACCCAGCTATCGATGGCACTCCAATGAGACAGTTAGCATTTCCAACTGGTGGTGGTATGTGTCAACGACTTTGGGACAACTTCGGCTGGGGTTTAGAGTGTAAGA
>CAZNRX010000146.1:0-6779 GCA_964575455.1 uncultured Anaerolineales bacterium | reverse complement strand
AACGCGTCCTTTTGCGGTACAGATCGTGTCTTGACTTGTTCTCTATAGTATGCTTTACTCTGCCACTGGAGTGAGCGACCTTGCCAAAAGAGGAGCAGCACGTGAAGCCCAAAATCCTGGTCATCGAGGACAACGAGCAGAACCTCTACCTGGTCACCTTCATCCTGGAGGCGCATGGCTACCGGGTCGTTCAAGCGCGGGATGGCCGTAAGGGCGTCGAGCTGGCGGGCCAGGTCGACCCGCGGCTGATCATCCTGGACATCCAGCTGCCTGTCGTGGACGGCTACACCGTGGCGCAGGAGCTGAGCAGCAACCCGGCGTTGGCCGACGTGCCCATCGTGGCCGTCACGTCCTACGCCATGGCCGGCGACCGGGAGCGGGTGCTGGCGGCCGGCTGCACCGGCTACATTGAGAAGCCCATCGACCCCGAGACCTTCATGGACCAGGTCGAGGCCTACCTATAGGCACAAGACGCTCGGAGGGGGTGTGTCACCCCCGCCACCCATGCTCAGAGGGGGTGTGCCACCCCCGACGATAGAGCGCGGATAGCCGCGGGTGACACACCCGCTTGGAGCATTGGCTAGGAGCATCGGCTTGGAGCATCGCCATCAGGACGGAGGTGTGCTATCGCTAAGATACTGGTCGTAGACGACAACGAACAGAACCTCTACATGCTGCGATTCCTCCTGCAGAAGAGCGGCTATCAGGTCGAGACCGCCGGGAACGGCATGGAAGCGCTCCAGAGCGCGTGGGACGATCCCCCCGACGTCCTGATCACCGACATCCTCATGCCCGTCATGGACGGCTTCACCCTCTGCCGCAAGTGGCAGCAGGACGACCGGCTGAACGACATCCCCTTCATCTTCTACACCGCCACTTACACCGATCCCGAGGACGAGACGTTCGCCCTCAACCTGGGGGCGGAGCGCTTCATCGTCAAGCCCGTGGAGCCGGACGTCTTCGTGGAGACCCTGCAGGAGGTCATCAAGGAGGCCGAGGATGGCCGCTTGGTTGCCCCTCGCAAACCCGTGGACGAGGAGATCTTCCTCAGGGAGTACAGCGAGACCCTCATTCGCAAGCTGGAAGACAAGGTCCTGGAGTTGGAGACGTCCAACCAGGCCCTCGAGCGCGAGGTCGCCGAGCGGAAGCGGGCCGAGAGGGAGTTGCGGCAGCACGCCGGGCGGCTGGAGACCCTCCACATGATCGACCAGGCCATCCTGGAGGCGCGGTCCGCCGGGAGGACCGCGCAGGCCGCCATGCACCACCTCCGCCACCTGGTGCCCTGCACGGTCGCCGCCGCTGCCACGTTCGACTTCGAGAGCCAGGAGCTCACGCTCTTCGCGCTGGACGCCGATGAGGGGTTCCCGGTGGAGACGGGGGCGCGCTTGCTGCTGGAGGGCGTCGTCGCGCAGATCGAATCGCTGCGCGAGGGCGGGGTCTTCGTGGAGGACGACATCCAGGCCTCGGTCGCCGAAGCTCCGGACGCGCCCGCCGAGCCGCCCGCGGCCATCCAGGCCCTGCAGGCGGGGGGCGTCCGCTCCTACGTGGCCGCCCCGCTGCAGGCTCAGAGCGCGGACGCCAGCCGCGAGCTGCTCGGCGCCCTGGCGCTGGGGGCCGGAACCCCCGCTGCCTTCACCTCCGAGCACGCCGCCGTCGTCCGCGAGGTGGCGGACCAGCTGGCGGTCGCCATCCGGCAGGCCCGCTTCAGCGCTGCTCTGGAGACCGAGCGGCGGCGTCTGGAGACCACCGTCGACCACGCTCCGGCCGGCATCGTGCTGCTCGACGCCGAGCAGCGCATCCTGCTCGCCAACCCCACGGCGCGGGACGATCTTCACCTCCTGGTCGACGTACAGGTCGGCGATACGCTCACCCGCCTGGGCGACTGCCCTCTGGAGGAGCTGCTGGACCCGGCCTCGGCGGCCCGCCGCCACGAGCTCAGCGTCGCCTGTCCCGAGCGCGGTCGCGGCGGCGGCCGCACGTTCGAGCTGATTGTCCAGCCCATCGGCGAGGCCGAGCGCCAGGCCGAAGGATGGGTGCTGGTGCTCGACGACGTCACGGAGCGGCGGCAGCGGGAGGCGCAGGTCAAGCGGCAGGAACGGCTGGCCGCCGTGGGCCAGCTCGCCGGCGGCATCGCCCACGACTTCCGCAACTTCCTCGCCTCCATCCTCCTCTACGCCGACATGGCCGCGCGCCATCCCGACCTGCCGCCCACGCTCGTCTCGTCCATGGAGATCATCGTCGGCGAGTCGGAGCAGGCCACCGAGCTGGTCCAGCAGATCCTCGACTTCAGCCGCCGCTCTGCCATGAAGACGCAGCCGCTCGACCTCAAGCCCTTCGTGGAGGAGGCGGTGCGCGTCCTGGAGCGCTCCATTCCGGAGAGCGTCTCCGTGCTCCACGAGGCGGGCCCCGGTAGCTACGTGGTGGAGGCCGACCCCACCCGCGTCCAGCAGGTGCTCATGAACCTGGCGCTTAACGCCCGGGACGCCATGCCCGAGGGCGGGGAGCTCTGCATCAGCCTGGCGCGCGCCACCGTGCGCCGCGACGAGGGGGCGGCGGTCGCCGGGGAGTATCGACCGCCCGCCTTGACGCCCGGCGACTGGATCTGTCTGGCCGTCTCGGACACAGGCGTCGGCATGACGGAGGACGTGCAGGCGCACCTGTTCGAGCCCTTTTTCACCACCAAGGGGCCCGGGATGGGCACCGGGCTGGGGCTGGCGCAGGTGCACGGCATTGTGGAGAAGCATCACGGCCACATCGACGTGGAGACGGAGCTCGGCGCGGGCACCACCATGCGCGTCTACCTGCCGTCCCACGGCGGGGACGACGCCGCCGAGCTCGACGACGCGCCGCAGGAGATGCCCCGCGGGCGCGGCGAGACGATCCTGGTGGTGGAGGACGAGGACCGGGTGCGCGAAGCGGTCTGCAGCCTGCTGCTCTCGCTCGACTACGAGGTGGTGGCCGCTGCGGACGGGGAGGAGGCGCTGGAGCTCTGCCGGGCAGAGCGGCCCGCCCTGGTGCTCACGGACCTGGTCATGCCGCGCATGGGGGGGCGCGCCCTCGTGCGCGCCCTGCGCGAGCGGTACCCGGACCTGAGCACCCTGGTGATCACCGGCTACGCCGTCGACGGCGACGCCGAGGACCTGGAGGCTGACGGCATCCTGAGCGTCATCGAGAAACCCTTCGACCCCTCCCACCTCGCCCAGACTGTCCGCCGTGCGCTGGACGTAAAGCGGGGAGTAGGGAGTAGGGAATGACGGCTCCGAGGGGATCGACAGATCCCCGACTCTGCTCTGGGACCGGAGGTTCGCTGGGAATGAGTTTCTCTTCCCGGGTGGGGCGGAGATCTGGCGATCTCCTTTGGAGCCTTCTGTTTTTGGAGTGGGTTTCTCTGGCGAGCTAACGCGCCCGCTGCTGGTCGATGCTGTCCTCGATGATCTGGCGCATGACGTTGGTGTTGAGGTCCTTCTTGTCCAGGAAGGCGACGGCCCCGGCCTCCAGCCCCAGACGGTGGAACTCGCGGTCGGGGTAGGCGCTGATCAAGACGATGCGAGCGTCCGGGTCCTGGCCCTTGAGACGGCGGGTGCAGCGGATGCCGTCCTCATCGCCCAGGACGACGTCCACCAGGATCAGCGAGGGATTCAGAGCGTTGGCCAAGTGAAGCGCTTCCTGGGTGTCATCCGCCTCATAGACCATGGCCTGGGGATAGGCTCGCCCGATCATGCGGTGGAGCTCCACGCGATAGCGATTGCTGTCCTCCACCAGCAGTAGCGTGAACTGCACGGGCCGCGTCGGCTTGGGGAGGGCGGAGCGCTTCGCCGTCTGTCCTCCGGACAGGCCGAGGACCGCGGGGTGCTTCATGGCGTAGGTCACTGCCTCCAACCGACTCTCCACGTCCAGGCGACGGTAGAGGCGGGTGAGGTGATTCTCCACCGTCTTGACGCTCAGGTCCAGGCGCTGGGCGATGCTCTGATTATCCAGCCCCTCCTGGAGCAGACGGAGCATGTCGCGCTGGCGGGGGGTCAACGAAGGGCTGTGCCTCGGGCCCGAGTACTGGACCAGCTTGTCGAGCAGGGGACTGGAGACCCAGCGCTCTCCGGTCAGGACCCGCTGGACGGCCAGCTTCAGGTCGCTCAGCGGCTGGTCCTTCAGGTGGTAGCCGTCGACGCCCAAGCCCAGGAGCCCCTGCACGTAGACGTCGTCGTCGTAGGCGCTGATGACCAGGATGCGCATGTCGGGGTAGGTCTCCCGGATGTGCTGGAGGTCGGTCAGCGGTGCGAAATCCGGCATCTTGACGTCGACGATCAGGAGATCGGGGCTCTCCTCCTCCAGGGCCGCGCGCAGCGTGGGGCCATCGCGTGCTTCGCTGACGATGTCCACGTTGGGCAGATCCTGCAGCGCATTGCGGATGCCGGAGCGCACGAGGGCGTGATCGTCGGCCAGGACGACTCGCTTCTTGGTCATATCGCTTACTGGCGAATGGACGGGTAGGGGCTGGGGATCTCGATCTCCAGGGCCAGCCCGCCCTCGGCGCGGGAGGTGAGGTCCAGGGTGCCATCCATGAGCGAGACCCGCTCGCTGATGCCTACCAGGCCGAAGTGGTTCTCCTCCGCCAGGGCGGCCAGATCAACGGAGCGCTCGAGCCCATGGCCATCGTCGGCCATGCAGACGTGCAAGCTGGCGTTGGCCTTCCGTTCCAGGCTCAGGGTCACCTGGGAGGCCTTGGCGTGCTTCTGAACGTTGCGCAGCCCCTCCTGGACGATGCGGAAGACGGAGAGCTCGATCGGCTCCGGGAGGCGCCCCAGGTCCGGATCGATGTCCAACGCCACCAGAATCCCGGTCTGCTTGGTCCATTTGCTGGCCAGGGAGCGGATGGCGGCGGGGAGCCCGTGGTTGTCGATGGTCGGCGGCCGCAGGTCGCTGCACACGTGGCGCAGGCTGGCCACCACCTCTCGGATGTTATTGCGGATTCGGACGATCTCCTGACGCTGTGCCTCACCCCGGATGCGGCTCTCGGCCTCCTCCAGCTGGTAGTTGTAGCTGAGGAGGTCCTGGATGATCTGATCGTGCAGCTCCCGGGCCAGGGCCTTCCGCTCCGCCTCGCGCTCCATGAGGACCCGCCGACCCGTCTCCTGGAGCGCCACGTTTAGTTGGTCCAGCGCCTTGACCTGGTTCTCCAGGCGCTGGATCAGCTCCTGGTTGATGGAGTTCTTCTCCTCCAGGCTCTGCTTCAACTCGCGCTGGGCCTTCCGCAGGTGCTCCGTCTGCTTCTGGGCCTCGTGGTAGTTCTCGTAGGCCCAGATGATGGGCGTGATCCGACCCTGACGGTTGGAGCCGACCATCAGCTCCACGATATCGCGCGGGTTCGTGTCCTCGGTGCGGCGCAGGGCCACCTGGCGGCCTTGGCGGAGGATCAGGACACGATCCGTGACGGCGAAGACCTGCTTCAGGTCGTCGCTGCTCAGGATCACCGCGACCCCCTGTTCGGACAACGCCATGATGCGCTCGAGCAGCAGCTCCTGCCGGGCGAAGCTGAGCGCCTCCAGGGCGTCGTCCAGAAGAAGCAGCTGGCACGGCCGGCACAGGGCCCGCGCCAGCGCCACGACCTGCATCTCTTCGTCGGAGAGATTGCCCACCGACGCCTCCGCCAGGTCGGTGGGCATAGCGAAGGCGGCCAGTAGGTCGCGGGTCGCCTCTAGCATCCTACCTTCCCTGTCGAACTTAAACAGACCTTTGCCGCGGATCTCGCATCCCATGAAGACGTTGTGCATCACGCTCAGATGCTCGAAGAGCTGCGGGGTCTGGTGGACGGCCACGATGCCCAGGTCTTGCGCCTGGGAGACCGTCTGGAAGGTGACGGGTTGACCGTCGAAGACGATCTCTCCGTCGGACGGTGCATGGACGCCGCTGAGGAGTTGGAACAGGGTCGACTTTCCCGCGCCCCGCTGTCCCACGACGCCCAGCACCTCCCCTGGCGCCAGGGTAAAGGTGACGTCCCGCAGAGCGTGGACCGTCCCGAAGTCGCGAGACAGCTGGTGGACGCGCAGAATGTCTGTGTTGTCAGACCCTAGAGGTTTTTGTCCTGGACATTGAGGTTTTCTGATGAACTGATTCATTCTCAGAGATGTCCTAAGTAACGCTTCAACTCAAAACCTTTAGGGTCTTAGGATTGTCTAGGATCTTCTACCTGCCACTCCGCCGGGTGGCGACGTCGAAGATCACGGCGGCGGCCAGAACGGCGCCCCGTACGACGTACTGATAGGCGATATCGACGTTCATCAGGTTCATACCGCTGGTCAGCGACATATAGACGATGGCGCCGACGAGGGACCCTGTGACCTTCCCGACGCCGCCCGCTGCCGAGACGCCGCCGATGTACGCCGCGGCGATGGCATCGAGCTCGAAGAGCGTGCCGGCCTGCGTGGTGGCCGACTGGAGCCGGGAGGCGAATAGCATACCGGACAAGGCCGACAACATGCCCATAGAGCCAAAGACGATGAAGGTCAGCCGCTTGACGCTGACGCCGCTCAGCTCAGCCGCCTCTGGGTTCCCGCCGATGGCGTAGATATGCCGTCCCAGGACCGTCTGTGTGGTAATGAAGTGGTAGATACCCACCACGAGCAGCACCACGACGACCGTCCAGGAGAGACCGTTGTAGCCGGCCAACACCCAGGTGATGAGGCTCCCCACGATCGAGATGAAGACCAGCTTGAGGATGAACATGTCGTAGGGCAGGACCTCGAAGTCGTAGGCCTGCTGTTTCTTGCGGCTGTTGATGGAGC
>CAZNRX010000145.1:0-6948 GCA_964575455.1 uncultured Anaerolineales bacterium | reverse complement strand
CCCGTGCCATCGTCGCCACGGCCGAGAACTCGTTGTGCTTGCGCCTTAGCTCGTCTCGCTTAAACATCGCGTAGTGGTCCTTGGTCGTCTGGACGCTCCCGTGCCCCATCAGATCCGAGAGCTGCCCCAGATCCTCGCATTGACATACCCCACGGACCCGCTATAATCCCACAGGCAAGCACGCCCGGGTGGGGTCCCGTCTCCTGAGGGATCACCCACCACACATCAGTCGTACAGTCACGCAAAGGCTCCCATCGTGCTGAGACATGAGCAAAGCGAGCCACCCAGCCCCCAGACGCCGTGGCTGACCATCCGCAGACGCCCAGCGCTGGTCACCGTTTCCATCGTCCTCATCCTCGTCGTCATAGGCCTGCTGGCCTACCGGCCCCTGCTTGGGTTCACCTTCTTCTGGGAGGATCCCCTCGATATCGGTCAGGTGGATGAGCGTTCGTTCTACGACCTGTTCCGCGTCGCGACGAACGACCTATTCTATCGCCCGCTCCTCCTGGCCATGGTCAAGCTTCTGGGCGGGCGGAGCCCTTCCTACGACCCCTTGCCCTTCTACCTGCTCAACATCGTCACGCGCATCGGGGCAGCGCTCCTGCTCTATGGTGCCGTCACGCGGTGGTTTCGGGATCGCCTCACCGGCTTTCTGTCGGCTCTCCTCTTCCTGCTCTGCCCCATCTCGTTCGACTCGACGGCCAAGGCCATGTCCGCCCATCAGCCGCTGCTCCCCTTGGTCCTGGGCGCGCTCTGGCTGTATACGGTGGGGCGTGAGAGCGGACGTCGATGGGCCATTGCCCTCGCCCTCGTTCTGAGCACGGTCGGGTTTCTGATTCACGAGAACGCGGCCCTGCTGCCGTTCCTCGTGTTGGCGCTGGAGATCTACCTCTGCTTCGAGCGGCGCGTTGCCAGGTTCAGTCCCATCGCCTTCTCCTTCCTGGCACCTGCCCTGGCCCTTGTCGCCGTCTGGCTGGTCGTTCCCAAGCCGGGGGGGACGGCCCTCCGCGTCGGATCGCTTCTGGAAAAGGGCCTCTACCTCTCCCAGAGCCTGGCATTCCCGGTCGCCCGTCTGATCTCCCAGACCGGTGGGTGGGGCCTGGGCGCGCAGGCCCAGGCGGGTCTGGCCGTTGTCCTCTCGCTCACGTTCCTGGTGCTCTGCTATGGCCGGAAGCGCTGGTCGAGGCTGCTGCTGATCCTGGTCTGGTGGTGCATCGCCTCCGGCCTGCCGTGGATCGCGCTGCCCATGGGCTATCTTGAGACCAGCTCGCGCCTGTTGTACTTCCCCTCGTTCATCGGAGCCCTGGCGTGGGGCGGCATCATCGCGGTGGAGGAGCGCACCTGGCGGTCGGCGCTCAAAGGGTTGATAATCCTTGGCCTGATCGTCCAGAGCTGGACGACCGTGCAGGCGCTCACCAAGCTCTATGACGCCGGTTCCGACCTCATGGCCCAGGTCGTCTCGGCAGCCGGATCAAACAGGCGGACGCTGTTCGTCAACGTGCCGGATCGGTTCGAGTATCACATCCCCACCTATCCGATGGGATTCTGGGGGATGATGCTCGCGCCCGTGTCGCAGGATCTGAGCGATTTCGTCGAGCTGACCGCCGGTGCCGACGTTGAGACCATCTCGCTCAGCGACTTCATCCTGCTGTCGAGCACCGTCCCGGATACGCCCTACGAGGTCCACACACGAGGGAGTGATGCTCACGCTACCGAGAGGCTCTACGACGCAGCGCTGTGGGCGGACCAGACCTACCTGGCCTCCTATCACGCGGATGGCTCGATCGCGCTGAGGTCGGTGGGCGACGTACAGCCCTCGCGAACGACCGCCGGCCTGCTGGGCCGGTATGATGCGGTATCGGAGCTGCTCGCCACCGACGTGGACGTGAGGGAGGGGCAGATCGTGGTCGAGCTGCGTTGGGCCTCGCTCCAACCACCACGCCCCACGGACACGGTCTTCCTGCATCTCGTGGACGGTAGCGGCGAGATCGTGGCGCAGGCCGATGGGGACAGCCTGGGGCACCTGGTGGCGCCCAGCGCCTGGCGGCCCCGTCACGAGGTGGTGGATCGGCGCTTCGTGCCCCTGCCCGAGTCCACCACCGCGGGTCCCTATCGCCTGCGGCTCGGCATGTACAACCGTGCCGATGGAGAGCGGTACGAGGCACGCGCGTTCGGCGCAGAGCCGATGGGCCGCGAGGCGCTGGAGATATGGCGGGGCACGCTGACGCCGTAGTGTTCCCGTGAATCCACACCCAAGAGCGCCAGATCTCTGCTTGACACCGGGCGGCACCAGCCTATAATCAGTCGGGCAGTGACAATAGGAGGATGATCAGATGCCAACTGCAGATGCTGTCTTCATCGGCGTAGATCTTGGAGGGACGAATATCGAAGCGGCTGCTGTGCGCAGCGGCGAGGTGCTGGCGCGGAAGAAGAAGAAAACGAGACCCGAGAGAGGCGTCGACACCGTGATTGGCCGGATCGAGGAGGCCGTGCGCGGGTTGATGGAGAAGATGGATGCCACGCCCTCCGATTTCGCTGGCCTCTGCATCGGCGCGCCCGGGGCTGTGGAGCTGACCACGGGCATCGTTCGTGCCGCCCCCAACCTGGATTGGGAGGACGTTCCCCTGGGGTCAGAGCTTCGCGCGCGGCTGGGCCTTCCGGTCGTCGTGGAAGCTGCCCTGGAGGCGGAGGACGAGCCCATGATGGAGGCGGTGGAGACCGCTCAGTTCTACCTGGGACTGCTTACGGCCAATCTGGTCAACGTGCTGGATCCACAGGTCATCGTGTTCGGGGGCGGGTTGGTGGAGCGTTTGGGGCGGTCGTTCGTCGAGCCGGTGGCCCGCACAGCACGGCCCTACTACCTGCAGCAGCAGGACGCCGAACGGATCCGCATCCTACCCTCAGCCCTGGGCGATGACGCCGGACCGGTGGGAGCGGCGGTGGTGGCCTACCGCCGACTGACACATTACGCCAGATCCTGGCATTGACATACCGCATGAAGCGGGTATAATGTGTCTAGGATGAGAATCCAGGGGACTCATGAGCCCTTGATCGCGTGTTGAAGTCACGCCGTCGCCACCGGGTCGTTCCTCAATCCAGAAGGCGGCGTTCCCCAGGCCCATCGTGATGGTCCGCAGCGCGCGAATTGCAACAACCCCAGTCTCCTGGTCTGACACGGCAGCGTAGAGGCCAAGCAAGAAGGCGAGCATATGGTCGATCGAGACAGATAGCCCTTATGACGTCCAAGACCGTTTGTTGGTTCAGCACTGGAATGACTGACGTTCAGGCTGTGTCAGTGAGAGCCCCGTTCTTGTGCCGGGGCTTTTCTGTCTGTGGGGGCCGACGCTCCAAACCGACTGCTGCTTGCGAAGAACAGAGTTCGGAATGAAAGAGGTAACGATGTCGATAGAGATAGGCGCGGCGATTTTTCACCGGACACGTGGCGTGGGGAAAGTGGTCGATGTTGAGGTCCGGGAGTGGCAAGGCGAGAACACTCGCTATCTGGTCGTGGAGATGGTGACGAACGGGCAGACTATGCGCATCCCCGAGACTTCCCCGTACGTCAGGCGGGTGCTATCGGACACGGGAATCATCTTCAGAACGCTCCATCGCGAGGCTCAGGGTCTGCCGAAGAACTACAGGTCCAGGCAGGCGGAGATCCGCGACGCTGTGAAGAGTGGAGAGCCGGAGAAAGTCGCCGCAGCGGTTCGCGATCTCAGATCCTATGCAGAGAGTGAACAGGGAAGCTGGACGCGGGGTGGAAAGCGGCTCTACGAGCGAGCGCTGGGAATGTTGGCTGCGGAGGTTGCAGTCTCGCAGAACTGCGATATGGGCAGGGCCAGAACGCAAGTCACGGAAGCCATGCTGGGGAGCTGGTGTGAATCCTCACATGACCTTCCCGAAACAGAGAAGAACACGGATTCTTGAGGCAGCGACGCCGAGCCTGAAGGCCGGGTCGTGCAGGTCAACAGTAGACGACCGTCGGATAGATCTGCTGTTGCTGGAAATGACGTCGTAGTAGCGTAAGATCGAGAGCACACCGCTCCCCCGTGCTACTCCCCTGGTATCAGTTCGGCTTGGTGAGCAGCCGCTCTCAGCCCTCGTCTCGAGGGCGGCCCCAATGGGCTTGGGGCTCTCACTCACAAGACTGAAGTGTTACCTCCCCTGTAAGCTGTCCTCAGCGCACCGCAGACCTCCTGACCGCCGCCGTGCCTGGCAATCTAAGAAACGCCACAACCGAATCTAACTTTCGCCACACGGCTTGTGGCGTGAAAGCCACAAAAAGTGTCAAACCTATACGACAGACAAACCGCCTGGGATATGATACAATGGGGATGGGTCAAGCAGCCGTGGCATTGTAGCGTCCGCACTCAGGGAGAAGCGCCCATGAAGGAAGCGATGGTCGACGGAGAGCTGGTCACCGCCAAAGCAGACGCGCCCGAGGTGGGCCTCTGCCCAGACTGCGGCACGGAGGTCGTGAAGCGACACCGCACGTGCATGGATGGGAATGTGACGTACTTCTATCGGCACAAGCGCGGGGAGGGGAAGGAGTGCCCCAGGCGATATCGCCCAACGTGAGCGAGCTTGACAAGGGTGAGCGACCGGACGTATACTACTGAGTAGCGACGGGTTGCAAGCCAGCTTCGATCAGAACCAGCGCACGACTCCGACCAAACACCACTGAGTGGACGGTTATACAGACTATGACCCAACCAACCCTCTCACCCCAAGCGTTCGTGGACAAGTGGCGCAAGGCCGAGCTCAAGGAGAGCTCCGCAGCGCAAGAGCACTTCATCGACCTCTGCCGCATGCTGGGTCATCAGACGCCAGCCGAATACGACCCCGAGGGCAAGCGGTTCACCTTCGAGGCTGGCGCCACCAAGCAGCGAGGAGGCCAAGGCTGGGCAGACGTCTGGAAGAAGGGCTACTTCGCCTGGGAGTACAAGGGTAAGCACGCCGACCTGGATCGCGCCTACCAGCAGCTGCTCCAGTACCGAGAGGCGCTGGAGAACCCCCCTCTGTTGATCGTCTCCGACATCGAGCGCATCCTCATCCACACCAACTTCGTCAACACCGTCAAGCGCGTCTACGAGCTCACGCTGGACGACCTGTTGGTGCCGGAGAAGCGGCGGTTGCTACAACACGCCTTCTACGACTACCGACAGCTCCAGGCACCGCAGACGCCAGAACAAGTCACCCAGGAGGCAGCCCGTGAGTTTGCCCACCTGGCCGACCTGCTGCGTCAGTGGGGAGAGGATCCACAGGAGACGGCGCACTTCCTCATCCGGCTGCTCTTCTGCCTGTTCGCTGAGGACATCAGACTGCTGCCCGAGGACCTCTTTACCAAGCTGGTGGAGCAAACCCGCAAGAAGCCCTCGGCGTTTGCGCGTCAGTTGAGCAACCTCTTCGGGGCCATGGCGGACGGCGGTTGGTTCGGAACCGAAGAGATCGAGTTCTTCGATGGGGGCCTGTTTGAGGACGACAAGGTCCTGGAGCTCGACAGCGACGCTCTGGACATCCTATATCGGGTTAGTGGGCTGGACTGGTCCAGTATTGAGCCGGCTATCTTCGGCGCGCTCTTCGAGCGGAGCCTGGACCCGAGCAAGCGATCTCAGTTGGGCGCTCATTACACCAGCAAGGATGACATCCTGCTGATCGTGGAGCCGGTGTTGATGGCCCCGCTTCGGCGGCGCTGGGAGGAGGTGCGCTCCGAGGTCGAGGAGCTGGTTCAGAAGCGGGAGGAGACCACGTCGAAAGCCTGGGTGACGAACTACACCAACATGATCGAGGAGGAGATCCTGGGCTTCCTGGCTGAGCTGCGCGAGGTACAAGTCCTGGATCCCACTTGTGGAAGCGGAAACTTCCTCTATGTGGCGTTGCGCCAGCTCTTGGAGCTGGAGAAGGAAGTCATCGTCTTCGCCTTTGACGTGGGCATGACCCGTCCCTATCCTCAGGTCTCTCCAAGTCAGATGCACGGGATTGAGATCAACGAGTACGCCCACGAACTCGCGGAGGCGACCATCTGGATCGGCTACATTCAATGGTTTCACGAGAACGGCTTCGGCGGCACGCCCAGCGAGCCGATCCTCAAGCCTCTGGAGAACATCTTACAGAAGGACGCTGTTCTGGCTTACGATGAAGCGGGCAATCCGACCGAACCAGAGTGGCCCGAGGCTGATGTGGTCATTGGAAACCCGCCGTTCTTGGGCTCCCGTAGGATGCGCACAGAGCTAGAAGATCGGTATGTGCATGATCTGCGAGCGACGTATGAAGGGCGGATCCCGAGAGACAGCGACTTGGTCTGCTACTGGTTCGAGAGAGCAAGAACCCTGATTGAACAAGATCGAATTGACCGAGCGGGCCTTCTCGCGACGCAAGCTATTCGTGGAGGAGCCAATCGAGCTGTCTTGGATCGAATCAAGGAAACAGGTGATATCTTCTGGGCTCAATCCGACCGCGACTGGGTGTTGGAGGGCGCGACGGTCCACGTATCTATGATCGGCTTCGATGGTGGTGAGGAGCGGCACAGGTTCTTGGACGGAACACCCGTTGAGGAAATCTACCCTGATTTGACGAGTACGGTCGACTTGACGGCTGCTGAACGCCTACCGGAGAACGACGGGCTGTGTTTCGTCGGGATCCAGAAAAGTGGTCCCTTCGACATTCCTGCTGAGCGAGCCGAGGAAATGCTGGAAGTCTCTGGAAATCCCCACGGGGCTCCTAACTCTGATGTGCTCAAGCGGTGGCTCAACGCCTCAGATATCACTCGCCAGTCAAGGGATATGTGGATTGTCGACTTCGGGACCGATGCCTCGATGGAAGAAGCAGCTCAGTATGAAGTGCCATTCGAGTACGTTCGGGAGAACGTTTCACTACCGGACACTTTCTGCTATGTGAGGCATCACAAAGCTGACTGGTATGGCTAAGGACTGATTCAAGAAGTGCTCA
>CAZNRX010000144.1:5687-7025 GCA_964575455.1 uncultured Anaerolineales bacterium | reverse complement strand
TTCCTGGTCATCATCGCCGGGGTGATCGGGTTCGGGCAGCTGTTGTACACCAGGCTAGCCGTGGAAGCCGCTGCCTGGGCGGGGACGCGGCACGCGGTGGCCACGCTGGATGAGGAGCGAGGGGTCTCGCAGGCCCACCTGGCCGTGCGGTATGCACTGGACGGGTTTGGCCTCAACCCCGGGTCGGCGTCGGTGTCGGTGGGCTACGGGGGATGGGGGAGGGGCACGGATGTGGCCACGCTGGTCTGCTACGACGTGCCCTCACCGCCTGTGCCGATGGGAGAGATCATCGCCCCGCAGGAGGTCTGCGCCTGGCAGATCATGCCGACCGAGAGATGGCAAAGCCGATGGTAGGTGGGCGAGGGAGCGGAGGGGCGTGGGAGCAAGGGAGCAGAGGAGCGGAGGAGCAGAGGAGCAAGGGGGCAAGGAAGCGGGAGGTGTGGTGACAGATGAGCGTCCGTAAGCGATCCATTGCCCGTTGGTCATTCATCATCCGTTGGCCTGAGCTGTTGTCAAGTGGCCGCCTCCTTGTCGATGCAGCCAAGCTCGGATCTCGCGCTCGGATGGAGGGATCAAGGAAAGCCCCGGTGCGCCAAGAACTGGAGTCCGGCCAAGTGCTGGCCTGGGCCGCGATCCTGCTCCCGCTGCTCTTGGCCCTGGTGGGATTGGTATTCGACGGCGGGCTGATGTTCGCCCAGTTCCGCCGGGCGCGCTGGGCTGCGGACGGCGCGGCGGTGGCAGCGGCATCAGAGATCGACGCTGAGCTGTTCGCCGAGCGGGGACAAGTGAGGCTCAAGCCCGATGCTGTCGGGGTCGCGCAGGCGTACGGTCGGCAGAACGATCCGGACCTGCACATCACGGGCGTGCACGTTGCGAACAACGTGATCTACGTCCAGGGATGGGTGCAGGTGGAGCCGGTCTTTCTGGGGCTGTTTGGCGTGGGCGACCTGTCGCTGCAGGTGCGGGGGCGGGAGCGCCCGGCGTGGGGGATCTCGGAGGAGGGGCAATGATCGTCGATGGGGTGCTGGAGAGCCACGCGGAGGCCCAGCAAGCAAATGCTGTACATGTATGGCAGAGTATGGTAGCCTGGAAGTAGTTAAAGACAAGGCCGTATGACACAAGAGAGGAGTGAGACCATGCTCAAGAAACTGAACGCCGCTGGATGGCTAGCTGCGTGCGTCGTGGCCGTGTTGGTGCTCGGCAGCTGCTTCCTGGGGGGACGAGCCCTGTGGATGCGGTTGCGGGGCCTGAGGACGTTGGCGCCGATGGCGAAGCGGACGCCCGAGCCGACGGCGACCCCGGCTGCGGCCCTCCCGGCCACCGTGACACCGATCCCGG
>CAZNRX010000144.1:2863-5587 GCA_964575455.1 uncultured Anaerolineales bacterium | reverse complement strand
GAGCCGACGGCGACCCCGGCTGCGGCCCTCCCGGCCACCGTGACACCGATCCCGGCCGAGATGGAGACGCCGCAAGGTTGGGCGACCGAGACGGATCCCTTCACGGGGGAGACGTACCTCTCCCCACCACCCGAGGTGGAGGAGACGATCCGTGAGGCCTTCGAGGCGGTGCTGGCGGCCCACGCCATCGAGGACGTTTCCGACCAGGAGGCGCTGGCGTACGACCGGGAGGCGGTGATAGCAGGATTGGAGCGGTTCGCGTCCCCGGAGGTCGCGGCGTGGCATCGACAGGAGCTGACCGAGCCGGACGGCGAGGAGATGCCCGCCGTCTTCTTGGCGGCGTTCGCGCCGCCGACCCCTGTTCGATGTGAAAGCCATCACATATGCACGGTGGGGCACGTCAAGACGGGTTCGAACGGCGTGATCCTCTTCAGTGAGGAGATCTGTGCGCAGATCGCGCCGGAGATGACGCAGGGGGATCGATGCGTGGTGCGAGACAGCGTGGAGGACCAGACGCCGCATCTGCTCTACGTGGCGACGATAGAAAGGGAGGATGGTTCGTGGAGAGTGACCGAGTGGCGGAACGAGACGTTCTGAGGGTGGCGCGTGCTGCCTTGATCGTGGTGGTGGTGGTGGGGCAGGCGTTGCTGTTCCCCGGACGTGGCCTGGCCAGCCGGTCCCACCCGGCGCCACTGCTTGGCTGCCGGTTGGTGGGCACGACGCTGGTGTGTGACGATGAGGATGACGGTGGCGGGGGCGGCGACGGTGGGGCCGAAACCCCGGAGCCCCCGCCGCCTGACGATGGGGATGATGGTGGTGGCACACCGGCTGCGCCGCCCACGGCAACGCCGGATCCCTGGCCGGAGATCGAGACGTTCTACTGTATGAACTGGCCCGACTGTCCATCGGGATGGGCGACGGTGACCGCGGTGCGCGGGCCGGACGGCAGGTTCTACACGATGGACGCGGTCTGCCTGTCGGAGGAGGCGTGTCTGGTCCCGACGGCGGTGCCTGGCGACGGCGATGACTGGCCCTGCGACGAACCGCCGACGATCGATGGGGGCATCATCCATCAGCCGTGTGCGGAGTGGCCGGGGTGGTACATCGATGTGGAGGTCAGCATCCCCCCGGCGCAGAGCTTGCGCAACCCTTGGCCGCGGAGCCTGGTGGCCCTGGAGACGCAGTTCTGGTACTTGGGGGCCGGGGACGTGGAGGCGTTCTCGGAGGAGGCGGCCCTGGCCTGTCCGAACGCGGCGCCGGGTGTGCGGCACGGCTCGTCCACATTCGACTGTGGCGGAGGCGTGGGACGGGTGACTGAAGGAGCCGTGGTCAACTACCAGATCGGGGCGGCCTGGCGGCAGTGGAACGCGGGGGATGGGGCGATCTTTGGCCAGACGCCGCCGGGTGAGTCGGTGTGGGTGATCGAGGATCGGGCGGAGAACGGGGGCAGCCAGCTGATGGTGGGTCCAGAGGCACAGCACGTGTTTGAGACCTCGTCCTGGGGGCTGGCGGCTGGTGGCCCGACCTGGAACGAGGCGTGTCAGGAACGAAGCTGCTCGTGTGACGAGCGCGTGGCGTCCCCCACGGGGGCCGAGGCGTACGATGTGTTGTTGACGACCTATTGGTGGCCGGAGTACACGTTCCGCTACCTCGAATACGGATGCACGCACACCAGCACAGTGTGTGAGCACTGGCCGGGTTGGGGAACCACGGCCTGTGACCTGGACGGCGATGGCGTAGCTGACCCCGACACCAAGAGGGTGTCCCATTGTGATCAATGGAGCTGGCGCCGCGTCACCGAGCCGTGGCAGCGGTATGACCTGCGACAAATGGGCCACGACCCGTTGGTGGCCTCGACGGCAGCGGTGGTGGCGGGAGCGGACGCTGCAGGCAATCAGTGCGGATCCTTCATCTCCAGCCTCGACGTACCCGTCATCGAGGTCCAGCCCGTGGCCCCTGGGGAGTGATGGTCACGTCTCTGATAGATCAGACCATCGTGGCCCTGATCGCGCTCGGCTTGACCGTGGGGCTGTGGGCGGTGATCATCGTCCAGGACGTGCTGTGGCGGGAGGTCTCCGTGGTAGCGCTGGTGGCCTTGACGCTTCTCTCGCTTCGCGGTCGCCCGTGGTACTGGTGGCCGCTGGCCGGGGCGGCCCTGGTCTGTCCGCGGCGGGCGTCCGCCCTGGCTCTGCCCCCGGCGGCGGTCGTGGCGGGGGTGCTGGCGGGGCCGGAGGGATGGGCAGCGGCGCTAGCGGTGGCGGCTGGAGCTGTGGCCTGGTCGCTGGGCTGGTGGGGAGGCGGCGACGCCGTGGCGCTGATGGCACTGGGGCTGCGGCATGGATCAGAGGGGCTGATGGTGAGCGCGGTTGTCACCGCCCTGGCGGGTCTGGGGTTGATGGTCGTCCGAGAGCGTTCGTTGTGGGGCCTGCTGGCGGCCGCGGGCGATGTGGTGAAGCGGACGCCACTCGAGGGGGAGATCCCGAGCGAAGCGGAGATGCCTGCGGCAGCTGTGCTGGGCGTCGTGGGCGTGATGATGGAGGCGATGAGTCTGTGGACAATACATCAATGACCAGAAGAGAACGTGCATCCAGACCCGTGACCTCAGATAGGACCTACCTGGAGGCGCTGGGTGGCTGAGTGGGGTGTGGAGCGACCGGTGCCGCGGCTTTTGGCGAGCCTGTTGTGTGAGGATGCCGCGTCCAGCATCGGCCTGGGCGACCGGCG
>CAZNRX010000144.1:0-2763 GCA_964575455.1 uncultured Anaerolineales bacterium | reverse complement strand
TGGCGAGCCTGTTGTGTGAGGATGCCGCGTCCAGCATCGGCCTGGGCGACCGGCGGGTGACGCTTCAGCGGGTCTTCTTCGTGCTCTATGCCGACGCGTTTCCGGCGGGCTACGATCGGTTGGTGGTAGCCAACTTCTGGTACGGGAGCGAGGGCGCCTACCAGGAGGGGGTGCGGATCGTGGCACCCGACGGGACGGTCGTGGCCCAGGGCGAGTCGGAACTGGCTGTGCCGGAGGCGCCAGTGGTGATGACGCAGCTGTCGTTCTTCCCCAACCTGGTCTTGCCGGAGGTGGGGGACTACACGGTGCAGGTCTTGATCGACGAGGCCGCGGTCCACACGCATACGCTGCGGGTGGTTGAGGTGGAGCGGTCGGAGGCCGATGGAGCGTAGGGAGCGTATTGGGCTTTGGGTCGCAGTGGGTGCGCTTGCGGTCTGGCTGCTGGTCCTGACGGTGATGACGGTTGGGGAGTTCAAGGCCGTCAATAGCTTGCTGAAAGCGTGCGCAGCCGGAAGGGATGGGTTGAGCCCAAATACCTCGGATGACGACTTGGCCACCGAGGGGGCATTGCCAGACGTCGACATCAGGGACGCCCAGATCAACGCGGATGGCCTGGTGATCACAGTCACCGTGCGCTACGCGGGTGCTGGCGATCTGCTCTACGAGCCGCCGCAGGTCGTGAGCGACGCTGGGGGCGTTTATCCTATTACGCCTGACAGCCTGGAGGAGGCGCGGTACGCCTTCCTCGACCTGTCGACGAGGGGCCAGGTGACAGCGCAGCTAGCGTTCACGGGCGACGCGCGGAAGGACGAGGATCTGAAGCTGGTGTTCAACCCGCATCAGAACCTGGATGATGCGTTCGTATCACCTCGCGTAGAGACGACGGTTCGCTAGATGCGTCCGCGCAGTGAGGCCGTGACGCTCGAGGACGCCCTGGACGACTGCGTGGGTCGATTGCAAGACGGGGCGACCGTGGAGGTGTGTCTGGCGAGCTATCCACACCACGCCGACAGCCTGCGACCGCTTATGGAGACGGCCGAGGGGCTGCGTCAGGTCGAACAGCCGGTGGCCGACGCTGCAGCTGTTGCCAAAGGTAAGCGAGCGATGATGAGGGCGCTGGCCGACAGGTGGAAGCGGATCAAGGAGGCAAGTCTGTCCGACACAGCTTGGGCGCTCAAGGGGGTCAGGGGGTAGAGGATGTAGGTCGAGGATGAGGACAAGGTTTCTTTGCACGTAGACACTTGGACAACGACTTCGCACATTAGATCGATCAAAGGAGGACGCTAAGATGAATCGCAGGAAACGGATGCTCACGTCGCTACTTGTGGCCTTTATGCTGGTGGGTCTGGTCGTCGCCGGGACAGCGTCGGCCAAGCCAACGGGTGAGATTGGGCTGCAAGGCGCCACGCCGCCGAACGTGCTTACCTACCAGGGGCACCTGCTGGATGACGCCGGGGACCCCGTGGTCGATGGTGCCCACGAGATCACGTTCAGCCTGTGGGACGCGGAGACGGGCGGCACCAAGGTGTGGGGGCCGGAGACGCACCAGGTGGACACCAGTAATGGGTTCTTTGCGGTGACGTTAGGCACGACCACCACGATTGAGGTCGAAGCCCTGGGCACGGACACGTACCTGGAGATCGAGGTGGGTGGGGAGACGCTGAGCCCGCGCCAGCAGCTGGCCTCGGTGGCCTTCGCACTCTCAGCGGCGCACGCTGAAGCGGCCGGGGATGCCGAGCGGCTCGACGGCGAGCCCGCCAGCACGTATCTATCGTGGTCGAACTTGACGGACGTGCCAAGCGGCTTCGCCGACGGGGTCGATGACGGGCAGCAATATGACGTGGGGGACGGTCTCGACCTGTTTGGAACGGAGCTCAGTGTGGACGCCTCGGACCTGGCCGGTGACGGCCTGACGACGTTCAAGAACAACCTGACCCTGGACTTCACCGCCGTTGCTTCACACGACCACACGCACTCGGGCGACGAGATCACGGGTGGGGTGGTGGACGAGGCGTATATCGACAGCGACATTGCCCGTGACAGCGAGCTGGTGACGTACACGGCCGGGACGGGGTTGACGCGCACGAAGCGGACCTTCAGCGTGGACTTCGCGGGGTCGGGCGGTGCTGTCACGGTGGCACGGTCAGATCATGACCACGATGACCGCTACTACACCGAGAGCGAGCTGATCAGCTCCACCACGGAGGCGCCGATTCACCGCAGCCACATCACGCCCACGTTGGTCCTGCCACCGGTGGGCTCCATCATCGCCTGGCACAAGGACATGACGGGCACGCCGCCGCTGCCTGACGGGTGGGTGGAGTGCAATGGGCAGGTGATCAGCGACACCCGGAGCCCCTACCACGGCTTGGCGGTGCCCGACCTGAACGCGGACCTGCAGGATGGGAGCACGGACAGTGGGATGTTCCTGCGGGGTGGCTCGACGTCCGGGCAGACGCAGGAGGACGCTACGGCGGTCAATGGGTTGAGCGCCTCGACGAGCGGTGTGCGGCCGTCGGCGCTGGGGGGACAGGGGACGGTGGGCGACCCAGATCGTTTCGCTGGGCCCTCGGCCAGTGTAGCTCTTACGTCATCGGACGGGGAGACGAGGCCCGCCAACATGACGGTGGTCTGGATCATGAAGGTGAGGCAGTAGCTGGCACGTCGAGTGAGAAGCATGGGAGAGGGGAACGGATCCCTCTCCATGCGACGAGGGAAAGGAAGATCTATGAAACTGAGCACATCACACATCGTGGTCCGAGG
>CAZNRX010000143.1:0-7044 GCA_964575455.1 uncultured Anaerolineales bacterium | reverse complement strand
TCATGCCCATCTGAGTATACCACATGAAGGGCCATACGTCACTTTTCGCAATCCGCCAGCCTCCGGATCGCAGATATGACAGGAGCAGCCGTTGATCGTCGCCAACATCCTTGATCAAAGGAGTGATAGATACCTATGCGAGACTTAGAGATCCGACAGATCGTGCTGGCCGGGGTGATGATCGCCCTGGTCGCCGTGTTCACGCTGGCCGTGCGCGTGCCCTTCGCCCTGACGCAGGGCTACTTCAACTTCTCCGACGTCGGCGTCTTCCTGGCGGCCTTCGCCTTCGGCCCCTGGATTGGCCTGGTGGCCGGTGGGGTGGGGACCGCGCTGGCCGACATCGCGGGGGGCTACGCCCTCTACGCGCCCCTCACCCTGGTGGCCCACGGGCTGGAGGGCCTCATCGCGGGCCTCATCGCCCGGCGCGGGCAGGGGGTCCTACCCATGCTCCTGGGCTGGGCCGCCGGGGCGGCCGTGATGGTGGCCACCTACTTTGTGGGTGAGGCCTTCCTCTTCCGCATGGGGGTCGCGGCGGCGGCCACCGAGGCGCTGACGATCAACCTCCCCCAGGTCGCGGTAGGCGGCATCGTGGGCATCCCCCTGGTGGTGGCGCTGCGACGCGGGTATCCGCCTATCGTCCATTGGGGTCAGCCGCACGCCTGAGCCCTGGCCCGCCATCCGTTGCCCCCTCTTGTCGCCGTCGAAGACGTACACTATGCCTATCCCCCCCTCTCTCCGGGGGGGAGCAGCCCTGCCGTCCTGAAGGGTCTCTCCCTCTCCCTGGCGGAGGGGGAGTGCCTGGCCCTGCTCGGCCGAACCGGCGCGGGCAAGACCACCCTCTGCCTCACCCTTAACGGCATCATCCCCCAGCTCACCGGTGGCACCTTCTCCGGGGCGGTGCGCGTCGCCGGGCAGGACGCGCGCCAGATCGGCCCGGGGGAGTTGAGCCGGACCGTGGGGCTCGTCTTTCAGGACCCCGAGAGCCAGTTCTTCAGCATGACGGTCGAGGACGAGGTGGCCTTCGGGCTGGAGAGCCTGGCCCTTTCCCCGTCCGAGATCGAGCGCCGGGTCACCGAGGCCCTGGAGATGGTGGGCGCCGCCGCGCTGCGCCAGCGCTCTCCCCTGCAGCTCTCCGGCGGCGAGAAGCAGCGGGTCGCCCTTGCCGCCGTGTTCGCCATGCGCCCCAGGGTCCTGGTGCTGGACGAGCCCACGGCCAGCCTCGACCCCGTCGGCAAGCGGTCGCTGCTGGAGGCCGTTGGTCGCCTGCAGGCCGAGAGGTCGACCGCCGTCCTCTGGGTCACGCAGGACGTCGACCGCCTGCCCCTGCTGGCCGATCGCGTGGCGGTGCTGCACGATGGTTGCATCGCCCTGCAGGGAGGGCTACGCGAGATCCTCGGCCAGGCGGATCGCCTGCGCCAGGCTGATGCTTCAGCCCTGGGCATCGGGCTCCCGCAGATGGCCGAGCTGGCGGAGCGCTTCAACGCCGAAGCGGACGGCGACTACGGCTGGCTGACGGTGGGGGAGGCCGCGCGCGACCTCCGGCGCTTGCTGTGCATGGGGCCGTGACGTGTTCGGAAGGATGCATTGGCCATTGTGTTACACAGAGATCACAGAGGAGGCACGGAGATACACAGAGAAGGACTATGAGGTTTCTCAGTGTTCTCTGGGTCTGCTCTGTGTCACGCCGCAGGAGGGCCTGAGTGGCTGATTTCGCCGTCGAACTAGAGGGCTGTTCCTACAGCTACGACAGCCGCGTGCCGGCCCTCCGCGAGGTGAGCTGCTCCGTCGAGCCCGGCAGCTGGCTGGCCCTGATCGGCCCGAATGGCTCCGGGAAGAGCACGCTGGCCAAGCTCTGCAACGGCCTGCTCCGTCCGCAGGCGGGCCGGGTGCTGATCCAGGGCCAGGACACCCGGGGGCGACCGGTGGGCGAGATCGCCCGCCAGGTGGGCTATCTCTTCCAGAACCCCGACCACCAGATCTTCGCCCCCACCGTCCGCGAGGAGGTCGCCTTCGGGCTGCGCAACCTGGGCTTCCCGGCCGAGGAGATCGAGCGCCGCGCGGAGGAGGCGCTGGCCACCTTCGGTCTGACCGACCAGGCCGACCGGCCCCCCGCGGTGCTGGGCCACGGCCTGCGCCGCCAGGTCACCCTTGCCTCGCTCCTTGCCCGCCGCCCCCCTATCCTCATCCTCGACGAGCCGACCAGCGGGTTGGACTGGGAGAAGACGCAGGTGCTCCTGGACCGCCTGAGCGAGCGGCGCGAGGCGGGGCACACGATCCTCTTCATCACCCACGACCTGCGGCTGGTGGCCGAGCGTGCCTCGCACGTCCTCGTGCTCCACCGGGGGGAGCTGCTGGCCGAGGGCACCACGCGCAAGATCCTCTCCCGACCCGATCTGCTGGCCCGCGCCTCCATCACCCCGCCGCCCATCACGCGTCTCTCCCAGGCCCTCCAGCCGTGCGGCATGCGGGGCGACAGCCTGACCGTCGAGGCCTTCTACCGCGAGGTGGTGGACCTTCTCTCAGGGCGGGGCGGCGCGCGCTGATGAGCTCCCGCTTCGATCTCTACGTCGCTCGCGACTCGTGGCTCCACCGCCTGGACCCGCGCACCAAGATGGCCTTCGTCGCCGCCAGCTTCGCCGTCCTCCTCCCGGCCGACCGCCTCCCCGTGGTGCTCGGCTACCTGGTGGCGGTGCATCTGCTCCTCTGGCGCGCGCGCATCCCCCGGCAGCGCATCGCCTGGCTGTGGCGGCAGATGTGGCCCGTCAGCCTCCTCATCCTGCTGCTCTGGCCCCTCTCCTATCCGGTCGGTGAGCCGGCGCTGATCGACTGGTGGCGCATACGGATCACGCTGCCCGGCATTGTGCAGGGGCTCCTGGCCGCGCTGCGCATCAACGGACTCGCGTTCGCCGCCTTCGTCCTCCTTCTCACCACCGACCAGACTAGGCTGGTGCAGGGCCTGGTGCGTCTGGGCCTCCCCTTCGAGTGGGGCCTCACGCTGGCGCTTGGGCTGCGCTACCTGCCCCTGCTCCACGGCACCTACGGCACCATCGCCGACGCGCAGCGTGCCCGGGGCTGGACCCCGGAGCGCGAGGGGCTGATACGGCGGCTGCTGGCCTACCGCCCGACGCTCATCGCGCTGGTGATCGCCGCCCTGCGCCTGACGGATCGGCTCACGTACGCCCTGGCCGCGCGCGGCTTCCGCCCCGGCCACCCGCGCACCGTGCGCCGCCCGCTGCGCCTGCGGCGCGTCGATCGGGTCTGCCTGGTCGGGCTCGGCCTGCTGACCGCCGCGCTGCTGGCGCTGCAGTTCGGATGGCGTTGAGGCATTCACCTCGCGTTTCATGTTTTGGGCTTTGATGCTATAATCCGGCAAGGGGGGGGACATGAACATCGCTGTGGCGCGCCGGGAGTATCACGAAAGGCTATGTCGAGATATCGTCCGGATAAAGGGCAACAGAGAGACGGGCTACCCCAATT
This sequence comes from uncultured Anaerolineales bacterium, assembly GCA_964575455.1. GTDB lineage: Bacteria > Chloroflexota > Anaerolineae > B4-G1 > B4-G1 > SKLM01. The sequence goes on along the minus strand of CAZNRX010000143.1, from coordinate 3,567 downwards.
TCGCAGATGGGACGAGGAGCACCAGCAGGGAGATCGCCTGGGGAGTTGCTGAGCGTATTGGCTGTTCGACCGCGGGCTACATCGCTCCACAGACGGCGGGCGCGCTGTTTGAGAGGGTGACTCAAGACTACCTGGAGAAAGCCTTCGCCCTTATGCATCACCTGAGGCCCGGCGACTGGTGCTACTCCTGCAAAGGCGCCATTTCAGACTTCGATCAGTATAGGCATCTGGCTGAGTTGGAGGAGCTGCTGGAGACGGCCTTGGGGCTGAAGTCGTCCGTAGGGCGGGACTACATCATCAGGCCAGACATTCTGGTCGGCAGGTTGCCGGTTGCCGACGAGGAGATCAACCGGGTGGGCTCTGTCGTAGACTCGGCGCAGACGATTGCCACCCTCACACCGCTACGAGAGCGGAACGCGCCGTCTCGTACGCCGATTCTGCACGCGAGCATCTCATGCACGTGGACCATACGCAGCGGCAGAGTTCAGAATACCCCCGTTGAGGCGTTGAACTTGATTCGCAACAGAAAGGGAAACCGGCCCCACGTCATCGCAGTCACCTTTGAGCCGATGCCGACTCGGATCGCCTCTCTGGCCCTGGGCACCGGTGACGTCGACTGCGTCTATCACGGCGCTCTGTACGAGCTGCAGGGCGCCCTTGAGGACGTGGGGAATGAGGACCAACGCGAGGTGTTCCACACCCTGTTGGAAGGCCGGCGCCTGCGCGACATCAGCGACCTACCCTTCGACCTGGCCATATGACGACCTGACGTCGTTGGACGGCCTGGCCCTGCCGGGGAGCGTAGGTTGGCTTCATCCTGTCCGTGTCTAGCTCTGCTAGAGCGCCGCTGCGATTTGCCAGCTTTCGCGAAGTGTGGTAAGATTGCACGTGTTCGGGGCGTGGCGCAGCCAGGCTAGCGCGCTGCAATGGGGTTGCAGAGGTCCCGGGTTCAAATCCCGGCGCCCCGACCTCCCCTACGGTGCCTTGCACCTCGCGAAGCGGCCGTTCAGGTGCGAGGCACCTTGTCCGTCCAGACTACCGAGGCAACGCCACAACCGTCCCATCCGGCAGCTCCACGCTGCCCTCTCCTCCGACGTACACGTAGCCCTTCTGCCTATCGAGCTTGAACTGAAGCGGATCCTCCTCGTCGCTGGCAAACGTATGACCGCCGTAGGTCAGCGTGTTCCTCCAGGTGTGCTTGGCGCCATAGCACCATATCGTCAACACTCCCTCACGTATCGAGAGCGACCCGCTCAGGACCTCCACGCGGAGTCCGCCGTCGACCACCTCCAAGATTGCGACGTCCGTCGTGCACGTTCCTTCGACCTCCGCTTCGAATGCGTCGCCCTCGATGACGAACGACTCGGGCGTCGGCGTGGCCGTCGGTGGCGCAGGCGTGGGCGTCGGTGGGACCGATGTGGCGGTGGGCTGGGGGCTGCTCGTCGGCGGGAGCGTGGCGGCCGGCTCCGACGTTGGGCTGACCGGACCCTCGCTCGCTTCCTCCCCTGGGGGAATGAGCAGGATGAGCCCAACGCAGGCGGCGGAACAAAGCATCACCAGAATGAGCGTGCCGCATCCGAGAGCCAGCTTCCCCATCCAATCGGACTCCCAGGTTGCGACAATGCTCTCAAAGAGGGCGCGTACCGCTTGCACTGTGACCTCCTATCCTTTTCCGGATCATACTGGTCGTCCTCGCGACCAGGACTGCGAACCGCTGCGCGGCGGACAACGACGCCGAACGCAGCTTCTCTCTATAGTATAGGTCACATGCCTGGGTGACGAAAGCCGGATGAGGAGCCGGATCCTCTCTTGCCGCGCCAGCTGTGGGAGGATTGTGCTACCCCGATGAGTCAGTGCGATCCGACCCGGAGAGGGATCAGCGCAGCGGTGAGGGGGTCAGTGACAAAAGGATGGCGTATGGCAAAGGGATCAGGGAGGTGATCACGGACAAGACGATGGGGGTGTGGGACAGAGGGATCGGGTTGTCAAGGAGAACGCCCTATGCTATCATCTGGATAGTTACGCAGGATTTCACTTGGAGAAGAGGAGCTAGAGCTCGTTGGAAGAGTTCGTTGGGAAGGTCAACTCAGAATGGGTCTCCGTCCTGGGGATCACTACGGAGGGGTGAATCCGTTTGCATGGATTGGCCAACTCACTTCCCGGACAATTGCCCACCCGAAGATGCCAAACCGGCAGCAGGCACTGCCTATCGACTGACTCATAACCCGTTTGAGCCACGAGACTTCTGGACCAAGAGAGAAATGCATCCGGAGAAGCGGTTTTCTGATCCAATCACAGAGTGTCAGGCAAATGGTCTTTCGATCTTCAGGAACATAGAGGATGCTAAGAGGCTTCGAAGGACAGTACCCTACTTCAGAAACGAGACTAATGCCATTGCAGTTGGGAGCTTGTCTCCGGAGTTGGGTGTGACGAAGCCCACTCGGCCCGACCACCCTTCGTCACATTGCAGTTGGTGGGTTCCGGTTGGCGTTGATCGTGCTCTGCTTTTAGGATTATCGAAGAGTAGGAGACGAAAATGCTACCTGAGTCAACAGTGCTTGGTGAACTGAAGATCATAGAGGTCTATGAGTTCTACATTCAGCCAGCTTTGTTCGCGTGTCTGAATCGGGCCAAGCAAGTGTACTTGGCTGTCTGGATTGACGACAGTGAGAAGGCTAGTCGTTGGCTGTACGTAGCACTCTCTCGCAGTCGGTTCTCTAGCCTTAGGAGAGGCGAGGTGAGCTTGCGACGCGCCTTTGCGGAACCAGAAGACGGTGTTGCATTGGACGTGGTCGTTCCCAGAGATCCGGAACAGATGTCCCAAGTGAATGCAATTCCTGCTGGTCAAGTCGAGGATGCTTGGCTACCGGTGCCTGGGGAGTATCTAGAGATAGAGGCTCCGATGCCGCATGAGCTGCAACCAGCAGGGCTATACTCGCGTGATTTCTCAACGCAGTCCTTTAGAATCGAGGCCAATGTTTACACGTTTCGTACGCCTGAGGCGCGACAATACACGGGCGCCGCAAACCCGTTGGATCACGAGACCTATGAAGACCTGCGGCATAGGCTGAAGCAGCCGAGAAGTCGTGACGTGAAGGTCTGGCATTCTGAGTACGACGACAGAAGCCCAGAACCCGCTTTAGTCGCTTGAGTTTTCAGTGAGGCATCGTCTGGAGATGGATCAGTCACAACAAGTACTATCGCCACGGCCATTCTCGTTTCAGTTGCGGGACGCTCGGATCTACGAGGTCTCGGCAACAGTCGAAGTGGGGGAGTTTGAGGAAGATGCTCCCCTTCCGCTTGAGGTGCGTCTGGTTAGCGATGAGTCTCCTCCAGAAGCAGAGGAGTTTGGCCTTCTCCTCAGGTTTGGCACGTCCAAACCAGTCGGACCGGACCGCGCCTATGAGATCCACATTGCGGTCGAAGGGAGATTCCAGCTGATTCCTGAAGCTGAACCCCCTAGCGTTGAACTGGTCGAACGGTTCAAAACCCGGGATGCTATCGTCTTGCTATGGTGTTATAGGCCGCATTCTTTGATCAGAATAGAGCAGATCACGGCCAGATTGA
>CAZNRX010000142.1:0-7053 GCA_964575455.1 uncultured Anaerolineales bacterium | reverse complement strand
ATAACTTGCTGCAAGCAGCTGATGACACTGCAAGTCCTAAAACAAGTGCTCCTGCTCGCAAGGCGTTGATGCTTGACAGCTCTCTGCCTCTATTGTATAGTGGTGGAAACACTTCCCGGAATCGTTTCCACAACCCCGCCGCAAGTGAATGGTTGCCAAGGAGCTTTGCAAACGTGAGGACAGCATCAGCGCCTTGAGCCTGGAGATCCATCAGCAGCCGCGGGTACTGGAGAGCCTGCTGGCCGAGCAGGACCAGTGTGCCGCGCAAATCGCCGCTGCCATCCGTGAGCGAGATGTGTGCTACGCCGTCTTTGCCGCCCGCGGCACCTCGGACAACGCCGCACGGTATGCCCAGTATCTGTTTGGCTCCCTGAACCAGCTGCCCGTGGCGCTGGCCACGCCCTCCATGTTCAGCATCTACGGCACGCCGCCGCGATTGAGCAAGGCCCTGGTGCTGGGTGTCTCTCAGTCCGGGCAGACGCCGGACATCGTGGCCGTGGTCGAGTCGGGACGCAGAGATGGCGCCCTGACCGTGGCGGTCACGAACGCGCCGGACTCGCCGCTGGCGCGGGCGGCGGAGCACGTTCTGCCGCTGGGTGCAGGCGAGGAGCAAGCGGTGGCGGCGACCAAGACCTACACGGCGCAATTGGCGGCACTGGCTCTGCTGGCGGTCCACCTCGCCGCTGACGAGGACAGGCTTCAGGAGCTCCGGCAGGTGCCGGACACCGTGCAGGAGACCCTCGGTCTGGAGGACGCCGTCGCCTCGGCGGCTGCCCGGTACGCCCACGCCACTCAATGCGTGGTGTTGGGCCGCGGCTACAACTACGCCACGGCCTATGAGATCGCGCTCAAGCTGAAGGAGCTCACGTACGTCGCCGCCGAGCCATATTCTTCGGCTGATTTCCGCCACGGCCCCGTGGCTCTGGTGGGGCGGGGCTTCCCGGTGGTTGTGGTGGCACCCCGCGGCGCAGTCTACGAGGACGTGCTGGCGCTGACCCGCAAGCTGGCCCGGCGCGACGCAGCGTTGACGGTGATCTCCGACCAAACCGAGGCGCTCGACCTGGCTGGGGTGCCCCTGCGCTTGCCGGTCGGGCTGCCGGAGTGGCTGTCCCCTTTCACGTCCATCGTCCCCGGGCAGCTTCTGGCGCTCCACGCCACGCTGGCCAAGGGTTACGATCCCGATCATCCGCGCGGTCTGACCAAGGTGACGAAGACGCACTAGAGGCGGGCGCAGCAATACCGTGCCTCGCTTTCCAAGCCGTGCGACGCCTAGAATGATGGTCGGGGCGTCTGTTCCGACCGCTCGCGGTCTTGCCCGGCAGACGCACACTCACTCTGTCCGAGATTGCCTTTATTTCGACCATAGAGACTGGCCTATAGCAGGATTCCAAAATGCTCACTTATGGGATGGCTACCAGATAAAGGAGATTCGTATGCTGTTTGATATGCCTTTGGAAGAACTGCGCGCATACAAGCCGCCGTGCGATGAGCCAGACGATTTCGACGGCTTCTGGCGCGAAACGTTGAGGGAGGCACGCCAATACCCGTTGGATGCGTCCTTCGAGCCCGTCGACTACGGCCTGGTCACGGTGGAGACGCTTGACGTGAGCTTCAACGGCTATGGCGGTCAACCGATCAAAGGCTGGCTATTGATGCCCCGGTCGCCCCGCTCGGAGCCGTTGCCTTGTGTGATCGAGTTCCTCGGATACGGTGGCGGGCGTGGCTTCCCCACCGATCATCTGGTCTGGAGCAATGCGGGGTTCGCCCATCTGGTGATGGATATCCGCGGTCAGGGCAGCGCGTGGTTGAACGGAGGGAACGGCGACACGCCCGATCGCGAGCCGGCGGGCACCAACCCGCAGTACCCGGGATTCATGACTCGCGGCGTGCTGGATCCAACGACGTATTACTATCGGCGTGTCTTCACCGATGGCGTTCGGGCCGTCGAGACGGCGCTCAGTCATGAGGCCATCGATAGCGAGCGGATCGCGCTCACCGGCGCGAGCCAAGGCGGGGGCATCACGCTTGCCGTGGGTGCGCTGGTATCGGCGGCGAAGGTCGTCATGCCCGACGTGCCCTTCCTCTGCCATTACCGTCGCGCAACGGAGATCACGGACGCCGCGCCGTACAATGAATTGGTCAAGTTCTGCCAGACGCACCGCGATAGGGTCGAGACTGTCTTTGAGACTCTTTCCTACTTTGACGGCATCAACTTCGCCGCCCGGACGGAGGCCCAGGCGCTCTTCTCGGTGGGTCTAATGGACCTGACCTGTCCGCCCTCCACCGTCTTCGCCGCCTACAACCACTTCGCCGGTCCCAAGGACATTCGCGTTTATCACTACAACCGGCACGAGGGGGGTGGCAACTACCAGGTCGTCGAGAAGGTCAAGTTCCTGCGCACGTTGTGGGGTTGATGTCCTTGGGGTGATCATCTTGATCGAAGACAACCGGTGGTTACCGTTACGTGTCGCAAGACCCGCCCCCGGGGCGACCGCGCCAGCTGTTTCCGCGAAGCCAGCGGCGAGCCGGTGTCCTTCTGCCGGCTTTGCCACGCCGGCGAGGTTGCTCTAGGCGTTGGGGTGCAGGCGGCATCATCGGCCGGAGAGGGAGTCGTGATTGGTCTCCCGCGCAGTCAGTCGCCTACATCAGGATACCTGATTCAGCCTCGATTCAAGGAGCCAGTTGAGCCTCCGGCCGAGTCACCCAAGCCCTCCACCACCTCGCGGTAGAAGGTGTCGACCTCTCCTCGCGACGGCAGCGAGGGTTGGGCGCCAAACCTGGTCACGGTCAGTGTCCCAGCGCATGTGGCGCAGCGCACGGCATCCCTGATTGGCGTGTCACGGTTCAGAGCCACAGACAATGCACCGATGAACGTATCTCCCGCGGCCGTGGTGTCCACGATTTTGACGCGCCGAGCAGGGACATGGACGGAGCCCTCATCATCCGCGACCACTGCCCCCGCCTGCCCTAGGGTAACGATGACGGTCTGAACTCCCCACTCTAGCATCTTCGAAGCCGCCTCCTCGGCCGCGCGCAGGGTCTCAGCCCGCGAAGCCCCATCATTGCTACTGCCCCCTAACCTGGACGCAGCGGCGGCCTGATTGGCGCCCTTACCTCCCGGGATCATCTGGAGATCCTGTCCCGGGATCGTCTCCCGACCGCGGGCAACCGGGATGCGCGAACGACGATGTCCATGTTTAGGCTTCCGATGACGAAGATGTCTGCCAACGCAGTGCCCCCCTTGCTCCATCTGAACCTTGCATACAGTACGCGACTCCAACGAGCCGAGATAGTCAGCCGCGGCTTCCACCCGGCGGCTCTGCCGGGCCGCAGGAATCGCGGATGATCAGCTCCGTGTCAAGGACGATGCGCTTCGGCGCACAGTTCGGCCCCTCCTCGATCCTGGAGAGCAGCAGCTCTGTGGAGATCGTAGCCAGCTTCTCAACTGGCTGCGCTACAGTTGTCAGAGCCGGCGACACGGCCGACGCAAGGAGAATGTCATCGTACCCGACCAGGGAGACGTCCTCAGGGATCCGAAGTCCAGCCGCACGAATAGCGCGCATAGCGCCGATGGCCATCAGATCATTGCAGGCGGAAATCGCCGATGGGCGTCTCTCCAGATCCAGCAGTCGACGGGCGGCCTTCTCCCCTCCTTGATAGCGGAAATCAACCGGCTCAATCAGCGCTTCCTGCCACTCGACGTCGGCGTCACGCAGCGCCCTCTGGTACCCTTTGACGCGGTCAGCGCTAAGCGTGGCCTCGGAAGGACCGGCGATGCAGCCAATGTGTCGATGGCCGAGGTCGAGGAGATGACGAGTGGCATCGTATCCTCCCTGCTCGTTGTTCACGAGCACCAAGTCGACAGTGGACGGGCCCACGTCGCGGTCGGCGAGGATGATAGGGACACTCTGCTCCGTCAACTCGGTGATGTGCTCGCGATACGCACCAGCAGCAATGAAGATGATGCCATCTACGTGCTTGGCGATCAGGACGTTAATGTACGCCCGCTCACGCTCCAAGTCATCGCCCGTGTTGCATCGGACGGGGTGTTGTCGCTCCTGGGCTGTTGGCCATCGGAACGGCCATCAGCGCAAGATCATTGTATCGGAAAGGTTCACCATTCAAGCGAGCCAAGATGCTCCCTACCGAACTTCGCACCAGGAACCGTTACTATTCTCCGTGGTAGTATACTTCCCAACCGAGGTAGGTTTCGAACGCCTCTGCCAAGATCGCCGCCGAGTGCGAACGACTCATCGCCGTGTGATGCTCGAAGCCCTTTTCGCAGATGTAGCGCAGTAGTCTCTGCAACCCAGGCACTTCCACCACGGCCCGGCTCCCGAACGTATCCAGTGGGTCATCAGTGAACATCCCCTCTCCGACATAGGTTCGGATCACACCGTTTTGATCATCCGTGGTGATGCGCGCGAAGGTAATCGGACCGGCTGGCACCCGTCCAGTCAGCGCCCCGTACGTGTTCTCCTGCCCCAGTGTCGTCGCCAAGACGTCCGCATAAGCCATCTCACCGTCCGAGTAGAAGCTCTTGGCCCAGTTGCCGCAATGGAACAAGACGCACTTGTTCAGGTCATCGGCATAGTTATTGTTCCAATCCACCAGAGCGCTGGGGTCACCGGTGGCGAGCTGCAAGGCATACATGGAGACCGCACCCGTGATATCCACTTCACAGGCGCTGGGCATCAGCTTGTCGCTCATCATGCTCATCAGCCCGCAGGCGTTGACCCCGTAGTTCTGCTGGATTGAACTCCAGCATTGGATGGCGGTAGCATTCAGATCGTTGGCTGCCGTCCAATCGTCCAAGACGGCGCCCAGCTTGGCCATTTTGACCAGTGCCGGCAAAGGCACTCCTTGGGTCGGGACGTAGGAGTTGATCTCGTCCAGTCTTGCCCTAACCCTGGGATCGTCGTCTGACAGCTTCTTTGCCGCGCCAAGAATCTCCGAAAGATCCACCGTGATGACGCTGATGCCATACCCCTGCAGAATCTTCTCGCTGAAGCGGACCGTGTTGAAGGCATTGGGACGCGCGCCTACGGCACCCATTCGGGCGTTCTTCAGCCCTTTCACCAACCGGCAAACGCCGACGAACTTCTCCAGGTCGGCCTTGAAACTGTCCTCGGCGGGATGGACCGTATGCAACTCGGTCAGCGAGAAGGGATAGCCATACTGGCGCAGGTTGTTGCATACAGAGATCTTGCCGCAGAAGGAATCGCGCCGCCTCTCGATATTGAACTGCTCAAGGTCGTCCGGGTAGGCCTGAACCAAGATAGGCACGTGCAGCCCCGAGAGCCGGACCGTGTCCGCTACACCCTTCTCGTCGCCAAAACTGGGTAACGTGACCAAGATACCGTCGATCTTGTCCCTGTTCTCCTTGAACAGGCTGGCACACGTCTTTGCCTCCTCCCAAGTCTCGACGCCTCCCAGGTTGGTGTCCTCCTCCGACAGCATGACGGGTTCGACACCGATTTCGTCGAAGACTGCCAGAATATCCCCCCGTGCCTCGGTCACCAACTCGTCAGGGAAGAAGTCGCGGTTGCCCACAATGACTGCCAACGTCGTCTTTCTCATATCTCCTACTCCTTCTACAACCAGCGTTGCAAGCGTCACCTATCATTCCGACGACCGTAGCTCATCAGTCTTTGCACGGCAGGAAGACTCTGCCGATGTCGATTCTCGTCCCATATCCCTACTCCTGTGCCTGAACTAGGCGTTCGGCTGTGAAGCGATCTGTGATCAACGTGTTGACTATCCTACCGTTCAGCGCACCCCGGATCGCGGCGAACTTCCGCGCCCCGCCAGCAACACCAACGACGCGTTTGATCTGCTGCAGTTGCCCGAGACTCATACCCGTGACGCGATCGGCGAGCGGCGTCTGTACAGGACGTCCCTGGGCGTCGAAGAACCGGTAGAGGACATCGCCCACCGCGCCATGCTCGCGGAGCATGTCCAGCTCCTCGTCCGAGAAGATGTTGCCGCTGCTGGCCAGCAGTGGAGAGGGCTCGACCGTCCCGATGCCCACGAGCGCCAGCGTGATCTCCTCGAACGATTGTATTACCTCACGGATCGAAGAGTCATTCAACAAGACTTGACGCACCTCTGCTGAGTCCACAAGCCCGGGAGCAGGCAGGAACGTCACCTCCCCACGCACTAGTTCCCCCAACCGGCTGGCCAAGTAGGCAGCATGAACCTTGGCCTGGGGTTCGCCAGCGCCCCCCAGAATCTGGATCACCCGGGCGTCGAGGGGACGAGGGATCCGGTGCATGAAGTCCACCATGGCCAGTATCGTGCCGCTCCACGATGAGACGCCGATGCACTCCCCCTGCTCGAGCGTCGTTTCCAAATAGTAGGCCGCCGCTCTGCCCACGTCACGCTGGACGCTTTCGTCATCGTCATCCCGCACGCAATCGGCCACGACCGCATCGCGTAGTCCATAGGTCGCTACGAGCGCCTCTTCCAGGTCTGTGTACACCCCGGGCGGCACGCTTACCGTGACGCGCACGATCTGCTCCTGCTCCGCCCGTTTGAGCAGCCGAGAAACCGTAGACTGGGAAAGATTCAAGCTCCCGGCGATCTCCGTCTGTCGCAGGCCCTGTTCGTGGTACAATCGGGCCACTCTTGTCATCAACCGCAGTTCGTCAATGCGCGCCACTAACCCTCCTATCAGCAAAGCTCACGAATCAATAAGGATCACAAGTCGGGGTCGAGAACCGTACGAATGACCGCCTCCCTCCAGCCGACGTACAGCGCCTCCCGTCGCTCGGCAGACATCTGCGGCTCGAAGCGGTCGCGCGGCGGCACGAGGTCCTCGATCTCTTCCTCGTCGGCCCACAGCCCCACGGTCAGACCTGCCAGGAAGGCCGCGCCAAGCGGTGAGATATCGGTCGATGTACTGCGAAGCACCGGACAGTCGATCATATCGGCCTGAAACTGCATCAGCAGGTCGTTGCGGCTGGCACCGCCATCTGCCAGCAGCGTCCGGAGCGGCGTGTCGGCCTCGATCTGCATCACGTCGAACACATCACGCACCTGATACGCGATAGC
>CAZNRX010000141.1:0-7060 GCA_964575455.1 uncultured Anaerolineales bacterium | reverse complement strand
GCTGGAGCGTGGGGGAATGAGCTGGAGCGTGGGGGAATGAGCTGGAGCGTGGGGGGATGATCTGGAGCGTGAGGGGGGTGAGCTGGAGCGTGGGGGGAATGAGCTGGCGGATGAGGGGGGTGAGCTGGAGCATGGGGGGAATGAGGTGAATGGTCAGCGTGGATCTAAGCTCCTCGCCGTGTTCGGCGGCCTCCTGCCCTTCTCCTCTCGCAGCGCATCCCTGCTCCGCGGGCAGTTTTCCCCCTGTTGGCGCTGGTGGCCGGTGCCGTCGCCGGGACGACCTTTCCGTTGGCGATGGCTTTGGTGCGCGGGCGGCGTGACCAGGTGGCGGGCCTGCTCTATGGGGCCGACCTGGTCGGAGGCTGCCTGGGAGCCCTGCTGGGGTCCGTGTTCCTGGTGCCGGTGCTGGGCATCCCCAGGACGTGCTGCGATCAGCTTAGTGGGGTTGGCGGGGCTGCTGGCGTTGGTGTGACGCATCCAGGAGGGGCCAGCGGCCAGCTCCGTGCGCTACGGGTATGCGCGCCATGACCCTGCTTCTGTGACCGAGTAGACCCGCGTGCGACGCCCGTAGTCCAGCATGCAGAGCAGACACCGGGGCCGCGTGCCCAGCAGATGCTCCGCTGCTTTCGTATAGCGAAGGACTTGAGCCACGTAGTCTTTCTCCCGCAGCAGCCGCTCGACGTCAGCCGACCTGCGAACCTCGTCCGTCTTGAACTCGACGATGGTCCAGGCGCCGCGTCGTCGGTAGAGCAGGTCGATCTGACCGGTCTCGACGCGCCTGTGCCGCTCGACGCTGAACGGCACCTCGTGGAGCCGTCGCTCCGCCGTGGTCAGCTCCTCAAACAGACCATCTCCTTGGAATCGCAGCAACAGACGACGGCTGCGCTGCACGGCGTGCGTCACCTGTTGACGGTTGACCAGGCCCCTGGCCCGCGCTCTGGCCCGCAGCCAGTGGGCAAAGGCCTCGTCATCGCGGCTCTCCGGCAGGCGCCACGCGGCCAGCGCTTCGTGCACCAGATCGCCCACGATCCGGGAGGGCGCCTTAGCGCGCCTCGTCTCGGGCACCACGCGGAACCACGAAGGGCGCGAAGAGACCTGCTGCGGCGTCTGTTCCTGTGCTTCTTTCTGCGCCACCGGCGCCAGCAAGGGCGGCGGCAGCCCCCCCTCTTCATCCTCCCCAGAGGGGGGGAGGGGGAGCGAGGTGTCAGGGACCTTGATCTCATCCGCCGCCGAGGCCGCTGGCCGAGGGTAGGTGTAGGCTGGCTCGTAGATGAAGCAGTTCGCGCTCGTCTCCCCCGCGTGCAGCTCTCGGTGGTGGACCAGGCTTCCCTTATCGTCGTGAGGTATCTCGACGTCTTGGAGGCCCAGGGGGCGGCCGAGCTTGCCCAGCCACCCACCCAGCTTGTAGGGCGTGCCGTCCTTCCTGATGCCGGAGAGGTAGCCGCTGATGAGCAACTTCTCCCGGGCGCGGGTGGCGGCGACGTAGAGCAGGCGGTCGGCCTCGGCCTCGGCCTGGTCGGCCTGGCGCGCTTCGGCGAGGCGGTATGCCGCGGTCAGCTCGTCTTCCTCCTCATCCTTCAGCGGGGGCAGGACGCCCAATGTCGGGTCGACGAGCAGGCCACGCCCGCCGCCACCGCCACCCCAGGTGGCGTCGCCGAGGACGACGATCGGAAACTCGAGCCCCTTGGCCTGATGGACGCTCATGATCTGCACGGCGCCACCGGCGGCGGCGCGGGCCTCGCCCTCTCGCGCCCCGCTGTCCTGCAGGCCGCTGACGTACTCGAGGAAACCGCTCACGCTGACCAGGCCACTGGCGTGGGCGTCGCCCAGCAGCTTGTCGATGTTGCGCACCGCTCTCTGCTGTCCGGCTTTGAGGAGCGCGGCCCGGTAGTGCGTCTCGTCCAGGAATGTCTTGAGGAGATCGCCCACCCCCGTACGGCCCGCCATCGTGTGCAGCGCGCTGATCAGGGTGACGGCGCGAGCGGCCCATTTGTCACCGATCATACTGAGCTCCACTTCGCCCTGCCGGAGGACGTCCCAGAGTGGGTCGACACTGTCACTTGGGTCGACACTGTCACCCGGGTCGACGCGGTCACCGGGGGCCGATGGCTCGTCTCGCGCTCGCGCCAGGCGGTAGATGGTCGCATCGGAGATGGCCACGGCCGGTGAGCGCAGCAGGCCAACCAGCGCCAGGTCGTCGGTCGGATCGGCCAGAGCTCTGAGCGCGTTGAGCAGGTCGCGGATCTCGGGCCGGTCGTAGAATCCTCGCCCGGCCACCGTCAGGTACGGCAGGCCCGCCTCGTCGAGCGCATCCTCGTAGTGGCTGAAGGAGCTCGAAGCGCGGCAGAGGATGGCGATGTCGCCGTAGTGCAGCGGCCGCAGCTCTCCGCCGTCCATCACCTGGACCCCGGCCCCCACCATCTCGGCCAGGCGCCCCACGAGGGCCCTGGCGGCTCGGTCGAGGGCGCCGTCGCTCTTGCTGCCCACGGTGAGCTGGAGCTCGACGTAGGGAGCCTCGATGCCCGGTCCCGGGTCCTCGCGGTGAGGCTCGATGGGGGCAAAGGGCTCCGCCCAGGGGCGCAGGGGGTCGGCCTCCTCGCCCAGCACGGGACGCAGTAGGTTGTTCAGCGCCCTCACCAGGCCCCGGTGGGCGCGGTACGAGGTCGCCAGGCGCCAGCCCTCGCCACTGCCTGGGTGACCGCGTGAACCCGCGATGCGCTCGCGCTCGGCGCGGAAGACGGTCACGTCGGCCCCGCGGAAGCCGTAGATGGACTGCTTGGCGTCCCCGACGATGAAGAGCTTGCCGGGGGCGCCGGCGAGCAGGTGCACGAGATCCCGCTGGCGCTCGTTGGTGTCCTGGAACTCATCGACCAGGATCGCCTCGACCTGGCGCTGCCAGCGGTCTCTGATCTCCGGATGGTCTCGCAGGAGCGCCAGCGCGCCGGACTCGAGGTTGTCGAAGTCGAGGGCCCGCTCATCTCCCTTCTTCGCCCGGTACCGCTGGCACGCGAAGCGGAAGACGGCCTGCAGGGCGGGTATTGCCTCGGCCAGCTGCTCGTCCAGCGGGGTGAGCCGGAGTGAGAGAAGATCGGCGTGATCTCGCCAGAGCTTGCGCAGGGTGCGCAACGCCTCCTTGACCGCGGCCTTCTCCGCGTTGCCGCCCGGCCAGGCCTTGTAGCTTCCGCCCACCAGGTTGATCTCATCCAGCCTCGACAGGGCGTTCAGCCGTTCGTCGATCGCGGGTGGGCTGCCATCATCGCTCCCAGGGTCCTCACCAGGCGCCGGGTCCACCGGCTGACGTGGCACAACCTCATCGATGGTTCCCAGCGCCCGTCGGTTCTGCACGGCCATCCGATCATCGGGGTCTGTGGGCTTGCTGCGGCGCAGGGTGGCCACGGCGTCCGTCCAGGCCGGGTCTGAGGTCAGCGCGTGCAGCCAGCTTCGCTGCCGCTCCTGCAGGACCTCGCGCCAGTGGGCCAGCGGCTCATCCGGCACGGCATCGAAGGCCGCGGTGGCGTCCAACCGCTGGTTAAGGAGCGTCTGGAGGGCCTCTAGCAGGCCGCCGGGGCCATCCAACAGGGCGAAGAGCCTCACCGCCTCGGGGTCGTCGGCGGCCCAGGCGAGCGCCGCGTCCAGGGCCTCGCGCCGCAGCAGCGCCGCCTGCCCCTCCTCCAGCACCCGGAAGCGCGGATCGACGCCGGCCTCGGCCGGGTGCGCGCGGAGGATCTCGGTGCAGAGGCTGTGGATGGTGCCGATGCGGGCTGCGTCCAGCGCGGCGTAGACCGCCTGCCAGCGATCGCGCTGCTGTGGCGTCAGCTCACCGTGGATCAGGTAGCGCCGCACCTTGGCGCGCACCCGGTTGCGCATCTCGCGGGCGGCCTTGCGGGTGAAGGTGATAGCGACGATGCTGCGCAGCGGCGTGCCGTCGGCCAGCAGCGAGAGGTAGCGGGCCACGAGCGTGCGGGTCTTGCCCGTGCCGGCCCCGGCGGTGACCACGATGTCGCATCCGCGGGAGCGCACGGCGGGCCGCTGCTCCTCATTGGGCGTCAGCTGGGCCACGATGGGGTGGATGCCGCTTCGCTTACCTTTCTTATGGTGGAGCTCCTGGGGCATGGGGGTCACCTGTAGCCTCGCTCGAAGTGCCAGCAGAAGCTCGCCGCCGGGCAGTAGGATGGACAGCCTCCCTTGGGCGCCTGGGGTTTGAACTGGCCCTCCCGGGCGCTGCGGATCGCCTCCCAGGCGTGGGCCACCGCTGTGCGGATAGCCTCCTCCGGCCCGAACTCCTCCAGCTTGAACGGGCTGGGCTCGGCGTGCCGCACGTGCCAGTAGAAGCCGGAGAGCGGGGGGCCAAGCCCCAGCGCGTCGCGGGCGGCCAGCGCGTAGAGCGGCAGCTGGATCTTCTCGCCGTCGCGGAGGGCGGAGCTCCCATAGCTGTAGGGCCCGCCCGTCTTGTAGTCGATGATGCGTACACGGCCCTCGGGATCTCGATCCACACGGTCGATGAGGCCGCGGAGCTGGAAGGCATCCTGGCTGGCCCGATCGCGCACGACCAGCGGCGGCTCCTCCCCCAGGCCGAAAGCGGCCTCGTACCGCATGGGGACGAAGTCGCCTCGCTGCTCCTCCGCCGACAGGACCTCCAGCGAGCGGCGCAGATCCTCCAGCAGCTCCTTCCGGGTCTGCGCCCACCAGGCCGTCTGTCGGAAGCCCTGACGCTCCGGCGCTGCGTCGAGCAGCGGCTCCGCCACGTTGGGCAGGGCGGCCAGGAGCTGGTCCAGATCCGTCGGGTCCTTGACGGTTTGATAGACTCTCTCCAGGATCTCGTGGTAGAGGTTGCCCCGCTGCAGCCAGCTGATGCCCTCGCTTGGCTCCTCCCGCGGCTCCAGGGCCAGCACCTTGCTGACGAAGAAGTAGAAGGGGCAGGTGCGGTAGGCCTCCAGGCGGCTGGCGCTCCAAGTGTGACCGGTTTGGAATCGGCTGGCGAAATGCTCGCTCATGCCGTGCAGGCCGCCGTCGAACGGAGAGTCGGCCCGGGTCTGCCTGCACGTGAGAACCTGAACCGCCGCATCCACAGCCTCGACGGAGGCCGGGGAGCTCTCGCCCAGCCAGGCCCAGAGCTCGTCGGCCTGCGGCGATCCTCGGTGCGCCAACGTACCGGCGCTCTGGAGCAGCTCCGGCCACGAAGCGGCGTGGTGCGGGCCCTGACTGGATGAGGTGGACAGGGCGGTTGGTTCTGTGTCGACGAGCCGCCGTACCTCCTCCCAGAAGGGAGAGGCCTGCCAGGGCGCCCCGTCGTCGGTGAGGCGGGGGCGGGTGAGCAGGATCCTCTGCGTGGGGGCGGCAATCGTCTCGTAGAAGTACTCGGCCTCGGCGCTGCGCGTGGAGGGCTCCAGGGGCAGATTAAGGGCCTCCCGGTCGGCGTCCCACAGCAGCGGATCCTCGCTCTGCGGTTGAGGAAAGAAGCCCTCCGCCAAGCCGAGGACCGCCACGGCCCGAAAGGGGACGCCGCGCGCGGCGACGACGTCAGCAACCAGGATCTCCTCGCGGTCGGGACGGCGCGGCAAGCGATAGAACGCGGCCTCGACGGCGCCGGTCAGCTCCTCGAGGAACCGGGGGAAGGTGAGGGGTGGGTCGTTCAGGGCCTCCTCCGCCCAGACCAGACCTCGCAGGACCCCATTCAGGCACCTGAGCGCGGCCAGGTCACGCTCGGCTGTGGGAGACGGCGCCCTTTGGTCCTCGTCGGCCGCCCGAACCCGGGCCACGACGTCGAGGCTGGTGGGGGCCTCGGGCTGCGGGAAGCGCTCAGACCCCCCTTCTGGATCGGGCCCGATGAGGGTCTCCAGCCAGCGGACGAAGTCACGGGCGGTGTGGCGGCCTTCGGGTGGGGTGAGGCGCCGGACGAAGCGTTGGAACGTGCCGTGCAGCTCCCGGACCCGCTGGCCGTTCAGCGCGCCTGGACTGGCCTCGTTCTCCTTCTGGGCGTCCCCGGCGTCGGCCCTCTCAAGCGCCTGAAAGGCCGCCTCCCACTGGCTCAGGCCTTCGATGACGCGTCCGCGCCGCGCGATGGCGCCCAGGGCGTCGGCGTCGCCGGGCTCGATGTCGATGGGCGTGCCAGCCTCCTCGGCGGGTGAATCCGCTTCCGCACAGAGCGCGGACCAGTCGAAGTAGGGAGAGCGCCAGGCCTCGATGATCCGTCGCGGGGGCAGGGATGGCTCCGTCCTTTCAGCCACTGAAGCGGGGGCTTCAGTGCCTCCATCTTCCGTAGCGAGGGCTTCAGTTCTTCTGCTCGCGGGGAGCATCAGCCGCAGCAGGTTGATCAGGGCCGCCACAGCCGGGTTCTGGTCCAGGGGCTGCCCGGTGTAGATGTGGACGGGGGCTGAACTGCGTTCAGCTAGGCCGAACTCGGCCGCGATCTGACGGATGAAGGGGCGATACGGGGTGACGTCCCGGGCCAGGAGGGCGAGCTGTCCCGGCCTCAGCCCGCGTTCGACGATGTCACGCTTGAGCCAGCGCAGGGCGGCGCGGACCTCCTCGGCGCGGTTGGGGGCCTCGATCAGATCGACGGCGTCCTCGCCAAGAGGGTCGCGTCGATCTTCGGGGTGGGACGTTTCGCTTCGGAACAGCTCGGCCTCCAGATGGTCCAGCCTCGTTCTCCCGGTGGAGGCCTCAGCCCTTCCAGCTCGCGCGCGGCCTGAGATGCCGTCGGGGAGGGACGTCGGTTCGACGCCCAGCGCCTTCACCAGCTCCCGGCGGGTGCGGGCGAAGCGGCGATGGGCCAGAGAACGCTCTCGATCGTCGACGGTCCCGGTCAGGGTGATGACCATACGGTCCACCCGGTTCGCCAGAAGAGCCAGTAGATCCAGCTGTACGGCGGTGAAGTCGTCGAAGCCGTCCACCAGGAGCAGAGGCCAGCCCCTGCCCACCTGGTTGGCGCGATCCTCCAGGGCCTCGACGGCCAGCCAGCCCAGGCCGGCTGCGTCGGCCCACCCCTCGGCCCGCAGTCGCGCCTGGTGTTATAGGCCGCATTCTTTGATCAGAATAGAGCAGATCACGGCCAGATTGA
>CAZNRX010000140.1:0-7153 GCA_964575455.1 uncultured Anaerolineales bacterium | reverse complement strand
GAGCTCTGGCCTATCTGTCGCCACTCACGTACGCGCAGGATCTGATGAACCACGCAGCCTTGAACGCGGGGATGCTCAACCCGTGGTTGGACCTGGGTGTGTTGCTCGTGGGCGGGGCGCTGTTCCTGGTGCCGTCGTTCCTGATGCACCGTTGCAGCCGTCGTTCAGGGTACTGAAGTGGTCGGGAGCGCACAAGCGCCACGGTCCGGTGGCTGACCATCGGCACGATTGAGGAGCAGCGGATCCGTGTCAATCCGCATACGGAGGCGCGGAAGGTGAAGTATCCGGTCCCCCCGTCTTCACGAACGGGCCAGAATCTGCACACAACGTTCATCCTGCATTCACTCAATCTTCAAACACCTCAGGTATAGTCTAAGCGTCAAGTCAATTGGCCCAGTTAGCGAAGGGATGGGCCCTATACCAAGGAGGTAGATTCACGATGTTGAAGCGGAAGAACCTGTACGCGATACTGGGAGCTGTGGGCGCGCTGGTCCTGTTGTTTGGAGGACTGGCTGGCGCCACGGCTGTGTACGCCCAGGAAGTCACACCTGAGTCCGAGGGTCCCCCCGCCGGGGGGATCTGGGGCTGGGGACGGGGCTTGTTCGGCTTCGGTCACGGTGACCAGTGGACCATGTTCGACACCGCGGCCGACGCGCTGGGGCTGACGCCTGAGGAGCTCTTCTCCGAGATGCGCGCGGGCAAGACCCTGGAAGAGGTGGCCGAGGAGCAGGGCGTCGAGCTGGAGGACCTGCAGGAGGCCATGACCGCCTCCCGAGCCCAGGCTATGCGGGACGCCATTGAGCAAGCCGTCGAGGACGGCGAGATGAGCCAGGAGCAGGCTGATTGGCTGCTCGAAGGGCTTGAGAAGGGCTACATGCCTGGACCAGGCTTCGACCACGGCTTCGGGCACGGCCGTCGCGGCCGCGGCATGAGGGGTGGGTTCGGCGGATTTACCCCGCGATGGGGGTCGTCTGACACGCGGACGCCCACCTTGCCGAGTTCCTCATCGCTCTAGCGGCAGGGTATAGCGCAATCGGCTTCGCGGTCGGTTGATTGGGACCGGCCGCGTCAGGAAGGGGAGCGAGGCGCTTACCTCGCTCCCTTTTTCGCTGGATCCGTTCCCGAGCAGGGAGCCTGGCTATGTTGGGCAGCGGAAGCACCCATCTCTCCCGTTACCTCACGAGCCGAGTCGATCCATCTGCATCTACCCTTCATCAAGCCTTCACGAAATCTTCATA
Source organism: uncultured Anaerolineales bacterium (assembly GCA_964575455.1). GTDB lineage: Bacteria > Chloroflexota > Anaerolineae > B4-G1 > B4-G1 > SKLM01. The sequence continues at coordinate 5,915 of CAZNRX010000140.1, read as the reverse complement.
TGCCTCTGGTACACTAAGAGAGGCTGAGGTTGAGGGGGAAGGCGTCAAGTCTTGCTCCTTTCACCTTGTCTCGTGTGGGGATGATCAAGATGATCGTCAAGCGAAAGGGTCTGGCAAGATGGTTGTCAAGCGGAGGATTCTGGTAGCTCACGACGACAGGAATACTGTGGCATCGGTCCGGCGGCTTCTAGAGAAGGATGGCTATCGGGTATTCGCTGCCCGCAGTGCTCCCGAGGCGCTCAGCTTGATTCGCCGCGGACGACCAGATGTTCTCGTGGTGGAGCAGTCCTGGCTGGAAATCGGCGGCCTTAATCTCGGCAGCGTCTTGCAGGGCCAGACACCCATCATCATACTCACTGCCGAGGTCGTTGATGAGGAGATGGACTACGACCCGGAATCTGAGGTGAACGATCGCGTCGTGAAGCGCGCCGATCCGTGCGAAGTGCTGTCTCGGGTGCGAACGGCGCTCCGCAGGGTCGGCAAGGCAGCGGCGGAAAAACCCGGGGAGACACGTTGCGCTGCTATCGTGATCGACCGTCGTTCCCACGAGATATACGTGCGCGGCCAAGCCATCAACCTTACACCAACCGAGTTCAGGCTGCTAGAGGTGCTGGTCGCGGACCCGGGCCGGGCCTTCACGCGTTCGGAGCTGTTGGGACGGGTATTTGGCAGCGAGTATGAGGGCATGGAGCGGACGGTCGACACCCACGTGAAGAACTTGCGCAAGAAGATCGAGCCGGATCCGGCAGATCCAACGTACGTCAAGACCGTCTATGGGATCGGGTACAAGTTCGCTGAGCCGTGACTGAAGGTGTGAACGCGGACTTCCAGGGGCACGGCCGGCCGATCAACCGTATGCAAGAACTGATCGTCTATCGGGAAGCAGAAACCGCCGTCAGCGGATCTGTCGCGCTGAGTATCACCCGAGGTGGGGGCGAGCATATGGTGCGATTCACGTTGGAGGGTTGGCAGAGGCTTGGCCAGAAAGCGATGTGCTTGGGCCGGGGAGTAGAACAGAAGAGGAGATGAGAGATGAAGAAACGGAACGTCTGGATCATCGCCATCCTGGCGGTGCTGTTGGGGAGTGGAGGTGGGTACATCGTCTACGCGCGAACTCGCGGCGTCCAGACCCAGGAGCCGACGGAGCCGACGGTGGAGACAGCGAGGGTGACGCAGGGTGACATCGTGATCACGGCGAGCGGCAGCGGGGAGCTCATGCCGGCCAGCGAGCTGGAGCTTTCCTTCCGCACCAGTGGCGTACTCGATGAGGTGCTGGTGGAGACCGGCGACCGGGTGGAGGAAGATGACATCTTGGCTCGGCTGAAGACCGATGATTTGGAGCGGGCCGTGGCTGAGGCTGACGTCCAGCTCCAGATCGCTCAGCTTGAGCTGGCTGACGCAAGGGAGGGTCCCAGCGAGGCTGAGCTAGCCGATGCCGAGGCCTGGTTACGGGACGCGCAGACGCAGTTGAGCCTGGCGTATGACGCCTACCAGGACGCGACCGACGACGACTCGGAGGAGGCTATCAACTCGGCCAAGACGATGTATGACTGGTGGGTCGGCTATTATCAATCACAGAAGGCCAAGTATGAGGAAGGGAACCTGAGCCAGATGAAACATGACTACGCCATGGCGGCCATGATCGAGGCCAAGGAGACGTGGGAAAGAGCGAAGAACGAAGCTCAGATCGATGAGGTTCAAGCTTGGAGGAGCGTCGAGCAGGCTCAGAACGCCATGCTCCAGGCTGAGGAGGATCTAGAGCTCCTGCAGAGCGAGCCGCTCACGGACACGCTGACGGAAGCGGAGCTGGCGGTGGACGAGGCGAACCTGGCGCTTGAGGAGGCGCGCATGGATCTGGAGGCAGCTGATCTCTACGCCCCCTTTGATGGCACCGTGATGAGCGTGGATGCCGCCGTTGGTGACCGAGTGAGCGTGAATACCCCCATCCTTACCATCGCCGACCTGCAGGAGCCGTTGCTCCAATTCTGGCTGGAGGAATCAGACATGGGCCGCGTGGCAGTAGGCAATCAGGTGAACGTGACGTTTGAGGCCCTGCCGGATACGACGTTCACCGGCGAGGTCAAGCGTGTAGACCCGGTGCTGGTGACGGTAAGCGGCACGAAGGCTGTCCAGGCCCACGCCAGTCTCCAATGGGATGAGCGGGACGTTACGTTGCTGTCGAGGATGACGGCCGACGTCGAGGTGATCTCGTCCCAGGCCCGGGATGCGATGATCGTCCCGGTGGAGGCGCTGAAGGAGACAGAGGACGGCGGCTACGCCGTCACAGTCGTGGGGCCCAACGGTGAGATGGAGGACCGTCAGGTGGAGGTGGGGATTAGGGACGTCGTGAACGCCGAGATCCTCTCGGGCCTGAAACTCGGAGAGATGGTGCGGATTGATGGGTGATGGATGGGCCCGAGGTCAAACGGAGGAGATAGCGCATGGTACGGAGAAGAGCATTTTGGATTGTATTGTTGGTCCTCGCGCTGGCGGGTGGTGGCTATGGTTACTATCGCTACGCCTACCTACCGGATCAAGAGCCGGAGGAGACCCTAATGACGGCCGAGGTCACTCGTGGTGATTTGATCATCTCCGTGAGTGGGACGGGCGTCCTCCGTCCGGCCGAAGAGAGGGACCTGAGCTTTGAGACCGAAAGCGGTGATGAGGTGGCGGGTTACGTCGAGGATGTGCTGGTGCAGGTCGGGGACCGGGTGGAGGAGGGCGACGTGTTGGCCCGGTTGGAGGACGACGACCTGCAGTTTCAGGTGCTGAAAGCCACCATCGATCTGCGTGCGGTGGAGTTCGACTTGGCCGAGGTCAGCGACACAGCCACGGAGGCCGAGCTGGTCAATGCCGAGACAGCCCTGAAGAATGCCCGATTGGCGCTCACGGTGGCCCAGCTCAAGTACGACAACGCTCAGAGATCCTCCTACGACGCTGACGTGCGCGACACACACATCGCGGTGCGGTACCACGCTGAGGAGATGGCCGAGCTGGAGGCAAGGGGTGCCAAGGACGATGTGCTGGCCGAGGCATGGAGCGCGCTCCACAAGGCGGAGGCTGCATTCGGCGAGGCGCAACACAACGCCGATATGGAACATCTCGAAGCATGGAATCAGCTGGATCAGGCTCGGAACGATGTGCTCCAGGCGGAGGCGAAGCTGAAGGCTCTTGAGCAGAGGCCGGATGAGCAAACCGTGCTGCAGGCACAGCTTAAGGTCGAGCGGGCAGAGCTGGCACTGGAGAAGGCACGCGAGAACCTGGAGGCTGCCGAGCTGCGCGCGCCCTTCGCTGGCATCGTCGTCGACGTGACAGGGATACCTGGCGAGCGCGTCGGCACTGGCGCCATCGTCACCTTGGCTGACTTCGAGGAACCCACGTTGGAGTTCTGGGTGGAGGAGTCGGATATGAGTAAGGTGGCAGTGGGAAACCGGGTGGAGATCGAGTTCGAGGCGCTGCCCGACGACGTGTTCGAGGGTAAGATCGTGAGCATCGACCCGGCGCTGGTGACGGTGGACAACACATTGGCCGTGCAGGCCTGGGCCAGCCTGGATCTGTCCGAGCAGCCAGCGAATCTGCTTGGTGGTATGAACGCCGATGTCGAGGTGATTAGCGCCGAAGCTCACGACGTCGTGTTGGCGCCCATCCAAGCCCTGCGTCAGATCGGCGATGACCAGTACGCCGTCTTTGTGGTCCAGCCTGATGGAGAGCTGGCCATGCACCCAGTCGAGGTGGGCCTCATGGATGCCGTCAACGCCGAGATCGTCTCCGGCCTGGAAGCGGGCGAGGTGATCAGCCTGGGGCAGCGCTCCGCGCCCTCAAGCGCATCCGAAGGGGAAGAGCAGGAGATGCCGGGCATGCCGGTTGAACGGATGTTTGGTGGAGGAGGGAAGCCATGACGCAGATAGAAGATGCCCAGGGGACAGAGGGCGTCCGAAAGCACGTTATCGAGACGAGGGATCTGACCAAAATCTATGGGAAGGGCGACGGGGATACACGACATCCCGGGGATACACGACATCCCGGGGATACACGACATCCCTACGCTGTTCACGCGCTGCGCGGGGTGGATATCGCCGTGGACCGTGGTGAGTTCGTGGCCATTATGGGCCCGTCCGGTTCAGGGAAGTCGACGCTGATGAACCTGTTGGGCTGTCTCGATCGGCCCACCGACGGGACCTATCTGCTGGAGGGCGAGGACGTCAGCCGCCTGAGCAAGGAGAAGCTGGCCGGGATTCGCAACCGACGCATCGGCTTCATCTTCCAGTCGTACAACCTGTTGCCGCGCCTGACGGCAGTCAAGAACGTGATGATGCCCCTGATGTACAACGGCCACCAGAGCCTGTCAGAGAAGGAGATGTTTGAGCGTGCCGTCGCTGCACTGGAGTCGGTGGGGCTGGGTGACCGGGTCGACCACCGGCCCAACGAGCTCTCCGGCGGACAGCAGCAGCGGGTCGCCATCGCCCGGGCGCTGGTCAATGAACCGTCGCTCGTCCTGGCCGACGAACCGACGGGCAACCTGGACAGCAAGTCCGGCGATGAGATCATGGCGCTCTTGCAGCAACTGCACCAGGAGGGCACGACCATCGTGATGGTGACGCACTCCGCCCACGACGCCGCGAACGCCGAGCGCATCGTCGCCCTTCGGGACGGTCGGGTGATCGACGGTGATCTCGCCGTGGAGGCGGCAGGACAACTGGAATCGGTCACGTCCACGGGGGGAGGAGCACGATGAGCTTCTGGCGAACGCTCAAGATCGCGTGGGAAGGCCTGACGCTGAACAAGGCCCGCTCGTTCCTCACCACCCTGGGCGTGATCATCGGCGTTGCGGCGGTGATCGTGATGATGGCCGTCAGCGCGGGGGCGGAGGCAGAGATTGCCGAGCAGATCAACGCTCTGGGGGCAAACCTGATCGTGGTGATGCCTATGATGGAGCGAGGCGGCGTCGGAGGGAGAGGTGGCGAAAGGCCTGGCTTCGAATACCCGAACGAACTGGAGGCCATCGAGGAGAACGTGGAGGGCATCAACGGCGTCTCGGCCGAGCAATCGACCACGCAGGCCGTCGAAGGGAGCGGGATCACGCTCTCCAATGTCTCCATCGTGGGGACAACGGCCAGTTTTCCAGCCGTGCGCGACTATAGGGCGGCGCTGGGACGCTTCCTCACCGCCGAGGACAACGAGCGCAAGAACGAGGTCGCCGTGTTGGGCTACACCGTCGCCCGAGAGCTCTTCGGCGAGCAGAGTCCGCTCGGACAGAAGGTCAAGATTGGCCAAGATGGGCAACCATCCGTGAACTTCGTGGTGGTTGGCGTGATGGAGAAGAAGGGCGTAGTGGGCAACACCGACTACGATGCGCGCGTCTACATCCCGCTGAGCGTCGTCTTCCAGCGGTACGACACCAGGCGGTTCGGCGGGGACAAAGTGAGGACCTTCCTCGTCTCGGCCGAGAGCAAGGAGGTGATGGGGGAGGTCATGGATCAGATCACCGCGGCGCTGGCCCAGGAGCGCGAGGTGTCGCCCACGGAGCCCGACTTCAGCCTCACGACGCAGGACAGTGTGATTGAGGCCCAGGCGTCGACGACCGAGGCCTTCCGCAGCCTGCTGGGCTGGGTGGCCGGCGTCTCGCTGGTGGTGGGCGGCATCGGGATTATGAACATCATGCTGGTCAGCGTCACCGAGCGGACCCGAGAGATCGGTCTGCGGCAGGCCCTGGGCGCCCGCCCCCGGGACGTGCGGCTCCAATTCCTGCTGGAGGCGATCATCCTCAGCCTGATCGGCGGGGTCGTGGGTGTCCTGGCCGGCGTGGGAGGCTCTCGTCTCTTTGGCGAGCTGGGGACCATGCGCACCGCCCTGGTGCCCGCGTCCATCCCGCTCGCCTTCGCGGCCGCGGCGGCGGTGGGCATCTTCTTCGGCTA
>CAZNRX010000139.1:2044-7307 GCA_964575455.1 uncultured Anaerolineales bacterium | reverse complement strand
ACTCGACTGACTTCTGCCCCAGAGCTTTCGACCTTCCGCTGCTCGTTATCGCTGCCAATGAATACGTCTGCTTGACAGCGCCGGGTTCTCAACTATGATTGGCCTACTATGGATGAGATAGGGTCTTTCGATGACCGCGATTGGACGCATAGACTCGATCTCGCTCGAACTGGATTGTCAGATCCAGGCCCGTAGCAAGATTGGGTGATCCCCCGGGAGAAATCTTGGATCCACTGAGACTGCCTGAATGGCCTTGGCGCGTCGTGCGAGAGCTGGCTCAGGAGCGAGCTATCAAGCTCTGGCTCGTAGGCGGCGCGGTGCGCGACACGTTGCTACAGCGGCCGCTGCACGATTGGGACTTCGCCGTCGATCGCGGTGCGGCAACCTTGGCTCGAGCTGTTGGCGATGCCTTGGGCGGGTTCTTCTTCCCCCTTGATGAGGAGCGAGGGACGGCCCGGGTCGTGCTCAAGACGGAGGAGGACTCGCGCGTAGAGCTTGATTTCGCGCTTCTGCGCGGGGCCAGCTTGGAGGCCGATCTGGCTCGGCGGGACTTCACCATCAACGCCATGGCGCTGGATGAGGTCTGCGGGCTGATCGATCCCCTGAGGGGCAGGGCCGACCTCGAGGCCAAGCGCATCCGTGCTACGAACCAGCGTGCCTTCCGCGATGATCCGGTGCGCCTCCTGCGCGCAGCTCGGCTGGAGGCCGAGCTTGGTTTCGAGACCGAGCCTCAGACCGAGGCCTGGCTGCGACGTGATGCCCCGCTCTTAGCCTATCCATCCGTGGAGCGCCTGCGGGATGAGTTTGTGCGCGGTTTGGCCGTCTCGGGGGCATCTGATTTCATTCGTCGGCTCGACGATTTGGAGCTACTGGTCCACGTCGTCCCAGATGTGATATCGCTCAAAGGGGTCTCACAGGCTTACCCACATCGATTCGACGTTTGGCGCCATGCGTTGTGCGTGGTCGAGGCCGTGGAGGGGGTCGTTGCCACGGTGATCGGGGGACCCCTTCCTGCCGGATCGGAGTCCCTGACGGACGTGCTGAAGCATGCATGGGGTGACCTGGCACGGCGGCTCGGTTCATTTGGCGCTGAGATTCAGGATCACCTGGCGGTGGAGGTCTGCGATCGTCGTGATCGTCTCTTGCTCCTAAAGCTGGCGGCTCTGCTCCACGACGTCGGCAAGCCTGAGACGCAGTCGTTGGATGACGACGGCCATATCCATTTCTATGGGCATGAATCGGTCGGCGCGCGAAAGGCGGCCTCTTGGATGCGGGCCCTGCGCTTCAGCCGTGACGAAGCGCTGTGGATCCGGAAGATGGCCGAGGCGCACCTCCGGCCCGCGCATCTAGCCCGTGAGGAGAACGTGACGCGCCGCGCTATCTATCGCTACTTCCGTGACACGGGGGAGACGGGGATAGACACCGTGCTCCTCAGTCTGGGTGATCACCTGGCCACGTGGGGGCCTAACCTGCGGGAGGAGCGCTGGACGAACCGTCTGGAGTTGGCGGAGCTGCTGCTCTATCACTACTTCGAGCAGCCGGAGGAGGTGATCGCTCCCCAGCTGCCGGTGGATGGATACGACCTGATGCGTGTCCTGGGCCTCGAACCGGGCCCGGAGGTCGGTAGGCTGCTCGACCTTCTGCGGGAAGCTCTGGCAGCCGGCGAGGTCGAGACGCGCGAGGAGCTGCTAGATCTCGCCAGAGAGTCGCTAGAGTAGGTGGAGCATCTCTTCGAAGGCAGGATGCTCATCGTGTTCGAACCGACCGGAGCCTCTCGTGAGTCCGTGCGTGGCTCGTGAGGGGCGCTGCGAGACTGGCCAAGAACTCAAGGAGGCAAAGCTATGCGACCGCAGTTCAGGATGCTGGGCGATGACCTGATCGAGCAGATCATCGCTGAGGGGTTTGAGTTGCTGATGGACCCCGGTGTGCGGGTCCACAATCACGAGGCGCTCGAGTTGCTCGCCGACGCGGGGGCCGACGTGGACGTCGAGTCTCAGATCACGTACATCCCCCGGCACATCGTTGAGCAGGCGCTGGAGACGGCGCCATCGGAGTTCTACCTGTACGACCTGGACGGTGAGCCCGTCGTTCACTATGGCGGCAACAGCGTTCAGTTTGATCCCGGGTCGGCCGCCATTACGGTGCTGGATAGCGAGACGGAGGAGCAGCGCGCACCAGTTACTGCCGACTTCGTGGCGTTTGTGAAGCTGGTTGAGACGCTGCCTCAGTTGGACGCACAGAGCACGGCCCTCATCTGTACCGATGTGCCGGAGGAGATCGGTGACCTCTATCGCCTCTATCTGGCGCTCAACTACATGCGCAAGCCCATTGTCACTGGTGCGTTTCGGAAGGACACCTGGTGGACGATGAAGGATCTGCTCGTCGCGGCGGTCGGCGGCGAGGAGGCGCTGGCGGAGCACCCGATAGCCATATTCGACGTCTGCCCCTCGCCCCCGCTCCTCTGGAGCGATTTGACCTGTCAGAACATGATCGACTGCGCACGACATGGCATTCCGTCGCAGTTGGTCTCTATGCCTCTGGCCGGCGCGACGGCTCCGGTGACCATAGCAGGGGCGGTGGTGCAGCACACGGCCGAGTGCATGAGTGGCGTCACGATCTGTCAGCTGGCCAGTGAAGGCGCGCCCATTGTCTGGGGCGGTTCGCCGTCCGCTTTTGACATGCGCCATGGCACGACCCCTATGGGCGCCGTCGGTACCTGGATGATCGATGCGTCCTATACGGAGGTCGGCAAGGCCCTGCATCTGCCGACGCACGCCTACTTGGGCATGAGCGATGCCAAGGTTGTGGATGCACAGTGCGGGCTCGAGTCGTCTGGCGGAGCCCTCATAGCCGCCCTCGCCGGCGTGAACATGGTCTCCGGCGCCGGCATGATGGATTTCGAGAGTTGTCAGAGCTACGAGAAGTTGGTCATCGATGCTGAGATCATCGGCATGGCCAAGCGGCTCATCGCCGGTGTGGAGGCTCGCGATGATCCTATCGCGCTGGACCTGATGCGTGGCTTGGGGCATCGCGCGGAGTACTTGGGGCAGATGCACACGGCCAAGTGGTTCAGCAAGGAGCAGTACATTCCCTCCGGCATAATTGACCGGGGCTCGCTGGAGACGTGGAGGAGGAAGGGCAGTAAGACCGCCTGGGAACGGGCGAAGGATCGCGTGCGGGAGCTTCTGGCCGCCTATGAGCCCTCACCCATCTCGGAGGAATTGCGCGGCGAGCTGCGTGCGATCACGCTCAGAGCCGCTCAGACCTTCGGCATGGACGAGCTTCCGCCGCTGCCGGAGGATTGATGGCAAGGAGAGAGACAATGGCAGACGACATTTTGATGGATATCACCAGCAGTCTGGTCGAGTGTGAGCCGGACTTGACGGCTCGGTTGACGGAGGAGGCCCTGGCGACGAATGTAGAGCCGCTCGCCATCATCGACCGAGGGCTTGTGCCGGGCATGGAGATCGTGGGGCAGAAGTTTGAAGCGGGCGAGTATTTCTTGCCGCAGTTGGTCATCGCCGCCAACGCCATGCAACGGGCTATGGAGTCGCTGGAGCCGGCGTTGTACGCCCGGCAGCAGGTCACCAAGTCGGCGGGAAGGGTGGTGATTGGGACGGTCGAGGGGGACATTCACGAGATTGGCAAGTCGTTGGTAGCGACGATGCTGTCGGCCAATGGGTTCCGGGTCTATGACCTTGGTGTGGACGTCTCTCTGGCCAGCTTTGTGGACAAGGTGAGGGAGACGAAAGCGGACCTGCTCGGCCTGTCCGCCTTGCTCACCACGACGATGACGGCACAGCGGGAGGTTATCCAGGCTTTGGAGGAGACAGGCATTCGCGATCGTATCAAGGTGATGGTCGGCGGGGCGCCGGTCACTCAGAAGTGGGCCGATGCGATCGGCGCCGATGGTTACGCCGAGGACGTTATTGGGGCTGTCGAGCTCGGCAAGCGGCTGATGAGCTGAACCGGTGAGCTGGCCGGGCCAGGGGGCACTGGCGAACGCCGTCCCACAGCGCCGGGCTCAGGGGCTTGATGCACGCCAGTAGCATGCTACGTGTGAAGAATCATTTGTGCAACGGCCTCTCTCTGGTTTGACAATTTGGTCACTCATGGTATAGTCGAATGCGGAACACGGCATTTATGAATGGGATCACTGCTTCTGACAAGCGAAAGCCACGAGGAGAGCCGCCCCCGTCTAGGTAGGCCTGCTTGGGCTATGTTGCCGAGACCGACCAAAAGCCAGCCTCCAGACGGAGAGCTGGCTTTTTTGGTTCAATTGGAAGCTTTCATTGTGGCAGTTCGGCAGAGCGATCGTGATGCAGCCGAAGGGGGCGGAGTGTCTCGCTAGGTTCCCGAGAGGAGGTGGTTGATTGAGTCAATAATGCACGTCCGCAGGCGTCCTTGGATTCCCGTAAGCTTTAAGCAGTAGATGATGTGAGGAGGAGACCATGAGGAAGAGAACGAGGTTGTTCAGCCTGGTAACCCTATTGACGATTCTCGTGACCCTGGTGGCCGCATGTGGTACGCCGGCCACCGAGGCCCCGACTGAGGCGCCGCCTGAAGAGCCCACTGAAGTTCCGACCGAGGAGCCCACCGAGCCGCCCGCCGAGGAGGAGGGCTTGGGCACGGTGGTCATTGGCACCAACGCCGAGTACCCGCCGTTCGAGTATGTGGACGAAGAGGGGAACATCACCGGCTTCGACGTCGACCTGATGGAGGCCATCGCCCAGGAGGCGGGTTTCGAGTTCGAGTTTGTGAACACCCGCTGGGACGGCATCTTCGTCGCGCTGGCGTCGGGTGAGTTCGACGCGGTGATATCTGCGGCGACCATCACCGAGGAGCGTGAGGAGATGGTCGACTTCAGCGATCCGTACTTCAACGCCGGGCAGCGCATCGTGGTCCGGGCCGACGAGACGGAGATCGAGGGGCCGGAGGACCTGGCGGGCAAGCGGGTGGGCGTCCAGCTAGGCACCACGGGTGACATCTGGCTGACGGACGAGACGGAGGCCGAGGTGGTGCGCTATGACGAGAACACATTGGCCTTCCAGGCGCTGGCGAACGGCGATGTGGACGCGGCGGTAGCCGACGGCCCGACAGCGGTGGACATCATCAAGGCCAACCCCGAGATGAACCTCAAGGTTCTCCCGGGAGCCTACACCGACGAGCAGTATGGTGTCGCGGTCAACCCTGATCGTCAGGATCTGCTGGCGGCGATCAACCAGGGTCTGGCGGCGGTGAAGGAGAGCGGACAGTACGACGA
>CAZNRX010000139.1:0-1944 GCA_964575455.1 uncultured Anaerolineales bacterium | reverse complement strand
CGGAGATGAACCTGAAGCTCGTGGAGGGCGTCTACACCGACGAGCAGTACGGCATTGCGGTCAACCCCGATCGTCAGGACCTACTGGCGGCGATCAACCAGGGTCTGGCGGCGGTGAAGGATAACGGGCAGTACGACGAGATCTACGACGAGTACTTCGGTACGGAGTAGGCTCGCAATACCAAGGGCATCGGTGGATTTCACCGATGCCCTTGCCGGAGGATGCAGTCGCAAGGAGCTGTCAAAAGGAGTACTCATGACCGCGGAAGCACGAGAGGCAAGGAATGGGAAGCTCTTGCCCTTCACCATTCCATGGGAAAGCGTTCCTTGGTGGGCCCTCATTCTGGCCATTGTAGGCATTATCGTCGGCTGGTCTGTTCTGACGTCTGAAGCGTACCTGGACGCTCTGGGGTTCATTATCAAGGGCGTCAGGCTCACACTCCAGGTTACCGTCATCTCTTACCTGATTGGCCTGGTCGTAGGCCTAATATTCGGTCTGATGCGGGTGTCGGACAACCCCATCTTCTATGCTGCCTCTACGCTCTATGTCGAGGTGATGCGCGGTGTTCCTCTCCTGGTGATCATTCTCTACATGGGCTTTGTCATCACGCCCCGCTTACGGAAGGCGACCGGCGGGCAGATTGACCTGCAGGGCGTTCCGGCGGCGATTCTAGGCATAGCGGTTGGCTACGGTGCCTACATGGCCGAGGTCTACCGAGGGGGTATCGAGTCCATTGAGCATGGTCAGATGGAGGCCGCTCGCTCCCTCGGAATGAACTACATGCAGGCCATGCGCCACGTGATCTTGCCCCAGGCGATTCGGCGCATCCTCCCTCCCTTGGGCAACAATCTCATCTCTATGCTTAAGGATTCCTCATTGATATCCGTGATCGCCTTGAACGATCTCCTGCAGACTGGTAGGCTCTACGTCTCACGCACCTACCGGGCCTTCGAGGGCTACAATAGCGTTGCGCTGCTGTATCTGGTGATGACGCTTTTCCTCTCGCTCGTTGTGCGCATCGTCGAAAGGAAGGCCGCCATTGACTAGCGAACCGATCATCTCCATCGAGAATGTGTACAAGTCCTTCGGCCATGTCAAGGCCGTCGTCGACGTCAGCCTGGACGTCTATCCTGGCGAGGTCGTGGTTATCATCGGCCCCTCAGGGGGCGGCAAATCCACGCTGTTGCGCTGCATCAACAAACTGGAGACGATCGACAGCGGTCGCATTCTGGTCGACGGGCACTCCATAACCGAGACGCAGAACATCAACAAGGTCCGGGCCGAGATTGGCATGGTCTTTCAGCTCTTCAACCTTTTTCCCCATCTCACGGCCCTGGAGAACATCACCTTGGCCCAGCGCGTGGTCCGCAAGCGAGGCGATAAGAAGGCCAAGGAGATCGCTCACGAGCAGCTGGTCAAGGTCGGCATCGGTGAGAAGTGGGATTCCTACCCCTCTCAGCTCTCGGGCGGCCAACAACAGCGCGTGGCCATTGCGCGTGCGCTGGCCATGGATCCCAAGATCATGCTCTTCGACGAACCTACGTCCGCGCTCGATCCCGAGATGATCAAGGGCGTGCTGGACGTGATGCTCGACCTGGCGCAGGAGGGTATGACGATGGTCGTCGTCTCTCACGAGATGGGGTTTGTCAGGGCAGCGGCCGACCGGGTCGCTCTTCTCGATCACGGGTCGCTGGTGGAGGTGACCACCCCGGAGAAGCTGTTCTCTGCCCCGGAGAGGGAGCGAACGAAGGAGTTCTTAAGCCAGATCCTTCATTAGCGTGACCTTTGACCGCACGTTAACAATCGTATAATTAGAGTTTGCATTTGAGTTGGAATCGGGTACAATGCCTCCAGTGCAAGAGAGTCAAAAGACTGTGCAAGGGAGGAGGCCAGGAGCACTTGTTTTAGGAATTGAGCGGATTGAGGTATCATACACGTAAGAGT
>CAZNRX010000138.1:0-7379 GCA_964575455.1 uncultured Anaerolineales bacterium | reverse complement strand
AACGCGTCCTTTTGCGGTACAGATCGTGTCTTGACTTGTTCTCTATAGTATGCTTCTCAAGCCCGGTGAATGCGTTCAGCGGCGCTAGCCTCCCAAAACCAGCTTGAACCGCACAGGCGCCGAGCCAAGGTGCGTGGCTTACGGGCAGCGGATCGCGGATCCGCTGCGAGCCTCGAATCCCAGCCCCCCACCCTTGCTCCGAAGCGCTGACTCTCGCTCCGAGGGGTCTATGACCCCGACTTAGGCGCCCCCAGCCCTCGCCCCCTCTCCCTTCGCGGGTCACAGACCCGCTGCGAGCCTCGAATCCCAAGCCCCCCACCCTTGCTCCGAAGCGCTGACTCTCGCTCCGAGGGGTCTATGACCCCGACAAAGACGTCACCAGGGATCGCCCTAATGCTATTTCACGCATCTGGCCTGGACTCTTCAATTGCCGCGAGCCTCGTCCTCAGGGCGACTGACGCACGCTACCGAGCCTTGTCTTGGGCCAGCCGCCCCCGGGGACGGGGGCTAGGAGCTGGGAAAAAGCCAAGGTCTGTTGTGTGAAGGAGCGCTAACGCTTCATCGCCTTATCGCTTTATCGCTCTCTCGCTTCTTCGCTCATTGACCGACAACAGCAGCGCCAGACCCACGACCAGGAACGCGATCACCGGCAGGATCGCCACGCGCTGCCCCAGCTGCTCCGCGAGCGCCGCCCCTCGTTCGTGCGCACGGAACCAGAGGAAGGAGGCCGACTCCCCCCGCGATTGGAACCAGAAGGCGGCCTCCGCCGCCACCACGCCGTAGATGGTGGGTCCGATGAAGGAGGAGGTCCGGCCCGCCACGGCGAAGAAGCCGTAGAACTCGGCGCTCCGCCCCGGCGGGCTGAGCACAGCGATCATGCCCCGGCTGACGGACTGGACCGCGGACAGGGCGCACCCCGCCACGCCGCCGATGATGAAGAAGCCCGGCACTGACTCGTTCAGGAAGAGCCCCACCACGGCCCCCAGCATCATCACGATGAACAGGATCAGCGTCCGTTTGTTGCCGATGCGCTCGGTGAGCATGCCGGAGACGTAGGCCCCGACCACGCTCGTCACCTGGATGAGGATCATGAACAGGATCAACATCTGCTGCTCCAGCCCGAACATCACCGCGCCGAAGATGGCGGCGAAGTTGATGGTCATCAGCACGCCGTCGTTGTAGATCAGGAAGGCAACGATGAACTTGACAAACTCCCGGTGCTCCCTGACGGTGGCGAAGGTCTGGCGCAGGCGGCTGACGGCCACGCTCAGGTAGGAGGTCCCGGGCGGCATGGGCTGGTGTTGGGCGCGCTCCCGCAGCCAGAGGAAGAGCGGCAGGGCGAAGAAGGCGAAGTAGAGGGCCGTCATGACCAGCGACAGCCGCACGATCAACACGCCCTCAATCAGCGTGATGAGCGCCAGCACCAGGCCCAGGCAGACCACCCCGCCCACCAGCCCGATGGCCCAGCCGTTGCCGGAGACGCGCCCGGTCTCCTCGCGCTCGGCGACCTCTGGCAGGAGGGCGTTGTAGAAGACCTGCCCGCCGCGATAGCCGATCTCGGCCAGGATGAAGAGCAGCATGCCGGCCAGCACGTCCCCCTGGCGCACGAAGAAGAGGCTGGCGGTGGCCAGGCAGGCCAGGGCGGTGAAGAAGAGCAGAAAGCGCTTCTTCCGCCCGGCGAAGTCGGCGATGACGCCGAGGACAGGGGAGATGACGGCGACGACGAGCATGGCGATGCCCACCGAGATGCCCCACAGCCGGGAGCCCTCCGGCCCGCCGACCACCTGCTCCTTGAAGTAGGCGGCGTAGACGGCCAGAAGGACCACCGCGGCGTAGGCCGAGTTGCCGATGTCATAGGCATACCAGGCCAGCCGCGAGCGCGTGGACTGACGGTGTATCTGGGGGAAGATGGCTCTGAGAACGGTTTCCATGGGTCTCTCCTCTATAGCTGACGCGTGAACGAGTCTGCTTTGCACATAGATTATAACCCGAAGATCGGCGTTTCGACACGCTGGGTCTGGGGAAGAAAGCGATCATCGCACCCCAGCGCCGCGCGGCCTTGTCCCCACCTCACTTCGTGATACAATTTGGGCAACAGACGATCAGCAGCTGCAGATCATCAAAGCTCGATAGCCTATTCGGACAGCGCGGAAGGGCGCAGATTCGGCATGAGCCAGGCAATGATCCGTATCGTCCCTTCATCCGCCGCATCCTGGAAGAGGGAGAGACCATCTATGAGAAACAACCCCGCTGAGGAAGCATGACCCTCAACCCTCTGGATCAAGAGGCCCGCTCCGCGGAGCGCCGCCTCTCGCAGCTGGCAGCGCAGAGCGAGCCCCTCTCGTCCGACCAGCGCACCGTGCTCGAAGAGGCGGTGGGGACCCTCTCCAGGCTCCGGGAACAGCTCCACGCCAACGCCGAGGCGCTGCAAGACCGCCAGGACCATCTGACCGCCGCCCAGATCGACTTGGAGATGGCGGAACAGCGCCACCGCAGCAAGAGCCGGCGCCTGATGAACGAGAAGCAGCGCCAACGCATGTTCCTGGAGCGGCTGATGGAGGTCGCCCCGGTGGGCATCGCCGTGGTGCGGGGGCAGGACTACCGCTTCGAGATGGCCAACGCCTACTTCCGCGTCGTCCCGGGCGCCGAGCGCCCCCTCGTGGGTCGAACCTTCAGCGAGGTCTTCGCCCAGACCTCCACCGAGCGCGTGGCGAAGCTCCTGGACCAGGCCTGCCGCACGGCCCGCTCCGTTCACCTTCGAGAGCACCAGGACGCGTGGGGCGGTGAGGAGGGCACCTACTGGAACGTCGACCTGGTGCCCCTGCAGGACCTGAGCGGAGCGGTGGACGGCGTGCTGATGCTGGCGCGCGACGTGAGTCGGGAGGTCCAATCCCGGCAGGAGGTCGTGCGGCTGGCAGAGAACCTGCAGCAGGAGCGGGACAAGCTCCAGACGATCATGGAGAACACCCACGCCCAGCTGGCCTACCTGGACGCGGACTTCAACTTCATGCACGTCAACACCGCCTACGCCGAGGACGCTGGCTACAAGAAGGACGAGCTGATCGGGCGCAATCACTTCGATTTGTTCCCCGACGAGGAGAACGAGAGCATCTTCCGGCAGGTGGTGGAGACGGGAGAGCCGGTCTCTTTCCGCGGGCGGCCCTTCGTCTACAGCGACCAACCGGATCGAGGCGTCACCTATTGGGATTGGAGCCTGGTGCCGGTGAAGGGCGAGGAGGGAGAGACCGAGGGGCTGGTCTTCTCGCTGCTCAACGTGACCGAGCGCGAGCGCCTGATGAAGCAGCTGGACGCGCAGCAGAGCCGGTTGAACGCCATTATCGAGAACACGCCGGAGGGCGTCGTGGTCGTCGACGAGCAGGCGCGTATCACGCTCAGCAACCCGGCCGCCGATCACATGTACGCGCGCGACGTGCCGTACGGCGAGGATTACGCCAGCCACGGCGATCTCTGCCTGTGCCACCCGGACGGCACCGCCTGCCGACCCCGCGACCTCCCACTCACCCGTGCAGCGCTGGACGGAGAGGCTCTCGAGGATCTGGAGCTGGCCCTCATCCGGCCGGATGGTGAGAGGCACGACCTGCTGGCGAGCACCGCGCCGATCCGAGACAGCGCGGGAGAGATCACGGGCGCGGTCGGCGTCTTCCGCGACATCACGGAGAGGAAGCTGATCGAGGAGGCGCTGCGGCAGCACGCCGAGCGGCTGCGGGTGCTGCACGAGCTGGATCAGGCGATTCTGGTGACCCACTCGGCTGAGGAGATCGCCGAGGTGACGCTCAACCGGCTGCGGGAGCTGGTGCGCTGCCAGCGCGCCAGCGTGGAGCTGTTCGACTTCGAGGCCGAGGAGGCCCACCTGCTGGCGGTCGACGCCGTGGGCGAGACGCGGCTGCGGAAGGGCCGGCGCATGCCGCTGAGCTGGCACCGATCGCTCGACGAGCTGCGCGCGGGACGGGCCCACGTGGTCGAGGACCTCGACCAGGTCCCCGTCTCACCCATCGTTGAGGCGCTGCGCCAGGAGGGCATTCGCTCCTTCGTCAGCCTGCCGCTGCGCACGCGCGATGGGCTGATGGGCGGGCTGAACGTGGGGAAGGCCGCCGTCGGCGGGCTGAAGCCCAGGCAGATGGACACCGTCAGGGAGATAGCGCAGCAACTGGCCATCGGCATCCACCACGCCTGGCTCCACCGGGAGCTCCAGGCCTACGCCGACGAGCTTGAGCAGCGCGTCGCCGATCGCACCGCGCAGCTGCAGGCCAGCGAGGCCCGCTTCCGCGCCATCTTCGAGCAATCGGCGCTGGGGATCGCCCTCCTGAACAAGGAGGGGGAGGTCATGGTCAGCAACGAAGCGCTGCAGGAGATGCTGGGCCGGAGCGCGGATGAGCTGGCGCGGCGCAGCTTCACCGACTTCGCCCCTGCCGATGAGGACCTGAGGGAGGACGTGGTGGCCTATCGGGAGATGAGGGACGGCGAGCGAGACCACTACCGCGTGGAGACGCGCTACGTGCGGCCCGACGACGAGATGAGGTGGGCCAACATGATGCTCTCCCCGGTGCGGGATGGGCAGGGCGAGCCGCAGTTCGTGATCGCCATCGTGGAGGACGTCACGGAGCGGAAGCGGGCGCACGAGGCGCTGATCCAGTCGGAGAAGTTGGCCACCACGGGCCGGTTGGCCGCGTCGCTGGCGCACGAGATCAACAACCCTCTCCAGACCGTGATCGGCTGCCTGGGGCTGGCGGAGGAGTCGATGGAGGCGGACGAGGACGAGGTGGAGATGTACGTCACCATGGCGCACGACGAGCTGAAGCGAGCCGCCCGCATCGTCAGCCGCCTGCGCGACCTGAGCCGCCCCACCGACAGGGAGCAGGGCGAGCCCACCGACGTCAATGATCTGATCGAGGAGGTGCTGGAGGTGAGCCGGAAGGGCCTCAAGGACCACAGCATCCGGGTCGAGCGCCATCTGTCGGAGGACCTGCCGCGGCCGTTCCTCATGCCCGACCGCGTGAAGCAGGTGCTGCTGAACCTGGTGCTGAACGCCCGCGACGCGATGTCGGAGGGCGGCCGGCTGACCGTGGGCAGCGCCTACGACGAGGAGAGCGACGAGGTGGTCATCACCGTCGCCGATCAGGGCCCCGGCATCTCGCAGGAGGTGATGGACCGCCTCTTCAACCCATTCTTCAGCACCAAGACGGAGGGCACGGGGCTGGGGCTGTTCGTGAGCCAGAACATCGTGCAGGAGCACGGCGGCCGCATCGACGTGGAGAGCGCCATGGGCGAGGGCTCGACGTTCACCGTTGCGCTGCCGGTCTCGGGAAGGTGACCGGCACTTGGGCGTCTCGCATCCCTGCGCAGGCTCGCTTCAAACTATGCCCGCGTTGCCGTCTCCACGTCTGGGACTAAGTGCCGGTCACCTCAGCTGCAGTGCCCTGCACGTTCCAGGCGATGCCGACACTTCGGACCCCCAGAGAACGACTAGGACAGTAGAACAGACATCGCGCGTTAGAGCAGATATCTGAAGGAGGTACCGACATGCTAGAATGGTTAGGGACGAAGAGAGGCCTGAGGGCAATGATCGTCATTCTCGCAATCGCCCTTATCCTATCCATCGTCAGTCAGGTCGCTGACTGGTCAGGCCTTGGAGGCTACCTGACCGGCGCTTCTGGCCAGCCCGATCGCGACGATCCGCTGACGGCCTTCACGTATGGCCTGGAGGTTGAGGGTCGAGGCGTTGGCTTCTTCACGTCGGCGAGCGGCATCGGGTCGGAGTCCGAGGTCGTTGATCATAAGGTAACCACAGGGAGCGGCGCGCAGGTTATCCAGAAGATCCCTGGTCGGGTGACATGGACGCCCATCACGCTGGAACGCGGGCTTACCGGCAGCCTCTACGTCTGGGACTGGCGGCAGATGGTGATCGACGGGAACGTTAGGGAGGCGCGCGCGAACTGCTCCATCATCGCTTACGATCAGCAGAACAAGGAGATCGCCCGCTGGGAGGTGGAGAACGCCTGGCCGTCCGCTGTGTCTGCCCCCGCGTCAGGGGATGACGAGTCCACAGCACACGGCGTTGAGAGTATGACTATCGTGCACGAGGGGATGAAGCGGGTGCACTGAGCTCTACGGTCGCGGGGCGATGATATCAATGAGTCGCTTGATCACCTCGTCCGCTTTGTCCTGATGCACCTCTCCAGCCTTGTAGCAGATGATGTGCGAATCAGCCGTGAACAGTCGATTGGGACGCACGTTGCTGGCTTGCTGTATTCCTCCGGAAGCGAAGTCATCTTGATTCAAGGAGACCGAGTAGCCATCCTGCCGATGTGCTGTCGTGATCTGGCAAAGGATTACGTCATCCCCCCGAAGATCAGCCACCACAAACGCAGGACGCCGCGTGGCGTTGCTCAAATCCGAGAACGGAAAAGGGACGACGACGACATCCCCTTTCACAAATGAGCCCATGCCGCTTCCTCTTCAGGATCCTCCCAATCTCTCCGCAGAACACGTTCAGAGGCGAGCATGGTCTGATATGCCTCCGAGAAGAGATCCTGCGGATCCAGCCCAGCCCCGATGCTGACATGTCTGAGAAGCTCGTCCTGATCGAAAGCAGAACCTTCGTTGTCGATATGGACATCGATTGTGAGTCTTCCTGAAGCCACAGCAACGGCTACACGGTCAAAGTTGGAGCTATTCTGTGCAACGAGAAGCGGGCATCCCCAGGTCATGAGCCCTCCTCGTCTTGTGAGCTGGAAAGAAGAGCCACGGTACGCTCGTACCTCTCCCAGTTCTCGGACATTGTATCGATGAACTCGCGCATCCTAGCGGGAGTCACCACGAGGCGCGCAACACATTTGGCCTCTACTTCGTCAATCGACTGCAGTACCTGCTGTCTCTCCTCTGCGGTATCCCCTAGAATAGGGGGTGGCCAAACTTCGAAGAAGGAGATAATGAAATGATCAGGCTGATGTTGAACAACGATGTTGGAGACGAAATGTGAGTCCAGATCCTCAGGATATGTTCTGCTCAGCGATATCCCTTTCTTCATTTCTTCTGTTTCCATTTGGCTCTCCGTTCTGTCATCGAGGGCAACTACGCAGATCGAATAGTACCATAACGTGCTCTCATTGACAAACTGACCAGCAACTGCGCCGCCATCCTGCCCAGCCTGAACGCCCCTGCCACGAGGGAGGGCACGGGAGCCAGGATACTTGCAGTTTGGGGGCGGCTCCGGACAGCCACGGCGGCGGCGGCGACGCGGGCGGCGGCGGCGCGGGCACAGGGAAAACCTCGGGATCAACATCGCGAGCGGCCGACCTGCGGCTCAAGCGGCGGGCGTCCGCATCGTGACGGACGGTGAACTGGCCGGGCTGGAGCCG
>CAZNRX010000137.1:0-7412 GCA_964575455.1 uncultured Anaerolineales bacterium | reverse complement strand
TCAGACGTGTGCTCTTCCGATCTGTTGCCGCCCGTCGCCAGCCCTGTCTGATCGTCTCGCTTGATCCAGAGGCGGGGTCCTTCAAGCTGGGCAGTGAGGCGGGGCAGGGGGTCGATGGGGGTGGGCAGGTGTGCGATTGCGACGCGCGGCAGATCATCTGTGATCATGTTGACGCCTCCTCCTGGTCGTCTCGCGTTCGCTGTAAGCGCATCACGCCGTTTCCCGTCAGGTTGTTGTCAATGTATAATGACCCGTAGATTAGGTCTGGATCGCACGTTCTCTGACGTTGGTAACGAAAGGAGAGAGATGAACAAGCTCTACCGACTTAGGGGTATGATACTCCTATTCCTACTTTTGGCAAATCGCCCTGTGGCTGCTGTGGCGGGGGATTCTGGTGAACGAATGGAGTCGGTGCTGGTTGGCGACGATGTTGTGTCTTTGAGGTTGGTACCTTCTTGGTACAAGGGCTATATTTCGTGTAGTGATTACAGCCCACCAAACCACGCCACCACACTAACGCCCGACCTCCAGCGCGCCCTGGCGAAGGCCGACGATGGAGAGATGGTGCGGGCCATCGTCTATCTGCAAGAGGGGGGCGATGTGGCAGAGGGTGGGGCGAGCGGTGTCCAGGCCCACGCCGAGCTCGTGTCGAGGCTGAGGGCCACGGCGGAGCGAGCCCAGGCCCCTCTCCGCCCCTATCTGGAGGAGCAGGCGGCGACCGGGCAGGTGTCTGCCTACCAGCCCTTCTGGATCACCAACGCCATCGCCGTTTGCGCGCGTCCGGGCGTGGTGCGCACGTTAGCCGCGCATCCCTCCGTCTCCCGGGTCGACCTCGATCACTGGCGCCGATGGGTCGGAGACGCCAGCGCGAGCTCGAGGGTGAGAGGTATTGGCTCCGAGGTTACCTCAGCCGCGGCGCGGATGCAGACGGCGCTGGGCGCGTCTGTGGCGTGGAACGTCTCTCGCGTCCGCGCCGATGAGGTCTGGCACGCCCTGCACATCTCCGGCACCGGAGCCGTCGTGGCGGGAATGGACACGGGCGTCGATTGGCTCCATCCGGCGCTGCGGGGGAGCTACCGTGGCTACAACCCCCACGGCCCCTCGATCCACGGGCACAGCTGGTTCGACGCCACCGAGGGCGGGGCGCTGTACCCGGTGGACGGTCATGGACACGGCAGCCACACACTGGGCACCGTTGTGGGCCAGGGCGGCATTGGCGTCGCGCCCGGCGCGCGATGGATCGGGGTGAAGGTGCTCAATAATCAGGGGTACGGCTATGATGCCTGGATCCACGCTGGCTTCCAGTGGCTGCTAGCGCCCGGGGGTGATCCATCCCAGGCGCCGGACGTGGTCAACTGCTCGTGGGGCAACAAGAATGCCTATCTGACCACGTTCCAGGATGACCTGCGAGCGCTTCGGGCAGCTGGCATCCTGGCCGTCTTTGCCAACGGGAACTACGGCCCGAATAAGAAGTCGGTGGGCTCCCCGGCGTCCCTGCCGGAGGCCTTCGCCGTGGGCGCCGTCGATTCCTACGACGAGGTGGCCAGCTTCTCCGCCCGTGGACCGTCTCCCTGGGAGGAGATACGTCCGCACGTCGTCGCCCCTGGGGTGAACATCCGCTCCAGCACGCCGGGCGGAGTGTACGCGTCGATGCAGGGGACATCGATGGCAGCGCCGCACGTCTCCGGCGTGGCGGCGATGCTGCGCTCAGTGAGCCCGACGCTGAGCATCACCCACACATCATACTTGATCACCAGCACCACCGTGGCGCTGGGCGAGCAGGTTCCGAATAACCACACCGGGTGGGGGCGCGTCGACGCCTTCGCCGCCGTCGCTGCGCTATCGCGGCCCGGTTTCATCACCGGGACAGTGCGCAGGACGCCAGGCGCCGGATCCGGAGCCTCCAATCCCATCGCGGGCGCGCGGGTGACCGCCACGCCGCACGGCTGGAGCTCCAGCCGCGGTGGCGGTGGCGGAACCGCTGTCACCGCTGCGGATGGAGCCTACCGGCTGGCGCTGGGGCCGGGGATGTACGATATGAGCGCGTCGGCCTTCGGCTATGAATCGCAGAGGGTGTGGGGCGTGCACGTGGTCACAGACACCACGACGAGGCAGCGCTTCACCCTGACGCCGAGGCCGACCGGAGAGCTCCACGTGCGGATCATGGGCGCGGCCAGCGGCCAAGCGCTCACGGCCACCGTCGCCCTGTTGGAGACACCGTACGAGGTTGTCACACACAGCCACGCCTTCCATCTCCCCGCCGGGAGGTACACGGTTCGCGCCCGTCGGCTTGGCTATCAAGTGGTCACCCGGACCGCCGCGATCACCGTGGGGGAGACCACGGCCGTGGAGATGGCCCTGCCGCGCGCGCCGTCTATCCTGCTGGTCGACAGCGGTGGCTGGTACTACGAGAGCGAGATAGGGTATTTCCGCCAGGCGTTGGATGACCTGTCCTACGCCTATGACGAGTGGCCGATTCGGGACCTGTGGGAGGACGTCCCGACAGCTTCGGACCTGAGCCCCTACGACGTGGTGATCTGGAGCGCGCCGCGGGACGCGCCCGGCTACATCGGCGCGGGGGGCGCTGTCGGTGAGTACCTGGATGGCGGAGGGCGACTGCTTCTGACCGGGCAGGACGTGGGCTTCTGGGACGGCGGCGGCTCCGGCTACGGGTGGAGCCCGTACTTCAGGAGCACCCTGAAGGTGCGCTTCGTCGACGATGACGCGCCCACCCGCGTGGTGGTGGGCCAGGGAGGCGACATCTTCGCCGGACAGGCGATCACCATCGCCGGGCCTGGCGGCGCCGACAATCAGGACCACCCGGACGTCGTAGCCGTGGCCGACGGGGACGCAGCGGCGCCGATGCTCAGCTACGAGGGGGACGGCTGTGGAGGCGTGCGCGTGGGGACCTGCCTGAACTACCGCGCCATCTACCTCCCGTTTGGCTTCGAAGCGATCAACGAGCGCGCCGCGCGCCGCGAGGTCATGGGGCGCGCCCTGGATTGGCTGACCGCTTCGCCGCCGCGCGTTGGCCTGGAGCTCCAGCCGCAGGCTCAACTGGGCATCGGCCCCGCGGGCTCTCTAGTCACGCACACGGTCCGGCTGCGTCACCTGGGGCAGGCCGGGGACGCCGACCAGGTCAGCTTGACGCTGGAGGATGCATCGTGGCCCACAGAGCTCAGCGATCCATCCGTCACGCTGTCGCCGTGCGTGTCGACCACGCTCATCGTCAGCGTGACCATTCCGGTCACAGCGACGGCGGATCTGCGGGACGTAGTCACCCTGACGGCTAGAGCTCTAGCCGCGCGCTCCTCGCTGTCGCCGACAGTGACCACAAGCGCTGTGCTTGAGACCAAGACGCCCGCGCCCATCCTGCTGGTCGACGACGACCGGTGGTACGACCAGCAGGCCACGTACAGGGAGGCCATGAGGGGGGCCGGCCTGGCGTACGACGTGTGGGATGTGACCAAGGCTGGAGGCGGGCACGGTCTGGGTCCGACGACGGAGACGCTGCAGCAGTATCCGGTGGTCGTCTGGTGGACGGGGTACGATTGGTACGACCCGGTGACCGGGGATGAGGAGGCGTCGCTGAGGACCTACCTCGACGCCGGGGGACGGTTGATGCTCTCGTCGCAGGATTTCCTCTACTATCACTATGACGACCCGCTTGCCCAACGGTATCTGGGGGTGCTGACGTACACGGAGGACATCACCCCGACGCACCTGACAGGGGTCCCAGAGAACCCGGTGGGGGCGGACCTGGGACCATGGCCGCTGGACTACCCGCGCGGCTATCAGAACTGGTCCGACGGGGTTCTACCGGCGAAGGACGTTGGCGTGGCGTTTCGGGATCAGGGCAACCGCGGCGCCGCGCTGACGCGACGGGCGGGGCAGGGGGAGGAGGCCACGCTTTTCCTCGCGTTTCCGTTTGAAGCGCTGCCCGCAGAGGAGCGAGCGCCGACCATGGAGCGGGCGGTGGGATGGCTTTCGTGGCTCGGTGGTTCGACCTTCGCGGTGGAGCCGAGGAGCGTCGAGATGGGCGACACCGTGACCTACACGCTTGCCGTGCACAACGACGGCCTGCACCCGGTGACCGCCTCCCTGTCGAACACGCTCCCAGCCGGGATCGACGCGGAGGTGGGGACCTTCGTCGGTCCCGGGGCGTACGACCCAGGCGAGGATCGGCTTACCTGGCGAGGAACGGTCCGCCCGGGCAAGACGATGACCTTCAGCTATTGTGCTACCGTGGTGACAGACACGATGGGTGGCATTGTCAACGTCGCCGCCCTTCTGCTGGAGGACCACGGTATCGGGTTCCAGCGCAGCGCCAGCGTGCGAGTCGGTGCACCTGATCTCTCCCAGTCGACGTTCGGGTACGAGCCCGCGGTCGTGCGGCCAGGGCGATGGTCCACGTGCACCCTCAGCCTCCGCAACAGAGGCGCCGTAGATGCCGACCGGGCGACAGCCCGCGTTCATCCCCCAGGGACATTACGCCCGTCCGAGGACGCTGTCTGGGCAAGCCACGGCGCCGTCGAGCGAACGGGCGATTTGGTCACCTGGTCCGGTCCACTGATGGCGGGTGGCACAGCGACGTTGACCTTCGGCCTGCAGACGCCAGAGGAGCCGATGCGCCGAACGCTATACGGCGTGGCTTTCCTGAGCGATGGAGTGGGTGGCAGCTGGGAGAGGCCCGAGTGGCTGCTCGTCCACCCCTGGCCCGTCTACCTGCCCATCGTCAGCAGGGGCGACTGAGAAGGAGCGCCCGCCCGACCGTCAGACCTGCGACCGAGGTCGGCCTCGTCTGCGCCGCCGCTCGTACCACCAGAGGAACAGGACCAACCCGGTGATGATCAAGGCCACCCCGAGGTAGGGGGCGATCACGGAGAAGAGGGAGGTGACGAACGCCACCACGTCCTCAATGGTGCTGACGACGGGATTCCCCACCCCGGCGGTGGTGGCCGTCACCACAGGACGGCCACCGGACTTGGCCGTGTGCACGCCGCCAGCCAGGATGACGCCGCAGAGCGCTGCCAGCACCGGATGCAGGCCGATCACCCGGGTGGACGCCGCGAAGAGGATGGCGCCGGCCGCCGGCCGGATGAAGGTCTGAATGACGTCGTTCACCGTGTCCACAGCGGGTATCTTGTCCACCAGGATCTCGATCGCCATAAGCAAGGCCAGGGCGCCGATCACCCACCAGCTGCTGAGCGCGTCATAGGGCTCGCTGAGCGTCACCAGCGAGGAGACGCGCGAAAGCAAGGCCACGACGAAGAGCGGTATGTAGGCGTTGAGGCCCGCCGCTGTGGCGAGCCCAAACGCCGTAGCCAGGCTCAGAAACGCCGATGCTGTCATCAGAAGAGAATCAAACCACGGACGGAGTTGCTCCGCCTCGCCCGGCTGCCTATGCGCTTGCCCAGGCGCTCCCGCCCCCGATTTGCCCGTACAGGTAGGCGGCGAAGAGCATCAGCCACACCCCGACGGGGAGTATCACCAGCCCCAGCAGGCTTCCCACCACCCATCCGCAGATGGGGACCAGGCTGAGGACCCCGATGACGCCGCTCAGGACAGTCGTGACGACGAAGGCCGCCGCCCAGATCAGAAGCTGCGCGATGAGGATGGAGCCGATGTTCCGGAAGAGAAACTGGAAGACCTCGCCGAAGCGCAGACAGGCCCCCAACTCGCCATACTCGGCGTAGCGGATCTGGAGCACGGGGAACAGAACCCAGAGCAGGATGGCGTAGAGTAAGCTCAGGCAGCCCAACCCAGCGCTCACGAGGCCCGCTATGCTGCTCAGGATCGTGGTCAGATCCTGGTTATCCCCGGCGGCGGCGGGGAGGATCCAGACCAGGGCGATGGGACAGACAAAGATCAGGAAGGGGATCGAGTAAATCAGCGTGGCCACCCAGAAGAGCAGGCCATCCATGAAGTACTCCCCCAGCCTGTCCCAGCTTGGCAGAGGGCGCTGGACCCCCGCCCGGACGTTCCGCAAGACCGCGATTGCGTATCCCATGACCGCCGCTCCGCCGAAGATGGGGATGAGGGAGATCACCGCTCCCAGAAGGAGCTTGCTCACCCATTGTTCATCATCGAACACGAAGCTGATTGCTTGACCGATGTTCATCCTTAACCTCCTTTGCTGTCGTGAGTGGTGGCGAACTCTGGATGTGAAGCATCCAGGAGTCTCGACGTCAGTGTTGTCGTTGCACACTATATCATCTAATCAGCCAGGATGCAACTTCTCGTCGTTCCTTGCCCTGGATCTGGCGGTCCAGGGTGAGCAGCGTCTACTCAGCGTGCTGTCTCTGCTCCTTCTACAGCGAGGGAAGGCTGTCCAGCGTACCTGTGAGAGCGTAGCGTATCAGGTCGATAAGCGCGATCTGGACGAGGCCAAGAAGCAGACCGAGCGAGACGGGCAGGAGGGCCTGACGCCCTGTCTCGACGCTGTTCTCGCGTCCCAGGAGAATGAGGGCCAGCACGGTGTTGACGCTAGAGAGCAGCGTCAACACGGCCATAGCGCTGAGGAGGGCCAGGGGATAGAGCAGGACGTCCTGTCGGGAGAGGACGAGGCCCACCAGCGCGGCCTCCAGGAGGAGCAGGAGGGCGAGGTCACCCAGGCCGCGGATGTTGGGGCGGTCGGCGGGCCGTCGCCACAGGCTGATGTTGAAGACCGGGTAGATGAGAGCGCTCATGGTCAGGCCGTTCAGCGCCCCGGTGATCAGGCGAAACACGTTTGCCGGTTCGTAGGGGTGTGGAGCTCCGGCGAGGGCCAGATAGGAGTTCAGCCCGTCGGCCGCCCACAGCCCTGTGAAGCCGATGAGGATGGCGAGGACCGGGGCGGGAGGGAACGCCGCTGCCCGGCGACGGCGAAGGACCACGGCCTGACCGAAGAGCCCCACGAGCGCCCCCAGAAAAGTCCCGGTGCAGCGCGCACAGAGGGGCAGTCGACGGCCCGCCAGGATGAACGAGTGAGACTCGATCTGGTGGCAGACAGCGTAGCCGACCATGTCCGTCTTCCTGAGGACACCATTGGGGGTGAGTAGCAGAAAACCGACCAGCACAGAGAACAGAAGCGCCGCGGTGATCCATGACAGGAGAGAGCCTCTTGGCTTAGCCTTCCCTCGATGCCTTTTTTCGCATAGTGATTCACGGATACCCATACACAAACCCCCATACCAGCAAACACGCGCCCACCATTCTATCCGATTACTAGCTGCTGTCAACAGGATACACAACCTCCGCCTGGGCTTTATCATTCTCAAACGGGAATGCCGAGTAGGGCTATGGCCTCATCGTACGATATCCCAAATCCCCCGCGCTATTTCCCAAATGGTATTCCAAACCTACCCTATTGACAAAGCACTCCCCACGTGGTATACTTGACCCATGAACAGGGATTTCCGAAGTCTGGCGGA
>CAZNRX010000136.1:0-7667 GCA_964575455.1 uncultured Anaerolineales bacterium | reverse complement strand
GGCTCGTGCATGGTGCCGGCCACAAACTGCGCCTTCTGGTTCATGCCCTGGCTCAGCGCCTCGATCTTCCGGTCGCGCGCCTCCCAGAGCTCCACCTCGCGCAGGTAGGACCCAGCCCGCTGCCGCGCCGTGGCGCGCGAGAGTCCCTTCAGCTGCCCCAGGAAGAGGAGCGTGTCGAGGAGCGTCATGTCGTCGTAGAGCCCCCGCTCCTCGGGAAGGTAGCCGATGCGGGCCTTCTTCTGCTCGGTCATCGGGCCACCCAGCACGCTGATCTGGCCGCTGTTCGGCTTGATAATGTCGAGCGCCATGCGGATGGAGGTCGTCTTACCGGCGCCGTTCGGCCCCAGCAGGCCGAAGATCTCCCCCGGTCTCACCTCGAACGAGAGATCGTCGACCGCACGCACCTCGGCGTACGTCTTCGAGATGCCGCGAACGTCCAAAGCAGCGGTTCTGTTCGTCATACGTGGCCTCCTAACGCCCGTCATTCACGATGGTGCCTTCCCTCTGAAGGTGCGTCGCACCGTGCACACAATGGTGCCTTGCACTTGCCCAGTGCGAGGCACCTAGATCCCCATGAAGGTGCAACGCACCGTGCACCTACACGGACCCATCTTCAATCTCGCTCAACCCCGTCCAGCTCCGCCACGCCAGCGTCCACATGGTCGAGAAGTAAGCCGAGATCGCCCCCTGCACCAGGATGAGCAGCGGCCACAGCAGGCAGCACAACGCGAACAGCAACCCCGGCAGGAGGCCCACCACCGCGATGCCGATGCCGATGGGGATCCGAATCAGGAACAGGATCAGCGCTGGCCCGACGTTATCCAACAGAACCTGTAGGCCGCGGCGATACGAACCGAACACACCCAGGTCCTCCAGCATGCAGGCGCGGTTGGCAAACGTGCGCAGCAGCATCAGAATCAACATCACCGGGACCAGGATGCAGACCAGACCGGTCACGATCACGCTGAGCCCCGCGAAGGGCACGCCGATCATGTCCTCGCCCGCGTAGTAGGAGACACCGGCGACCCCCAGGCCAAATACCAGAGCGATGAGGGTCAACAGGAAGCCCGGAATGACGGGCAGAATGCCGATGCCCAGCAGCCGCCAGCCCTTGTGCCAACCGGCGTTCCAGGCCTGGGAGAAACTGGAGGGCCGCCCGTCATCGACGGCGCTCACCCCGGCGATCAGCCCGCCTCGGGCGACGGTCGAGACGACCCACAGCGCCAATCCCACCAGGATGACCCCGATGACGAGGACGATAACCCCCATAGCAACCGCCGGACCGATGGTCCGCATGTCGGGCATCCGTGGGAGCTCCGGGATTCGCGGCAACTGTGGCATGCGGGGCGCCTCCCCCGACGGCTGATTGAAGGTGAAATTGCCTCCCGCCGAGCCCCCTCCGCCCGCGCCGCCGCCCCCCAGGGCGACGAGCACGCCCAGCAGAATCAAGAACTTGTGTTCCCAGATAGCGTTCCAGGCACGACTCAACAGCGTTCCATAGTCCATTGTGTCCTCCTTTGTGTCGGTCTCACTCTGCAGTACGAATCAAGCCCCCACAAGTCTCGCGTTCGTAGCAAGACAACCAGTTGGCTCTACTGACCGATGCTCACTATACCAGGGCTCGCCGGATAGCGCATCTGCCAGGCAACCAGGAACGCGCCTGGTCAGGAGGACACCCAGCGTCCTGGTCGACCGACCAGGGCGCTACTCAATATCCGTCAGCTGCCAGCTGACCATGTCGTCGCTGTAAGCGACCAGATGATGGGGCGGGTCGACGGTGTACCAGGCCGTCTGTCTCTCGCCCACGGTCACCCGCCAGGTGACGAACTCACCGGCCGGCGTGGAGAGCTGCTCCGCGGTGCGCACCACCACGAAGACGTCCTCCTTGGCGGGCGCGGGCTCGTCGACGCCAGTCACGGAACGATAGGGCCAGAGGAGCGTGACCTTGCGACTGTAGGCCACCTCGAAGGGCAGCGCGGAGAAGCGCCACGGCCACTCGCCCACCATCAGCGGGGACGAGCTGCCACCGCCGGCCAGGAAGGCGTGGTCCACGCGGCAGGGCTCCTCGCTCGACGGCGCTCCCTCCTCGCCATCCGGAAGCAAGTAGCAGCGCTCAAACCGCTCCCCGCCCTCGGTGACCCCGTCGACGTCCACGGACAGCCGACCCTCCCCAAACAGCGCGCCGATCTCCACCTCCTCCGGGCCTGCGGCGAAGACGCTCTCGAACCGCGCGCCCTCGAGCGCCAGCGTGTCCACATCCCAACGCACCATCTGGCGCTGGGTGACCTCCCCCTCCTTGAAGAAGCCGGTCGGCGCGTCGGCCTCGTAGGCGGACTGCTCCATGGAGCAGTCCAGCGCGAAGGCGCCCGACTCGGGCGTCAGCGAGCACTCGGCCTGGCCCACCGGCTCGTCCAGCGCGTTCCACACCTCGTAGCTCCAGCGCGTCTCCCCCTCCCAGGGAGCGGCGCCCAGCTCCAGCTGTTGCCCCAGCGCCAGCGCCTCGGGCCAGGCGCCCACGAGCAAGCCCAACCCAACCACCAAGGGGTAGATCGGCACCACGGGGAGGATGGGCCAGCTGCGCGCCAGCCACCGGCCGACCGACCAGCCGGGCTCCGCCGCCGCTCGCTCGCGCTGAGGGGCGGCGGTGCGCCGCGTCAGCAACCAGAGAGCGCCCACGGCGATCACCAGGCCCACAAGGGCAAGCACCATCGACGGCTCGAAGGTCACCGGTCGAGCGCTCCCCTCCGCCAGGAACGAGACCAGCACGGCCTGGCCGTTGTTGCCCGCGTGAATCAGCATAGCCGGGATGATGGATTGGGTGCGCCACGTCACGTAGCCCAGGGCCACCGCGACGGGCAGCAGGGCGATACTCTGGGCGAACTCCTGGTGGAAGACCACGAAGAGCAGGCTGCTGGCGGCGATGGCGCGCACGGGGCCGCGCCGCTCGTAGGCCGACTGGAGCACGCCGCGGAAGAGCAGCTCCTCGACGATAGGCGCCAGCACGACCGCTCCAACGATCAGGGCCACGTTGTCCAGCAACGTCACGCTGAGCAGCTCCGGCGAGAGCGGGATGACGTAGTCGAGGGCCTGGTTGATGACCATGCCCAGCCACCCGTCGACGTGCCACACGGCCAGCCCAACCACCAGGCTCAGCCAGGCGACCGGCCAGCTGACAGGGCGCAGGCGGAGGGCGTCCCGCAGGTCCTCCCGCGTCAGGAGCAGGTAGAGCGCCAGCGGCAGCGCCAGAAAGGCCAGCTCGTTGATGATCACCCGCCAGCCGAGGGAGACGGGCGGCATCACCAGGCTCCCCACGAAGACCGCCAGGAAGGCGACCACGTAGAGCAGATTGACGTTGCGAACAGAGGTTGACGCGTTCATAGCTAGGACGCCAGCGCCGGGGCCGCGACGGGCACCGCCTCCAGCACCTCGCGCCCCTTGAACTGGCTGGTGTAGAGCTCGTGGTAGAAGCCGCGCTCCGCCAGCAGCTCCTCGTGGTTCCCCCGCTCGATGATCCGCCCGTCCCGCACCACCAGGATGCGGTCGGCGTCCCGGATGGTGCTCAGCCGATGGGCGATGACGAAGCTCGTCCGCCCCTCCATCAGCCGCAGCAGCGCCTCCTGAATGTGCATCTCCGTGCGCGTGTCGACGCTGCTCGTCGCCTCGTCCAGGATCAGAATCGCCGGATCGGCCAGGACGGCCCGGGCGATGGCCAGCAGCTGCCGCTGCCCCTGACTCAGGTTCTCCCCCCGCTCCGTCAGCTCGGTCTGGTATCCCTCCGGCAGCCGGCGGATGAACTGATCGGCGTTGGCCACCTTCGCCGCAGCAACAACCTCCTCGTCCGTCGCGTCCAGCCGCCCGTAGCGGATGTTCTCCATCACCGACTGCGCAAAGAGGAACGTGTCCTGCAGCACAATACCCAGCTGCCGCCGCAGGCTCTCCTTCTTGACGTCCCGGATATCGATCCCGTCGACGGTGATCGAGCCGGCGTCGACGTCGTAGAAGCGGGTGAGCAGGTTGACCAGCGTGGTCTTGCCTGCGCCGGTCGGGCCCACGAGGGCGAACGTGCGGCCCGGCCAGGCCTCCAGGCTCACGTCCTTGATCACCGGGACGCCGGGCTCGTAGCTGAAGTCGACGTGGTCGAAGGCCACCTCCCCGTCCACGCGCTCCAGCTCCACCGCGTCCGGCGCGTCCGGCAGCTCCGGCTCCTCATCGATCAAATTAAAGACCCGCTCGGCGCCCGCCAGGGCGGACTGAAGCTGGTTGTACATGTCGCCCAGCCGCCGCAGCGGCGCGGCGAAGCGCCGGGAGTAGTTGTAGAAGGTGGCGATGGTGCCCACCGTCGCCAGCCCCTGGAGCACCATCCAGCCGCCCAGCCCGGCCAGGATGGCGATGTTGGCGTTCGAGAGGATGCCCATCAGCGGGGGCACCAACATGGCGAACGTCTGCGCGCGGATGCCAACGTCCCGCACCTGCTCGTTCGCCCGGTTGAAGTCACCCATCGCCCGCGCCTCCTGGCCGAAGGCGATGATCACCCGCTGCCCGCTGAACATCTCCTCCAGCTGGCCGTTCAGCTGCCCGATGCGCTTCTGATAGTCCCGGAACCCGCTGCGCGTCCGCCGCCCCACCCAACCCACGAACAGCACCATGATGGGGAAGACGATCATCGAGCCCAGCGCCAGCCAGAAGTTGATGACGAACATCATCACCAGGATCCCCACCAGCGTCAGCAGCCCGGACACCGTCTGGGTCACCTGCTGGGAGAGCACGCGGTTAAGCACGTCCAGGTCGTTCGTCAGGCGGCTCATCAGCTCCCCGTGGGGATGGCGGTCGAAGGTGCTGAGCGACAGGCTCTGGAGATGGACGAACAGCCGCTCTCGCAGGTCCCGCAGCACGCGCTGCGAGACGGTAGCCATCAGCGCGAACTGGCCGGCCTGCGACAGCCAGGCGCCCACGTACGCCCCCAGCATCAACAGCACCATGCGCAGCAGCCCGCCCCGGTCCCCCGCGGCGATGAAACGGTCGATGGCCAGCCCCATGAGAAAGGGAGCCATGAGGTTGAGCAGCGTGCCCACCACGACAAGGAGCACCACAGCCACCAAAACCAGGCGGTAGGGCGCGAAGGTGGCGAGCAACCGCAGGAGGGTGCCGCGCACGTCCTCGGCCCGCTCGATGCGCGCCCCGTGTCGCCCGGGGCCGCGCGATCTCCGACCCTCCCTCTCTCGTCCCTGCCCCTGCTTCTCTCGGTCTCTTCGCTCAGCCACTGGCCAACCCTCCGTTGCCTAGCTGCGAGCGGTAGATCTCCTGATAGATCTCGCTCGATGCCATCAATTCCTCGTGCGTCCCCTCGGCCGCCACCTTGCCGCGGTCGAGGACGACGATCTTATCCGCGGTCAGCACGGAGCTGATCCGCTGCGCGATGACGAACGTGGTCGCGTTGGCCATCACCTGCTCCAGCGCGCGCTCGATCTCGATCTCCGTCTGCACGTCGACGTTGGACGTGCTGGCATCGAGGATCAGCACCTCCGGCTCCACCAGCAGCGCCCGCGCGATGGCGACGCGCTGCTTCTGTCCGCCGGAGAGGTTCACGCCCCGCTGCCCCACCCGCATGTCGTACCCCTCCGGAAAGGAGGTGATGAAGTCGTGCGCCTGGGCCGCCTTCGCGGCGGCGACCACCTCCTCCTCCGACGCGTCCGGGCGGCCGTAGCGGATGTTGTCCCGAATGGTGCCGCTGAAGAGCACCGGCTCCTGGAGCGCCACGCCCACGTGGGTGCGCAGCTGATGAAGCGGGAGCTCGCGCACGTCGACGCCGTCCAGCAGCACCCGGCCCCGGTCCACGTCGTAGAAGCGCGGGATCATGTGGACCAGCGTCGACTTCCCCGACCCCGTGGCGCCAAGCAGGGCCACCGTCTGGCCGGGCTGGGCCACCAGGTCGATCCCCTGCAGCACCTCCTCCCCGGCCTGCCCATCGTAGCTGAAGGAGACGTCCTGAAACACGACCCGCCCGTCGATCTGCGGCAGCCGCGCCGCTCCGGTCGGTTGCTCCACCTCTGGCTCACAGTCCAACACCTCCCAGATCCTCTCCGACGAGGCGCTGGCCGATGAGATCGGCATGACCATCATGCCCAGCATCATCAAGGGGAAGAGCGCGTAGAGCATGTAGTTCACGGACGCCACCAGCTGGCCGACGGTGAAATCCCCCTGGATGGTCGACAGGCCCCCGAACCAGACCACGCCGACCACGGAGAGATTGACCAGGAAGAACATGGTCGGGATCACCAGAGAGAGCAGGCGCACCACGTCCAGCGTCTGGTCTAGGAGGCTCCGGTTCGCGCGCTCGAAGCGCTCGATCTCGTAGTCGCCGCGCACGAAGGCCTTGACCACGCGCACGCCTGCCAGGTTCTCCTGGAGCACCTGATTGAGCCGGTCAAGCTTTTCCTGGACCGTGGTGAAGAGAGGGCGGGCCCGGGTGAGGAAGAACCAGATGAAGACGCCGATGACGGGCAGCAGCCCCAGCATGATCAGGGCCAGCTGCGGGCTGGTGGTCACCAGCATCACGATGCTGCCCAGCGCCCAGAGCGGCGCGCGTGCCATGATGCGCATGCCCATCTGGACCACCATCTCCACCATGCGCACGTCGCTCGTCGAGCGCACGATCAGCTGCCCGGTCTGGAAGTCATCCAGGTTGCCGAAGGAGAAAGTCTGCACCTGGCGCACGATGGCGCTGCGCAGATCGGCCCCCGTGCTGAGCCCGGTGCGCACGGCCAGCACGGTGTTGGCCACGGCGAACGCGGCGCTCAGCAGGGCCGCCCCCAGCATCAGGAGGGACGTGCGCGCGATGGCGCCCATGTCGCGCTCCGCGATGCCCCGGTCGATCACCTGCTGCGTGAGCCGGGGAATCAGAAGGTCGGCAGCCACCACGCCGATCAGAAGGATCAGCGCCAGCACCACCGACCGCCAGTAGGGCCGCACGAAGCGGCCCATTCGAATCAAAGGTCTCATGCAAGATCTCCTACACTATCTGCAACGGACACCTTACGAAGGCCAACGGCAGCCTTCGCAAGGTTCGCCATGGTTGTCGTCACGCGCACCCGCCCTTCCCCTCCAGGTTCTCGTGGACGCGCTGGAGGAGCCGTTCCAGCGTCTCGCGCTCCTTCGCGCTGAACCCCTGGAACGTCTGCTCCTCCAGCTCGGCCCACACCCGCTCGACGGCGCCGCGTATCTCGCGGCCGGCGTCGGTGAGGTAGACGCGCGAGACGCGCTGATCCTCGGGGTCGGATCGGCGCTCCAGGAAGCCGGCGCGCTCCATGCGCTTGAGGGCGTTGGTGACGGTGGCGGGGTGGACGTGGAGCCGCTCGGACAGCTCGGAGTGGGTCAGGCCCTCCTCCGCCCACAGCGTGCAGAGCACGAACTGCTGGCCGCGGTAGAGCCCGATCTCATCGAGCATAGCCCGGGCTCGCGAGTAGTGGGCCTTGCACACGTGAGTGAGCAGATATCCGAGCGTCGTGGATAGCCTCTCACGCTCCATCGTTCACCTTCCCTTTCATTAGCCGACTAACAATTAGTCGGCTAATTATATTGGGAAAGCGGCGCATGTCAAGCGGGAGGACCCGCTTGCAGCGATAACGAGCAGCGGAAGGTCGAAAGCTCTGGGGCAGAAGTCAGTCGAG
>CAZNRX010000135.1:0-7829 GCA_964575455.1 uncultured Anaerolineales bacterium | reverse complement strand
ACTCCCGTCGGCCCCGCCTCAAGTAATTCTGTGCGGCTAGTCTATAGCCCGCACGGAGCTTGAACTGAGAGCCATCCCAGGCGACCGCGAAATCACTGGGGGTGGCTCTTTTGTTTTATCTCAGCTCCGCAACTCTCACCACGTTAAGGTACACGCTTCTGGAAGAAACGTCTAGCTCTCGCTAGTGCCTAGAGGATACTAT
Source organism: uncultured Anaerolineales bacterium (assembly GCA_964575455.1). Classification (GTDB taxonomy): domain Bacteria; phylum Chloroflexota; class Anaerolineae; order B4-G1; family B4-G1; genus SKLM01. Next base: position 7,627 of record CAZNRX010000135.1, on the reverse strand, counting down.
AACCCTTGTAATATGTCAAGTCGCTGTTGACGATTCTCCAGGGCAATCACGTATGAAGATACCATCTTCAATCACGCTTGTACTCCCCGTCTTCGGGGACGTCTTGTCCCAAGTAACACCTAGCGTGGTTCCCGTCTCGTCCGTGACGCTTTCGAGGACGCGGGCTTGAACTGAGACACGATTACCCTTCGGATCCTCTCATCATCCCTTGTCGGCCGTCAACTGCACCAAGGTCAATTCCGATATCTCAAGAGCCTCGTCGTCTTCGCTCTTTACCGCCTCGCGAAAGGCAGTCAGCCCTTCTTCGTACGTTTCATCGGGCAAGATCGCCAGCTGAGGGCAACGCTCCCGTTCCAGCACCATCTCGTACGCTACCTCTCGGACCATCTCTCGTTGGAGCGTCATTCGCTCCAACTCCACCTCAAACCCCGCGCCCCTGAGCTCGTTATACAGCTCAAACGCGTCCCAGGTCAGGCCGGTATCATTCTCCCAGGCGTCCGAGAAATACGTGTAGAGCCAGTGCCCCGACATCGACGCGGGGAGCACGTCCACGAACGCCCACCGACCGCCCTTCTCCAGTACGCGCTTAACCTCTTCCACCAGCTCAGCCTTGTCCTCTGCTCGCTGTAGGGCAAACGGCGTCCAGAGAAAACCCACCGCCCCGTCTTTCACATCACTCAAGTCCTCCACAGACCCGATCGTTACCTCAGACCAATGCCGGATATCCACCTTCAGAGCGGGCACGCGAGGGTTCGCAAGCTCCACCACGGGCCCCAGAGGCTTGTCCGCTCTGCGCCGCTTCTTCAGCCAATCACTCAGCATAGGCGTGATTCGCTTGCCGACAATGTCCACTGGCAAGCTCAAGACGAGGGGCCAATCCGGCACGTCCGCCGGATCCGGGAGCTCGGTCACCCTGGCTCGGGTCTCCATTACGTCGAGCGCGTCGGCTTCGTCTTCGGACCAGACAGGATGGAAGACCCCAAATCCCAACTCCTGCAAGAAGGAAAGCTCTCGGAATAGGGGTACGAAGACAGGATACGGCTCGATGGTCACCACCCTACCCTGCACGACGTCCACCTTGATCTGACGCAGCGCCAGTCGCAGCAGGTCCCGTCGGTCGATCAACTCAGCGTCATCCCACGTGTCGGTCAACTCCTCTATCACACCAGTCGCGAACCCCACTCCCTGAATCTCGGCCGCAGCCGGCAGCTCTGCCAACTCCCGCTGAATCCGCGTCCGCTCCCGTCTGTAAAGATCGGGATCGGTGTCGAATTCCCCCCGGATCTTCATCTGCTTCAGCCGTCGACGCTCCGCCACTAGACGAGCGTGACGATTCTGGAGTGTGTCGAGCTCTTCCTCCTCTTCCACCATTTCCGCCAACTCGTCCTGCCAATCGGAGGGCAGGCGCAACTCCCGAAAGACCGCCCCAACCTGCCTATCTATCTCCTCCATCCGCACGCCACGACCTCCGACGGGGCAGTCAAGAAAACCTCGCTGTACCGACATCTCCCGATAATAGTCCCCGGCCTTCGCCCCCTGAGCCCTCAACTTCCGGCCACAGATGTCACATCTGACAAGCCCGTTCAGCAGGTAGACCCGGTATTGGGGCTGATAGGTTCGAGGCGCTGTGCGCCGGCGCTCACGCACCCGTCGACATAGCTCCCACAGCTGGGGGCTGACGATCGCCTCATGCTGACCGTCGAAGATCTCCCCCTCGTCCTGACTGTGCGATCCCTGCCGATACCACACCTTCCCCTTGTAGAAGGGGTTGCGGATCATATCCGCCACAGTGTCCTTCGAAAACCGCCGCCCTGACCGCGTTCGATAGCCCGCATCGCTCATCCAATCGGCGATCTGACGAAAGGAGTACTTCCCGCTCGCATATTTCTCGAACATCTCCTCCACAATGGCCGCCTGCTCTGGCACGCGCTCCGGAGGCGTGTCGGCGTCCCCAACGTGTTCGTACCCATACGGCGTTATCGAAGCGTTATACAGCCCGCGCCGCGCTCTCTCCCGCTTCGACTTGGCGGTGTGCATCTTCAGCAAATCCACGTAGTACTGATTCAGAGCAGCCAGCATCGTCAAGACCAGGCGACCTGTGGGGGTTGAGAAGTTGAAGTTCGGTTCCTGCACAGACGCAAAGCCCACCTCAATCCGGCCCAGCTTCTCAAAGATGCCCAAGGTGTCATAGAGGCGGCGCGACAGCCGTGAGAGCTCGTGCACCAGCAGGATGTCATACGAGCCCTGTTCTGCCGCTTTCAGGGCGTTCTTCAGGCCTGGGCGGTCCATGTTGGTCCCGGATAGACCAGCGTCCACGAACTCAGCGACGATCTCCCAGTCGTGAGCTTGAGCGAACTCGCTCATCTCGGCTTTCTGAGCAGCCAGCGACTTTCCATCCTCCGCCTGCATACCCGTCGAGACGCGAGCGTAAGTAGCCACGCGGTTCGTCTGTTGTAACATCTCACCTCCTCTAAAACGGTTGGAACGACCCCGGCTATTATACCTTCGCTGTACCAAGCACGAAAGAAGCCGGTCAGGGTGGCCTGCCCCGACCGGCTTCATACTCATTGATCGTCTTCTTGTTCTTCTTCGCCGTCTCCACCGCCCAGCTTGCGCAGTATGTCTCGCAGCTTGCGGAGGAACGCTCGACGGCGCTCGTCGTCGAATCGCTCCTGTTCCTTCTCACGCATCGGCAAAGCTCCTTACTGGCCTTTGCCTTCCGGAAGGACTCTTGATCTGCGGTACCGTTTGAGTTGTCTGTCACGTACCTTTCCGCTATGGTCTTTCACCGGTATGTGCCTTGAACGTTCAAGGCGTCAATATTCGATACTCGCGCGCGCAAGTGCATTATACCCCCCCTACTCGTTGCATCGGCCTTGCACGGCCGTTGCATGGCCGTTGCATGCCCCTTGCGCGGCGCACCACTTAGCATTAAGGGGATGGATCATGGACATCGACTCAAATTCCTTGAAACGCCAATCAGACGGTTTGAGACGCATTCGAGAAGAATGGGAGCTATCCTTGCGGCAGTTCGCCCAGTCTCTGGAGCGAGCGCCGTCTCAAGCTTCGCGATGGGAGAGCTTCTCTGAGCCACAGCAGATGGGGAGCGAGAGCCGCTTGAGACTAGCCAGACTCATCGGATCCCGATTCTGGCACCCACACCAGATGGAGGCCTTTCTACACAGGGTCGGTTGGGAACTCACAGATCTTGAGTGGCGCGAAGCCGAGCATCACTTGAATCGCAGTCCTACACTGAGCAAGATTCCCTGGGTCGATGCCGATCAGTTCATCGGCCGAACCAACGGACTGAGAAGTTTGCGACGTCTGCTCCTCTCCAAAGGAGCCACCGCGCCCCTCATCTTGCTCATCGAGGGATTCCCCGGCATGGGCAAGTCTTGGCTAGTCGCTCACCTGCTGTTGGTCGATCAAGCAGTGCAGGACAGCTTCCCCGACGGCATTCTGTGGGTCTCTACGGCGCCCGAGTGTCGCTTACCTGAGCCTGAGGATCCCAACCGACAAATGTTTCGATCCTTGGTTGAGCAAGTCTTCCATGACCACAACATCACGGAGCATCAATACGATTGGAACGCCTCTTCCCGACGCATGGTACGAGATGCACTTGCTAGAAAGCGCACCCTCCTGGTCTTGGATGGCGTGGATGAGCGCATTGACCTGGACAAGTGGATGATGGTTGATCCTCTTTCGGGCAGACTCCTGATCACCACCCGCCGGACGGACCTTGAGAGCCAGCAATGGCGAGGACGAGTCCAAAGATTATCGATGGAAGCTATGCCGCCGCCGCAGTCACAGGAGCTTCTAACCAGGGGAATCGAGGGAGCCAACGTCGATGCGGCAGACCTCGATTGGATCCTGGAGACACTGGGTGGCGTCCCACTGGCCCTGGACATCGCCAATCGCCTGGCCCAGCACGACAATGGACTTGGCGAATTATTGATCCAACTGAGACAGAGTCTGCTCCTGTCGCTCGAAGTCGCCCCAACGGTATTCAGGCAGGACAGCCTCAACCGTACCTTCCAGGTAAGCTACCATCGTCTGACCGAGAAGACTGCTCGCCTTTTCCGTACGCTTGCCATCTCGCCTCAACCATTTGATGCTCGGGCTTTCTCTCACGTGCTGGACTGGGATCGCGCTGACACCGGACGAACGTTCCGTGAGCTTGCGCAGAACGGTCTGGTCATCGCGAAGCAGCCCGGTCGGTATGCAACGCATCGCCTCCTCCACGAGTATGCACGGCTTCTCTCTCGTCAGCACGACATGGCGTCACTCCCGATGTGGAAGCAACGCTTTGCCGATCACTACCTTGAGCTCACCAAGCGTGCATCGAAGCTGTGGAGACAGGGTGAAGAGCCCGAGGCTTTGCACCTCTGGCGAGATGCTTTAGCCCACATTCGACAGGGCTGCCGCTTCGCAGCAGAAGGAGGCCTGCGCAGTTCAGTGCTAGACTACCTTCTTTACACTGGCTACTATCCGGGCGCCAACGGAACCGACGTCACGACAGACGAATGGAGAACACGCTTCGAGAGTTTGACCAAGCCCAGCGAAGAGAGTGTGTTTGGAAGCCTCCAGCTCGGCCATGCATGCTTGCTTCTGGGTGACCCCGACCAAGCCATCCCCCTCCTCCGAAAGCTGCGCCAGACGGCAGACACCCTGGGCAGGTATCGAGACTGGGTCAGTACCACCATCAAGCTTGCCCAGTCCCTCGTGCTCAGTCACCACCAAGACGAAGCCTGGAAGATCGTGGCCGAACAGCGTTTTACAAGCATGGTCGCCAAGCTCCCCCTTGGAGATCCCCTGCAGGTTGATGCGTGCGCTGTCGCAGGCAGGGTACACACCCTTGTCGGTCGCTACAGAGAGGCCAAGCTCGCCTACTCGAAGGCACTGGCTACTTTCGACAACGGAGACACTGAAACGCAGCATTGGCAACACGTCAAGCTCTTGTTCGAACTCGGTAGGATTCATCAGGCCCTGCACAACAACGAAGAGGCCTGGGAGGTCTTTGCTGAAGGAAAGGAACTGGCAGAGGCTGCTCACTATAAACAGCTTCACGGCGCTCATGCCCTTCACGCGATCATCTCCCTCGCCCGAATGGGGCGGCCAGAGGAAGCGGAGGAGAAACTGGCTGCGCTGCGCGTCAACCTTGGGCAGGAGCAGCGGATCAAAGCCTGGACACGACTCGCTCAAGGGGAGATTCTATGGGCCAAAGGTGACACTACAGAAGCACGACGAGCCTACGAGGCGGCAGCGCAAGCGCTGGCCGGAACAATGGCCGGAACAGGCGTCCGCGTACTCTCGGCAAAGCGACAGGCGCAGAGCAGAGATACGAGACAAGCTCGCGAAGCCTGGGACCAAGCCCGAGAGACCGCGCGCACGACAGGACACTGGCACAAGTACCATCTGGCGACGCTGAAATACGCCGAGCACCTCCAGCAAGCAGGCAGGCGGGACAAGGCACGGGAGCTAGTTGAGGACCTGGTCGATGAGAAAGCCCCCACCGCGCCCTCAATTATGGAGACAGCAAAAGCAATATTGCATGCTGGCAAGTAGCGATGTGTTGGACCGACACCTCGAGCTGCAACATAGTACTAACAGCTGATGGTGAGATCCCAACCCCCATATGTATCCAACACCGAGCCACTTGATCATCATTGATCACGGTGCGCGTGCCCCTCCATAGCCGCGGAGGACTTCCACCTCCCAGACACTCGACATACCCAGCGCACCACGAAATAAGCCCGGTCCATGTTCTGGACCGGGCCTACCGCTTCACCTGCGTTGGTCAGATGTCCTAGTACCCGTTCACCATCTTCCTTGCCAACTCGTTACCTTGCGCGTCTAGTGCAACGAACTTGTGTCGATCGGGACCCGGGTCGTCGAAGCTAGATGCATAGTGCAGTATCTTCTCGACCTGATCTTCGATCTCGGGCCAGCCTGCCCCAGCAGGGGCTGGCCGCGCCGCGAATCGCTTGGCTCTTGCGCCTGTGTACGTTGCATACAAGTACATGATGCCTCCTGTTGGAATGGACAGGATTGAAGCTCACGGCGGCTTGCGCCGTGTAACCCGCCACCTGTTCTTGGTGATTTGCGTCTTCGCTATGCAGTTGCTGCACGCCACACGATGCCGCGGCCGTACATCTGGATCTTCCCGCCATGCCTGTCCGGCTTGTCCTGATCTTGCTCGGCGAGCGCGTAGTACAACCACTTCCCGCGCACCCGCTCGACCTGAGCAATGGCCCAGCCATGGTTGCGGCCCAGATCAACCTCGATGACGTCTGGAATACCGTCGTCTGGCTCCTGAGCCTCGTCCAGATCCTCGGTGGCCCCATCGTTGTCGGGCTCAGGCCCTTGATCCAGTTCATCAGCCGACGTGTCATCCGTTGGCCCTTCGTCTGCCGTCGCGTCATCTTCCAACTCGGTGACGCCGGTGCTTGCTTCGATGACAGCCGCCTGATCCACATCGTCGGTCTCGGCCTTCATGGCAGCCAGATAAGCGTTCAGCTTGGCTTTCGCCTCGTCATAAGGATAGTCGTACGTCCCCTCGATGACTCGCACGCGCGACCAGGCTCCCTTCCCCGAGGGCAGCCGATGCATCTGCGTCCCCGCGTCATACTGGATCGTGTAGTCGGCCGTGCTCACCTCGAACACGCCAAAGCCCAGGTGTCGAGGATGGAAGTCGTGAATCGTGGGCAGTCCCAGGTCGCTACTTGCCAGCAAGATCGGTCCCTTCTCCAACGCCTCCAGCAGGACCTCGATGTCCTCAGCCGTCCATCCCTTCGGGGGCTCCGGTGAGTCTGTGGACGGCTCCTCCTCAGCGCACGCTGGGCAGACCTGTGTGCCCTGAGCCGTGCACTGGGGGCAGATCACGCGCTGGCATCCCTCCCCCTGGCACTCCTGGGAGGGCGAGCTGTAGGGGATCGTCTCCCCGCAGACCGCGCAGGAGACGCAGTTCACGGGACCGTTGTAGGGTCCGTTGTCGCCCCACTTGGCTCTGTAATCAGCCAAGACCCTGACCGGCGTAGGGCGGAACCACTTGTCCCGCTCAGGCGCGAGGCCCAGCGGGCCCTTGACCTCGCTAAGCTCCGCCAGGGAGAAGTACCCCAACTCCGTGAGTGATGGGTCACCCCGCGCCACCAGCCCGAAGGCCTGCTCGGTGGTGGCGTCGTATTCCACGACGTACCAGGTGAAGTCCGCGTCCGGCGTGAAGAGCTTGACCACTGCCATCGCGTCTCGGTGCCCCTCGGTCTCACGCATCCGGGGAATCTCCATCCAGGACGGAACGTAGTCGCATGCGTCCCCTTTGCCGGGCACGTAACCGAAAGGCCCGGTATCTTGTTCGGCCTCCGATTCATCGGTGTCGCCACCTGTCAGCCAAGCCAGTTCATCATCAGGGACGTCGCGGCGGACGTACCAGGCCTGCCGCTTCCTGCTCCAGCGTGCCCCCATCTCCTTCAAACGATCTCGCACCGCCTCGGCTGGCTTGGCGTCGAAGGCAATCCACGTCCAGTCCCGATCGTGCTCCACGGTCACGCCGTCGCCGTGGGTTGCCGTCGAAAGGGTTGCTCCACGTGTCGACGGAGACGGGCCGTATGCCACCCGCTCGATGTGGTCG
>CAZNRX010000134.1:0-7834 GCA_964575455.1 uncultured Anaerolineales bacterium | reverse complement strand
GGCGTAAGGCGTAAAACGTGATTTGTAGTAGTACATGTAGGTCGGACTTGCTATCCGACCAAGCGTCTGACGAAGGAGGTGGTTAAGCTATGACCATGCCGAGCCCTGGACTCCCTGAGTTCAACTACGTGAAGGCCGCATCGCTGGCCGAAGCCAGCCGCATGCTGACCGAGCACACCGGCAAGGCACGTTCCATGATGGGCGGTACAGACCTTTTCGTCCGCATGCGCGACGGATTCATGCGGCCCGAGTTCTTGGTAGACGTTAAGCATCTGCCTGGCATGCGCGATATTCGGTACGAAGACGGGGATGGACAGCATCCCGAGGCCGGGTTAACCGTCGGCGCAGCGACTACCCTCAACGCCGTCGCCCACCACCCGGTCGTGCAGACTCGCTACCCGTTGTTGGCGGAGGCGGCTAACTCCGTTGCCTCGTATCAGCTGCGCAACCGGGCCACCCTGGGTGGCAACCTGTGCAACGCTTCCCCGGCTGCCGACACCGCTCCAGCGACGTTGTTGCTGGAGGCGAGCATGGTCCTCTACGGACCAGGTGGGGAGCGGGTGGTACCAGCCGACGAGTTCTTCCTTGGACCGGGCAAGACGGCGATCCGGCCGGGCGAGCTGATGACGGCCATTCGTTTCCCGACCCCGCCGACCGATCACGTCGGCAAGTACCTGAAGCTGGGCCGCAACAAAGCTGGTGATCTGGCCATTGCCGGCGTGGCCGCCCTGGGTTTCCCCGACACGAATCCCGCGAACACGAAGGGCACGAAAGACGACGGGACGACGTCAGGTTACCGATTCCGGATCGGGCTGGCTTCGGTGGCGCCAGTGCCGTTACGGGCGCGGCAGGCAGAGGAGGCACTGGGGGGATGGACGGCAAGCTCGCCAGGCGAGGAGATCTTCACGCTGGCGGCAGATAAGGCGATGGAGACCGCAACGCCCATCAGCGACGTACGTGCCAGCGCCGCCTACCGGAAGGCAATGGTTCGCGCCCTCACGCTGCGAGCCTTGCGTGAGATCACAGCTGAGCTGCTGGCGCTGCGGAGATGATCGCGTAGTGCGTGTCGCGCATTGCGTATTGCGTAGTGTGGAGGAGGACAAATACGATGGCAACGCATTCGATTACTGTGACTGTGAACGGCAGCAAGGAGCGTATCGACGTCCATTCGAACGAGACGCTGCTCCAAGCGCTGCGGGAAAGACTGGGACTCACGGGCACCAAGAACGGCTGCTCCGCAGGCGAGTGTGGAGCGTGCACCATCTTGATGAACGGCGAGCCGGTCAACTCCTGCATGGTGCTGGCGGTGGAGGCGAACGGAGCCGAGATCGTCACGGTGGAGGGGCTGGCAGAGGACGGGCACTTGACGCGGCTCCAAGAGGCGTTCATGGAGCATAATGCCGTTCAGTGCGGCTTCTGCACGCCGGGCATCCTGATCTCTGCTCACGCCCTGCTGGAGCGCTGCAAGCGAAGCGGCACAGACCCGACCGACGAGGAGATAAGACTGGCGCTGGTCGGAAACCTTTGCCGCTGCACCGGCTATCTACGCATCATCGAAGCCGTGAAGACGGCGAGCTCATAGCGCGCGGGGGTCTGGCGATCCCCTTGGAGCGGTGATCGAAGCCGTGCAGGCGGCGAGTTCGTAGTGCAACACGAAGGGCACGAAGGAGATGCATAAGATGAATCCAAGCAAAGCTGTATCTACGCCTGACCCCGTCGGAAAGAGCGTCCCCCGCGTGGATGCATATGACAAGCTCACCGGGACCGCCATCTTCACCGACGATATTCAGTTTGGCCCCAACCTCTATCACGCCAGATTGGCCCGGAGCCCGCACGCGCACGCCCTGATCAAGCGAATAGACACGAGCAAGGCCCTGGAGGTGCCCGGCGTGAAGGCAGTGGTCACTGGCAAGGAGGCACCCGAGCTGGTCGGCATGTACCTCGTCGATCGCCCTGTCCTGGCCCGTGACCACGTGCGCTACTTCGGGGAGCCGGTCGCCGGGGTGATCGCCACCACCGAGGCGATTGCAGAGGAAGCGACCCGACTGGTCGAGGTAGACTACGAGGAGTTGCCCGCGGTCTTTGAGCCGATGGACTCCATCCAGCCTGATGCCCCGCTGATCCACCCCGACCTGGGCGAGTACAAAGTGGCCGACTTCATCTTTCCCGAACCGGGCACGAACATCTCGGAGCATTTCCGGCTCCGCAAGGGGGACGTGGAGTCCGCCTGGCCTAGGTGCGCCGCCATCGTGGAAATGACGTTCGGCCTACCCCAGATTCAGCACGTACCGCTTGAGCCGCACGTGTCGGTGGCCCTCTGGAAGCCATCGGGACAGGTGACGTTGTGGACCAGCACGCAGTCGCCTCACGCGCAGCGGGATCTCATCGCGCAGAGCCTCGACATCCCGCACGGCAACCTCCGGGTGCTGTCTCCCTACGTCGGCGGCGGGTTCGGCGGCAAGGCAGGCGTGACTATGGAGGCTTCGGCCGTGGTCCTGGCCCGGGCGGTCAAGGGGCATCCGGTCAAGCTGCGTATGACGCGTGAGGAGGAGTTCGTAGGCACCACTATGCGCCAGAGCCTGGTGGCCCACACCAAAATCGGCTGCGACGCTGACGGGAACCTGCTGGCGATGGAGACCGAATACACCTTCGGCGGCGGCGCCTACAACGATTACGGCGTGAACATCGCCCGCGCTGCTGGCTACTCCTGCACCGGCCCCTACGACATCCCGAACGTGAAGGGGGATTCCCGCTCCGTCTACACCAACCTGCCCATCGGGGGACCGATGCGCGGCTTCGGTATGCCGGAAATTCACTGGGGCATCGAACAGATCATGGACCAGTTGGCGGAGAAGATCGGGATGGACCCGGCGGAGTTCCGCCGGCGCAACTGCGTCAAGACCGGGGACACCATCCTGACGGGTATGGATATGCCGGCCATCGACATGGTGACGTGCATTGACAAAGTCTGCGAGGCCATCAGCTTGGGCGAGGAGGAGAAGCCCTCTGCGCCGCACAAGCGCCGCGGCAAGGGCCTCGCTATTATGTGGAAGGCGCCGGCCATGCCGCCCAACCCGGGCAGTTCGGCCGTGGTGCGCTTCAACGAGGATGCAACCGTCAACGTGGAGATCGGCGCGCAGGAGCTGGGCCAGGGCGCCTTCACCGTCGCCGCCCAGGTCGCTGCCCAGGCGCTGGGGGTGCCATACGAGTGGGTGCGCGTCGCGGCCCCGATAGACACAAAGTACAGCCCTTACGAGTGGCAGACGGTGGCGAGTCGCATCACCTGGTCGATGGGCAACGCGGTCAAGGCAGCCGCCGAGGACGCCAGACAGCAGATCCTAGAGGTCGTGGCGGAGGAATGGGACGAGGGTCCCGACGACCTGGACATCAGGAACGGGGTGGTCATCTCCTACAGATCCGAACGGGAGCAGCCGCTGGAAGGGATGGTGATCTACGGCCTGCCCAAGGAGGAGACCGAAGGATGGAGAGGCGGCCCGATCGTGGGACGCGGCAGCTTCATGCCGACCTACGTCACCAACCTCGATTTCGACACCGGCCAAGGCCCCCGCGCCGTGGTGCACTACACCGTCGGCGCACAGGCGGTGGATCTGGAGGTCGACACCGAGACGGGCGAGATCGACTTCCTGAAGATCGCCAGCGCGTACGACGTGGGCAAAGCGATCAATCCCGACCTGGTCCTGGCGCAGGTTGAGGGCGGAGCGGTGCACGGCATGAGCTCGGCCTTCGAGGCGCTGCGCTTTGACGACGCCGGTCGGCCGCTCAACAAGAGCATGGTGGACTACCGCATTGCGAGTGCCGTAGACGTGCCTAAGGAGATCCAAGGCGACTACGTCGAGACGCCGCTGGAGGATGGGCCGTGGGGCGCGCGGGGTGTGGGCGAACACGTGATGGTGCAGACCGCGCCGGCCATCGCGAACGCCATCAACGACGCCCTCGGCATCCGCTTCAACGACCTGCCTCTTTCGGCCGAGAAGATCTACCTGGCGCTGCAGGAAGCGAAGAATCACGGTTGATGCCGAGGAAACCAGCCTATTGATTGATGGTCTAAACGAAATCATCTCCGACTAAGCCCCGCTCACCTGACTGCCTCGCCCGCCCAGAGGAAGCCCGCCAGCGCGTCTGCGCCGGAGCTAGCGCCATGCGCCAGCACGTCCTTCGTCGCTGTGGAGAATCCGACATCATCTGGGTGGGCAAGCATTTTCAGCAGCACGTGCCATGCGGCGCTGCACTCTCCGTGCGCCGCGGCCCACAGGAGAGCGGCCGAGAGCGTCGTGGTCCGAGAGGCTGCGGACGCGGCCATCGCGCGGCAGAAAGAACCGGGCCTGGGATGGGCCACCCAGGCCCACAGCATGGAGCCGCAGAGAAAATCGTCACCGGCAGGCGTCAAGCCGCTTCCCAGGCCAGCCAGTTGAGCGGCACCCTCCCGTAGCCGGGCCACGTCGCCGCCCCACCCTGCCTTCAAAGCCCTCACGGCCGGGCGGGCAGCGGCGAGAATGGCCTCCCGGGGCGAGTCCTCGCGCGACACCGCGTCCAGCAGGGCGAGGAGCATCCCAGTCTGAACGTGTGCCAGGGTGAGAGCGCGCAGCGCTGGGAGCCGGCCCGCTATGGCGGCTCGGTGCTTGCGCAGGGCGGCCCAATCTGGCCGCGGTTCCCAGACCTCCGCCTGGCGCAAGTCGACCTCCAAGCTACCGACCTGTAGCTGCCCTCCGTCGATCCGCGCGCGTGTTCCCGGCTCAACCGCGGTGAAGTCCCAGCCGCCCTGATCCAAGACAACGTTCAGCGGGCCGTCGCCGATCTCCGGCGCCACCAGCCCGATGACGCGCCTTCTCCCCTCCTCCCCGGCGCCGACCAGGTCGCAGGCACGCTCAAAGACAGCCAGCACGTGGAGAGCGGGGGACGGACTCTGCCACAGGCCCTCCCGAATAGGCCGGCTGATGGAGCGAGCTGCAGCACGAGATGGCACAGCTTGATCCTCCAATCGATGAAGAGCAGCTTCTTCTGGCAACCTCGGACCTTGATCGGGCTCACTCCCCGATCAGCACCCGGCTCAAGTCCTCGGCCTCCCGCTCGACATCGGGGTCCTCTGGTTCGTCGCTCCGGCGCACCTGCAACACGCGGCCCAGGCGACGATGTATCTCCGAGGTTAATGGATAGCGAAAGGCAAAGAACAGGCCCAGCCCTACCAGAACGATGGGTACGAAGGCGAAGATCAAGCGCAGCATCAGGATGAAGGTCTCCGATTGAGGCTGCTCGACGAGCTTGGACACGCCCTGCACGACCTGCTCCACCGGCATTACGTAGCCGGCCAGCGCCAGGCTGTTGGAGACCAAGAACAGCGCCACGGCTGCACTGACCTTGCGGGTGAAGGCGATCATGGACGAGTAGACCCCCTCCCGCCGCCGTCCGGTCCTCAGCTCGTCCACGTCGGGGATGTCCGGGAAGATGGCGTAGATCATCACCACGATGCCGCCCACGCCCAGCCCCACCAGCGCCGCGAAGACGTACACCACGAAGGAGGGCGCCGAGGGGACAACGGCGAAGCTGAACAGCATGGTCACGATCCAGATGCACGCCCCCACGATGTAGCCCAGGCGCTTGTTCGTGCGCTTACTGAGCCAGCTGTAGAACGGCAGGGCCGCGATCTCGGCCAGCAGCAGCGTGCCGGTGACGTAGTTCGTCTCGTCGCCCCGCCCCAGGAAGTACTTCATGTAGTAGATCACGATGCTCAGGACAGCGTCCATGGCGATGAAGGCGAACAGGTACATCAACAGAGCGTGCACGAACGTGCGCACCCGGAACGGCTCGATGAAGCTCTCGCGCCAGTTGAACGGCTGAATCTCCTGTTGGAACTCCGGCCTTTCGCGGGTGCTGACGACGGTGGCGATGAGGGGCAGGGCGAAGAAGGCGCCGAAGGCCAGGCCCATGGTGATATAGCCGGAGCGCACGTCTGGCGCGCGCTTGACGATCTCCAGCGGCACCACGGCCGACAGCAGCGACGAGGCCAACGAGAAGAAGATGCGGAAGGAGCTGAGCGAGGTGCGCTCGTGATAGTCCAGCGTCAGCTCCGCGGCCAGCGCGTTGTAAGAAAGCTTCACAATGCTCACCACGGTGGAGAAGAACAGATACGCCGCGACCACAAACAGGAAGCGCCGCATCTCCTCAGCGTAGTCCACCGGGTACCAGAGCGCGAAGAAGGAGAGGAAGACCAGCACGACCCCCGCCAGCAGGTAGGGGCGGCGGCGGCCCAGCGGCGTGCGGGTGCGATCGGCGATGATGCCCTCGAAGGGGTCGGTGATGGCGTCATAGACCTTGCTGATGAGGAACACCGTGCCGGCCAGAGCCGGGTTAATGCGCACCACGTCGGTCAAGAAGTTCAGGTAGTAGATGCCGATGACGATGAAGGAGCCACCGCCGTAGATATCTCCCACCCCGAAGCCAAGCTTCTGCCAGAAAGTGAGCTCCTCGGAGGGCTGTCCGGCAAGGTCTCTCGTCGTCGCGCTATCGGTCATTCCCATGTATCTCCTCATCTCAGACACTCGAAGTCCTCTCTCAGGTGCTCGCCCAGTTTACTCGACAAGTCTCTTCTTGACAAGGGCCATCACTCCCTGACCAGGGTGTTATCAATCTCGGTAACCCTCAGGCTTGGCTCAAGACGGCGTCCCGGAGGACCGCCAGAACACACGAGGACGCCCTGCAAATTGACAAACGAGCCCGCCTCCTGTAGACTGGTCGGGTGCTGTCTCCAGACAACGGAGAGGCGAGCACGCTGGAGCAGCCCCTGGATAGGCTGAACATCGGTGTGGATGTCTACACAGTGCTCCTATGTGAGGTATGTTCGCCTTCAGGCACGGAGCATAGCGGAGTGCCGAAGAGGAGATAGACATGGATTTCTCGGGGTTTGAGGACCTATCTGTGATCGACGGTCACATTCACTTCTCGCATCCCAGCCTGATGGACGACGTGCTGGCGGTGATGGAGACGACCCAAACGGCGCGCGCCAACCTGGTGGCGATACCGGACGTGCAACGCATCAATCAGAATCCGGCCTTGATCCACTTCAAGGCCCACCATCCCCAGAGGGTGACGACATGCGGCGCGCTCGACTACAGCCAGGTCTTCGCTGCTCCAGACAGAGCCTCGGAGACGTTGGCGGCCCAGATCGCCACGCTGCAGGCTATCGGCTTCGACGGGCTGAAGCTGATCGAGGGGAAGCCGATGGTACACCAGATGCTGCCCCTGCGCCTCGACGGCCCTGGGTACGTGGGGATGTGGGAAGCGCTGGAGGCGACCGGCATGCCGGTCGTGTTCCACGTCGCGGACCCCGAAGAGTTCTGGGACGTAGAGCGCTGCCCCGACTGGGCTCGCGCACAGGGCTGGTTCTACGGCGAGGGCAGCTACCCGGCTAAGGAGACGCTGTACGCGGAGGTCGACCGGGTGCTGGAGCGCCACCCCCGCCTGAGGATCGTCTTCGCGCACTTTTATTTCCTCTCAGCGGACCTGGCGCGAGCAGAAGAGTTCCTGGACGCTCATCCTCAGATCTGCTTCGACCTGACGCCGGGCATCGAGATGTACCTCAACTTCGCCCAGGACCCGGACGCGGCACGAGATTTCTTCCTTCGCTACCAGGATCGCCTGATCTACGGCACAGACATCGGCGCGAGGACGATTGAGGGGGTGCCCGCGCAAGGGCTCGACATGGCGGAGTCGGCGGGCCGGACCTGGGTGGTGCGCACGTTCCTTGAGAGCGACACGACGTTCTCCGCGCCGGAGGGGGTGGGCCACTGGCTGGGCATGGATGCGGAGGGCTTCCACG
>CAZNRX010000133.1:1886-7972 GCA_964575455.1 uncultured Anaerolineales bacterium | reverse complement strand
CGGTGCGGTCCAATTCTACCACAAACGAATGCTTGTGACACTTTTACCTCAATGCCTAAAAACTTGTGAAACCGAGGTCTAGATCGCTCCCAGAGGCGTTCAGCTTGACCACGAACGCATCCTCATCGCCGTTGTGTGTGATGTCGAAGGCCCCTGGTGTGGAAGGGAAGCCGGAGGACTCGGTCCTGCCCGTGACATACGCTACCCTGGCCCCGTCCACCGCGATGTCATAGCCGCTGTCCCAGTTGTTGGCCCCGATGAAGGTCGCATAGGCCAGATCGCTCCCAGTGGCGTTCAATTTGATCACGAACGCGTCATAGTCGCCATTGTATGTGTCATCGAAGGCATATAGCGCGATGGGGAAGTCTGAGGAACGGGTGGAGCCCACGACGTAGGCCGCTCCGGCCTGATCCACCGCAATGCCATGGCCGTAGTCCTTGTCACTGCCTCCGAGGAAGGTGGCGTAGGCCAGGTCGCTCCCAGAGGCGTCCAGCTTGGCCACGAACGCGTCCTCATTGCCGCTGTGGATGGTATCGAACGCTCCAGACGAGGTGGGGAAGTCTGAGGAATGGGTGTGGCCTACGACATAGGCCGCCCCAGCCTGGTCTACCGCAATACCCTTGCCGTTATCGGTGCGGCTGCCTCCGAGGAAGGTGGCATAGGCCAGACCGCTGCCGGAGGCGTCCAGCTTGGCAACGAAGGCATCCCCATCGCCGTTGTGGATGGCGTCGAACGCCCCAGGCGCGGTGGGTAAGTCTGAGGAGCGGGTGTAGCCTGCGACGTAAGCCGCGCCGGCCTGATCCACCGCAACGCCACTGGCCCAGTCGGTGTCACTGCCTCCGAGGAAGGTGGCGTAAAGCAGATCATCAGTCCTGGCCTGGCGGGACACGGAACGGGAGCGTGACGAAGGGAAGGGGAAAGGAGCTGCTACTTCGAAGGCGCCGGGTTCCGTTCTTGAGGTCCTTGGTTCAGCCTGCAGAAGCGCACCCTCCACACCCAAAAGCGGCAAAGTCAGGTCGCCGACGGCGGTATGGAGGCGCAGGAGGTCACCCTCTAATCTTACGTCTTGCGCCCCCTCCACCCGCAGGCGGACGTCCGAGACGGGGAACCCCGGATCGCGAACGACTAACCGCCACGTTCCCTGGCTCTCAAGCCCAGCTATCTCCAGATCCACCCCGGGATAGAGGTCCACGTAGCGCACGCCACCCCAGACCGGCACGTCCCTGTGCCATTGGGACGGGTCGTTTCCGTTGAAGTACGACACCCGCGTGTTCGATGGCTGGAACGGCTGTATTCGCGGCTGCGGGTTCGCACCGACGAACGAAAGACGCAGCGCCACAGCCGGGCGGGCTTCACTCTCCTGTAGGGCCCCCTCAGCCCAGGGGGGACGGGGGTTTCCGGCCTCGGACGAAGGCACCGTGATCCACAGGCCTTCCTTCGTCAACCACAGGTCCCGGTCACCGCCGTAGGCACGGAACCGCGCCTCCTCGTCAAACTGGCCCACGTTTTCGATGAACATCACCGACGAGCGTTGGGTGGCCTCGGCAACACGCCCTGCACCACCGGGCGGGATGGTATCATCGATGTTGCCGTCCCAGTCCGAAGGGGCAACCGCGTGCGCGGGCGGCACCAACCCTTCGGCTCCACTCAGCATAGGCCCACTGGTGACAGTAACCGTGCCAAACAGAAGTGCCACCAGGCTCACAACAGCCAGCCCACGGTACGCCGCGTCTTGAGCTTTCATCCTCTCTCCTTCATCCTGACACAATGTGGGATTGCCACATCTGATCCATGCGCGCCTCGCCGCACTCTGGACAACGGTTGAAGTAGTCCTTCTCGGTCATCGCTCCCCCTCAGCCACGCAGTGCTCAACCCCTATGTGCCAGGTACACCTCGGCCAACAGCTGCTGCGGCTTCCCCAAGCCGCGGCCCGTATTCTAGACCTTTGGGGTTTTCGCGCAGCGCATCACGACCCCAAGAACCTCTTCACCGGACGCAAAATGGCGCCCCGCGAACTGTCAACTGAAACCCCAAGGGTCTCGGAGTCAAAACCCTTGCTCCTGCTCACCCGGCCCCAAACGCCTGGGCCGCCGAGGCAAAGGCCCTATCTCACCACGCAGCACGCAGGGCATAGGTAAAAGCGATTCAGCCCACCAGCGTGCAAGCGGATCCTTGATGAGATAGATCTCAAGCACGTCATTCTCGACCTGGAAGGCCCGACCAGCTGATGCCTGCCTTCTCACCAAGCGCCCCCGAGGCCCTTTTCTTGTTCCCTTGTCCATCCATTCAGTTCGGCCAATCGGCCTTCAGACAATGCGGCCGATAACACCTAGTGAGCGCGCGCCATCAGCGGCAGATAGACCGTGAACGGCCACTGACCCAGCCGAAACACGCCGCCACCGTCGGTCCCGGCGTAGAGGACATACGGCCTCAGCGGGTCGACGGCCAGGGCCCGCACGTAGGGAGCGCTGAGACCAGCGTTGATGGCAGTCCAGCTCTCCCCACTGTCTTCGCTCTTGAAGACGCCGCCGCCGTGAGTCCCGGCGTAGAGCGTCGAGGGTGCGCTCGGGTCGACCACCAGCGCCCTGACTCTCAGATGGGTCAAGCCCGCGTTGACCGGGCTCCAGCTCCCCCCGCCGTCCGTGCTCTTGAACACACCGCTGCGCGTGCCTGCAAAGACCGTGGTCGGCGTCGCCGGGTCGATGACCACCGATCGAACCTCGCTGGCGGTCAGGCCCACGTTGGCCTCCTCCCAGCTCCCGGCCCCATTCGTGCTCTTGAAGAGCCCGCCTGTATGCGTCCCAGCATAGAGCGTGGACGGCGTCGCCGGGTCGATGGCCAGGCTCCAGACGATAGTAGCGGACAGGCCGACGTTAGCCGGGGCCCAGCTGTCGGCGCCGTCGGTGCTCTTGAAGACACCATTGCTCGTCGCGGCGTACAGGATGGACGGCGTCGCCGGATGGATCACCAGATCGATCACGTCGACCGTGACGAGGCCCGTGCTCGCGTTCGCCCAGCTGCTGCCGCCGTTAGTGCTCCTGAATACCCAGCCCCCCACCGTGCCGGCGTAGAGGGTGGCCGGGTCGGTCGGGTCGATGGCCAGGCAGTAGACGGAGAGGCGGGTGATGCCGACGTTGATGGAGGCCCACGTCCCCCCGCCGTCGTCGCTCTTGAACACCCCCCCGCCCCACGTGCCGGCGTAGACCGTATGCGGCGAAGCGGGATCGACCGCCACAGCATAGGCGTCGGTGCCGCTCAGACCGGCGTCGGCCGGGACCCAGCTATCGGCGGCGTCGTTGCTCTTGAACATCCCGGCGGCGCCTGTCCCAATGTAAAGGGTGGACGGCGTCAGCGGATCGATGGCCAGGACCATCGCACCGAGGTAGCTCAGCCCGGTATTGGCCGCGTCCCAACGCTCGGCGCCGTCGGTGCTCTTGTATACCCCGCTGTTCGTCGCCGCGTAGAGAGTGGTCGGCGTCTCCGGGTCGACGGCGAGATCGTAGGTGTACGTCGTGATCAGACCCGTACCGGCTGGGCTCCAGGTACCCCCGCCATTGGTGCTCCTGAAGGGCCCGCCGGGCGTCGCCGCGTAGAGGGTGGTCGGCGTCTCCGGGTCGATGGCCAGCGCCCGAATGATAGTCTCCGACAGGCCCACGCTCGCGGGGTTCCAGCTCTCGCCGCCGTCGTCGCTCCTGAAGACACCGCCGCCCAGCGTGCCCGCGTAGAGCGTGGTCGGTGTCTCCGGATCGATGGCCAGGGCATCGACCTGAACCTCGGTGAGGCCCGTATTCGCCGGGTTCCAGCTCTCCCCACCGTCGTCGCTCCTGAAGACACCGCCGCCCAGCGTGCCCGCGTAGAGGATGGCGGGCGCCGAGGGGTCGATGACCAGGGACCGCACCCTGTCCGCCGTCAGGCCGCTGCTGGCGGGGCTCCAGCTGCTGCCAGCGTCCGTGCTCTTGAAGACGCCGCCGTCGTCGGTCCCCGCATACACCGTGGACGGCGTGATCGGATCGATGACCAGGGTCTCAATCCTGGTGGCGGTGAGGCCTGTGCTGGCGGGGCGCCAGCTCCCGGCGCCGTCGGTGCTCTTGAAGACACCGCCGCCATCGGTGCCCGCGTAGAGGGTAGCCGGCGTAGCGGGGTCGATGGCGAGAGCCTGGATTCTGCCGCCCTCGGGTCCGTTGCTGGTCCAGACGTTCGCGCCGGCGGAGACGTGGCCGCTGGGGCCGACGGTCAGCAGGACCAGAAAAGCGATGAACAGAACGTACCGACGCAAAGCTGCACAGCGCATAGTGACCCTCCTTCTACACCCGGGCCTGTTCCGACTCGTTGAACACCTCGTGGGACCGCCCCTCGTAGACGCGCAGAGTCTTATCCTCGGAGCTGGCCCTGTCGTAGAGACTCTTTGCTCTTACCGACCGCTGTCCTCATCCCAACTGATCTCACTCCTGCATCGCATCGCGCTGCCCGTTAGCCGTGAACCGCAGTGCCTAGTATACCACAACTCAGAGCGCTTGTCTGTAGTCAAAGTGCGCTTCCAACGCACTTCTCGTATCAGCCATCGGTTTCAACCGTTGGCTTCTCACCCACGGCTTCCGCCCCTCGTTCCCGTCAGCGTCACAGGCCAGCAGTCGCACCAAGTGATGCCGCGGCTCACCCGGTCAGGAGCACGTGTTCTAGACCTTTGGGGTTTTCGCGCAGCGCATCACGAACCCAAGAACCTCTTCACCGCACACAACATGGCGCCCTGCGAGCTGTCACCTGAAACCCCAAAGGTCTCGGACGTCAAAACCCCTGCTCCTGCTCACCCGGCCCCAAACGCCTGCGCCGCCGGGGCAAAGGCCCTACCTCCCCGCGCGATCCAGCCGTCCCCGGGTGCTGCAGATCGTGCTGGCGGCACCCAAGGAGCCGCTCGAAGATCCGGAGCTCGCTCTAGCGCATCTCGCCACTACTTCCCCCGCCAACATCGCGGCCGCGACCATGACGCACAGCCCGGCGCCCCATAGCCAGATCACCCGGTAGAGATACCATATTCCGGCGAACCAGATCAGCGCGTAAGCGCCGACCAACCCCCATGCCGCCAGGTGGCCGGCCCACACGCCCCGGCGCTCGCCGCCAAACAGGAGAGACAGCGTGCTGACAAAGGGCAGCGCCGCCGGGAGGCACAGGACCAACAGCAACGGCGCGCTCTCGCCCAGATTGGCCACCCGGCCGAGCGCCGCAGCCAGAGACTCCAGGCACGCGCAGCAGCCCTCACCCACCCACACGAGAGGCGGCGAACACGTCTCCTCCGTTGCCGGGTGCGTATCCACAAACCACGGCCCCAGCGCTGCCACCACCATCAACAGCAGTCCTGCCAACCGCCCCGCGGTCTTGAGGCTAACCTGTGCCATACCGCTCCTCCCCGATCATCTCTACCTTCTCCAGCGACCTAAGCTGTCATCCTCAGCATGTGAACCGAATGCCAGACCCAGAGCACTGCATCAGTCCCTAGGGGGCGGAGGTGCGAAGGGTCAGCCAGGTCCAAATCGCTCCCGCTACGTCTATCACTCCGAAGAGGAGTATCACCGGCTGAGCGAGACCCAGCGCAGCAAAGGCAGCGAAGACAACAAAGGCCACGATGCGGCCGTGAACCGTCCACCTGTAGTAAGGGGCGAACTCCTGGCGCGCAGCTTGCACGTAGAAGTAACCGTGCAGGCCCAGCAAGACCCCGGCTACACGGAGACTCCAGGTTCCCTCCACTGGAAAGCCGAATAGATTGAGCGCGACCTCGGGCAGCACCGCATAGCTCAGCCCGGCCACGAGGTAATAGATGCCGTACACGATGATGCTAAGAGTTGCTCTGCTCATGCTTCTCCTCCTTTCGTCCTGTGGTTACTGACGGGCCACGTGGCTTGCGAAGAGCACCTGGCCTTGCTGCAGGATTCTCTCGGTGCGGCTCACTGCCCCTCCACCTCCACAAGCCAGTGGCTACGCTAGGCAGCCTCCGCATCCGTGGGACTCCCATCGGCCTCCGCCTTAGCCTTCATCTTCGGTCATCGCTCCCCCTCAGCCACGCAGTGCTCAACCCCTATGTGCCAGGTACA
>CAZNRX010000133.1:0-1786 GCA_964575455.1 uncultured Anaerolineales bacterium | reverse complement strand
CCTCGGCCAACAGTCGCCCCGCCTTCTCCACGCCGCGGCACGTATTCTAGACCTTTGGGGTTTTCGCGCAGCGCATCACAACCCCAAGAACCTCTTCACCGCACAAAACATGCCGCCCTGCGAGCTGTCAACTGAAACCCCAAAGGTCTCGGACTCGAAGAAACCTTCCTCTCTTGGCAATCCACCCACCGTTTACCCCTCTTGCGCTAGCTGATGTGCGGGCGTCAGCGAGCTTCCTGGGTCAGCTTCCGGCGCACCCAGGCCAACGCGTCGCCCGGCGTGCCTATGGGTATCCCCGCCTTGGACGTCACGTGGGGATCATCGATGAAATGGCGTCGATTGAAGGTTGCAATGAAGTCGACATCTGATTTCATAGCTGCGACGACGATGGCGACATCGGGGGGATGACCGATGATGTCTCGATGCGCTCGATTCTCTTCTGGTGAGGGATCTTGAACGATGCGCAGACCAGTGCTGCGCAGTGCTCGCCGGTAGTATCCCAGCGCTGCAGGCAGTTTGCGGGCCAAAGCACGCTCCGTTTCGGTGATCACCTGTTCCGAAACGGTGATCGTGATCCCGTCGGCCTCCGCCAGGAGCAACAGCGCCCGGGCCGCTCCGGTCGAGGAGGCAACACCGGCGAACAGAGCACTACTGTCCAGGAATACGTCAATCCTGGACATAGTGCTCACGGTAGTAGGCCTCTCGCTCCTCGTCCAGCGTCTCGAGGATCTCGTCCACGGTCACCCCATGCTCTTCCATCAGACGCGCGACCTGGTCTCCCAGATGCGCGACGCGCGAGACCTGCGAGGTCAGCAGGAACGATCCTTCACCCAGATCGACCAAGGTGAAGGCATCGCCCTCGTCAATGTCGTAGCGCCGACGGAGTTCGGCGGGGAGTGTCAGGACCCCTCTTCGCCGGATCTGAACGGTCATTGTGGTCATACCCACCTCCTTGTACAGAAATCCTGAGAATCCGATAATCCATTATACTTCAAAGACTTGCGAAAGGCAAGGGGATGGCTCCGCTCAAATCGGTCAAAAGCGAGGTGCCCTCAATCCCAAAGCCGCCCTGCTCGCGGCAACAGCCCCGAGCAGCCTCTCGCGCGGGCTACCCCGGTTGGCCGCTGGATGGCTGGCGGTCATCCCGCTAACCATTGAGTCGCCAGAGAGTGAAGTTCAGGACGGATGCAAAGGTTACCCAGAGGAGATACGGAACCAAGAGAACCCCGCTTATGGGATTCAGTCTCCAGAATCCTATGATTGTCGCGAGGATTGCGCCCCAGAGCACCAGTATTTCGATCAAGGCAAGGCCCAGTTGGTGCCGCCCAAAGAATATCCATGACCAGGCAGCATTCAAACCAAGCTGCACCACAAACAGCCCCAGTGGTATCACCGCTCCAGCAAACCCGTGTTTCCTCCAAACCAACCAAGCTGCGATAGCCATCAGCAGGTACAGGATTCCCCAAACTGGACCAAATAGCCAGTTGGGAGGGTTCCAGGCAGGCTTGGAAAGGGCAGCGTACCAATCATCAGCCGGGAACCTTGACCCGACGTAAGCTGCGCTGAACGTGACTACCAGCGCTACAACTAAGCCGAGGACAGACACTATTGGACTCATATCTCATATTCTCCTTCAAGGACAGTTGAAGATCAGCGATCTACTAACTGCGCTAGCTCACATCCGCATCCTTGGAGCTCCCATCGGCCTCCGCCTTAGCCTTCATCTACTTAGGCTCTCTGGTAGTTCGCATGGTACCGCCACATCTGGGGGCATGGTATAATTGGC
>CAZNRX010000132.1:0-8121 GCA_964575455.1 uncultured Anaerolineales bacterium | reverse complement strand
CCGATGTCTCGCTGGTCGGTGACAGCGAATTCGGCTCTGTCAAGGTCCTCAGATGCTTGGATCGATGGGGCTGGCGCTACGTTCTGCGGCAAAAGGCCAATCACCTGATCCAAAGAAGTGGTCAGACAACTTGGGAACGCTTCGGAGACCTGGTCAAGAGGGGGCAACGCGTTTGGCTCACCTCCGCCTTGCTGACGAGGAAGCACGCCTACTCGGCCAATCTGCTGGCCTATTGGCGAAGAGGGGAGAAAGAACCCTGGCTCTTGGTTACCAACATGCCGACATCGCGAGCCACGCTGCGGGCTTACAAGAAGAGAATGTGGCTGGAGGAGATGTTTGGTGACTTCAAGAAGCACGGGTTCGATCTGGAAAGCAGTCATCTTCGGCATTTCCTGCGTCTATCCCGTCTGACGCTGATCGTAGCACTACTATACCTTTGGCTGATCGCTTTCGGTTCATATGTGATCAAGCGAGGGCAGCGTCGATTGGTGGACCGCGCCGACCGCCGTGACTTGAGCATCTTCCGCATCGGGCTCAGTATGGTTGAAAGGCTTCTAGCTAATGCACAACCGTTATCCATTCGGCTCTTGCCCTATTTCTCGTGAAAGTGTCAGGTGGCTAGAAACATCGCCGTGAAACCGTCGTTTCAAGGCGGAATCAGGTCTCAAGAAGGCCCTTTTGCGCCGCGAAAACCGATTCTGACAAGGTTGAATTGCGCCGCGAAAAACTTGAACGTCTCTCAAGACAACAGCCCTACCCGGCAGAACCAGCCAGCAAAGGAGCAGCGATGACCTGGAAAGAGGCCGTCGAAGCATTCCTCGCCACGCATCGATCGAGCACTGCCACCCAGTACCGTCGTGCGCTGGACGATTTCGCCACGTGGTACCGTGGCAGCTACGGCGAATCCCCTGAACCGAAGCTCCTCACCGACGAAGAGATCCGAGAATGGCGAGCCTACCTCACCGGCGTCAGGAAGTACGCCGCATCCACGGTGAATCTCAAGCTCTCGGCACTCAAAGGCGTCTTGCGCCACGTCGGCCGACACGTCGAGGTCAACGGCGTTCGTAAGGTGCAGCAGCCAGTGGATCCGCTCAGCGCGCGGGGCCTGGGCCGCCTCCTGCGCGCGGTGAAGAACCATCGCTGGGGACCGGAGTGGATGTACCGGAGGAACGTCGCGTTGGTCGGGTTGATGGCCCGGGCCGGTCTGCGGATTGGCGAGGTGCTTGGTCTGGATGTCGAGGACGTCAAGCTGAATGGACGATCGGGTTGGGTCATCGTCCGTCAGGGGAAAGGACTGAAGGAGCGTCGGGTGCCGTTGTCGAGTCGAGCGCGAGAGGTTCTGGAGGCGTATCTGGAGGCACGACCGGAGGAGGCGACGACGTCGGCGCTCTTCATCACCAAGAACTGGAACCGGTTGACCAAGCGGCCAGTGCAGCGCATGGTGAAGAGCGCAGCGCGACGGGCTGGGATTGAGCAGGGTGTGACCCCCCATGCACTCAGGCACACGTTTGCGACGCGTTTTCTCGAGAAAGGTGGCGATTTGGCCACGCTCCGCGACATCCTGGGGCACACGAACCTCTCGACAACCTCTCGGTACCTGCACTCGACAGCGAGGAAGATGCAGGAGATGGTCGAGAAGCTGTAGGTCGGACCCGCCCGCGGGCTGCCAGCTGCGGGCGCGTAGAGTCCGAAACCCAGTCCTTTCCGTTAGCACCCGCGCCAGCTGCTCTCGTCGACGGCGGGTAGGCGAACAGTCGGCTTCACCAGCGTCAGTTACGAGGGAGAAATGCCCGCTGACCTCCGTGTCGGACGCGTCCTGAGGGCCAACAGCCGCTCCTTCGTGGTGGGCTGCAGCGTGATGCGAGAGGACATACCGGCCTTTGGGGCCTTGATCCGCGCCGATTCATCGGTCCAGGATGGCGTCATCTGCGACCCCCTCTGGGGCCTCATCTACGATGTCGCGCTCGAGGACGATCCCTTCGTCCGGCAGCTGGTGGTTGCTGACCTGCCCGAGGAGGTGGTGCGCGATCAGCGGGAGAACCGCCAGGTGCCCATTGAGGTCAGCGTGCTGTCGGTGGGGTGGGGGGACCACGATGCCATTCATCAATCCACGCCAGCTCAGCCACCGGTCATGCTCGACTGGCTCCATCAGTGCCGACCTCATGAAGTCGTTACCTTCACCCAGCGTTTCGACTACTTCCGTCTGGTGCTTGGCGGGCGAGACGTGCCTGCCGACCAGCTGCTCGCGGCGAACTTGAGGATGGCGGCTGCCGCTCGCCCGAAGAACACTGAAGCGGATTTCCTATTGAGGGCGGGACGCGAGCTCGTTCGACTGCTGGCGCACGATCCAATTCGACTGGAATCGCTGCTTCGTCAGATAGGGCCATAACCATGAATGAGACCGGTGTCCGGTGTCTCAGGCGCGTTCGCCCCGGAAGAAATGAATGGCGGTGGTATGCCATCGCCTGGGGCCCCACGCTCTTCGGTACCTGGGGCGTGCACTTGTCCTGGGGACGTCTCGGCACCAACCGGTATCAGCAGCGCATTCTGGAGTTTTCATCGGCAGAGGAGGCAATTCGCGCGGCCGATGTTCAAGTCGAGCGGCGGCGCCGAAGAGGATATAGGACAGCTCTCAACTGATGGACTGGAGCACTGGTTCCGAACTCGCGGGAGGAATCTAAGCTTGCGTTCGATGGCACCACTGATAGGGTCCCCTGGATTGCAGGCCTTCTAGCTCCAGAAGACGGCCTCGGTATCATTGTCGGATCTCCCATTGCCCGGACACTTGGGCTTTGATCATAGCTCCGCTTCCATTTGCTTCCTCAACATAGGTGCGAATTCATCCTGCTTGTCATCTGGTGCTAGGTACAATGCACAGATTCGCTCAACCTGTGCCGAGGTTTCGATCCCCTGTTCTTGAATCCACCGTTTGCGATAGGACTGAGCATCTCTTTCGACAGTATCGGGCGGAACGTTGGCTATTGGGGTCTCTCGCGTGCAGCAAATCAGATCCAGCAAGTCATCCTCGGGTAGCGTTTCGTGTTCCTCTGTTTCAAGGTTGTACAGCACCCACTGATATTGATTTTTGCACTTCAGCAGAAGGAACAACCGCGCTTCACTCTGGCCATAGCTCATTGTACTGCTGATATCGTCGGGAATCGAATCCGCGTAGTCGACGTTCTCATTTAGTTCTGTGATGTGGTGAAGGAAACGTGAGACACCGGTGAACTCCTCAATCTCGCTGATATCGGCAAGCCCCAGATCAGCGATAGTGACAGAGGATAGATCGCCCAAAGACGTGTACTCGGCAGCCTTCTCTTCGGAGAAGACTGGCAACTCGCTGAACTTCTCTGCGTGTTGACTTCTCCGAGTCAAGCTCTCCAGGCGCCTGTTGATCCCGTTCGTCTGGCGCATACCCTCACTGTCCTTGCGGAAATCGCTAACGAAGACATAAAGATGAACGCGTCTCGGATGACGCCAGAATCGCAAGATGCGTCCCGCACGTTGGATGAGCGTGTCTGGCGTCCAAGCTAAGTCATAGCTGATAACCACGCTCGCATCCTGGAGATTGACACCAGCTCCGTAGGCATCTGTGGTGAGAAACACATCGTAGGCTTTCGGGCAGTGATCGTCATGAATCTTGTCCGCGTTGGCTTCTGGTGCGAAATCGAGAAGCAGTTCGAGCACCTCCTCGAAGTCCTTCAGCTCGGGATCGCCCTCGGTCTGCTGCACAGCGTTGGCTAGGTGCAAGTAGGGGATCTCCTGGGCTAGCCCCTGCTCCAAGTAGACCGCCGTGGCGAGTCGCTCTGTGAAGACCACCACCTTTTTCCCTTCATGATGGAATCGCCGGATGTAGTGGCACAGAGCCATGAACTTCTCATCATCCTGGTAGGATATTGCCTTTAGCCTTTCAAGGATTGGGGCCAAGACCTCGGCACGCTGGTCATCGCTCTTGACAAAATCGACCTCGTAATCCCCAGAGATGGTCTTCTCCAGAACATCCTCAAGCGCCAGAGGCGAGCTGGTCCAGGCGATCTCGGCTTCCTTCTGGATCGTCGTCTCTGAACGCTGCCAGACTCCTCGATGCTGGAAGCTAAACATCTGGTGCTTGAAATAGTCGGCCCTTATCGCTGCGCTCATGGCACGCTCTAGAGGCACAGGAACCTTTATCCTGCGGATTGCGATCTCCGGAATCCACCGTTTCTCGTCGCCGAAGCTGACGTAGTCGCCTCCATCGACGTGTTCAGCGAAGTTCTTTGCCACTTGGGATGTGCTGATCACGGTACTGACAGGCAAGTCAATGAATTCCTCAAAGAAGCCTTCTGCCTCTCGGACCTTCCACGCACAAGGGTTTATCTCGTCATCCCTCATACCTGGTATCGTGAATTGTCCCTCGGCATTGCAGTAGGTCGGCTCAGCGGAGTGGGGAAGTAAGTGCAGCTGATTGTTGAGATCTCGTACACCTTTGGCAAAGGGGGTCGCGGTGAGCAAGACGATATAGGCATGCTTCTGGCGAACTGTCTCGGCGAGTCGACGGAAGGAATAGCGAGGTTTGCCATCCTTGGCCCGCAAACGGTTCTTGAAGTACTGACTCTCGTCCACGACAATTAGGTACTGGTCATCAACGCGATCCAGTGTGCGCAGCATCCGCCGCATCTTTCTTCCTCGGCGGCCACCGCCGCGATCCAGTAGATTCCGGGTGATGATCGTGCAGTTCAACCCGGCGCTGTCCATTGCTTCCTCCCAGTCCAGCTGTACTGCAACAGGAGCGAAGACCACTACATTGCGTATCCGGCCCTCTTGAGATAAGCGATAGGCAGCGTGGGTGGCCATAATCGTCTTGCCCAGGCCGGTGGAGGCTACCAGCATCGCGCCGCGCCATTTCCGAAGCTGACGCAGCACACGCTCGATGACCACAAGCTGGTACCTTACCGGCATCTTGTAGCTATCGCGGGGTGCTTGGGTATCATCCTCAGGGATGAGGGCCTGCACCGTCTTGAGATAGACATCATACGGAGGACGAAAGTCTAACCAAGCTAGCAGCGCCTCCAAGAGTGCTTCTGTGAGATCATAAGTGTCGGGGGCGTTCCAGTAATCACGGAACCGTTTGACCCAAAAGGCCACTCGTTCAGGGTCACGGATGCTGCCGGCGCTTTCGGCGTTACGTCGCAGGCCGTTCACTGTCAGATTGGTGGATCCTAGGAGCACGTTGTCGTCGTCGATAATGTAGACCTTCGCGTGATCCTTCTTCCGAGTTCGTGCGTCGATAACCTCGGAAATGCCTTGTTCGATGATGCGTAGTTCGCCGCGCTGCAATTTGCCAGCCAGATCTAGCACTGCTTCCCGGCGATTCTCTGCATCCCATAGGCAGAGATGAGACATGATGTCATCAATGAGCTTTGCTCGCAGGCGTTCTCTGGATGCTTCATCATAGCCCACGAGGATGTGCACACGCTTGCCCATTAGGTGAGGGCGGACGAGGTCGTAGCCAGCAACCGTGAAGAAACCAGTGGCAATGCGGATCCATTCCTGCGCTTGCCTCAAGTGTGGAGCGATGAAACGCAGGGTGCTATGATCCCAGTGATCTTGCGCAACATCGTGTTCCGTGCGTAGATCTGATACAGCCATTACCAAGAGACCTTCCTCAATGCTACTAAACGCCCCGCGTTGACCTTGTGTGGTCCGTTCGTCAGGTTTCTGCCTTCTGTGTGGGCACAGATTCACTAAGTCTTGAACAACTTGTCCCGCCTTCGGTCAGAACTCTGGAACGGTAGCGCCTCGTCTCGCCCTTTCTGCTGGTCTCGCTTCTCATCGAACCACTTCCGCCAGCGCGCTGGGGCATCGACGTCCTCGGCACCGTGCTTCGTGATGCGTTGACGCACGCGGCACAGCACCGGTGTGTTGATCGCCGCGCCGGAGACGATGGCCTGCCCCTTCGAGAGCGCCGGGAGCTCCTTCAGCAGATCGCGTCCTACGCTCTCCACGCTCTCTGCCACCTTGGCCTGGTCGACCGGGTTGACAATGCGCAGCAGGAACTGGCTCATGCACTGCGAGAGCACATCGGAGTCGAGCTTGCCGGGGCGCTGGCTGATCAGTCCGACCCCCACGCCGAACTTGCGACCCTCGGACAGGATCTGCTTCAGGATCTGGGAGCTGACCAGATCGCCGGAGGCCGGTGCGAAGCGGTGTGCCTCCTCGATGAGGACGAAAGCAGGGTAGGGCAAGTACGTCTCATCCTTCTCGTCGGCCTGACCCTTCTCCGTCTCCATCCGCGCGTGGAGCAATCTTCGGAGCAGGGTGGCCACCACGACTTGTTGTTCCCGGTGATCGACCTCGTTCAGCTGAAGGACCGTGCACTGGCCCGGGTGGAACAGGTCATCGAGCGGCATGCTTTCCAAGTCATCAAAGATGCGCGACCCCTGCAGGCGCGAGTTCAGACGCCAGATGACGGCACCGACAGTTCCGTAGTCGTCGTCGCTCCCAAGTTCCTCGGCTTGTTCCTCTGGGCTCTTGGGGCCGCCGCTCATCTGCTCCTCGGCCTTGCGCACAGCGATGCGGAACTGGGCCAACGTCCACTTGGGGCCGAACTCGCGTTTGACCAGGTTGTAGGCTTTGCCCAGGACGTAGTGCATGCGCTCAGACATGTTCGGCAACAGATATCGGAGGTCGCCCAGCGATAGGGAGGAGATGCGCACCTTGACGTTGTCCGGGCGAATCACCTCCGCGCGAGGCTGGTAGGCACCCTCGGCGAAGGCGTCGTCCCATTCCAGCTCGGACAGCGTATCGTACTCCCCGTGGGGGTCCACGATCAGCATCGCCGCCCGGTTCTTTGGCGCCATCAACTCCTCGGTCAGTACGCCGGCCAGGTAGCTCTTGCCAGAGCCGGTGCTGGCGATGATGGCTAGATGCGTGCTCGTGATCTCACGGAGATCGACCGCGATGGGCACCTGGTCAACAGGCCGACTGAGGAGAGACCCGATGTGTGCTCCGCCAGTCTGATCGACCTGCCGCTTGCTGAGAACGCGGCCCAGAAACGCCTCGTCCGCCACGTAGATCGGATTCCCAATCCTCGGCGGGATGCGCGGATTCACGAAGTCGCCCAGCGTCTCGTTGTAATAGCCCAGGACGTTGACGCTGATCTCGAACAGCTCGTGGTCCTGGCCTTCGTAGCCGATCATCGCTGCCACGTCGTCCGGCGGCACGCCCGGATCGGCCAGGAAACCATCGGGGAAGAGCCGCACCGGCCTCCGCCCGGTGATCCGTCCCAGCACAGGACGCGTCTCGCCGTCTACCTTGGTTTCGTAGGTGACGAACTCCCCGACCTTGGCCATCTCGTCCCGGTCGGGCGTGATGAATAGATACTCGTGGTGGGTCTCGCCGGGTCCCTTTGTGGTTCCGATGGGCGTAGCCGCTGTCACGATCCACCTCCCATCGGTTGGATGCACGCCTGCCAGGTCCACTCGTGACGCAGCACTGAGAGCGTCTCCCTTTGATCGGGGAATAGCTCTCTCAGTTGTTCGACGATGTGCAGTAGCAGATGTCGGGCCAGCGGACTTCCCTGTGCCAGGAGAAGCGGGGCATAGCCCAATCGTAGCTGGCCGCCATTGGCGCCGTGGAAAGCGCGCACCACCTCATCGTCCATCCGCTCCACCATGGTGTCGATCTGCGCTGAGAGGGGCGGCACTCCGTGCGTGGACGCGCCGTCGGGATCTACCGTGCCAATGGCGGTGATACCGACCAGGGTGAGCTTCTCCGTCAGGTAGTCCGGGGAGAAGACCTCCAGGTCCGAGGCTGGGGAGAGTCGCGGGCCCAGGTTCCCGAACTCGGGGTTGTGAAGCACCGTGTCGTAGATCACGCCCACCAGGCCACCCCGGTCCCCGCCCACCGGCATCCGCACGAACGTGCCGAAGGCATAATCATCCGGCGCCGGTGGCTCCTCGACCTCGCCTGGCCCGTAGATCTGACACACGTAGTCCGTGTGGACGTTCGATTTCACCAGTTTGCCAATCATCAAGTCGATCCTCCTAAAGCACTCTCCTATCTGGCGATGAGCCCTAATCAACTTCAAACAGATGGTGGAAGAAGGCCTTCACGTCTGTCGTGTCTCCCAGAGCGACAAAG
>CAZNRX010000131.1:0-8217 GCA_964575455.1 uncultured Anaerolineales bacterium | reverse complement strand
GGTGAGCGGCAGGAGGTGCTCACCCCTGGGAGCGAGATCACGAGGTAGGAGAACGCGCTCCCGAAAATCACCGGACGCAAGGATAAAGGGCTGGAATTGTTGGCAATGTAGCAAAGGGGCATCGGCGTGCGCGCCGGAAGACTATGGCGCGGCTGACGGTGCCCGCTAACAGGACCAGTGAAAGGAAAACGGAGGAAAATTGAGTCCTTCAAGTCGACATCTGGTGACCAGGGCCAGGAGCATCCTGCAAAGAGAAGCCTCAGCGATCGAGGCGCTGATGGAGCAGCTCGAAGAAGAGCGTCTCGAGGATGTTCTGTCGCTGATATTCAACTGCGAGGGCCACGTCCTAGTGGCCGGCGCGGGCACCTCGAACGCGATGGCGCAGCGCTTCGCCCACCTGCTTTCCTGCAGCGGCACGCCTGCTCTACACGTCAGCGCCGCCGACAGCCTGCACGGTGGCGCCGGAGCCGTCACGGACAAGGACATCGTCTACGTCATCTCCAAGGGCGGCCGCACCGAGGAGATCAACCGGTTTGCGGAGATCGCGCAGCAGCGCGGGGCGAAGGTTATCGCGCAGACCGAGAACCTCGAATCGCCGCTGGCGCAGATGAGCGACACGATCTTCCACGTCGCGACGGAGGGCGAGATAGACCCCTACGGCATGATCGCCACGGGGAGCTCGTTGGTCAACGGAGCGGCGGGCGACGTGCTTTGCGTGCTGCTGCTCGAGAAGCGCGGCTATTCCCGCGATGATTTCGGCATGACCCACCCGGGCGGCGCGGTGGGAAAGAAACTGAAGGAGGCAGCATAATGAAGGACGACCGGGGCTGCGACCATCTCGTGGCACAGCGGTTCGAGGCAGGGATGCTCGATCCGCAGGTAGCCGAGTTGTTGCGGCTGGCGAAAGAAGAGGCCGGAGAGCCGTTGCAGGACCTCACGCCCGCAGAAGCCAGGGATACGGCTGCCCAGGACATTACAGACACGTGGCTCTCAAAGTTCCCCGAGCAAGTGGCCGACGTCAGGAACCTGTCCTTCCAGGGGCCCGGGGGCAGCATCCCCTTGCGGCTCTATGTGCCACACGGAAACGGCCCGTTCCCCGTTCTCTTGTTCTTCCACGGCGGCGGATGGGTGATCTGCAGCCTGGATACGCACGACAACACGTGTCGCGCGCTGGCCAACCGGGCCCGGTGCCTGGTGATCTCTGTGGATTACCGCCTGGCCCTGGAGGCAAAGTTCCCGGCAGCGGTCCAGGATGCGTATGCGGCCGCTCAATGGGCCGTGGAAAACGCAGGCGATTTCAACGGCGATCCTACCCGGGTCGCCGTGGGCGGGGACAGTGCCGGGGGCAACCTGTCGGCGGCGATGGCGCTTATGGCGCGAGACGAGGGCGGGCCACCCCTTGTCTACCAGCTGCTCATCTATCCCGTGACAGACGTCCACACCTTTGATAGAGACTCGTATCGCGAGTACACGGAGGGCTATGTCGTGACCAGGGAAGAGATGGCGTGGTACCGCGATCACTATCTACAGGACGTCGAGGAGGCGCGCGATCCCTACGTTTCGCCGCTGCTATGCCCGGACCTGAGTGGGCTGCCTGCGGCGCACGTCGTGACCGCCGAATATGATGTACTGAGGGACGAGGGTGAGGCGTACGCCAGACGGCTGAAGGAAGCGGGAAATGCTGTCACGTGCACGCGCTACAACGGCATGGTCCACGGCTTTATGTCCATGGATGGCGCCGTGGACAAGGCCGGGGTTGCATTGACAGAAGCGAGCGACAAGTTGTGTTTGGCACTCTATGCCCGATAGGAGCTCAGATGAAAGCAGCATTCTTGGTTGGAGAAAGGGAGTTTGCGATCAAAGCGCTGCCCGAGCCCGATGTGCCGGGGGGCGGCCTGGTGTTGAAGGTGAAGGCGTGCGGCGTGTGCGGCGGGGACGTGCGACGCTGGAAGGCGGGCCAGTCGCACGGCGCCGGCGACGTGGTGCTGGGCCACGAGGTGACAGGCGTGGTGGAGACGGTGGGCAGTGACGTAGTGGGCGACTACGCGCCGGGCGACCGGCTGGCCCTGGCACCCGATGTCCACTGCGGGACCTGTTACTACTGCCAACGCGGGATGTACAACTTGTGCGACGACCTCAAACTGCTGGGCATCTCACCCAAGTATCCCGGCGGGTTTGCCGAGAAGATGGTGCTGACCGGCGAGGTGCTGCGGAATGGCATCGTCCATAGCATCCCCGAGGGCCTTTCGTTCCTGGAGGCAGCGCTTTCGGAGCCCTGCAGCTCGGTGCTGGCGACGCACGAGAGTGTGGGGACGGGGTTGGGGGACACGGTGGTCGTGATCGGGGCGGGGCCCATGGGCTGCCTGCATACGACCGTGACCAAGGCACGAGGCGCCCGCGCGATCGTCTCAGAGCCGGTCGTGGGGCGGAGGGACATGGTCCGCGCCTTCGACCCGGATGAGATCGTCGACCCCTTCAACGAGGATCTGGAGGCGGTTGTGCGTGGCATGACGGATGGCGTGGGAGCCGACATCGTGATTTGTGCCAATCCCGTGGCAGCGACCCAGGCGCAGGCAGTGGAGATCGTGCGCAAGGCCGGGACCGTCGTGCTGTTCGGCGGCCTGCCCAAGTCAAATCCAGAGACGTGCCTGGACGGGAACAAGATCCACTATGGGGAGGTCAAAGTGGTGGGAGCGTTCTCGTACCATCCGACGTACCACGAGCTGGCCTTGCAGGTGCTGGAACAGGGCCTGTTTCCGGTCGAGCAGTTGATCACGCACGTCTTCGCTCTGGAAGAAGTCGACGCGGCCTTCGAGACCGCTGCGCGGGGCGAGGCGATCAAAGCCGTGATTAGCGCATGGGGCGGCCTTTCGACCCCTAGAGGAGGGTAACGCCAGATGATAGGACTGAACGAGGAGCTGGCGGCGCGAGAGGCCGCCGGCCGCCCGGTCAAGGTGGGCCTGATCGGCGCCGGGCAGATGGGCACCGACGTAGTGGCCGAGACCAAGATGATGCACGGGGTTGAGGTGGTCATCGCCGCCGACATCGACGTGCAGCGGGCGAGGGATGCCTACCGGATCGGCCTGGTCGAGGGCCAGGTGGTGGAGGCTCAGACGGCAGAGGAGGCGGACGAGGCGATCGCCTCCGGGAAGAGCGCCATCGCGGACGACTACCGCGTCGTCACGGACATGACCCAGATCGACGTGATGCTGGAGGCCACCGGCGTCCCAGAGGTTGGGGCGCGGGCCGCGCTGCGGGCGGCGCGGAGCGGGCAGCAGCTGGCGATGATGAACGTGGAGACCGACGTCACCGTGGGCCCGATCCTGCGCTGGTACGCCGAGGAGAAGGGCGTGCTCTACGCGCTGGCGGCCGGGGACGAGCCGGCGGCGTGCAAGGAGCTGTACGACTTCGCCGACGCGTTAGGCTTCACCATCGTGGCGGCGGGCAAGGGGAAGAACAACCCGCTCGACCGACACGCCAAGCCGACCGACGAAGCGTGGGCCAGAGAGGCAGCGCGGCGCGGCCTGACGCCCACGATGCTGATCGAGTTCGTGGATGGCAGCAAGACCATGGTGGAGATGGCAGCCATCTCCAATGCCACGGGGCTGGTGCCGGACGTGCGCGGCATGCACGGGCCGGTCACCCACCGCGACATCCTGGAGAGAGTCTTCCGACTGGAGGAGGACGGCGGTATCCTGAGCCGGATGGGCGTGGTGGACTACGGCGTGGGCAAGGTGGCGCCGGGCGTCTTCGTGATTGTGCACACCCATCATCCGCGGTTGCGCGAGGCCATGGTGCTGCGCGACATGGGCGACGGCCCCTACTACAACCTCTTCCGTCCCTACCACCTGTGCAGCATCGAGGTGCCGCTGACGTGCGCCCTCCTCGCCATCCGCAAGCAGTCGAACATGGCCCCTCTGGATCGACTGGCCTCCGAGGTGTTCGCGGTGGCCAAGCGAGATCTGGAGCCGAGTGATGAACTGGACGGGATTGGCGGATGCACGTTCTACAGCTCCATCGACCGGTATGAAGTGGCCCAGCAGGAGAGCCTGGTGCCCATTGGGTTGGCGAAGGGGGCCAGGGTGGTGCGCCCAGTGGGAATGGACACGCCCATCACGTATGACGACGTGGAACTGCATGAACCGTCGACGATCCTGACCCTGCGACGCCTGCAGGATCGGTGGATGGCCGGCGAGATGGATGAAGAAGATCTGCTCGCTGCGACTGACGTACTGGCGTGCGACTAGAGTGGGCTGGGAGCGTGTAGCAAAGGAGCGTGACAGAATGAGAATGATGGAAAAACCCACCACGTTTGGCCTGATCGTGGGCACGCGTGGGTTCTTCAACGCCGAGCTGGCCGTGGGCGTGCGCGCCAAGCTGCTGGAGATCCTCCAGGAGAAGGGATATGACGCTGTCATCCCGCCGAAGGAGGCGACCCCTTCCGGAGCCATCGAGACCCGCGAGCACGCCAAGCTGTGCGCCGACCTGCTCAAACGGAACGCCGACCGAATCGACGGCGTGATCGTGGTGCTGCCCAACTTCGGCGATGAACTGGGGGTCGTGGAGACACTCGACATGGCCGATCTGGACGTGCCGGTCTTGGTCCAGGCCTGCGACGATGACCTCGACAAGCTGAGCGCGTCCGAGCGGCGCGATGCCTTCTGCGGCAAGCTGTCGGTCTGCAACAACCTGTATCAGTATGGCATTCCGTTCACCAACACCACCTACCACACCTATCCCATCGACAGCGCCGAATCACGTGCGGACCTAGACCGCTTCGCGCGCGTCTGCCGGGTGGTCAACGGCCTGCGCAACGCGCGCATCGGGGCCATCGGGGCTCGACCGGCGGCCTTCCAGACGGTGCGCTTCAGCGAGAAGCTGCTCCAGGCGACGGGCATCACCGTGGTGCCTGTCGATCTGTCGGTCATCATCGCCGGCGCCGAGGCGCTCGAGGACGACGATGAGGCTGTCCAGGCCAGGCTGGCCGAGGTCAAGGCCTACGGCACGATCCCTGAGGCCATTCCCGAGGCCAATATGCTTAAGCAGGCCAAGCTATCATTGACGCTCGATCGCTGGATGGACGAGAACGAGTGCGACGCCAGCGCCGTCGAGTGCTGGGATTCGATCCAGAAGAACTACGGCTGCGCGACGTGCCTTTCGATGGCCATGATGGGCGATCGGCTCCTGCCCAGCGCCTGCGAGATGGACGTGGCGGGCGCGGTCTCGATGTACGCCCTGCTGTTGGCTTCGGGCAACCCGCCCTCGTTCCAGGACTGGAACAACAACTACGGCGAGGATCGGGATATGTGCATCAACACCCACTGCAGCAGCTTCCCCAAGTCGTTTATGCAGAACGACGTCGTTGTCGGTAACCTGGACGTCTTGGGGGGCACGCTCGGCCCCGACCGCTGCTTCGGGGCGGTGAAGGGGCACGCAGCCCCAGGCCCGATGACGTTCTTCCGCATCTCAACCGACGACCCGGCGGGTGTGATCAAGGCCTATCTGGGCGAGGGTGAGATCACGGATGACTCGCCCGGCAACTTCCAGGGCGGGACCGCCGTCTGTCGGGTGCCCGGGCTGCAGGACCTGCTGGACTACATGTGCAAGAACGGATTTGAGCACCACGTCGCGGTCAACCGCGGCCACTCCGCCGACGTAATAGCGGAGGCGGTTGAGACCTACCTGGGTTGGGAGCTGCATCGGCACAGCGCGTGATCGCACCGCCATGATCTGACAATCACCTTCCCGGAGGACCAACGTTGTCACTGATCGGGCTTGATATCGGCACCACTGGCTGCAAAGCGATCGTATTCGACGAGGGAGGCTCCATTTTGGGGCAGGCCTCACGCGAGTATGCGATCCTCACGCCCCGCCCCAACTGGGTCGAGCAGGACGCGGATCAGGTCTGGGGGCTGGCCTGGGATGCCCTGAGCGAGGCCGTCGCCCAGGCGCGGAGCGATCCCCCCGTGGCGCTGGCTCTCTCCGTGCAGGGCGAG
The DNA here is from genome assembly GCA_964575455.1 of uncultured Anaerolineales bacterium. GTDB lineage: Bacteria > Chloroflexota > Anaerolineae > B4-G1 > B4-G1 > SKLM01. Next base: position 2,221 of record CAZNRX010000131.1, on the reverse strand, counting down.
GCCATCGCGCCGGTTGACGGCGAAGGGAGGCCCATGCGCCCGATGATCCTGGGCATGGATACCCGCACCGGGGCGGAGAACGCGTGGCTGGCGGACCGCTTCGGGGCGGAGACGCTGTTCGACCGCACCGGCATGCCGATGCACACCATTAATACCCTGCCCAAGATGGTGTGGCTGAAGGCGAACGAGCCGGAGGTCTGGAGGGCGGCGGACCAGTTCTTGCTATACGAAGACTTCTTCCTGCGCCGCCTTGGCGGGAAGGCTCGCATCAGCCACTGCCTGGCCTCTCGAACGCAGATGTATGACCTGGCCGGCGGCGATTGGGCGGACGATATCTTGGATGGGTGCGATATCGACCGGGGGCGGCTGGCGCCTCTGGCCCCGGCGAACGGTGGCGTGATCGGCACACTGCGGCCCGCACTGGCGAGCGAGCTGGGGATCAGTGGCGAGGTGCTGCTGGTGAGCGGCGGTCACGACCAGGCCTGCGCGTCGGTGGGCGCGGGCGTGGTGGAGGCCGGCCGGGCGATGGTCTCCACCGGCACGGCTGAGGTGGTGGAAGTGGCGATGGCGGAGCCCACGCTCGACGAGGCGCTGCGCGAGGGCGGCATCTCCATCTACCGCCACGTGGTGCCGGGGCTGTATCTGGCCATGACGCTCAACCACAGCGGCGGCCTGCTGCTGCGCTGGTTTCGGGACACGCTGTGCAAGTGGGAGATGGAGCGGGCGGGCGAGACGGGCCAAGATGCGTACGACTTGGTCCTGGCCGACGTCCCGGAGGGGCCGACGGGGCTCATGGTGCTGCCCCACTTCGCCGGCGCCGGCACCCCTGTGCTGGACACGACGTCCAAGGGGGCGATACTGGGGTTGACCTTCGCCACAACCCGCGCCACCATCGCCAAGGCGATTCTGGAGGGGTTGGTCTTCGAGCTGCGGATGAACACCGACCTGCTGCAAGCGGCGGGGATCCCGATCGAGGCGCTACACGCCGTGGGCGGTGGCGCGCGCAGCCCGCTCTGGCTGCAGCTCAAGGCCGACAGCTGCCAGATCCCGCTGCGCGTGCCAACCGTCACAGAGGCGGCCTGTCGAGGAGCGGCGCTCCTGGCCGGTGTGGGGGCAGGTGTGTATCCAGATCTGAAGACAGCTGTAGAGCAGGTGGTGCGTTTCGAGCAGCGCGTTGATCCCCGTGAAGAGGTTGCCCACGCCTACGACGAACGATATCGGCTGTATCGACAGGTGTACCCCACATTGATCGACCTGCAGCGTCAAATCTGACGGGGTTTGCGCGCAGGGAGCGACCGCGCCCGCTCGGTCGGCATCCGACAAGCGTGGCCGCTCAATGTCTTGCCGAATCTCATCTTCTGGGCGGTCTGCGTAGGCTGACTGAAGACACCGTTCATTGCGAAAGGACTTGACCGTGACGGCATTGACCAGCCGCGAACGATTACTACGCACCCTTGACTTCGGAGAGGTTGATCACATCCCGTGCTGCTTCATGAGCTTCTCAGCCCTTCGGAATCGCCTTGGGGATGACATGCATGCGCTATCCAAAGCCGAGCTTGAGATGGGCTTGGACTCGATGCTCTTCGTGCCCTACCTGCCGCGCCGCGCGCGGCGCGATCACCCGGACCTGCGGGGCCAGCTTGTTCATTTCCACCCGGACGTGGAGGTCAAGGAATGGCGGGAGGAGGTGGAAAGAGGCTATGACATCCTGCACAAGGAGTACCTCACCCCAGCCGGTAAGCTTGAGACGAGCGTAAGACTCTCGGCAGATTGGACGCACGGCGATCACATCCCGTTTGTCGACGATTACCAGATAGCTCGTCAGTTCGAGCCGCTGATCTCCAAACCGGAGGCCTTGGACGCCTTGCAGTACGTGCTTCAATCGCCGACCGAAGAGGACAAAGCCTGGTACGCGGAGGAGGCTCAGCGGGCGCACCAGTTCGTGGACGAACACGGATCGCTCCTGGTGGGAGGCTGGGGCGCAGGATGGAGATACTGGCTGGCACGGCCTGATTCGGCCTTTGTAGGCCGAGGCCATCTCAGCCAGCGAGTTCCACGGCCTGAACAACCTGCTGAAATGTGGCCGCAGTGGTGACATTCGAGCGGATCGTAGCAGACGGAGGCTTTGATGCGCTCGCGCCATTTGAGGTACTGGAAGGTGTTGGCCAGTCCGACCGCCACTTGGCAGGCAGATGGCCTCCGGGTAGTTTGTCGCTCTCGC
>CAZNRX010000130.1:0-8242 GCA_964575455.1 uncultured Anaerolineales bacterium | reverse complement strand
GGGAGGTGGAGATCGAGGGAGACAAGGTCGAGATCAAGATGGTGTTGACCACGCCCTTCTGCCCCATGGCAGGGGTGATCACTGAGCAAGTGCGGAAAGCGGCCGCCGGTGTGGAGGGGGTGGAGGAAGCGAAAGTGACGCTGCTCGACGAGCCGTGGGACCCGTCGTGGATGCAGCAACAAGCGTGATAGTGGCCTAAGTTCAGAGGCGCGACATATGAGTGGTGAAGTGATACAAACACTGCGTGCCAGCCCGCTGCTGGCTCCGCTGACCGAAGCCGAGTACATCGCGCTGGCGAACTGCGGTCGCACCCAGGAATATGCCTCAGGAGAAACCATCCTTCAGGCCGGTGGTCAGGATGAACGCATGTTTATCCTGCGTGATGGGCGAGTGGCCCTGCACCTGCTTATGTGGACGGACGGTGGGGAGTGTGGGGGCGAGGCCACGCTCGAATTGGCGTTGCCGGGTGCAGCCTTTGGCTGGGCTACCTGGGTGCGCCCTGACCGGATTGGGGTGTCAGCCCACGTACTGGAGCCCGTTTCGGCGGTGGTGCTTGAGTTGAATCGCCTGGAAGACCCGCTGGTTTTCCTCAAGCTCAGCCAGCGGATGATACAGCGTCTGTATGGACGGCTGCAGGAGACCGGTCTGTGCCCCCCGAACATGCACGTGCTCTTGAAACTGGGACATATGCTGGACGCTTAAAGGAACGGCTAACGAGATGGGAGTGGAGGATATCATGAGTGAGGAACATGCGGACACAGGGAAACCCCGCGTCGGTGTCCTGTACTGTGGCGGCGCTATGTCCAGCGTCGGGGAGCTGACCAACGCGGCCGCTTTCGAGGCGATGAAGCGGCTGGGCACGGAGGAAGTGGGTATGGCTTGCGTATCGGCGCTGGCCGCGGGTGTGCCCAAGCACTTTCGTACCCTGCAAAGCCTCGAAAAGGTGTTGGTGATTGACGGCTGCCCCAACGCTTGCGTACGCAGGATCGTGGAGAAGACAGGGGCAAAGATGGACGGGTACATCAACCTGGGCAAGGACCTCGGGATCGAGAAGATCGGCCCCTTCAAGCCGCTGTCCTATTCGCAGGAAGACCTGGAGCGAGCGGTGGAGGCCATCATCGCCAAGATTCAGGACATGGAAGGAGAAACAGAATGAAAATCGCAGCTGTGTCAGGAGACGGAATCACTATCAGTGAGCATTTCGGTCGTGCCCCGTTCTACGTCGTAGTGACCGTCGAGGATGGAAAGATCGTCTCACGCGAGAGGCGTGACAAGATGGGCCACGCTCAGTTTGCTGGCGAACCGCAGGCGGAAGAGGCGCACCGCGCCGACCCGCGCGGCCGAGGAACTGGGGGCGACGCTGATCGTCATAGGCGCCCGCGGTAAGCGCGGCCTGGAAGAAATCCTGTTGGGCAGCACGGTAGAGAATGTGACCAGGCACGCGCCCTGCCCCGTGCTGGTGGTGCGCTGAGTTTATCTACGTTTCCAAGGGAGGATACGAGGGCTGACAAGATGGTAAATCAAACCGACGAGGCGTTGAGCGCCTTTGGAGAAGAATTCGGCAAGGTGCTGGACCCGGTGGCCGGGATGCCGGCCTTTGCCGTCTTCCTGGGTGCGTGGCGGCAGGCGCAGCGGGCAGGGCTGTGAAAGGTATACATTATGTCAATGTGCAGAGAGGGTCGAGAATGAGAATGGTTACAGAAGAACAGATCGTGGAGGCATTGGCCGGGGTAGAGGACCCCGAACTGAAACGCAGCCTGGTGGAACTGGGTATGGTGCGGGACGTGCGCGTACAGGATGGCCGGGTGACCTTCACCCTGGCCCTGACCATTCCAGAGTGTCCGCTGAAGGACAGAATCGTGGCCGAGGCCAAGGCCGCCGTGCTGGCCCTGGAAGGCGTTGAGACGGTGGAGGTGAATCTGACCGAGATGACCGCCGAGGAGAAGCGCAAGATCGGTATCGGCGGGGTGGACCAGCCCGGCGCGGCCGAGCGTTTCAATCACATTCGCCGCGTGGTGGCCGTAATGAGCGGCAAGGGCGGCGTGGGCAAATCATTGGTGACAGCCCTGCTGGCCGTGGCCCTCCGGCAGGACGGGCAGGACGTCGGCGTGCTCGACGCCGACGTCACCGGGCCCAGTATCCCCAAGATGTTTGGCCTTCACGGCGCACCGCCGATGGGCCCCATCGGCGCCCGGCCCGCCGAGACGGGAACAGGTATCAAGGTGATGTCGATCAACCTGCTCCTGCCCCGCGAGGACGAGGCGGTCATCTGGCGCGGGCCGTTGATCAGTTCGGCCATCAAGCAGTTCTGGGGCGACGTCGTCTGGGGCGACCTGGACTGGCTAGTGGTGGACCTGCCGCCGGGCACCTCCGACGCCGCGTTGACAGTGATGCAATCGTTGCCACTTTCCGGGGTGGTGCTGGTCAGCTCACCCCAGGAACTGGCGGAGATGGTCGTGCGCAAGGCGGCCCGTATGGCCCAGGCGATGGAGGTACCTCTGCTGGGGTTGGTGGAGAACATGAGCTACTTCGTCTGTCCGGATGGCGGCCAGCGATACGAGGTTTTCGGCCCCAGCCACGGCGGGGAGATGGCCCGACGGCTGGACGTGCCCTTTCTGGGCCGGCTGCCCCTCGACCCGCGCATTTCCGAGTTGTGCGACGCGGGCAGGGTTGAGGCGTACCCCGCAGAGGTCTTTGCGCCCATCGCCCAACGCCTGAAGGAGACGGCGCCCGAGTCGAAGTAGTCGCCGATGCAACCTCAGTGAGAGAGGTGGTCAGGTGGATGGAGCGAAGAGGCTGAAGACTTTGAGCGCATCGGACGCGACGGTGATGGACGACATTGAGTTCCGGCCGAACGTGCAGAGGCTAATGCGGAAGCTGCGCATCAAGGAAGAAAGCAGGCACGCGGACCAGCTCAAGTCCCTGGTCGATGAAGCGAAGGCCATCGCAAGACCTCGGGCGATGTACAAGGTCGCCTATGCCGAGGGAAGAGAGGAAGGAAGTGTTGTCATCGACGGCGTCACGTTCCGCAGCCGCGTCCTTCGAGTGAACCTCGACGATGTGCATCGCGTCTTCCCTTTTGCGGTCACGTGCGGGGGCGAGCTATACGAATGGATGGGGGAGAAGGACGATCTGCTGGTGCGTTACTACGCGGACGTCATCAGCGAGACGGCTCTGCGGCAGGCGTCGGCGGTCCAGAGACACCATCTGGCGCAGCGATATGGGCTGGGGCGCACCTCGACTATGTCGCCTGGCTCCCTGGAGGACTGGCCCATCCGGGAGCAACGACCTTTATTTGACCTCCTGGGCGACCCTGAGGAGGCCATCGGGGTGCGTCTCACCGATAGCATGCTGATGATTCCATCCAAATCTGTGTCGGGAATCAGGTTCCCCGTGGAGAAGACGTTCGAGAGTTGCCAGCTCTGCCAGAGAGAGCGGTGTCCGAGCAGAAAGGCACCGTACGACGCCGGATTGTACGCGAGACGCTACCGCTCTGCGACAGAGGCGGAATCGTAGGGGATGAGATAGTCCGCGGAGACCGGAAGAGGGCTCCGGCGATGAGTGAACTGACCGATCTGGCATTGGGCGAGCTACCCGCGATTGACCTGCCGGATGGCTCTGTCGACTGGATCTGGTCGGCGTTTCTCTTCCACGAAGTCGAGCCCCCAGACCAACTGCAAGGATTGCGGACAGCCGACGTGCTACACCTCTGCCCTCAAGCTGGCCGCTGGACAGGTAACGCTGGACGATTGCCCCGTCATACGGGAACCGGAGTGTGCGGGCCAGTGGGCGCAGTTGCGAGGGATGGTGGCGGAGGACATGCCAGCCATCGGGCAGCAGGGCTGAAGTCAGAAGGCTTTGTGCGCGTCGTGCGTCTCTGGTGAGGACCTGGAGGGAATCTAAGTCGCGCACACGTGCTACGTAAGGATGCAGCGAGCAAACGTTAGGCCCACGCAGGAGCCTTATGTCTAGCTGGCTCTATGCGCTGTAGCGGTGCCAATGTGGTAAAGGTCGGACTTGCAAAGTCTGGGTGGGGATGTACAATACAGCAGTTTCGCACACGCGAGATTTCTCAGGCGCGAGAGCGTATCACCGGAGCAGGGGGTCTCAGGCCTCTTGCCTGTTTGTAGGAATCCGAGATAGTAGACGTGTGGGAGGGCCTGTTGGGGCGTACATTGGGAGGTAGCCTATGTAGATAAGATAAGAGCAGGGACCGTGCAGCACGAGAGAATGATGGTCACGCAGAGTGGAGAGAGCGATCATACTATACAGGCAATAAGGAGGAATCAGAAATGACAGCGTATGAACCCACCAAGACGATTGACGTGCGTGGTGAGGTATGCCCGATACCCGATGTCGAGGCAAAGAGGGCCGTCAAGAAGGGCAAGGACGGGGACATCATCAAGATCCAGATTGACTATCCTATGTCCAAGGAACGCATCCCGGAAACGGTGCGCAAAGCGGGAAGCGAGGTCGTCGAGATTGAAGAGGCGGGCAACTCGGAGTGGAACATCTACATCAAGGTGAGTAAGTAAGCACTGCCGGAAGCTTCCGGGACGATCCTGCGGGCAGGGGTGCACTGCTGAAGTAGTGCCGTCGTGTTCTCTCCGCATCTGTGCATTCCTGCACGCTCGTTCCGATGATCGAGTCCGATTCTATTAAGAGTAAAGGAGTCAACGCGTGATGATTTGGACGGGATTGATCGTTGGTCTCGTGTTTGGGGTGCTGCTGCAGCAAGGCCGTATCTGCTTCAATTCGGCGTTCAGAGATGTGCTCCTCTTCCGCGACAACTATCTGATGAAGCTGGCAGCGCTGACCCTGGCACTGAGTATTGTGGTCTTCCTGCTGTTTGCGCAATTCGGCTGGATGGTCATGAATCCTAAGCCGCTGAATGTCCCCGCGAACATCATTGGGGGGCTCTTGTTCGGCGTGGGAATGGTGCTGGCGGCCGGTTGTGCATCGGGAACCACGTACCGGGTAGGAGAAGGTATGACCACCGCGTGGTTTGCCGCGTTTGGCTACGGCTTGACTGCGTATGCCACGAAGTCCGGCGTCTTCAGCTGGTGGAACAAGTGGTTGAGCCGCTTCAGCATCGGGGCCTCCAATAATCCGACGTATTACGTGGAGCAGTCTGGCCCGACTCTTGCATCGGTGCTGGGCCTCAACCCGTGGATACCAGGGATCGTCGTGGTGGCGCTGCTGCTCGTGTATGCATTCGGCACGAAGACCACGGAACGAAAGACCAAGCTAGACTGGAGACTTGCCTCACTGCTGCTAGCGTTGCTGGCAGGGGCGGCCTTCATCACCAGCAGCGCGACTGGTCGCATCTACGGGCTGGGCATCACGGGCGGGTGGGTCAATCTGTTCCAGGCATTTCTGACCAACGCCACACTGAGTTGGGAAGGACTGGAGATCATAGGCATTGTGATCGGCGCTGGCGTGGCCGCCGCGCTGACCAAAGAGTTCAAACTGCGAATGCCCAGGGCGCCGATCACGTACGTACAGGTTCTTGGCGGCGGGATGCTGATGGGGCTTGGGGCCGTCACGGCGGGTGGTTGCAACGTCGGCCACTTCCTCACCGGCATCCCCCAGCTGGCGATTTCGTCCCTGCTTGCTTCAGTGTTCTTCATACTGGGCAATTGGGGCATGGCCTGGATTCTATTCCACGACTAGGGAGAGAGCTATGAAAATCACAATTCAAGTGATGGTGCAGCCCTATACGAACCAGGATCTAGACACCGCGATCAAGATCGCAGATGCTGCTCTGGAGAAAGGGCATGAGGTAGGGATCTTCTTGTTCAGCGATGCAGTCCTGGCAGTCAATGCCAAGGTGAAGCCGGTCCGAAGTGACCGAGATATCCCCGAGATTCTGCAGACCATGATCGCGGAGAAGGGACTTAAGGTGGACATCTGCGGCATCTGCATGGACTACCGCGGGGTTACCAAAGAGATGATCATTGACGGATCCGTTCCCTCGGGGCTGCCTGAACTCGCTGAACTGGTGAGCACGAGCGATCGCTTCATCAGTCTGATGGCGTAGGAGGAGTATTCTTATGGACAAGAAGGTCATATTTGTCGTGTATCAAGCGCCCGTGGGAGCGATCTGGGTCAACGAAGCGTTTCGAACGGCATTCGGCATGTATGGAGAGGACATCGAGCCGGCCGTGCTGCTCATGGATGCAGCTGTCATCACCCTGGCTCGCGAGACGTCTCCTGAGAAGTGCAACTTGCTGCCGGTGAAGATGGTCCAGAGATTCGTGAAGCGCTTTGGGACGCCGGTCTATGCGGTTGAGGACGATCTGGAGCGATTTGGAGTCGAGGACATCGACCCCGGATACGAAGCGCAGATGCTGGACAGAGCGTCGCTGTCGGATTTCTTCCACAGCTTTGACAACGTGGTTTTCATATAAGGGAGGAGACCATATGGCGCTGGTATTGATAAAGTACGGAGTGCATCACCCCATCGAAAGGGTGAAGATTGACTGCGCAGAGGAGAACGATTCCCTGGTCTTGCTTCAGGACGGTGTTTTCTGGGCGGGGACGGACGAGATAAAGGATACTGATGCAGACGTGTATGCCCTCCAGCTGGATTTCTGCGCTCGCGGTTATCCAGAGGAAGCTGCCGCCGTGCCTCTGATCAGCTACCCGGAGCTGGTTGATCTTATCGTCAAGGAAGAGAAGGCGATAACCTGACGGACGCGTAAGGAGCGAGCCTATGTCACTTGCTCGCTCCTTGCTCACGCCACACCGAAACAGATCGTCTGTGGGACATAGGCGTTGTGTGGAACGGCTGCCCAGCCGTCCCTAGCATTCCAAGGAACGCAGGTAACTAACAAGGAGCGAGGATGAAGTACGCAGAAAGCCACGAGTACGCACGTGTAGAAGACAAGATCGCTACAGTTGGCATCTCGATGTTTGCAGCTGACGAGTTGGGAGACGTCATCGAGCTTATGTTCCCCGAGGTGGGGATGGAAGTCAAGCAGGGCGACAACTTTATGACGCTAGAGTCACTTAAGAGCGCGCAGGACCTCTATGCGCCTGTGAGCGGTGTGGTCACGGAAGTGAACACAGCGCTGCTTGACAACCCAGAGCTGGTCAACGACGATCCGGAAGGAGAGGGCTGGCTCGTCAGGATGGAGATCACCGACCTCACCGAGCTCGACGACCTGACGGACGAGGACCCTGTCTAGACGTTTCGGGCAGGGGACCGTGGCGTATGGCCCTGCTAGACTCCAGAGGATTTGTCTCGGCGCCTGGGGATGTCACGGTAGGGACGGTCGACACGTGTCGGATCAGGGAAGGGCGCGGAGAGGTGTCTCTTGTACACCTATTCTTTCGTCAGTTTATATGCAGGGTAGTGCATATATTTAATGGGTCGTTCTGTGGGAGTATGATTCATGTCTGAACCGATAAAAGTCTACGGAAAGCGGGGGTGCCCGTATACCCGGGCGCTGCTGCGGAAGCTGGATCACGAAGACCGTCCCTATGTGTCGTACGATGTGGAGCAAGAGCCGCGGCGCCTGCACGAGATGCTCATGCTAAACGGCGGGCGAGGCGAAGTGCCGACGATCGTATGGCCGGATAAGGGCGTGGAGGTCGGGTTTCACGGCACCTGAAAGGTGTGATGGATCCGACCGTGCGTCGGAACAGGACGTCGTGTAGAGGAAGGTGAGAAGAATAATGCAGAAAGACCTGAAGCAGAAGGTCGAGAGAGTGGAATTGCGGGTAACGCCGGGCTACCTGGAGGAGGCCGTCGAGACCCTGTTGCGCGAGGGAGAGGACGCTGGCGGAGGCATCAATGCCGACCGTCTGGTCAAGTTCCTCCTGGACGATCCGCAGATGGAAGACGAGGACGTCGTGTGGGCCTATGATCGGCTCAAGCCAGCGTTCCGTGCGGCGTTTGAGGAGGTGTCATCGCTCTACTACTTCGAAGGGGACTGATGAGCTCCTGATGCTATCTTCCCGGTGGGAAGATCTCGAAAGTAGGTAGTCTTCCGATTCCGTGGATCGGCAATCCTTTCCAGGTCTCTCCCCAGCATCGCAAGAGAGGCTACCAAAAGCGTTAGGAACATCCAGGGATAGAGCAGCCACCATGTCCAGAACTCTGTAAAGTATATGCCGCTGAAGTTTACCGCGTGGTGAATAATCAGCCCCCAGCTCCTGGATGTAGGATCACCCAAACCCAAGAAGGCCAGCGAGGCTTCAGCAACGATGGCTTTGCCGGCCAATCTGATCATACTCA
>CAZNRX010000129.1:0-8288 GCA_964575455.1 uncultured Anaerolineales bacterium | reverse complement strand
ATCAGCTCGGCGGTTCAGCGCCGTGCGAACCCGGTCGAAAGCCCAATCCCGCTCCGCAGGCTAGACCACCACAGCCCGCGCAGCGGGGTTCCGCTATCAGCTCGGCGGTTCAGCGCCGTGCGAACCCGGTCGAAAGCCCAATCCCGCTCCGCAGGCTAGACCACCACAGCCCGCGCAGCGGGGTTCCGCTATCAGCTCGGCGGTTCAGCGCCGTGCGACCAGCGGCACGTAGATGCGATGCCCAACATCGGCGAAGACCGCGCTGAAGGGCCCCCAACGCCCCTCGTCGTTCCGGCCGTGCACGAGGATGACGTGCCGCCCCTGGGCCAGCTCAGACGTATCGACCAGCGCCACCGCTTCCTCAGGCAGATCCCCCCACTCGCCGTCGGCCGGGCTCATCGGCAGCCCGGCGCCGTCCTCGCCCGGGACATCCACGAAGTACTCGGCCCCGGCGATGGGGCACCCCGTGTCGCTCCCCCAACGACGGTCGGCAATGGTGGCCGTAAGCTGCCCGGACCCGGCCCAGGTCAGGCCCTCCACGTCGGGGCCGTAGGCGGTGAGGTAGGGCGTCCGCGCGATGCGATGGGCGTAGAGAAAGGCCGGCCTGTTCTCGGCCCAGAAGTCGCGGTCGCCGTAGCCATCGATGCACTCATACGCAGGGAAGAAGTACCTGCAGGGACGCCACTCAGGTGGTCCTGTCCCGTCCGGCCCCACCTCGAACGTGAAGGAGGCGATGCCAAACGTGCCGTAGGCCCAATCGTCGACCGCGCCGTCCACCGTGTAGAGGGTGCCCGACGGGTCGTACCCGCCGTAGTCAGCGGTCCTGGTCCAGGCTGCGAACTTCCGCCCGATGGTGCGCAACTGGGCGTCGTTGGGCGCGCTGCCGCCGAAGCCCCACGGCCAGAGCACCAGGTCGCCGTAGCTGTGCAGGTTGATGAAGATGCCCGTGGTGGTGATCGGGGAGGCCGGCGCAACTTCATCGTCCCCGTTGGGGCCGTTCTGATCCTCCGTCACCGCCGCGAAGGCGCTCTCGAAGGCCTGCGTCTCCGGCTCCGAGCCGCGGCCCAGGCCGCGGTAGGTCTCTCCGCAAGGGTGGCCGCTGGAACCCCCGCAGCAGCCCCAGAGGAAGCTGTGATTTCGGTTCAGGTCCACGCCCCAATTCTGGGGATCGGAACAGCCGTCGTCCCAGTCCATATTCTTGCGGCGGAAGTTGCCCCAGCTCCGCTCGTTCTCCATGTGGCCGTCGGGGTTGTGCATGACGAGGACGTAGGCCACGTGGTGGTCGACCAGCCACGTCACGTCGGGGTCCACGCCGTAGCCCCCCTCACCGTCGTAGCCCACGGTCAGGTGCTTGAGGTAGCGGATGGCCAGCTCGGCCGTGGCCACCTCGCGGGCGTGCATGGCGGCCGAGAGGAAGAAGGCCGGCTTGTCCGCGATGGCGCCGTAGGCCGGATCCTCGTTGGTGACCCGCAGCAGCAGGATGTCGCGATCGGGCTCGCCCGGCTGACCCGCCATCCAGGCGTCGCCCACGTCGGTCAGCTCCGTGATGGTGGGATAGGCCGCTTCGATCTCCTCCAGCAGGTCGACCACGTAGCGGCCGTTGGGATTGGGGTAGTGGTCGTCGAAGTAATAGTAGCGCGGATCGAGAGGGACCGCAGCGCTCAGGGCCGCGGTCCGCCCCTCATCCACCTCCACGCGATAGCCCAGCTCCTCCAGCCAGCGCCGCTGCCCTGACGCAACGGCGGCCACGACGTAGCTCTCGTCGAGGTGGACCTCCCAGATGTCGAGCTTGCCGGCCACCGCGTCCAGGTGGTCCCGGTCGCGGACGTAGACCCGGGCAATGAGACGTTCATCGGCGGCGCCCGGGCACGACGGCGACGGGGGCGTGGAGGCAGCGGGGAACAGAGTCCCCATGCCGATCAGCAGAACCTGCATGATGAGGATAGAAACCCATCTCCGACGTCTCATGGGATTGTCTCCTTGGGCAGCTCGTTGCTCCTGTTGCAGAACCGGCCTAAGTTTACCACATCTCGCGCCTGAGGACGAACGGGGCGCGGCACCACGGCAATCGCATTCAGGCTCAAAGCCCTCATCCTCGAGGGCGTCGCAGGCGAGAGAGCAGAGTTGTCACGACGATTCACGCCGAAGGACGACCCCGAGACGGGGTCTAGGAGCGCAATACGTCCATATGCAATTGCCCTGGGCCCGTCACAAATCGGTATTGACTTTTCGCCCAGACCTGGTGTACAATACCAACAGACTCATAGTGGCGCCATCGTCGCCCCCGTCGCACGCAGCCGATGAAGGAGCGGCAGCTTGGAAACGGCCGATCCCTATCCAGAAGGCAGACCTGGAGCGAGATCGGCGTTTTTGTGGCGCGCCAGCGCGGGAGCACGTGCCGGTGGCAGCGGCAACGACGTATGTCGAGACATTGGAGCAGTTGAGCGGCTTCGCTCAACCATTGGGAGCGTACGCAACGTAAGGAGGACACTGCCATGAGGATCGTGAGGAACAAGACACTGCGGATCGCGCACATCCTGCTGATAGGCTCGATCCTACTCGGCGCCCTGGGCATAACGGCGGCGCCTGCATCAGCCGACGAGGACGGCTGCTACGATGGCGTACAGGACAGCGGCGCGCTCTATCGCATCTGCATGCCGCAGGAGAAGGAGTGGAACGGCGACCTGGTGGTCTTCGCCCACGGCTACGTCGCCCCCGACGAGCCGATCGCCATTCCCGAGGATCAGCTGGAGCTTCCGGATGGCACGTCGATCGTCGACATGCTCACCGGCCTGGGTTTCGCCTTCGCCACCACCAGCTACAGCACCAACGGCCTGGCGGTGAAGGAGGGCAAGGCCGACCTGGTGGACCTGGTGGACATCTTCAGCACCGAGGAGGAGACGCCCGACCACGTCTATCTGGTGGGCGCCTCGGAGGGAGGGGTGATCACGGCGCTGAACACGGAGCAGCACCCTGACGTCTTCGACGGCGGGCTGGCCGCCTGCGGGCCCGTGGGGGACTTCCGCCGACAGCTCAACTACTGGGGCGACGTGCGCGTGCTCTTCGACTACTTCTTCCCAGGCGTGCTGCCGCCGTTCACGCCCGGCCAGGATCCGCCGGTGCCGCAGGAGGTCATGGACAACTGGGATGACTACGAGGCGGACATACGGGCAGCTTTCGACGCGGACCCCGAGGCGACCAGAAAGCTGCTCCGGGTGGCTCACGTGCCGCAGAAAGAGGGGGACCATGAGGCGAACGTCGACGCGCTGGTGGGACTGCTGTGGTACAACGTCTTCGCTAACAACGACGGCGTCGCCAAGCTCGGCGGTCAGCCCTACGACAACAACCCGCGCTGGTATTGGGGCTCCGGCGAGGACTGGCAGCTGAACCAGGAGGTGACCCGGTTCGACGCGGATCAGGCCGCGCTGGACGAGATAGAGAACCACTACCAGACCTCGGGCGCGCTGAGCGTGCCGATTGTGACCCTCCATACGCTGAAGGATCCCGTCGTGCCCTACTGGCACGAGCCGATCTACCGCTGGAAGACCACGTCGCAGGGTGCCCAGGCGCTGCACACGAACATCCCCAGCACGCGCTACGGCCACTGCAACTTCGGCGTGGTCGAGGGTCTCTTCTCGCTCGGCCTGCTGATCTACCAGGTGAGGGGCTTCGAGCTGCCGAACGTGGAGGACGTGCTCACGCCCGAGCAGTACGCCGACTACGTGAGTATGGTAGAGGCGTACGACCGGGGGTCGGGCTCCGACGACGACGCAATGCCGTCCACCATCGGGCGAGGTATGGAGCCGGTGGTGCTGACCGGCGACGACGTAGAGGATCTCCAGGGCACCCCGACCGACGAGCTGTTCGTCTACGCCTACCGGGATGATAGCCTGGAGCAGATTCCGTTCCAGGTCGACGAGGTAGCGACGGGCACCTATACCGACACAGCAGGGAATCCCCTAGATGGCGACGACGAGATCGTCTTCATGGCATCGGACCTGGGAGGGCAGCCAGCGGAAGAGGAGGAGCAGTTCAGCGCGGGACTCCCAATCAGCCCCACCTTTTATCGCATTGAGGTCACCGATCCTTTGAGCCCCACCAAGAAGGGCTGGGCCTACGTCGTGCGTTCCAGCAGCCTGACCAAGACCTTCACGCGTACGTACACGACGTACGAGCCCGGCAGCAACCAGATTGTGACGCCGCGGTACAGCGTGGGTTTCGCCCAGGACTTCCCCGGCCTCGACTATCTGGCGCTCAACGGGACGGGCACAGACATCGTAGACCGGACCAAGATCCGGATCAAGATACTTCTCGGCGTCCTCGACGAGGACGAGATCGTCAACTACGTCGACTTCGAACCCATCGGCGCTGTCAAGGAGGGACCAGTGCGGGTGCTGGCGTCGGGCGGGATCAAGGGGTACCGCTCCATCCTGGAGACGGCCACAGTGCAGTCGATCCCCGATCCGTTCTCCCCACAATGGGCTCGTTTCTCCACCGACTTCAATGAGAACGCCTCGGGCTCGACCTTCTACAACGCCAACACACCAGCGGGGGTGACGATCGACGGGAACCCCGACGCCGTGGCGACAGTACCTCTCAGCCCGTGGTCCCAGGTGTCAGACGCCACCGGGACCCTGGTGCAGGTCACCGACACGTCGGGACTCGCGGGAACGAAGACCAACTACTACAAGGACGACGCCGTCATCGACCACGACGACACGGGAGACGAGAAATCCTACGGCGACATGGGGATCAAGATCCAGTCACCCGGCCAGACGATCGACTACCGGACGACGCTCTACGTCCTGCCGCCGGAGCCGGACAACGTCGGGGAGACGTACCAGTGGTACTACGAGCAGCCACTCCAGGTGACAACCGAGGCACTGTCGACCCTGGTGCATCAGGTCTTCCTTCCAGTGGTGCTGCGGAACTAGCGAACCGACCTTCCCGAAAGCTTCCGTCTGGCTTTCGGGAAGGTCAGCGACGTGAGACACGGGAGACAGAGAGTATGAAAAGACCACTGATGCTGGTGCTGACGCTGGTAGCGGCCGCGCTGCTGACCGGCCTCGTCGTCCATAGTGTGGCGGCCGTCAATGTCCCATCCATCGATGGGCCCCCGATGTCTGGCAGCGAGACGCCGTCGTCCGCCACCTGTGAGAGGGGCGTGCAGGAGAGCGGCGCCAAGTACCTCATCTGCGTGCCCAACGGGAGCTCAAGCGACCTGGTGGTGTACGCCCATGGATACATGGCTCCCAATAGGCCGGTCGAGATCCCTCAGGAGCAGATGGTCCTTGGGGACATCTCCATCACCAAGACGGTCACCAGCCTGGGCTTTGCCTTCGCCACCACCAGCTACTACACGAATGGCCTGGCGGTGCTCCCGGCGCTCTCCGACCTGCTCGACCTGGTCGACATCTTCTCCACGACGAAGGGCGCTCCCAACCACGTCTATCTGGTGGGGGTCTCTGAGGGCGGGCTGATCACGACGCTCTCCGTGGAGCAGCACCCGGACGTCTACGACGGCGGGCTGGCCATGTGCGGGCCGTACGGCGACTTCAGCGACCAAATCAACCACTTCGGGGACTTCCGGGTGGTGTTCGACTACTTCTTCCCCGACCTGATGCCGGGTGAGCCGCTCAGCATTCCCACCAGCCTCGTAGAGGACTGGCAGGACGATTTCTTCACCGAGACCATCGAACCGGCGATCACCGACCCGGCCAACATCATCAGTGTGACGCAACTGCTGACCGTCACGGACGTATCCCCCTATGAGCACCTGCCCCCCACGAGCACGGCCAGCATCAAGCAGCTGCTGTGGTACAACGTCTTCGCCACCAACGACGGGGTGAAGAAGCTGGGCGGGCAGCCCTTCGACAACGAGGATCGCGTCTACAGCGGCTCCAACAACAACGACCGGTTGAACGACGAGGTGACGCGCATCAGGGCCGACCAGGCCGCCCTGGACGAGATGGCCGCCAATTATCAGACCAGCGGCGAGCTCAGCGTGCCCCTGGTCACGGTGCACACGACGGGCGACGAGGTGGTGCCCTACCGGCACGCCATGCTCTACCGGGAGAAAGTTGCATCCGCCGGCAACAGCCTCCTCCACAAGCACATCGGGGTCGACAAGCATGGCCACTGTGCTTTCGACTACTGGGACGTGCTGGGTGGCTTCATCACGCTGGTCGAGATGGTGGAGAACCCTCCGACCTACATCTACCTGCCCTTGATCGCCCGGACGCCGTGATGCCGTGCGAGGAGCCAGAAGCGAGGACGGCCTAGCTCAGACTGGAGGATCGACAGATGAGAGCCTCAAGATCGACCCGCGCAGCCCTTGCCCTTCTTGTGCTGGCCCTCCTGGCCTGCAGCCTGACCCAGCGGGGGACGCCCACGCCCACCGCCACGCCCGTTGTCCAGGCGGAGGCCAGCGCCACGCCACCGCCGCCCACGGAGGGCGAGACCGCCGCCACCGAGCCGCCGCCGACCGTCACAGCGGTCCCGACCAGCGAGCCCACCGCGACCACACCACCGACGACCGCGCCCGAAGAGACCGCGGCGCCGACCACCCCAGCCACCGAGGAGGCCGAGGGCTGCACGTTCGACGCCGGGCTGGTGAGCGACGTGACGGTCCCCGACGGCACGGCTTTCGCTCCCGGCACCCCGTTCGTCAAGACGTGGCGCCTGCGCAACACCGGCACGTGCGACTGGGAGGCGGGCACCAAGCTGGTCTTCGCCTCTGGCGACCACATGAAGGGCCTCGATGCGCTCACCGTCGGCGCGGTCGCAACAGGGACAGACATCGACGCCAGCGTGAACCTGGAGGCTCCGATGACGCCAGGAACCTACCAGGGCAACTGGCAGCTGGAGACGCCGGAGGGGATGCGCTTCGGCTCCGTCATCTATGTGCAGATCGTGGTGCCAGCGCCGACGGTCGAGGTTACCTCGACTAGGGAGCCGACGGAGACCCCGGAGGCAACGGAGACGCCCGAGGGGTGCGTGGCGCCCCATCCGGACCTGGCACAGCTGCTGGATCTGGCCGAGGTCAAGGGCTACGACATTGGCTGCCCGACCAGCGGGGCCTACACGGTCCAGAAGGACGGCGCCACCGGCGCGCTGCAGGCGTTCTGGGCCAACGTGGAGGAGCCGAACCCCAGCCTTCACTACCGCAGCCTGATGATCTGGCGCGCGGACACGCAGCAGATCTACGTCATCGACGGGGTCCACACCACGGAGGCCGCCGAGGGCGCTCTGACCGTCTACGCGGACACGTGGGAGGAGGGGCAGCCGCACACCCATCCCGATTGCGCCAGTATGACGCCACCCGCCGGGTACCGCCTGCCGGAGCGAGGCTTCGGCAAGGTCTGGTGTGAGAAGGGGCTGGTGGACGAGGTCGGGTGGCCGCAGGAGCCCGAGGTACAGATCGGGCTTCTTGTTCAGCCGACCGAGCACGGGCTCTTGATGAAGACGGCCGGGCCGAACGCGAACTACCGGGTGCTGCTGATGCCCGGGGCGGCGGTGGGCGTCGCCACCTGGCCGGCGCAGTAGGTTGACGCGATCCCTCTACGGCTCCCGCGCTCCTGGCGTCTCTGGCGCGCGAAGCGGGTAGCGCCCGAACGCCTCGACGGCGGTGTGGAGAGCGTCGAGGTGAGCTCTGGGGTAGGGCCACCACTGATCTGGGCTGCAGAAGTAGCCCCCGCCCTGCCCCAGAAGCCAGATCCTTCTCCTCGCCTCGTCGACGATGCGCTCCACCGGCCCCTCCATGACCGTGGCCGAGCTGACGCCGCCGTGCAGCGCCATCTGCCCATCCGTGAGGGACCGAAGCCTCTTGGCTAGCCTGGTAACTTCCCGCGAGTTTACGGTGGCGCTGCTGGCATGCTAATCTCTCGAAAAGTCGCTCCCAGGCTCTGGAGCGTTCGTTCTGGCGTCAGTTGCTCCTGAGGCGGTTGCCAGGGCAAAGGACCATCCCGGACCACATCCAGCGCCAAGAACAACTCCCCTCCACAAACTCGAATTGAGCGTCTTGGGCCTTGGTAAGGCCCCGCTCATAGATGGCTTGACAGAACTCGATCAAGTCGTTAAACTGCTTCGTAGTAGAAATCTCCTGGGTTGATGGTGGCTCCCCATAGGGTTCTACCATTAGGGCAGTTTCGCGCAAGTCGCGAGCCGCCCCTTGCCATCTATCCAAACTCAAGGCACATAGGCTTTTCCAAAGCCGGTCTTGGGGTTATTGTTGAAAGGCATTGAGGTAAAAGTGTCACAAGCATTCGTTTGTGGTAGAATTGGACCGC
>CAZNRX010000128.1:0-8340 GCA_964575455.1 uncultured Anaerolineales bacterium | reverse complement strand
TGACACGGCTCATGCTGCCCTCGAAACTATCTGCTCACAAAACTAAAGTGTTACCATCCTGGCCCATCGGGAAGCTGATCGGCGCCGTACCGGAGGCCAGCACAACCTGGGTGTTGGATCGTATGAAACCCGGGATCGACTTGATCTTGCGGTAGATGATGTCCCGCAGGTGATCGATGTCGCGGGCATAGACGCGCACCGCGATGTCCGTTCCCCCTGTCAAAACCAAGAACTCCGTCACTTCGTCGATGCCGCGCAGCACAGCGATGGTCTCCTCCAGCTCCATCTTCTGCTCCATCGTCACCTGGACGAGGCACGAGATGAGATACCCTACCTTGGCCGGGTTGATGACAGCGGCATACCCCTCGATCACACCCTCTTCCTCAAGCCGCCGAATCCTATCCCTGACCGTGGTATGAGGAACGTCGATCCTCGCTCCGATCTGGGTAACCGGAATCCTGCCTTCCGATTGCAGGATGTCGATGATCTGAATGTCGAGAGCGTCTAGCTTCTCCATATCTCCCCCCGCTGCACTACCTGCCACTGCTTACCTGCGGTACCCATTCTACCCTAGCCTCGGCGGTCACTCCATCCGTCGGCGATGCTTCAGACCCTCAAAAGCTGGCAGATCCCGAGGGTCTCGACACAGGCAACGCCCCTGGTCTGGGCCGAGGGGCGCACTAATTGGTTGTCGTGGACACACCCTGAGCCGAGCCCCCCTTGACAAGCCCCTCCTTGATATGCTATAATTACGCCTGAGAGTTCAATTAGCCATTATAGTTATGCCAAAGCTCTTCTTTGAACACTAGTTTTATGCCACCTACAGGCTAGTATAGCACACCGCGCTGCTAGCGTCAACGGTGAGCGAAGGGCCCAAGCCGAAGGCCTCTACACACACCAACAAGGAGACCTTTCTATGACACACATAAGCGACCTGAAGGGGTTCTCGTACCCGCTCACGCCCGGCGGGACATCCTCTGTGGTGGGCGACCTGCCCTGGACCTTCGCCACGGAGTTCCTCAACATCGTCTACCGCACGGATCCCGAGAGGATAGAGGCCTATCTTCCGCAGCCTCTCCAACCCGGGGCCCAGGCAGACCACGTCTGCGTCTCCTTCAGTAAATGGTGGTCGTTATGGGATAACCAGCTCGACATGCCGTTCGTCAACCCCGAGCGGACCTGGTATACTGAGACCGTCGTCTGGGTCCCGTGCTCCTTTGAGGGCGAGCAGGGGCAGATCTGTCTGCACACGTGGGTCGACAACGACTTCACGTTGGCACGAGGCCACTTCATGGGCTTCCCCAAGAAACTGGGCAAGACGTATAAGACGGACTACAATCCCATGCACCCGCATATGGATCCGCCCCACCCGGGATCGAAGTTGAAAGGATACGTCGTGGCGCACGGCGAGCGTTTGATCGAGGGAACGGTAACCCTGGAGGAACAGATCGAGGCCAGCGACCTGCCCGCCCCGATGGGCCTCCCCGTCTACAACATCCGTCACTTCCCCAGCATCGAAGCCGGTGCGCCGCCTTCGGTCCTGGAGCTCGTGCAACTTGACGCCGAGGACGTCGGATACGGCGACGTCTGGAGCGGCCACGCCACCATAGACCTGCTTCCGTCGGAGATTGAGGAACACACGCGCCTAGCCCCCAAGTCCGTCGTCGGCGGTTATCTGTTCTCGGGCCGTACCACGGTCACCGGGGGACACGTCCTGCACAGCTGGGTCTAGAGACCGGGTCTCCGGACCATGGCACGCCTTTCCAACCCTGCCCAAGACCAACACACTACGAGGAGATGGACGTGACCGACCAACTTCAGATCAACCCTGATGTAGAGAGCATCCCGTACGCCGACCGGAAGAAGATTCTCGATGCGACGCGTGATCGGACGGATCTGGCGGACCTATCCTCCGGCAACCCCGATGTCTCCATGCCGCCGTACGTCCAGGCACGTCTGAAGGAAGCGGTCGAATCTGGTTACGCCCCCTACACCGATTACTATGGTATCCCGCAACTTAGATCGAGAATCGCCGAGTATCTTCAAGAGACGTGCGCCATCACCGTCGACCCCGACAGCGAGATCCTGGTGACGCAGGGCGTCCAGCAGGCGTTGTACCTGGTGCTGCGCACGATCCTCCGTCGCGGGGACGAGGTCCTCATCCCCAGCCCTCACTATGCTAACTACGACCTCGATCCGGTGGCGAGCGGTGGACGCCCCGTTCTCGTCCCGCTCGAAGAGGAGGACGGCTTCACACCCGACCCCGATCGTCTGGATCAGGCTATCACACCACGGACGCGAGCGATCCTCTTCTCGAACCCCAACAATCCGCTCGGCGTGACGTGGACCCGGCCGACCCTGGAGGTGGTCGCCGATCTGGCGCGACGTCACGATCTCTACGTTCTCGTCGACGAGGTCTACCGGGACTTCCATCCCGAGCGACTGACGAGCATCGCCGCCCTCCCCGGCATGAGAGAACGGACTTTCGTCTTCAACGGTTTCTCGAAGTCGCACTTCATGATGGGGCTGCGCACCGGCTACGTGGCAGGCCCGGCCCCAATCATCGACCACGTCAAGCAGCTCAGTTACGTCGTCGTCCTATGCCCCTCGTATCTCGGTCAGATAGCGGCCCTGGCTGCCTTCGACTGCCCCAGAAGTCAGGTGGAGCCCGTCTACGCCGAGTTCCATAGCTGTCTTGAGCTGCTCTACAACAGCGTGACCCACCTGCCCGGCGTCAGCTGCGTCCGACCAGATTGCGGGCTCTACCTCTTCCCGAACGTCAGCTTCTCGGGCATGACCTCTTTGGAGCTATCCCTTGATCTGATTCGAGAGGCCGGCGTCATCACCCTCCCAGGCACCGAGTTCGGGCCCGCGGGGGCCGGCCACCTGCGGCTCTCGGTCTGCGCAGGCCGCGAACAGGTAGAGCTTGGCATCCAGCGCCTGGAGGAGCGCCTCACGGAACTCTGCGCAAACACATCAGGAGGGATCATGCTCGAACGGTGACGGCGCCCGATCGTTCGGGCGGACGTTAGGATTCCAGGGCTGAATCAAAGCCCTCTCAGCTCCCGGTGCGCCGTCGTCCTCGTGCTGGCGCGAGGGAGCCATACTGAACACCGTCAACAGACCTAAAGGAGGCCAAACAGATGCGGCGTAACGAAGATCGTACCAAGAAGAATCAGCACCCCTACGTTCCCGAGTTGAAGCACCTCTATCAGGCCGGCCGAATCAGCCGCCGCGAGTTCCTGCGCAACGCGACGCTTCTCGGCGTGTCGGCGGCCGCCGCGAGCAGCTTCATTACATCATGCGCCCCAGAGCCGACGCCAGAAGCCACTGAGGCCCCGGCCACTGCTGAGCCTGCTACCCCCACGGAGGCCGAGCCCAGCGGGCCCGTTCGCGGAGGGCGAATCAGCATGGCATCTCAGGTCCACAAGGTGACCCACCCCGCTCAGTTCTCCTGGGCGTCGCCGGCTAACCAGCTGCGCCAGGTGGCCGAGTACCTGACCGTCACCGACTCCGACAACGTCACCCACCCGCTCCTGCTCGAGAACTGGAAGGTCAGCGATGATCTGGAGACCTGGACGCTCAATCTCCGACAGGGCATCACGTTCAACAATGGCGATGAGTTCGTATCGGAAGACGTGGTCTTCACCATGAACGAATGGCTGAACGAGGACATCGGCTCCTCCATGCTCGGCCTGGTGGGAGGCTACCTCAGCCCCGAGAACATCGAGAAGGTGGATGACTATACCGTCAAGCTGCACCTGGATCGACCCGAGATCGCCGTGCCCGAGCATCTCTTCCACTATCCGGCTCTGGTCCTGAATCACCGCACCTTCGAGGGCGATTTCATCAAGAATCCTCACGGGACCGGGCCGTACACCTTGGACACCTATAGCGAGGGCGAGCGAGTCCTCCTGAAACGCCGGGATGATTACTGGCAGATGGGCGTCGACGGCAAGCCCCTGCCCTACCTTGACGAATTGGAATTCATCGACTTGGGCTCCGATATGGCGGCCTGGATCGGAGCAATCCGCTCCGGAGACGTTGACATGTTCGAGCTCGGAGACCAGGGCGGCGCCGACGTCTATCAGGCGCTGGAGGGGGCCGAGGGCATCGTTCAGGAGGGCATCACCACGGGCCAGACCCGTGTGCTTCGCATGCGCGTCGACCTGGACCCCTGGACCGACAACGACGTCCGTATGGCGCTCAAGCTCTGCCAGAACCACGAGAAGATCTTGAACCTGGCCTACTTCGGCGAGGGTGAGGCAGGTCAGGATTTCCACATCTACCCCGGCCACCCCGAATACTGCGACAAACCCATCCCAGCGTACAATCCGGAAAAGGCTAAGCAGCTGTTGGCCGACGCTGGCTATCCCGACGGGCTCGACGTGGAGATCGCGGTCGGCAGCGGTTGGCCGGACGTGGTCTCGTACGCCGAGATCCTGAAAGAGGACGCCAAAGCCGGCGGCTTCAACATCATGATCAACACCATGCCGAACAGTCAGTACTGGGAACAGTGGACCGAGGTCGGCCTGGGTATCACGCCCTGGACGCACCGCCCGCTGGGGACCATGGTGCTCAACCTGGCCTACGTCGCCGACGAGGAGGGCAATCCCGCCTCCTGGAACGAGACCCGCTGGGTGGACGACGAGTTCTCCAGCCTGTTGAGCAAGGCCAACAGCACCCTTGATGTCGAGAAGCGCCGCGAGATCTTCTGCGATCTGGAGCAGATCCAGTGGGAGCGCGGCTCTATCGGCATACCGTTCTGGAGAAACGTGTGGCAGGTCTGTCGAGACAACATCAAGAATGTCTCGGCGCATCCCACCCTCTACCTGCTGATGAACGAAGCCTGGAAGGAAGCATAAGCGCAGCCCGCAAGGAGCAGCCAGCTGACGCGGCTGCACGACGTGCACTCGAAGGAGACAACTATCAGATATGACCGACGTGCACCCCAGTCGACGTTCCGTTGATCGTGTTCTCTTCCGACATCTCTCCAGTCAGGCATGCGAGAAACTCCACGAAGCCAGCCTGGAGATCCTCCGCCGGACCGGCGTGAGGCTCCATCATCCCGAGGCCGTCGATCTCCTGTTCAACGCCGGGGCCTCGGTGGAGGAGGGTGATCGCGTGTACGTGCCCGCCGACCTGGTCGAGCAGGCGCTCTCCACGGCCCCAAAGGGCATCACGATGTACGACCGCTTGGGACAACGCGCCATGCAGCTGGAGGGCGACCGCTGTTACTACGGGCCGGGCTCCGACTGCCTCAACGTCATCGACCATCGCACGGGCGAGCACCGAAAGGCGACACTGCAGGACGTGCAGGACGGAGCCGTGGTCTGCGACGGGCTTGACCACGTGGACTTCGTCATGTCTATGTTCCTGCCATCGGACATCGACCCCGGTGTGAGCGACCTCCACCAGATGGAGGTGATGCTGAATCACACCACAAAGCCGATCATCTTCGTCACCAATGACTTCGCCAACTGTGTGCGCGTCGTGGAGATGGCCGAGGCCGTGGCTGGGGGCAGTGATGCGTTGGCGGCGAAGCCCTTCTGCGCCTGCTACATCAACGTCACCACGGCCATGCGGCACAACGAAGAGGCGCTGGAGAAGCTGCTCTTCCTGGCCGGCAAGGGCTTGCCCGCTCTCTACATCCCCATCGTGATCGCCGGGATGACAGCGCCTGCGACCATGGCAGGCAACATGGCCGCACTGAACGCCGGGGTGCTCACTGGCCTGGTGCTCTCCCAGCTCAAGCGTCCCGGGGCGCCCTTCGTGGTGCCCGGATGTGGTCTCACCATGTTGGATATGAAGACGATGGTCAACCCGTACTGCTCCCCGAACGCCAAGGGGGTCACCCACGCCATGGGGCACCACTACGGCCTGCCGATCTTCGGCCTGGGTGGGGTGAGCGAGGCAAAGCTGGTGGATCAACAGGCCGCGGCGGAGGCCGCGTTAACCCTGATGGTCGAGACGCTCAACGGCGCCAACTTGATCCACGATCTGGGATACCTCGAATCGGGGCTCTGCGGCTCCTTGGCTCAGCTGGCCATCTGCGACGAAATCGTGGGTTGGCTCAAGCACCTCATCCGCCCCCTGGAGATCAACGAGGAGACGCTGGCGCTCAATCTGATCCACGAGCAAGGGCCGGAGGGCCACTACGTTGAGACCGACCACACCATGGCCCATTTCCGAGAGCTCTGGTATCCCGATCTCTTCGAGCGGGCCGACTATGGGGCGTGGCAAGCGCAGGGCAGCAGGAGCCTGGGCGAACGCGCCGTGGAGCGCGTCGAGGAGATCCTGGCGAAGCACAAGCCAACGCCCCTGCCAGAGGACGCGGCACGTGAAGTGTGCGCCATCGTCCAACGGGCAGCCGCGGGCGACGCGTCAGCAACAAGCCGCTCATAACCGGCTGAAGGCCCGTCAGGTCCGTGCGTTGCCCCCCCTAGGGAGGCAACGCACGGATCGTTCGCCCCACCACCAGGTGCCTCGCACGCCGACGTGTAAGACCCCCTCGCGCACGGCCCCGCAGCGGCGGCAGAGGTAGTAGCGGTTGGGCGCGCCGCCGTGCAGCCGCATCATGGCCGGCCAGGGCGGTTTGCTCCAGCAGTCGCAGCAAGCCTCGGTCATCTCCCCTTCAGCAACCAAAGACCTCCAGCGTCTTGCCAACCGCTCATAGCACGCAATCGGACCTGCTCATGGAAGCGTTCGGCGCCTTGAGAGGTCACGATGAAAGATGTCGGACGTCTCTGCGTCATCTAGGTCATCTGCGTAGCGCGTTGTCGCGCCATCAGGTGCTCTCCTTCTTGAGCACCTGTAGCAGATCGGTCTGGTGACGTCCCTTCCTCGTGCTTGCGTCCAGCGCCCATTTTGACGCACTTCGGCGAGTTGCAAAAGCGGGAAAGAGTTGACGTAACATTTCAGTGTTGTGAGCACTACGTTCTTGAATGGTGCAAGTTTAGGTAGTGCCCCAGAACGGTTGAGATAAATGTCAAGAGGGGCATTTGGACGCTCCGTGGGGCATCCAAGGCATAGTCCAAATTGGCCCGAAACGCCTTTGTCTCCCACGCTTTGAGAGAAGCGAGTCCTGAGCGCTTGAGCACGTGAGTCTATAGGGCGGTGCTAAGCCGTGTCTATCCCGGCGCCGCAGACACTGAGCACATCAACAACTCTCTCAGAGACCAGCGGTGATCGGTCAAGCCGGCGGCCATAGCGGGTGTACGCTGTTGCCATTTCTTGGGCGAGCCGTTGCCGCGCGTCGGGAGCGGTTCTGGCAACGCGACCCGCAAGCTGGCATGGTGTCTGGCAAAATGATAGTAGGCCAGAGCCAGGTGCAGGTGATAGACCAGATACTCCCGCTTCTTGGAGAAGCAAAGCGTCTTGCAGTGCAAGCGGCTGACCAAGTGACGCATCGTCAAGTTGACCCGCTCGACGAAAGCAGTGTTGATCTTCTGGCCCAGCGGCTCCAGAAAGGCTTGGATCACGTCCTTGCTCCCATAGATGATCTTGGTCGTGACGGAGACCAAAGGTGTCCCAGCTGTCTCGGAAAAGGCCTTCTCACACACGTTGCACTGGTACATCTGGCGCACCTCCCCGTGGATCGTGGTGTAGGTGCCCCGCCCGACGACGTTGTGCATAGGATCATCCCCGAACCGACCGTAGGCCGGACATCCTTCGTTCGGACAGCATTTGTGAGCCGTGGGAATGGTGCGTGGACGCCCTGGCCCTCGCTTGGTCGTTGGGTTGGCCTCTCCCACAACCTTGGATGGCGGTGCTGAGGTGTACAGCCCCTGTGGGCCCACATTGCTTCCAACAACCGGCGTCTCCTCCACACATACGGCGGGGGGTTCGGGCACGATGGCTCTCATCTGAACCGCACCAACTACCAGCTCCTGCCACTGTCGCCATAGGCGCCGCCAACGACGAAACCAACGCCGACACTGGCGCCGCACCAGTTCCAGCTTGCCCGGCTTGTACTTGCACCTGCGTCGCACCTTGCGCCGTCGGCGTCGGCGAGATGGGAAAACCAATTCCACCCACATATCCCAGGCCCACCGGAGCGGCGTCGATACGGGGTCTCTCTGAAGTTGTTCAAATACGGTCAGACTAGAACAGCCCGTATCGTCTTCCAGCCCCGCCCTGACTCCCAGATCAGCTGACCCGCTTGACCAAAACGCGAAAATCAGCGACAATATGATCAGGCACGCTATCGGCTTCATCCTTCACCTCCAGTGATATGATAGCCGATAGTATGCCACTAATTATCTCAATTGTCCAGGGACATTACCGATCATCAGAGATACCGGTTTCGATCGTGAGTCGGAGTACACCAAGGCCTCCGCC
>CAZNRX010000127.1:0-8459 GCA_964575455.1 uncultured Anaerolineales bacterium | reverse complement strand
CTTAGGACGATGGGCTGGCTGCTTGCTCATTCTTCACCTCTCACTCTTATTCTCCTCTAATCGCCTGCCCATTCTACTTCAATCAGATGTGATGTAAAGTCACTCAGGGAATCAGCTTCCCAGATGTGGGGCGTCCAGGCCGGTTCGCTCTCTCAGCACCGCTGTTGCAGTCTGGGTCCTGTGCGAAAAATGGCTGTTCTTCATTGCTGGCTTGCTGCCCGAGAGCACGTTGCCTTCACCCACGCCGATCCCGCCGATCGTGTTGTCGCTGGACCAGACGTGGATCGCGGAAAGACAGAAATCGGTGACGTGCAGACCGTAGACCTGGCACGAATCGGCATACAACCCGAGCCCGTAGAAGAATCCCCCGTTGCCGTCCAGGATCACACCCGGCCCGGTCGCGGGATCCCACGTGCTGCTGCCGTCGATGGTGAGCTGCTTGTTGATATCCGGCAGACCACCTTCAGCGGCGCTTATGGTGATCGTCATAGGCTGCGAGAACGTGATCGTGTCGGCGTCGGGCCAGGCGTTCGACTCCTCGATAGCGGCCCGGAGCGTGCAGCGCCCCTGACCATCGGCGCATACCCCATCGCGGAGCGTTGCGTCATGGGCATCGGCATCATCGGCGTCGCTATCCACCACGAAGTTCCCCGCGCGAACCCGCATCGCCCCACCCCATTGCATGGCGCTCAACACAGCCAACAGCAGCGCCAGCGGCAACATCGACCTCAGTACCCTCCGGTTCATCGTGCCTCCTCCTTTGCTCTATGCCTCTGAAAGCGGATTGCTAAGCAACACCCTCCATCCTGGACGAGCTTCGTCTGTTAGAGCCTCAGCGCCTCCCGCACGCTTTCCGCTGCGCGCACGGCCAGGATCTCACCGTGATAGATGCGGTGCAGATCCCCGCTCGAGTAGAAGGTGTCTACAATGTCCGAATCGAGGCTGGCGTTGACCACGTCGGTGGTGTGCACAATCTGACACTCATAGATGACGGGACATTCCGCGATGCCCGGCGCGCTGACCGCCTGGCTCGGCTCAGCCGTCATCTCACACTCGACGAACTTGTCGTAGTCGCGACCCGAGCGCGTGCCGCAGAACGTCACCGCGTCGTGGAGTCCCGGCGGCGGCACGTTGACGGTGAAGGAATCACTCTCCTCCAGCCGACTGAACGTATACCGCGAGGGTCGCACCAGAACCGTGAATACCTGCTTCCCCCAGATGACGCCCACCGTCCCCCAGCCGATGGTCATGGCATTCGGCACACCGTCCTGCCCCTGCGACACCAGGAGCAGCCCCGGATCGACCAGCACGGCCAGGGTCTCGGATAGATATGCGGTGTAATGAACGATGCTCTTCGACATAGAAACCTCCCGTAATATGTAGCCTGGCCCCCCAATGGGGCCACAGAATCAAGTCGGATCAACCCAGTCGTCCCGTGAATGCCGTCCTGCTCCTCCCTCCCAGCCATGACCATACCTCTTCGAGGGCCGCTCGAAAGAGCCGATTGTACGCCTCAACCGGCCCCGTCGACGTATCGTACGCATGCTCAAACCGCTCATTTGAGCACTCGACACACCATACCCTAGCAGCCACCTCCTATTGCGTCGGATTCCACTCCAGTTCCATCCGACGCCGAAACAGGGCGCGCCTGAACTGGAACCGGGGGTAGCCCAGCGTCAGGACCACCTCGATCTGCCGCTCGGGCGGCACGCCCAGCATCCGCTGTGGCTCCTGGCTGCGCCTCAGGGCAACGTTGACGTAGCCGATGTGACACGTACCCAACCCCAACCTCTCCGCCGCCAGCATCAGATTGTAGGCCGCGTAGACCGCGTCGTCACGCCCGAAGTAGGCCCCCTGGGGAACGTGGGCTGCCAGCACCACCGGCGCGTGATGGAAGATCGGATCCTCGCCCCGAGCCTGCGCCTCGGCCAGCCTCTGGAAGCCATCCGCGCTCGCCACCGCCTTTTCCACGTTCCGCCTGCCCAGCGCGAGATACAGGAAAGGGCGCAGCAGCCGGTTCTGAACCAGCCGAGCCGCCCTTCCCAACGTCCCCACCACCTCCGCGCTCAACCGCGCGATTCTCTCCGGGTCATTGAGGCCCACCCAGTCGACCACCTGGGCATTGGAGGCGCTGGGCACCCAACGCGACACGTCGATCAGCTGGCGCACCGTCTCGCGCGGCACCGGCTCGTCGCGGAAGACGCGCAGCGAGCGGCGCTCGCGCAGCGCGGTCACCAGCTCCTCGTACGAAGGCAGCCCCCCGATCTCGGGGCACGCGTCCACCGGATACGCCGAGTGGTCGACGGCGTCCACCGGGCAGACGGCCACGCAGTGACCGCAGAGCCAGCAGTCCTCGGGTCGGACGGCCTCAGCCGCCCGCTCTCCCAGCTGGAAGACGTGACTGTTGCTGCAGACCGCCACACACGCCCCGCAGCGCGTGCACCGCTCCTCATTCACCGCAATATCCGGCACAGTCCTGAACCTCCTTGAGGTGTATCAGTCAAACGTTCATCATCTCTGGCTCACTTCCCAAGCCCATGCCAACCATCAGCCGCTTACCTGACGACCATGGGCAGGTACACTTGTTCGGGGGCGGCAGGGAACCTCCAATACCCACCCGAGCCGTAGCTGCCGGTGACCAAGAGCGGCGGTTCCGTCCCAGCGACGTCCAGCGCATAGAGCAGCGGATAGAAGATGCCACCGCTGAAGTCGTGCCAGCTCTCCCCACCATCAAACGAGCGCAGCACACCGTATCCCTCGGTCGCCGCATACATCCAGCGGGGATTCCGTGGGTCATGGAGTATGTCCTGTACAAAGGCGATTTCCGAGATCTTCTGCTGCCAGGTATCGCCACCGTCGATCGACCTGTAGATCCCCCCGGTCCAGAAGCCGCCCCCGGCCAGGATATCGTCGCTGTCCTGGGGATTGACGGCGATGGCTTCGACAAAGTTCGTCTCGGTCAGCCCCTTCACGTGCCAGTGGTCGCCGCCGTCGGTGGTCCGGGCGATGCCACCACTGTACTGCATGCCGGCCCATGCCGTATCTGAATCCTGAGGATCAACGGCGATGGAGAGAACGGGGCAGATCGAGCTGCCAAACGTGGGAAGCCCCTCGTTCTTCTGCTCCCACGTGGCGCCGCCGTCCTCGCTTTTGTAGATCCCGCGCCCGAAGCTAGCCCCCACGTAGATGGCAGAGCCGTCAGCAGCGACGGCGATGCACTTGGGATGCTCGACCTCATCGACCCGCTCGAAGGTCTCACCTTGGTCAGTGGACGTGTTGAAATACGTGCTCGCCAGGTAGATGCTCCGCGAATCCTGCGGACTCACGGCTATGTCAATGACCTCCGACCCCCTAACGTAGGTCCTGCTCCACGTGGCACCCCCATTTTCGCTGCGGTAGACGTGCCCACCTCCGGTGCCGACGTAGATACCCTCATCGTCCTGCGGATCGACGGCCACGCTCCGCACCGGAACAGCCGTGATCCCCTGCGAGGCCTCATCCCAAGTCTCCCCCTGATCGGAGGACTTGTAGACGCCGCCCCAATACCGCTCCAGGAGGTCCGTCGCGGCGTAGATCGTGTCCGGCGTATGATGGTGAAAACCGATCTCTGGCACGCGCCCTGAATCGTCCCAGCCGAGGTACTGGGTCCAGTTCACGCCCCCATCCGTGCTCTTGCTGAATCGGTCGCCAGCGCTATACAGCGTGGTGGAGATGGCGGGGTGGAAATAGAGATAGGCCCGCGCAATGCTCGTATTGACGTCATAGGTGCCCTGGCTGACTTTCCGCCAGCTGCCGACCTCGAAGATGTAGTACTCCCCACCGATGATGGCACTCAACCGGTGATCATGGTGCGGATCTGTGGCGAGGGCGTTGACGGGCTTGCGATCCTCGGCCGAGTTCGGCCGGAACGGCAGACCGTCATTGATCGCAGTCCAGGCCTCCCCTCCGTCGCTGGTGACGAACGCGCCGTCCACGTTCGTCCCGGCGTAGAGCCGCGATGCGTCCCGAGGGTCTATCGCCATGGTGAAGACAGCGTTGGTATGGGTGCTCGTCTCCGAGGAGCGGGGCATGCCGGCGTCCCGCAGCTCCCAAGTGTCACCGCCATCCTCCGATCTGTAGATGTTGCCGATGGTCAGGCCCACGCCGCCCCCCAGGCCGGCGTAGAGGACGTCCGTGTCCTGGGGATCGACGACGATGCTGAAGACGATCAAACCCCGATCCAGGCCGCCGCTCGAACGGATCCAGGTGTCGCCGCCGTCCATGGACCTCCAGATGCCGTCGTAATCCGTTCCAGCGTAGAGGATGCTCGGGTCTTGGGGATCTGCCACCAACGTTCTGATCGGGGCGAACGTCAACCCGCCTCGGGCTGGCCGCCAGGACTGCCCGCCATCGACCGTCTTGAACACGCCGGCGTCGCGTGTGCCCACGTAGACCGTCTCCGCGTCACCCATCGCGCCCGAAACGAGCGGCCCCATCGCCATGGAGGTCATCTCGCCGCCGAAGAAGGGATACGACTGCCACGCCGTCGCGGACGTAAAGGGGCTGGCCCTGAGCCGCGCGATGCGGGACTGGTCCGCGACACCGATTGGGTCACGCGCCGACGCTGCAGCAGGCCCCCAGTCTCCTGACGCTGGCCCGGTCCAGGAAAACGCCCATTGGACGCCCCGCAGCAGAAGCGCCACCCCGACTATGAGCCAGAGAACGATGAACCAGCGCAGCATCCTACGTGTAGAGGTGCTCGGTGCATGCATCTTCGTCTCCTCCTGACTCGGCTCTCCCTCCGTCCTCCCCTTGGCTGGAGGATCAGCCCGCCGGGCATTCTACGATTGAGTACCAACGCCGCGGATCGCGATGCACGGATTCGCCAGTGGCACGAGCTGATGTATTACCCCATCGGGTGGCCTCGTCCGCGACGCAGGTGACCGCGGGTCGGCTGGAGCAGAGGGAATGTCCCGCGCTGGTTCTGCCCGACGTTGAAATGCAACCCCTCGCTGCTCGACAGTATACGTCAAACTGGTCCCGCGTCAAGAGCCGGCCAGGGCCGAGCATGTGACCGGCACCTGCGACCACAGCCCCTCAACAGCTTGAACTGGCATCAGAAGTGACGCGTTTCGCCTCTCCATACCGCGGGCCAAGAGCCGGTCACCCCGTCGCTGAGCGCAAATCTCACGCGACAACGCGTTCGAGCGCCTCCTTGACCTCCCCCACGGCCTGATCCCTCATGAGGTGCTCGGGCATCACGTCGCGCCGGAGCACGTCGGCCTCGGTCTCCCGCCGTCGCACGACCGAGGCCCGATCGTCGGTCACTAGCACCGTGGCGGGCCGGGGCAGGGCGTTGAAGTTGCTCATCGAGACCTCCTGGTAGGCGCCCGTATCGAGCAGGGCCAGGACATCGCCCACCTCCACCTCCGGGATGGGTACCGTGGGCATCAGGCGGTCGCCGTAGCAGCTACGCCCGTTGATGTCGGACTTATCCACCATCGGCGCGTCGGTCTTGTTGGCGAAGACGTAGTCGTGAAGGTGATGCTCATATCGCCCGCCCGTGAACCAGAACTCGGTGGTGTCGACGATGACCTGGTTCCAGCGGATCGGCTGCCGGATGCGCTTGATGTTGGTCACCGTGGTCAGGTGAATGCCCGCGTTCCCGTGGATGGCGCGCCCTGGCTCCAGCTGCAGCATCAGGCCTTCGGTGTCGATGCCATGCCGGGGCAGGGCTTGCCGCAGCGTCCGTGTGCACACTTCAGCGTAGGCCTCGACCGTCGGCGCCGGCGTCTGGTTTGGCCTACTGACGATGGTGTTGATCAGCTGTCGCAGCACGCGGTAGCGGGCGCTGTCGCCCAGGACCTTCATCCCCCAGGACACGGCGTAGAGAGCCGCCAGCTGTAGCGGCTCGGTGTAGTCCGTCACCGCGTTAAAGGGATCCCGCGGCACGGCAAAGCCACCGCCGATGTCGATCTCCTGCGGCTGGAAGTCGAGCGCCTGGCACACCCGGCCCGCTTCGCGGGCGAAAGCCCTCATCTGCTCCTCCCAATACCGGGTGGATCGATGATGTCGGCCGTGGTGCTCGTGGAGGCCGACCAACTCCACGTTCTCCATCTCCAGGATGCGCTGGCCAACATCCATGACCTCATCGAAGATCAGACCGCCCTTGTAGACCATGGCAGCCACATCGGTGGGGACCAACCCCTCGGCAGAGAAATCGCTGTGATTGACGAAGCTGGAGAGGGGCGGCTTGAGCCGCAGCCGCACCTTCGCCGTCCGGCCCAGCGCACGCGCCGCCCGCTCGATCACGTCTATCTCCTCGACGCTGTCGATGGTGATGCGCACGCCCTCGCGCACGCTCCGGTAGATGTGCTCCTCGTCCTTGGGCACGCCGTTGACCGAGATGAAGCGCGGATCGAAGCCGGCGTCTAGCGCCACCGACAGTTCGCCCGGCGAGTAGATGTCGCAGCCGCAGTCCTCTTGGGCCAGGATGCGCTGCACGGCCGGGATCCAGTTGGCCTTGGCGGCTGGGAGCACCTTCACCGGCCCGCACGTCCAGCCGTTCTGGAACGTCTCCTGGAAACGGCGCACGTTGCGCCGGATCTGGTTCTCCGAGAGGACAAAGAGCGGCGATCCGAATCGCCGCAACAGATCGAGCGTGTCGCAGCCCTCGACGAATAGACGTCCGTCGCGGGTGCTGAGGCATTCGTCGATACGCGCAGCCTTGCTCATCACGTTCCTCCTGGTTACTTCTCCTCAACCCGGCCCTGCAGATGCTCCCACCATAGCTGACCGATCATTCGATCTCGTGATCAACCACGTGCCCGCAGCGGAGAAAGGCGCCCAAGCCATTCAAGGGGAGCACGCGCTGAACCTGCTCAATGTTGAGATGCAAGCTCCCACTGAGAGGAAGTATACTCTCGATCGCCGATCCCTGTCAAGCGCTGTCACGCCGGCCAGTACCGCCGGGGGCAGTCCTTTCCCTCTCAGCTCGTGCCAGCCAGAGCTAAGCGCACGGCTTCCGACAAGGCGCACAAAGCAAGAGGGGCGACCAGCTACCGCCGGTCGCCCCTCGGCCAACACCTATCTCTCTGATTCTACCTGGTTTTCGGTGGATTGCCCAGTCCGGGCCCGCCTTCGCTTCGGGGAGACATACCTCCTGGTCGTCGGCTGCTCAGCGAATCCAAAGGGAGGTGGACTCCATCTCCCGGCTTCGCGGCGCGAACCCCGCCGCTCTCACGCCCAGCCACTCGACGCTAGCGTCCGACGCCGAACCCAACGGTAGGTTCGGTCCTCCGGGGCTGGGCGGCCAGTCGTTATGCCAGACACCAAACTCGTCCCGGCTGTAGCTGGCGTTCAGCGCCAGCTCGCCGAAGGCCACCACATCGACGGTGATCCTGTTCGGATCCATCCATTGCACCTCGTCACCAGCGTCCTCAAGCACGATACCTGCCACCGACCCGCGGAACAGCGCAAATGCTCCGGGCTCAAGCATCAGGCCCTCAGGCATCTGGTAGGGCTCGCTGCCACCTGGCCCGTCGTCCAGGAACCAGCCGCTCAAATCAGCCGCAAGCGGGCCTTCATTGTAGAGCTCGATCCATTCGTCACCTTCGTCGACGGCGCCATCCTGAGCTGTCGCCGGCATGATCTCGTTCAGACGCACAGTGATCGTCATCGGTTCTATCGTCGGCATAGGCGTGAGCGTGACCGTCGACGTCGGCGTAGCTGTCGGCATAGGCATTGGCGTCGGGGTTGGGGTTGAGGTTGGGGTTGAGGTTGAGGTTGGGGTTGCCGTCGGTCGCGGCGCCGGCGTCACGGTTGGCATCGGCGTGGGCCAGTTGCCGACCCGCTTCCACGAGAAAACCATTCGAGCCTCTCCGGTCCGCTCATGGTACTCCACCACCAGCGCCTTCCGCCCCGTCAGCTTCAGATCGACGGAATACGGCTCACCCCCGCTGCTGGTGTGCCATTCGTCCAGCACCGGCTTGTCGTCTACGTAGACCCGGACCCCATCGTCGGCCCGGGCCTGGAACCAGTAGACGCCTCGCTCGAAGGTCACGGTGCGGGACCAGCGCGCCGAGAAGTCATCCCTGGAAAGCCCCACCGCGACGGCACCGCTGCCCCAGTTAAAGTCGATCTCCTTATCGTTCCGCACCAGCGCGGGCTGCCCGTCCAGCGCGCGGTTCAACCAGTACCCACCCTTCCAGTCGCTGATCGCCGTGGGGACCTTCTCCCACGTACTTGAGCGCCCGGATGGGGCTCAACCCTAGTACTACAACGTCATTTCGCCCTAATGAGGCCATTTGGCGCTCACTAGAAGCTCCTTGCAGTGCATTTTAGGTATCCAACCCGGCCGACATCGGCAGTTTTGGCGCTAAGTTGACGACTTGTAGGTACCGTTGCGGCAAGTTAACGTTGTAGTACTAGTACTACAACGTGATTTTTCATGGTATAATACCCTGCAATAGAAAGGCGGG
>CAZNRX010000126.1:0-8517 GCA_964575455.1 uncultured Anaerolineales bacterium | reverse complement strand
TCGCCACCGAGAACCTCTACCCCTCGCGCGGTCACCAGGAGGTCCAGGGCCGCCTTACCTTCGCTCTCCAGGAGCGCTTCCCGGCCCTCATCACTGGTGACGTCGGCACCGGCAAATCGACCGCTCTTCGCGCCTTCGCCGATTCCCTCGACCGCAACGTCTATCGCGTCGTTTACCTCTCCAACCCTTCCCTGACGACCCCTTCTCTCTACCGCCAGATCCTGGTCGGCCTGCAGGTCGAGCCTGCCTTTGGCTTCCGACGCCTCCTCCCCCAGTTCCACGCCACTGTCACCGACTTAGCCCGCAAGGGCCGCTACGTGCTTCTCATCGTTGATGAGGCCCACTTGCTCCCTGGCGACTCCTTCGACCAGCTTCGCTTTCTCCTCAATCAGAAGATGGATTCGGCCTCTTCTGTCACTCTGGTGCTCCTTGGCCAACCCGATCTCGCCCACAAGCTCCGTTTCGCCCCCTACGAAGCCCTCTACCAGCGTATCGCTGTCCGCTACCAGCTTCCCACGTTCGACCTGGAAGAGACCGCTGGGTACATCAAGCATCATCTACGGGTGGCGGGCTTCCAAGGCGCCCTCTTCAGCGACAGCTTCGTCGGCGGCGTCTACGACCACACCAAGGGCGTGGCCCGCCGCATCAACAATCTCTGTCGCAACGCTCTGTTGCTCGGCGCCTCCGAGGACAAGCAGGTTCTCGATGAAACGGACCTCAAACGCGTCATTCTCGATCTGGAAGGTCCGACCAGCTGATGCCTCTTTTCCTCCAAGGGGCCGCGAGGCCCCTTTTTTGCCCTTCAGTCTACTTACTCAGTTCGGCCAATTGGCCTTCAAACAACCTGGCCGATGACAGCCTGGTAGGCGGCGTAGATGTCCGCGAGTTCCCGTAGCCGCGCTGAGTTCCCGTGCGCGGTCACCGCTTCGGCGAACGATTCGGGGTGCACACGGGCGGCCTTCAGCTGGTCGATGACGTCCTTCAACGCTCGCACGAAGCCGGGCCGGTCGGTGAGCGGCGCGTAGTGCGCCAGTGGCAGCTCCCGCACTACTGCCCGGATGACGCGGTGCTGGACCGGGTCTCCCACCTTGCAGCAGACGGCGTCGGTCGTGCTGAGGCAGAGCTCGTAGAGCTCCTCGAAGGTCAGCACGCGCACGCCGATGGCGCCGCCGGCACGGGTCAGGCGGCGACGGAAGGCGTGCGCCTGGAGGGCGCTGGCCACGAGGACGTAGGGCGTGGCGCCAAGGCCCTTGGCCTGGCGGCGGGCCTGGACGACGGCGTAGTGGGTCTTGCCGGCGCCGGCGGGGGCTAGGTAGATAGATACGGACATTGTGTCCTTTCTCACGTTCCTGAAAGCCTCATAGCGGCTGTCAGGAGCGTTTGGCTACTCTCCGTCCGGTTCACTGATCTCCAACGTGAGCGGCAGGCTGCCCCCACGTACGCCTTTCCCGATCTGCTCCTTGAGGTTCAGTCTCCTGACGGGATCGGGGATGTCGCAGATCCATCGCACCTGATCGAGATGGTCCTCAGGCTCTCTTGGCACAGAGATCAGCCTCAGCACGTAGGATTCTGGATCGCGGCAGGCGCGGTGGAACTCGTTGGTGGTCAGCACGATACGGTACGGTGTCTTGGTCTCGGGATCACGGAGAACAGCCTTGACCTCCACGCGACAGGGCTCAGGAGGATTCTTTGCCGATGCTGATCCCCAAGCGCCGAAAGGATCTAGAACGTCGTAGCCCGGACCGCGTTCGTTGGCTACCTCGATCAGGTCCTTGAAAAGCTTCATCAGATCAATGTCATCTTCTGTGCACGATATCAGTTTCTCTCGACGAGGCTCCAGGCGCTTCTCCAGCTTTCGCCACGCGGTCTTGGTGCTCCAAGCGATGTGGTCGTCGCCCTGGCCTGAGCCTTCGCATCGGCGCGTCTCGATGTCTTCCATGGTCTGCCTGCGCGTATCCTCGTCGCTTTCCAGGAACCTTACCCAGCAGCTCTGTAGGACAAAGAGCTCGGCCACGCGTCCGCGGATGGCTTGGTTGCTCGTTACCCCGCCAACTCCTGAACCTTGTCCGGGCTCGCTGGTTCCTGCGCTGGATACTGTCTTGACGGCATTGCTGCCCAACAGCTCCTCTGGATTGAATGACAGCCCTCTCTGCGCTAGGCGATGCTCTAGCCTCTGGATAACTATCTGTGTTTCACTGAGCGTCTCGCGGTGATATTCGTGGAGAAGGGCGAGAGAACCCTGTTTGAGGCAATCCTCCAGCAACTTGCGAGCATTTTCGGGCTCATCCGGTAAGAGCTCGTTGCCCGCATCTCGCAGAGTTTGCGTCAGCTGATTCCAGATCCTCTCGTCCCATTCGATGAGCAGGAGATCGGGGGGATCGAAGGAGACTGTGATACTGAGTTTGGTTTCTAGATGGTCGAGGAGATGCTTACCACTATTGGTCACTCGCAACGACAGTTGACTTCGGAGTTTGTGCCCGAGGTTGCTCAGCTCCTGCAGGCTGTCTTTGGCGGCGTCCAGCTCATCAGTGTGGAGCTGATGCAGCAGTGCGATCAACACCGCGCTGTTCAACGCTTTCTTAGCGTGACCTTCTTCCTTGACTAGTCGGAAGGGAATACCAGAAGCATCCCTCTCGATAAACGCTTGGCGCTCATTGGTTGTCCAACCAGCCTCCCGCAAGGTGTCTAGGAGCGATCTTGTCCGTGTCAATGTTGATGAACTCTCGTCAAGCGCCGTGCGTAAGAGGGTCGCGCGGGAAGCTTCCGACACCCGCGGCGCTGCCTCCCTAATGGCTTTCAAGGCTTGCTCCGCCAGCTTTCCCCTCGCCTCTTTGAGCTTGCTGATTACCCTCATTCGTTCATCCGCGATCAGGCCGTCTGTGTGCCAGGTTGGGAGCGAGGCCGGCTTGACTCCAGCCGCGGACAAGGCGCAAAGGAGTTGGTCAATCCGCTTCAATAGACGGTCCAGATGCTTCTTGGCAAGGGAAGCTACCTCGCCAAGCAGCGCGTCCACGTCGACGCCTCGGAAGTCCAGGGCAAGCGCCACCTGTTCCCTCGGAGCCGTGAGGGCGTGCTGCAAGTCACCAACAGCTGTAGGCTGCTCCAATAGCAGCGCAAGCCCCTCAGCGAGAACGACTGCACCGGATCCACCTCGTTCTTGCTCTAGCTTATAGGCCTTGTAGGAGAAGGCCAATCGCCCTTTATCGTCAAGACCTGACAAGCCATCGTTCTGCGCTCCTGTGGGCTTGACTGCGCGTAGGCTGTCCATTGCCTTCAGCAGCTGTTGCGCCTTCTCCTCGAGATTCTCGACGCGGTTAGCTTTGAGGACGCCCAGGATCAGATCTAAGCGGTCCTCCACCTTCCTCTGCAGGGTATCGATGGCCTCTGGCGCTGGAACTTGGTCGCCCGCAAAGGGGGGTGGTTTCACTGTCTTGAGTGATTCGGCTCCCAGTCGCGTGGCCCATTGGTGCATTGATCGGCGCAGTTGGCTGCGCACCTGGAGCTCCCATTTCCCCTCGTACTCTCGCTTATCCCACCGTCGCGGAGGATTTTCAAAGAATGCCACGTCAGCTTCAAAGCGCGCCTTACCATCCTGCCCAGTGACCACCGGAATAGCGATCTCGACTTGTCCGCCAACCCGTGCTGCGCGGAGGGTCAGGCCGCATCTTCCAATAACGCGTTGATTCCATAGGCTCTCGGGCTCGGTGTAGACGATCTTCTCCAGAAGATAATACTGAGCACCTAGCCAATCGTTGCGGTTGGTACCGGTGAAAGCATCAATCGGCCAACAGTCTGGCGGAATGTCTTCTACTTCACATTCTTCATCACGGCTTTCCTTGAGGAGCCATCCCAACCGAAGAGTAGCTTCAAGGAGATTCATCTCACTCAGCGGCACGACGCCCAGGTCACGAGCGATCGCGGAAAGAGCGTCATCCGAAGCGTCGAAAAGCGGAAAGAATCGGACGAGGTCTCTGCTACCAGGATCTTCTGGACGTTCCCAGGCCACCATCGCACTTGCTGAAAAACGGCGTTGGTCGACATTATGGACATGGCCGACAGGTCGAGCTTCCCAGAGTCTCAGCCGGGCCAGCTGAAACGCTGCCAGGGAGGGAATCGTCTTCTCCCAGCTCCGTCCGCGATGACCTCGCTCGCTGTACCAACCTGTCTCCAGAACCTGTTCTGAGAGATCAGGCCACAGCGGCAGCAGCATCTCTCGAAAGGCATCGACGGACGTGTGATCTCC
Source organism: uncultured Anaerolineales bacterium (assembly GCA_964575455.1). Classification (GTDB taxonomy): domain Bacteria; phylum Chloroflexota; class Anaerolineae; order B4-G1; family B4-G1; genus SKLM01. The sequence goes on along the minus strand of CAZNRX010000126.1, from coordinate 4,274 downwards.
CCCAAGTGGTGTTTCATCAGCATCGCTGCCTACGAGATCTGGTATCCAAATCCAAGCTGCAAGTTGTGAGGTGTTCCTGCCTGAGCGTCGAAGGTGCCTGCGATTACCTCTGCTGTGTCCACCTGAAAAGGCGGTGTGATGTGGTCTAAGCGTGATGGTCTCACAGTATGCTTTCATCAAGTCGGATCGTGCTAGGTCTCCTGGAATGACCCGCTTTGGCACATTCTTGCCTTCGAATATGTCCTCACTGGTTGTCAGGTCAATGGCCTGGCCAATAGGGTCGAACGGTTCGGCTTGCCCGCTGTTGTCGACCCAGCGCCAATCCACCTGAGGGCCAACGCGGACTCCCAAGAGCAGCAGGAGGTCGAATAGCGCCTTAAGATGTAGCGTTGGATCTGACTCGCCAACAATCTGTCTCAGTTCCTGTATGGTGGGCTTCCAGTTGGGATGATCAGGGTCAGGTGGCAAGAGTGTGGGAAACTCGGGGTCATCCGGAGCACGTCCCACGCGATCTCGGTATATATTCAAGCGGTGAATAGCTTCGGTCCAGCGCTCGTAAGAGGACAATTCCTCGCGCTTCTCCTCATCCTCTACTGTAGCCAGAAAATCGTCTAGGACATCGCACCAAGCTGGCCCGAAGACGGCCGACGACGCATGCGCCCAAGGCGCTTCATCTCTCTGTACCGGAACCAGGATTTGCGCCCACTGCTGTAGCAGCTGCAGCTGGTTGCGAGCTGCGCGTCGTCGATCTGAACTGGCTCGATAGCGATGTAGGGCTCGATGTAGCGTCCCTAGATCGATGGCGCCGTAAGGGCCAGGCTGGAGATCCTCGGCCCCGGAGAAGGACTGTGAGGTGATTTGATGCAAGAGAGCCGCCAGATAGCCGAGTACGGGCGGTATTCCTTCGGGCTCCAGATCGCCAGCCCGTTCAGCGACGCGACGGAACAGGTCGGGCCGGCTATTGAAGGCTGCTGTGAGCCACTCCTCACCGAACGTTGATAGGGCCCATTCGGCTTGGGCCGGGTTTTCTTCGACGACCGACGGCGCGATGAAGTGTACGGGCACTGCGGAGGGCGGAGATGAGATATCTGTCCTTCGATCCTTGCCAGACCGCTGCCAGAAAACCACTCGACTCGCCTTCTGAAGTCTGGCCGAGTCGTCGCGTCGGCGAACCTCAGCCCGTACCATCTTGAGTTGCTCGCCTTCCTTCCCATCTGCGCCCAACGCGGGCAATAGCGGGATGCGATCGGTGCCCAACGTACGAGCAGCTTCCCGGGCGGTCTCTCGATCAGACTCCTCCAGCAGTGCGCAGAGATTCAGAAAGAATGCGCGGGCGTGGCCTGTCTTGGCCGATATCATAGACTGTGACCTCGAAGTGTCAAAACATGTTGCCAGCGCGTCGACAAACGACATCAATCCCACCTGTCCCAAGCCAATTTGTCGCGCAGCCTGCACCAACCAGTCGCTGTCTTGGTGTTGGAGACGCTGATACGTTTCGCGGTTCTCTGGGGCGAGTAGACGGAGACTATGGCTTTTCTCTTTCTCAACGCTGGAGCGCTGTAGATAGTCTTCTGGGAATAGCAGGGCATCGGGACGCGACGGAAAGAAGTGGACACACTCAGGATGAGCACAGCCGGTGAGTGTCGGCACTGACTCGGTCTGCTTCAACAGCTCGATCAGGTCCCTGCAGAGCCTCACTTGAAGGCTCGGGGCCTCAGCATGTTCCTCAGCTTCAGGGTCGATCAGAGGCAAGAGGATCCAGGGCAGCCAACGCCGAATATCCACCGACTCGTCTAGGAGGCTTGGAAGTTGTCGCTCCAATAGCGCGACGGCTTCATCCAGTACCTGCTGGTTATGCTCTCGCTGGCCCTTAACCAGCGCCGTGCGGCTGGAGTTCACGCGGAACGGGCCGTGGATGAGGAACGGGAGTCCCGATGGCTCTGTCTCGATGGGGTAGTAGAGGAAGAGCGGCTCGCTCCGGAATCGGAAGTCGTCCGAGGTGGGGGTCTCCAGCAGAATGCGGATGTGCTCCCGTGGTCCTTGAATGTCGGAGTATTCTTCGCCAGCGATGCCCAAGTCCGTTGGGGTGGAGAGGACCGTGAACGAACGCTGTGTGGTGTCGTCGACTTCACTGCTCAAGGACCACCGCTGTTCCCTCACCTTGATTCGGCGCGGCTGGGCCTCCTGCTCTACGTTCAGAGGTGAGAGCGGCCTCTCAATGTCGATACGGTGGACTTCTCGCAGATCGCCATCTTCGAACCGCGCGAACTGCAGCTCCATGATCTCGCCTAGCAGCACCAGCATGCGGCGATCCAGCTGGATCAGCTCATCCCACACTTCGCCTGTGTTGGCCCGATGGGAAACCACTCCAGTCTGCTGCTTGGCCCGGTTGAATATGGCCCTGTATTTTTCTGACGGCAGCTTCTCCTCGACAGCCTCAAGCTGCTGCTCCCATCGCTCATCGCGGTAGGGGAGATAGACGACGGTAGTGTAGGGCGCCAGTACTGTTGGTCGTCCATTGTCATCGAGACCGAGTTTGCGCGTCTTCACATCTCCGAGTAACGCTTCGACGAGCGCATCATCTTCACCTAGCTCATCGCCGTCCGCCGAATCGGCGTGTGGTTGGGTGAAGAGTGGCAGCCGGGGCAGGTGTTGTCGGATGTAGAGCGTTTGGTCGTGAGAAACTGAGTTAGCTTCCTGATTCAGGTGCTGCAACAGGTGCTCGGCCGTGCGCGAGCGTGAGAACGTCGCTCGCAGGGTCTGACCATCAATGCGCGAGCGGACGGAGAAGGCCCCAGCGCGGAGGAGGATCGACTTCAGGCCCACGCCCTTGTGTCCGATGAAGCCTCGACTGATCTTGTCGGATCGCTGCAGGAAGCGCACGGCCTTCAAGACTTCTTTATCGTTGAGACGGAAGGGATCACCGGTGTTGGCCATCGCCATGCCGTGCTCCGTCACGGCGACGAAAACGCGACCCGGAGGGGCATCGTGCCTCGCACGATCACGGTAGATAGCGTCGCGTGCGTTCTGTAGAAGCTCCAGAAGATGGCGCTCCTCGTGGTCTCCAGCGATGGCCCGATCCCCGGCACCCTTCGCCAGGTATAGGTCCCAGGTTTCCTCCTGATGCATCTGCTCGACCATCACGTCCAGTAAGTCGTCGCAGCGATCAGCAAATGCCTGTTGGATGGTGTTCCGTTCTGAATCGGTCATAGCTTGACGTCGCCCTCACTTGATGTTGTATTTCTCCTGGCGCAGCTTGTAAGGCTCGTCGCCGCCCTCCAGGTGGTCGATGACGGCCCGTCTTACGTCGTAGCGGTCGATGGCGCCGTGGTAGGAGACCTTGGCCCGATCCCCTGCTTGCGGTGTGAGGACCATGAATGTATCGGAGTCGCTCCCCACGGCCAGGCTGGAGTTATGCGTGGTGAGGATGAACTGTCGGCCCGATTTCCGCTGGCGCAGCTTCTTGGCGATGTCCTCCCATACCGATGCGATGTCGAGGGCGTCCTCCGGCTGGTCGATGATGACGGGCATGGTGCCGTCACAAAGGGCGATAATGAGCAGGGCAGTGCTCTTCTGCCCCACGGAGAGCTCATCCAGGGGCGCAAACTTACCGCGCCCTTTGTTGAACTTGATGGTGGGTGTGTCTTGGAGATAGTGAGCGTGCTGCAACGCCAAGACCTCGGTGAAGTCATCCGCTGTCCACAGCTTGTCCATCGCGCGCTTGGACATCAACTGCGTCAGGCCCGAGTTCTCGGAAAGCGCATCTACGTCCCGTGAGATGATGATGCTCCCCAGCTCCCGCGGCGAGACGTTGGCCACGATCTGGCGGCGGTTGGATGTCGAGACTCTTCCGATGTGACCCCCTGCCAGTAGATCGGTGATGGCGTTTTCGTACGTGTCTCGGTTCGTCGCGTGTGTGAGCGTCAACTGGAGCTTCCTCTCTGAGGCCTCCGTTAGGCGGTTGAATTTGTTCTGGCGAGCTTCATAATAGGAGCGGTGATGGTCATTGAGACGATCCAGAAGCTCCTCCCGCTCCTCCAGCAGCTTGGGCAGTCTCTCCTCGGCCAACGTCCGGTAGCTCTTCAGGTCCTCCTGCCACTTCTGCTTATCCTGAACGAGTCGCCCGCGCCTGGCCTCCAGTTCAGCGCGATCACTGCCCTGCAGCTCCGCGAGGTACCGCTCTCGAAGTTTCTCGAAGCCTGGAAGCCAGTCCTCCTTGTGTTAACACCGATACAATAGTGTACCAAAACCAACGATTGAAAAGTGTACCACCC
>CAZNRX010000125.1:0-8587 GCA_964575455.1 uncultured Anaerolineales bacterium | reverse complement strand
GGGATATCGGGCGATGAGGCCATAGCCCTACTCGGCATTCCCGTTTGAGAATGATGAAGCCCTGAAACATGGGCGCCACAGATTGACAAAATGCCCTCATTCACGTAAGATAGCATCAAGAGCTAGTGCAAAAGGCATCTGGAGAAGACGTATAGCCTCCAGATGGTGGTTTCTATTGCAGCAGGACTATACTAAGGAGGTTCTCTGTGCCCTACCGTGATACTTGGGCCACGTGCGAGGCGTGTGGAAAGCAATTCATCTTCACCGTCGAAGAACAGCGACGATTGGACAAGATGGGATATGATGTCGAGCCCGGTCTATGTCCTGGATGCCGAGAGAAGAAGACGACGGAACCGCTGGAGTCCGGAGAACAGCGAGGGGTCGTCAAGTGGTATGAGGCAAAGAAGCGCTATGGCTTCATCACCATGCGGAACGGCGACGACATCTTCTTTCACCGCAATGCGATTGCGGAGGGAAAGGAAAGCGACTTCAGGGAAGGCGTCAAGGTAACGTTCAGCGTCACCGAGTCTGACAAGGGCCCCGAGGCGGAGGAGGTCAAACTGGCAGGTTAGAAGCAGCTTCGTCGCCGTTGAGTATCTAGCCGTCTCCGACAAAGCGTTGAGTTCAGAAAGGGGATACCCTCTTATGCGCTCAGCGCTCTTCTCTTTTCCTTGCACGCCCTGCAAGGGAGGAGCGATGAGCAGGAAAGACCCATGAGTTTTTGGACGTTAGTTGGACGACTGACTTTGGCCTTTCTCCTGGGCGGGGTGATCGGCTGGGAACGGGAACACGAGGAGAAACCAGCCGGCCTACGCACGTTCATCCTGGTCTGCCTTGGAGCGGCACTATTTGTCCTGGTGACCCTGGACGTGATCGAAGAAGCGCAGAAACTGGTGCAGGTCGGGCCAACCCGCGTGGATCCTGTGCGTATTGTCTCAAGCATCGCTCAGGGCATCGGGTTCCTGGGGGCGGGCACGATTCTGGTGACCCGAGGTTCGGTGCTGGGATTGACCACAGCGGCCGCGATCTGGGCTACGTCGGCCATCGGCGTGGCGTGTGGGCTTGGACTGTGGCGAATCGCCCTGGTGGGAACGGCGCTGACCTTCATCACCCTTCAGGTACTGGGCCCTCTGACACCCCACATCGGGCGTCAGGAGTAGCGGGGCACCTCACAGCACGATCTCCAGGGACGCGCCCCTGAAAACAGAAAGGCAGGACCTCACGGTCCTGCCTGAATCGAAGACGCCTCGCTGACGCTACTTCCTCTTAACAGCGATGCTCTTCGGCCTGGTCTCCTCGGCCTTGGGCAGAGTGAGCCTCAGGATGCCATTCTCGAACAGAGCGTCAGCTTCGTCCGTGTTCACCGGCACGTTCAGCGTCAGGGTTCGCGAGAAGGGGCCATAGGCTCGCTCCTGGAAGAGGTAGTCGACGTTCTCCAGTGGTGGTCGCAGGTCGCCCCGAATGGTCAGTCGATCGCCGTCAATGGTCACGTCCACCTCGTCCGGGGTCAGCCCGGGCAGTGACGCGACGATCACGATCTCCTCCGGCGTCGTGTAGACATCCAGCGGCAAGCGCCACCTTCGCTCGGGTCGCTCCATCTGGCGCTGGCTGGGGCGCACGAAGCTCTCCTCCAGCAACTCGTCCATCGCCTCCCGCAACGACCTCATATCACGCCAAGGGTTTCCTCTCATGATGGTCATTTTGTCACCTCCTACTGTCTCCAAATGCCCAGTACTATCCAGCTAGGAGCCATTCGCCTCTTAGCCCACACGCTCCGGTCCGATTCAAAATCCGGCGATTCCACGCCCACTATTGGGGATCACGGACCCGCTAGGGGCAGGAGGCGAACGGTTACCACAGTTACTTGGCCTTGACCTTGATGGCCTTGGGCTTGACCTCCTCAGCCTTGGGCAACGTCAGGGTTAGAACGCCATCCTCGAACTCGGCCTCCGCCTGATTGGCCTTGATCGCGACCGGGATGGCCAGCGAGCGGGAGAAAGCACCGTACCGTCGCTCACGACAGACGTAATCCTCCTCCTTCACCTCTTCCTCAACTCTGGTCTCGCCCTTGATGGTCAGCGTGTCGCCAGTGATGCTGATGTCGATGTCATCAGGATCGATGCCCGGCGTGGCAGTCTTAACCACGACCGCCTCGTTAGTCTCGTACATGTCGACCGCCAAGCTCCCGACTGTTCGGCGGGCCAATTGCCCAGTCTGGGGCCTCACAAAGCTCTCCTCGAAAAGCCGATCCATTGCCTCCCGTAGACTCACCAGATCTCGGAAGGGTTCCCAACGCGTCAGCTGTGTCATTGCTACACCTCCTTTGTCCTGTGCTTCCAATCTACGTGATCGAATCACCCTATGTCGAACGGTGACTTAATCTTAACTCCAAGATTATGATTGCACAGGTGCATTAGATTCCCATTAGAAGCTCATTAGAACTGCATTAGAGATGGAAGAAGCAGACAACCCCTCGGATTCACACGAGGGGTTGTCTGCTTCTTGGGCCTGGCAATGCTACAGTTCCTCTAGCTGCTGCTCCTCTTCGCTTCGGAAATCGACGAAGCGATAGCCCGTCCCGATCTCGGTGAAGATGTAGCGCGGGTTCGAAGGGTCTGGTTCTATCTTATTCCGAAGATAGCTGATGTAAAGGCGCAAGTTCTGGATCTCATCCTCGCCGTATTCGTAGCCCCACACCTTGGACAGCAACGTCTTGTGCGGCACGACCCAGCCCGCGTTCTGCACCAAGTGGTAGAGCAAGCGGAACTCAGTGGGGCGGAGATGAACCCCTTCTCCCTCGACGATGACCTCTCGCTTGTTGAAGTCGATGCTCAATCGATCGTCGATCTCCAGGACCGACTCCTGAGGCGTTGTCGGGCCCTGCGTGCGACGGAGCACAGCCCTGACCCGGCTGGCGAGCTCGCGGGCGCTGAAAGGCTTGGTCACGTAATCGTCGGCCCCAAGCTCCAGCCCGCGCACCTTGTCCTCCTCCTCGTCGCGCACCGTGAGCATGATCACAGGCACATTCGAGATCTCCCGCAGCATGCGCAGGGTCTCGAATCCATCCAACTCCGGCATCATCACATCGAGGATGACCAGATCCGGCAACTCGATCCGCACTTTTTCGAGAGCCTCTATCCCATCCTGCGCTTCGATGACGCTATATCCCTCCAGCTCCAGGTTCATGCGAATGAAGCGAGTCATACGAGGTTCGTCATCCACCACCAGGATCAATCCTTCACTGCTATCTGTCATACGAATAGCCTCCACACTTACTCTCGGATGAAGCTGACCACTTCCTCCTCAGATTCACTGGGCAGGATCTCAACGCAGTGAATGCGCTGCCAGGGATAGACGACCGTATTCGTCTCTGGCAGCACATAGGAGACGTCGCGACCATCGCGGTACCGCACGTTGTGAAGGATCAAGACTTGATCGGTGGGCTCCGGGATGCGCTCTATCTCGCCGACGACGGCTTCCTCATTCAGAATATGAACTAACACGACGTGAGCCATATGACACCTCCGATCATGGACAGCCTCACCGCTGGATAACGATCTCTAGTTCGACACGTCCCAGCTGGAGCCTGTCACCGTCTCCGAGGACATGAGGTAAGTAGGGGGTCAGTCGCTCATTATCGAGAAACGTCCCATTGGCGCTGCCCAGATCTTCGACGAAGTACTCGCCGTCCTTCTCATGGATCTTGCAGTGGCGACGCGAGACACCTCCCTCAAGCCCTCCATCCGCGGTCAGATCGATATCCGGGAAGATACCATGAGCGGCGTCCAGCCGTCCTACCTGGACATCCCCTTCAGAGGGGAGTTGAATCTGACGACCAGAGGAGAGAACCTTGATCCGCAAGACGGTGTTCCGCGGCCCATTCCGCTCTTGCTCGGTGTCCTCATCCCAAGCGTGCGCCTTGGCAGCAGGCAGATCCTGCTCTGGGATCGGTTCGGTTCCGAGCGGGCCACCGGTAAGTAGATAGACCCCGCATTCACTACAGAAGAGGGTGCCAGGCCGATGTTTCCGCCCACAAGATGGACACTCAATCATTTGTCTTTCTCCCTGACATCTATGCTGCGCGTACCATACTTGATTCTCTTGCGCCCCAGACTGGTGGAGTTCCCCCTCCTGGCAATATGCTCCGCCTCCAGCATGGCCGCTCGAGCCAGCCTTTCCTCGCCCATATCCAGAAGACGCGTAGCTACCATCTCCAGTTGAGAGGTCGCTTGATCGATGCGGCCCTCCTCCAAAGCAGCCCAAGCCTGCTCCTGCATGCGATAGAGCGTGACCCTGCTCAGAGCACTCAAGATGGTCGATGGGACCTCTGCCTCGCTCCGATTCTGTTCGTGATCCGTGAAGGTACACCAGACATCCCGCTTCAATCGCTGGTCTCGACGATCAAGATAGGGGACATCCCCGTTGAGTTCAATTTGGAGCAGGCGATGCTCGCCTGACACTCTTCTCCCGATCCCTACCTCCAAGAGAATCCTCATCGGCGTCTCAACGCTCAATGAGCCGAGCCGCGTCGTCCCGTCGGAGAGATGAAGCCGCTCCAGCGTGGGGGAGGTCTGGAAGGCGGCCTCTACGCGCACGCCTTCGGCGCTTCGCACGGTGAGGGTCAATCCTGTGGCAAAAACCGAGCCCAAGCTGTGGACCTTCTTCCGCAGCAGCGTTCGAACCTGCCCTGGTGACGCTATGTAGGCCGACGATCCTCCACTCCGGGAAGCGATGTCATCGAGAAGTTCATCATTCCAATCCTCACCAATACCCATGGCCGTGATAGCGATGCCTCTCTCGCCAGCCTCCTTCGCCGCAGCGACGCACGCCTCGTCATCGCCATAGGTACGTCCATCTGTAAGGAGGATGAGATGACTGACCACATCCTTGCTCTCGTACGTTCCCACCTTCCCAAGTCCGGCGTGGATGCCCTGCAGGAGCTCAGTCCCCCCCTCCGCTCGCAGAGCGGTGATGGCAGCTTTAGCCTGGGCGCGACTGGACCCCACATGATCCGACAGGATGACCTCAGCTCGGTCGTTGAAGGTGACGAGGGTGAGGGCATCCTCATCGTGAAGCTGATCGACGATCTGGCGCGCCGCCTCCTTGACGTTCTCCAGGCGGGCACCCTCCATGGACGTGCTTTGGTCGATCACGATGGATAGATCGACCGGCAGCCGCTTGCCTCCCGAAGCAGCCGCTGGCCCTATATCGAGCAGCACATAGAAGACCTGCTCCTCATGCCCCGAATAGAGGACCTTGCGACTCAAGTGGACGTCCGAAGCGAGCGCAGCGCCATCGCCTCTCCCCAGCTCGTCGCGCCGACGGTCGTAGGCGCGACGGCTAGAGGCGTCGCTCAAGACCGAGTAGGCCTCCTGAATCTGATGAAAGAGGCTCGTCGGCGTGTCGATATCGCGGCTATCGGGATGGTAACGACGCGCCAGCCTGCGGTAGGCTTGCTTGATCTCATCAGATGTGGCGAACGACGAGATACCAAGTATGGCGTAGTAGTTTTTTTCGGCGTCAACATCCATAGCGTTTAGCCCAATGGTGAGCGCCACAAGATAGCCGTGATGTTGTCAGCTCCACCAGCCTCATTCGCGGCAGCGACGAGATCCTCGCACGCTCCCTGGAGAGAAGACGCTCCGTCAATGAGATCGACGATGTCGTCCTCGCCCACGAAACCCCAGAGCCCGTCGCTGCACAGCAACAGGTGTTCACCGGGGCGTATTTTCCGCACGTGGGTATCCACCTCCAGTGCGCCACTCTGACCAATGGCTCGATACAGCACGTTCTTCTGTGGATGCACAGCCGCCTCATCCGGCGTGATTTGCCCTGAATCGATCAAGCGATCCACCAGTGAATGATCGTGCGTGATCTGCCCGAGCCCCTCCTCCGTTAACACATAGGCGCGGCTGTCGCCCACGTGAGCAATGTAAGCCTGTGTCCCCAATACCAACGCACAGATCAGGGTGGTACCACTCCCCGGCGCCTCCCTGGATACCGCTTCGTTGGCCGCCTGTACCGCGTCAATGAGGACTTCGGTCAGCGCGGGCTGATTGGCATCCCGCTCCTGGTCAAGGAGGGACGGCAGATAAGACCGATGCGTTATGTGGTGGGCTGCCACGCGAGCTGCCAGGGAACTAGCCACCTCGCCAGCGCGGTGCCCGCCCATGCCGTCCGCCAGAACGAAAAGCCCGAAAGAGGGTGGGCCATCGTCACCGTCGTGAGCCGCCGTGATAACAAGCACGGCATCCTCGTTGTGATCGCGCACCTCCCCCACGTCGGTGATCCACCCCACGTCGAACCTGAATGGCGCGAGAGGCGTCTTTCGACCCTGGGAAGAGGATGAAGCAGCATCGGGATCCTTCTCAGGACCGAACAGTCTGCGCAGGAACCCCATTGTGCCTCCTCTTCCGTCCTTTCTCACGCGGGAAGAGCATACAAGTAACGATCAGACGAGCCGATGTATATCACGCCCTCTGCTGCAGCAGGCGATGACGTCACCGGGCCTCCGGTCTCAAACCGCCACCGCAGATCCCCTGTCTTGGCGTCGAGGCTGTAGACACCTCCATCCACTGAGCCGAAGTAGACACGGTCGTCAAGCACCGCGGGCGAGGACGTCACCTGTCCATCGGTGCCATAGCGCCAAACGAGACGGCCACTCTCGGCATCCAGCGCATAAAGGTGACCGTCCGCCGATCCGATGAAGACAAGGCCCTTGTCCACGGTCGGGGAGGAGATGATCGGCCCATCGGTGCGATGGCGCCACGCCAGCCACCCCGAACGGACGTCGAGCCCATAGACATACCTATCGTGGGCACCTATGTAGACCATCTCATCGGTGACCGCCGGAGAGGAGGTCACACCGCGGCGCGTCCGGAAGCGCCAGCGGACGTCGCCGCCTGTATCCACAGCGTAGACGAGGCCAGACTCACATCCGACGTAGATGGCCTCCTCGCCGATACGTGGCGAAGAGCGCACCTTGCCGCCCATCTCACATTTCCAGGCGATGCGACCGGCCTGGATGTTCACGGCGTAGAGGTGTCGGTCGTCAGAGCCGAAGAAGACGTGATGAAAAGCAGCCTGAGGCGAGGACCATACCTTGCCCTCCGTCGGGCACGTCCAGCGGATCTGCCCGCCAATCGCATCCACGGCATAGAGCACACGATCGGCCGACCCAACAAAGACGATCCCCTCATAGACGCACGGTGAAGAGGCAACTGGACCATCTGTGGGGTACTTCCACAGAAAATCACCGTTCTCGACGTCAAGGGCATAGAGGTTGTAGTCATAGGCTCCCACGTAGACAGCGTCTCGATAGACAGTAGGGGAGGACCGGACCTCATCTTCGAAGGCGAAACGCCATAGGGGCGCTATCTCATTGGTCACGGTGGAGAACGTGCCAGTAGCGGTGTCCTTCCCCATACTCTTTGCTGAGCGGAGACCCTTCAGCGCCCGCTGCATCTCCTCGGCTGAACCATAACGGTCGTTGGCATCGTACTCCAAGGCCTTGGCGATGACCTCCACCAATCCCCGAGAAACGCCGGGATTCGTCTCGTGAATCGGGCGCTTCTGAAAGGAGAAGGGAGGCTCCAGGCGTGGATCTCGTTTGCTGAGCAGATGGTGCAGTGTCGCTCCCAAAGCATAGATGTCCACCCGCGGATCGGCGATGCCCTGATACTGCTCTGGAGGTGAGTAGCCCTCAGTGCCGATCATGGTGCCCTTCTTGCCGCTCTGGAACATCTTGGCGATGCCAAAATCGATCAGCTTGATACGACTGTACTCATCAAGCATCACGTTGGACGGCTTGATGTCCCGAAAGACGATGGGACGAGGTTCATGGCTGTGAAGATAGCTCAACACATCGCAGATCTGGATGGCCCACCGGACGACCTTCTGCTCTGGCAGGAACCCTTTCGTCTCCTCCAAAACCGCTTCCAGATCGCTGCCCCGCACGTACTCAAGCACGAGGTAGCTGCAATCCCCCTCGGTGAAACAGTCATAGACCTGAACGATACCCGGATGATTGAGTGTGGCGAGGATGTTTGTCTCGCGCTCGAAGTTGCGCAGGATCATCGCCCGAACGTCCGCGTCATTGGCGCTACTGATCATCTCCTTTATGGCACAGACACGCGTAACCTTGGAGAAGCGAAGATCCTGAGCTTTGTAGACTGCGCTCATGCCCCCAATCGCTAAGACCGACAGGACGCGATAGCGACCCTGGAGAAGGTGGCCTTCAGGAAGGCGCCCATCGATGTGGACAGGCCGCTGACCGGTACTCCCTCGCCGATGGTCCGACAGCGCATCATCGCTCTCGATGGCCTCGTGAGGAGAGGGTCGAGAGTCTTCGATATGACGCGTCTCAAGAGGATCTGAAGATGTCATGACTGTCTAGCTAGATACGCCCTGTTGGCACCAGAATAACCTGGCACAATTATAGAGTCAAACGAAGGAATGTGCAACGGTACCGGTATGCGGGTCTTCGAAGGAGGTCAGGGAGGAAGAAACAACCCCAAAGCCTGAGTGGCGTCTTTTAACGCATTGAGGTAAAAGTGTCACAAGCATTCGTTTGTGGTAGAATTGGACC
>CAZNRX010000124.1:0-8639 GCA_964575455.1 uncultured Anaerolineales bacterium | reverse complement strand
CTCCCCTCCTCATCGTAAAACACCTCCGGGAACGCCAGCTCCCAATGGAAGAAGCGCCGCTCGTCCGCTATCTCCCGCGCCCGCCGCATCGCCGGGAGCTCCATCAGCGCCTCCGGCTGCCCGATCGTCATCAGCGCCTCGTCATACTCCCCGTTGACGAATTCGTTGCCGAAGTAGGCGCTCGTCCACAGATCGGCCACCGCCTCGAAGGGCGCCTTCAGCTCCCGCACCGCCTGGTCCGCGGCCTCCTTGGCCCGCACCGTGGCGAAGTCCTTGCTCTCCACGTCCGTGATCTCCAAGATGCGCCCCATCACCACCGGCAGCTTCTCGATCAGGCGCGTCTCGAACAGGTTCGCCTGCCGCACGCCGGCGTCGTAGCGCGCCCGCCGCTCCCGCAGCGCCTTCTTGTTCAGCATCGTCGGCGGCACCTCGCCCAGATCCTCCACCTGCGCGCCGATCAGCGAGTCGCCGCACTTCAGGTGATGGTCGAGGAAACTGAGCGGCCTGTCGGCGGCCACCGTGGCCAGCCAGAGGCTCAGCTTGGCCAGCTCGACGGCGAGCGGGTTCTTATCCACACCGTAGATGCAGCGCTCCACCACGCGCCGCTTCCAATAGGTCAGATCCTCCTCCGCCGCCTCGGTCTCCACGTAGGGATCGGTGGCCAGCGCCCGGGCCAGATACTCGGTCGCCTCCACCAGGAAGTGGCCGCTCCCCATCGCGGGATCCAGGCATTTTAGATCCAGGATCTCCTCGACCAGCCGCTGGCCGCCCAGAGTTTGTCTCTCAGCCTTGCGCAGGTCCTTATTCTGCGCCAGGTCCGCCTTCACCCGCTCCGTGGCCTCCTCGATCAGAGGCCCCAGCGTCTGCTCCACGATGTACTCGACGATGTACTGGGGCGTGTAGTAGGAGCCGGTCGCCTTCCGCTCGCCGCGGTCCGTCTCCAGGTAGATCTCGCCCGGCTCGCGGCGTTCGACGACCCTCAGATCTCCGAGGTCTTCGGAGACCTCGGAGATCTTAAGCCACTCATCCCCCACGGCCACCATCGGCTCCCGGGCGATGCGCGGCCGGTACTCCAGCAGCCCCTCGTAGATGGAGCCCAGGTGGCGCACGCTCAGCGTGCGGTAGTCCACGAACTCCTTGCCCCCCGCCCCATCCCCAGTCTCGCGGCGGCTGAGCAGGTCAATGGCATCTGTCAGCGGCTGGTCGCCCACCACCTTCTCCTCCAGAAACGGGTGCCGCCGAGGGTCGAACAGGCCGCCGTCGTAGCGCGGCACGTCCAGGAGGCGATTGAGCTCGGCGTCCTCGCCGCTGATGATGCGGAACAGATTCTGCACCCGCCACCAGGCCACGGTCGACAACGACACGGGAGGCACCCGGCCTTCGATGATGTCCCGCTTGAGCGCCTCCATGCTGAAGTGGTCCCGGTAATGGCCGTCGTCCATGGGCAACAGACCGCGGCTCTCGCCGTAGAGGATGAAGAGGAACCGGTAGAGCAGGTAGAGGCTGTTGTCGTAGATCGCCTCCAGATCCTCGGGGCCGAGCTCGTTGCTGGACTGGTCGAGGAAGCCCTGCATCAACCGCTCCAGCGCCTGGTAGACGTTCTCCTCCACGTCCTCCTCCAGCGCCACGGCGTAGGCGTTGCTGGCGGCCAGCACGTCGTCCAGGAAGACGCGCCCGTGCGCGTCGGGCCGGAACGCCGCCTGGCGGAAGAAGAGCGTGAAGTAGCGCAGCGGCCCGGGGGCGCCGCGCCTGAGGAGCTCCACCAGATCCACCTCGTAGGTGATGTTGAGCCGCTGGCTGGAGCTCTCGTGCACCAGGCGCCAGAGCCGCCCGTTCGTCAGGATGCCCCAGTCGAGGCCCGTGATGCGCACGTAGTAGTCGATCTGCCAGCTGGGGTTCTGATCCTCGAAGCTCGGCTCCCCACCCTTCCGCTTCTTGCCCAGCGGCGTCTCCCAGCGCTTCACCTCGCCCACGGCCAGCGCCTCGTCGGCGTAGCTCTCCTGGTTCTGGAGCCCGGCCGCTCGCTGCCGGGCGGCCTCGTCGGGGAAGAAGACGTAGTCCGGGTGCTTGGCGTAAGCGTCCAGCCCGGGCACACTGGCCTGCGTCTCGAACGTGTGGCCCAGCCGCCTGAGGATCGGCTTGAACCAGTGCTCCTCCAGCTGATCCTCAACGTAGTCCGGCAGCTGGTCCCGCTCGTCGGCGTAGAGGTCCTGCAGCCAGGCCAAGAAGCCCTCGGCCTGCGCCAGCCCGGAGGCCCAGCGGGGATCGTCAGGCAGCAGGTTCTCCAGATAGTGGTCGGAGAAGAGGTAGCGGTTGCGATGAGGGGCTTCCACGCCCATTCGGAGTTGGAGGGGGTTGCTCATGCCGCTGTCTCCTTACACAAGGTGAGGCAATCCATCCGCCGTGGCCGCAGCCTCTATCCCATCGAGCTCCCGAAGCGTCCTGCCCGTCTAGTATACCCCCGCCCTACAACAGCGCAAGTCGTCACCACCGCGCCCCCCTGGGCGAGGCCCAGGGAAGGAGTCCCCTCCCCCCCTGGGGGAGGGTTAGGGAGGGGGCTCTGCAGGGAGGGGGAAGGCAGCTTGACAGATAGCCCCTCTTGGTATACAAGTAGGGCGTACGAGAGGAGGCTGAGACCCCGATGTCACTGGACGACGCGCAAAACTACTTCGAGTTCCTGGCCAACCTGGGGCTCACCAAGCACATAGGGAGCATGGAGGCCACCCGCCAGCTGGTCGACCTGTGCCACATCGGCAGCGGCGACCACGTGCTCGATGTCGGCACCGGCGTGGGAGCCACGCCCCCCTACCTGGTGAAAGCGCTCGACTGTCGGGTGGTGGCCGTCGACCTGTTGGAGAGCATGGTGCGGCAGTCGAGGGAGAGGGCCAGGGCCCGCGGCGTGGAAGCCTGGGTGGCGTTCGCGGCCGCCGACGCGCGTAGGCTGCCCTTTGCGGATGGCCTCTTCGACGTCGTCATCATGGAATCGCTCAACGTCTTCTTCGAGGACAAGCTGGACGCCATGCGGGAGTATGCCCGGGCGACCCGACCGGGCGGCTATGTGGGCATGACCGAGATGACCTGGCTCAGCCCCCCGGCGCCGGAGACCGCGGCCTACTACAAGCGCACCGTCTACGCCGACGCACTGCAGGCCGAGCGCTGGATCGAGCTGCTGGAGCAGGCGGGGCTCCAGGACGTCACCGGGCACGCCCATCCGGTCGACCTACCCAGCGAGGGCAAGGGGCGCATCGAGCGGTACGGCTGCCGGGGCTTCCTCGGCGTGCTGCTGAGGACAGTGAGGACCGTCTTCAAGGACCGCGCCTCTCGCGCTTTTCTGAAGGACGTGACGCAGTCCATCCCCAAGGACATCATGGGCGACATGGGGTACGGGGTCTACGCCGGTCGGAAGCCCTCGTGACCCCGGGCTGCCCACGGTGCCTGGCACTTGGCGGAGCCGCTGTTCCGCGTTCGTAGTGCGCTACGCAGCGATCAGGCCTCGGCGGCCGCCTGCTCCATCGCAACCCCAAGCGCGTGGCGCAGCGACGCAAAGCAGACAGCGCACAGGAACCGGTTCTCGGCGGGCGGTATGTCGCCCTCCACGTACGCCAGCCCACCCTGCACCCAAAAGCACGCATCTCTCTCCCCCGCCTCCGCCAGGCTGCCCCGGTAGGCCTTCAGCTCGGCCGCCAGCTGATCCACGCGCTCGGGCGTGAACACCTCCGACGCCATCTCTCGCGTCACCGACACCATGCCCTCCCACATCGCCTGCACAACCTCCGGATCGGGCTCCTCTCCCCGTTCCTCGGCCTCCCGCAGCCGCTCCGTCACCGGCCCCAATCGGTCCATCAAGGTCGGCATCCAGGGCTCCACCTCCTCGCGTGGCAGGAAAAGGCGCTCCGCGTCGTCGCGCTCCAACAGCTTCAGGGACTCGTCCGCAATCTTGCCGAAGTCCGCCTCGGCCTGCCTACGAAGCTCGGGGTGGGCCTGGTAGAAGGCCGCCATCTGAGCCTCCTTGCGCGGATCCTCCGTCAGCCGTTGAATCTCGGCCTCGATCTCATGGAGGCTGGCCCCCTTCAGCATCGACACGTCCAGGCCCAGCTCCTCCATCAGGCCCCTCTGCTGCTCCTCCATGCTCTTCATCCAGGCCTCGAAGGCGAGCTCGATCATCACGAACATGAAGGGATTGCTCTCCTCGGGGAACTCGGTCAGACGGTAGGCGGAGTACTCAATCAGCCAGGCATCGCGGTAGCGGCCGGCGTCGACGTACTCGGGCAGCGTCATCATCAGCCGCCGGGAGAGCCAGAAGCGATGATCCTCATCCCCAGCCAGATGGATCGCGGCGGCCACCAGAACCTCCATGTCCTCGTCGCTGAGCGGTCTCCAACCTGCAGAGGGGTAACCCACCACCTCAAAGGCGCGCTCGAGATCGTCGGGGCCGAAGCGCAGGTCGGCAAAGGGCTTCTCGGAGAAGACGTCTTGCGCGCGGTCCATCGCGGCCCCGGGGTCCGTCGCCATCTCCTCGAAGTCGTCCCGGTAAGCCTCCAGCGCATCTACGGCAGCATCGATCTCGTCCTGCATCAGCACGTACTCCATCATGTGCTCCACGCTGTCTATCTGCCCCCGCAGCTCCCGAGCCTTTTCATCGTCGGGAAGATGCTCCTCCAACTCCCGTCTGAGCCGGCGAGCTCGCCGCCGCACATCGTCGACCCCTTGAACGGGCTGCGGGTCGGGAGACGAGGCAACCCGTCTGCGCCGCTGGCGTTGATCCTTGCGTATGCAACAGCACTTGTACTTCTTGCCGCTGCCGCAGGGGCAGGGATCGTTCCGTCCTACATTCTTGGCACCCATATGGCCTCCATCAGTCGCGCGACATCCTCTTATCCTTCGTGCATGTGGCTCACTGATCAAGGTCATGGTAGTGCAAGGCCCACGTAGTGTCAAGCAAATTCGACACCGACCAGCCCACACCACGCCGTACAGCTCCGTGCCTCACCAAAAGCGGACCACACCGACCAGCCTGCGAAGCAGGGTTCCGCTCTCAGCCGGGAGGTTCAGCTCCCGGCGAACCCCGGCGAACCCCGGCGAACCCCGGCCACTCCCGGCGAACCCCAACGACCCCCGGCCACACCACGCCGTACAGCTCCGTGCCTCACCAAAAGCGGGCCACACCGACCAGCCTGCGGAGCAGGGTTCCGCTCTCAGCCGGGAGGTTCAGCTCCCGGCGAACCCCGGCGAGCCCCGGCCACTCCCGGCGACCCCCAACGACCCCCGGCCACACCACGCCGCACAGCTCCGTGCCTCACCAAAAGCGGGCCACACCGACCAGCCTGCGAAGCAGGGTTCCGCTCTCAGCCGGGAGGTTCAGCTCCCGGCCACTCCCGGCGACCCCCGGCTCCCGGCCACTCCCGGCGGCCTCACAAAGAGAGCGAACACAGCCAGCGCCAGAGGGACCACCATCTCGATCTTGAGCGCGATGTCGTAGCTGCCCGATAAGTCGTAGGCCACGGCCAGGGGAAGAGGACCCAGGGCCGAGCTGACGCGGCTGATGGTCGTCGCCAGCCCCGAGATGCTGCCCAGGTGACGCCGCCCATAGTAGTCAGCCCAGGTGACGCCGATCACCGTGCCCATCATGCCGCCGCTCAGCCCCATCATCACCCCATAAAGCACCGCCAGCGCCAGCCCATCAATCACCCGCGCCAGACCCAGCGCCCCAGACAGAGCGACCAGCCCGCCCGCCAGGAGGAAGCGGACCGGGACGCGATCGGCCAGGTAGCCGCTCAGCAGGCGGACCGCTGCCGAGGTCACCGAGATCGGCAGATAGATCGCAGCGGCGACGTCCGCAGAGAGGCCGCGCGATTCGAAGATACTGACGACGTGGAAATAGAGGCCAGTGCCCAGCATCGACGAAGCGGCAAAGCCAGCGGCCGCGGCCCAGAAGGCCGGTGTCCGGACCGCTTCCGCCCGGGTCCAACTAGCCTCAACGCTCTCCTCGTCGCCGCGGGCCTCCGGGGAGTCAAGGCGACCATCGGGATGGAGCCCGTGGTCCTCCGGCCGGTCCCGGAAGAGGAGCAAGCCCAGGGGAAGCATCACCAGCAGCTCCATCGCGCCCAGGATAGCGTACGTGGTGCGCCACTCGAAGCGCCGCAGCAGCGCGTGGACCAGGTTGGTGAAGATCCCCATCCCCACCAGCGAGAAGACCAAGCCAGAAAACCCCATCATCGTGCCGCGACGGTCGACCCACCACTGGTTGATCACGTTGCGCGAGACGAGCATGAGAGCGCTGGCGCCCAGCATGCGCAGCAGCACGTACCCCACGCCCAGCATAAGGGCATTCTGGACCAGGCCCATGTAGAGACACGAAGCGCCCAGCAGCGCCGTGATCACCACCACCATCCTGCGGGGGCCGTGGCGGTCGATCCGCCGGCCCCAGAACGAGAGGCTGAGTCCCCCCACCACGGTGCCCACGGTGAAGAGCGTGCTGGTGAGGGATCGGCTGATGCCGAGATCCTTGATGAAGGCGTCGGTGAAGATCGACAGCACCGGGCTCTGGCCCGGCTGGGTCATGATGAGGCCGATGGTGCCGACGGCGGCGATGATCCACCCGTAGTAGAAGGGGAACCGGCGCACGAACGACCGCTCTGTACACGCTTCCATTCACACATCCTTTTCTGACTTGGTCAACAGATAAGAGAGTATGTTACCAGAGTTTGGCGAGATCGTCGACCTTTGCCCTCAAGCCCAACCTGAAGTACAATCCCCCTATGTTCGTAGTGCGCTACGCAGCGAAGCGAAGTAGCGCCGCACCGGCACGGCACTCCGCACGGCTCCGTGCCTCACTACGAACGACGAGTAGCACGCTCGTAGTACGCTACGGAGGGAACCGGAGTAGCGCCAAGCGGGTGAGAGACGAATCCCATGAACCCTTTCGGCGGCAGACTGGAAACCTACGCGGCAGGAATCGTCCTCGACTTCGGGGCCGGCGCGGGCGCGTCGGCGCGCGCCATCATGGAGGCCGCGCGGAGCTTCGACACCATCGTCGCGGTGGACACACCCCAGCCCGAGCGAGCGATGGCGCCAGACCTCCTCCATAACCCCGACGTCCAGTACCTTCAAGCCAAGGGGCCGCCCCTCCCCTTCGCATCCGGCCGCTTCGACACCGTCTGTGCCTCCCACGTGCTTCACCACCTCCCCCTTCCCCTGCGGCGGCCGGCGCTGGCCGAGCTCAAGCGCGTGCTCAGGCCCGGTGGAACCTTCCTCCTGGTGGCCGGATATCGCGACCAGCAATCGGGCGCCAGGAGGACCCAGATCATCTGCCACCACCTGCGCGCCGTGATGGATCAGGCCGAGGGCATCCACCACTACCAGACGCTCCTGCGGGCGGAGATCCTGGAGCTGGTGGCGTCCATGGCGTTTGAGCACTGCGAGACGTTCGATCTCGCGCCGATGCGGGAGGACTACCGGGACCCGACCAACCTCGACAACGTGGCGCGCTTCATCGACCGCGAGATCGAGAAGCGGGCCCACCTGCCGAGGTACGAGCAGTACCGCCGCGTCGGCGACCTGCTGAAGAGACGGATGTTCAGAACGGGCTACCTGGGGTCGAAGGCGCTCGTCGCCATCTGCCGCCGAGCCCACTTCCGAACCTTGTGAGTCATTGAGCGAATGACCAGCACGTTCCTGAAGAGACTGGACGAGCTACAGCCGAGCCAACTGTTCGTCAGCGCCCAGAAGCTATCTCGGGTCATGGACCGTCGTGACACCCTCACGCTCCAGGACCTTGAGCCCGTGCCGGTGAAGGAGCTGGGGGGCCGAGTGGTGCTCACCGATGGCCACACCCGGGCCCTGGCCGCGTACCTGTCCGGCCTCACGAGAATCAGAGCCTTCTGGGACCAGGACGAGCTCGACTGGGAGGCGTACGAGATCTGCGTGGCCTGGTGCCGCGAGGAGGGGATCACCACCATCGCCGATCTGAAGGACCGCGTGGTGTCGGAAGAGGCGTATGAGGTGCTGTGGCTCGACCGGTGCCGGGAGATGCACCAGGACCTGGAGGCAAGGCGGAGCGCGTAAGGCGTTACACAGAGACACACAGAGAAGACACAGAGATACACTGAGTTTTTCTCGGTCGTTCTCCGTGCCTCTCTGTGCCTCCTTTGTGAATCTCTGTGTAGAAGAAGCTGCGAGTGCGACCCAAGGAGCTACGCCATGAACCAAGAACCAGAAGCGAAACCGAGTGGCTGGGGTAACGCCAACGTTGCCATAGCGATGGGCCTGCTGCTGGGCGTCGCTTTTGACAACTGGGCCGTAGGCATGGTGACCAGCACCGCCGTCTGGGCCGCGATCAACGCGGTGCGAAACCGGCGACGGCAGAGGAAGGACGGACAGGACCGTGGATGAGCGCCGTTGAAGACGTCCCAAAGCGAGCATCCTACCGCCTGCTCCACGCACCGACCAGAGGAACAAGCTGTTGAGTGAGCAGCCGCTCTCAGCCCTCGTCTCGAGGACGGCCTTCTCTGCACACTACGTGGCCGACACACGACTTGGAGCGCAGCCCCCTGCTGCGCTCCATGATAGGCTCGCGACGCAAAATGCCTAGACGTGCATTCCATAAGTTTTTAGGGTAAAATGAGGCCATCCTAGAGAAG
>CAZNRX010000123.1:0-8657 GCA_964575455.1 uncultured Anaerolineales bacterium | reverse complement strand
CGCTCCCCGGAACAGGTGCCTCGCACAGACGGAACGTGCAAGGCACCGTGCGCTCTACTGGAACAGGTGCCTCGCACAGACGGAATGTGCAACGCACCGTGCGCTCTACTGGAACAGGTGCCTCGCACAGACGGAATGTGCAAGGCACCGTGCGCTCCCCGGAACAGGTGCCTCGCACAGACCGAACGTGCAGGGCACCGTGCGCTCCCCGGAACAGGTGCCTCGCACAGACGGAATGTGCAACGCACCGTGCGCTCCCCGGAACAGGTGCCTCGCACAGACGGAATGTGCAAGGCACCTTTCTCCAGCTCTACCAGCTCATGCGCACCTTCACGCCCCGTCGGTGGAGGTGCTGCTTCAGCTGGCGGATGGTGTACTCGTCGTAATGGAGCACGGACGCCACCAGGGCCGCATCGGCGTGGCCCTCGGTGAGCACCTGGTAGAGATGTTCGGGCCTCCCTCCCCCGCCAGAGGCGATCACGGGTATGCCGACGGCGTCGGCGATGGCGCGCGTCAGGTTGATCTCGTACCCCTGCCGGGTGCCATCGGCGTCGATCGAGTTGACCACGATCTCGCCGGCCCCCAACTGCTCCCCTCGCCTGGCCCACTCGATCGCGTCGAGGCCCATCGGCGTGCGCCCGCCGCGGATCACGATCTCGTAGCCGGACGGGATCTCCGGCGTGGGTGGAACCGCCCGCACGTCGATGGAGAGCACCACGCACTGGGCGCCGAACGCACGCGAGGCCTCGCCGATCAGCTGGGGGCGCCTCACGGCGGCGGTGTTCACGTTGACCTTCTCCGCCCCGGCCAGCAGGACCCTCCCGCAATCCTCGACCGACCGCAGGCCGCCCCCCACCGAAAAGGGGATGAAGATCTGCGCCGCGACCTGGCTGACGACGTCCAACATGATGTCTCGATTGTCGCTGGAGGCGGTGATGTCGTAGAAGACGAGCTCGTCTATGCCCCCCTCGTAGTACTCGCGGGCCACCGAGATGGGATCGCCGATGTCCTTCGTGTTCACGAACTTGACGCTCTTGGCCAGCCTCCCATCGCGGACGTCGAGACAGGCGATGATCCGTTTACTCAGCTTACTCACCATGCTCCTCCTCAACCCCGTCCCACTCAGAGAAGTTGCGCAGCAAGGTCAGGCCGACCTGCCCGCTCTTCTCTGGATGGAACTGGGTGGCAAGCAGATTCCTCCAGCCGATGATGGCCGGGAACGCGATCCCGTAGGCACAGGTGGCGTAGACGTGCGAGGCCTGGCTGGGGAGAGGGTAGTAGGAATGGACGAAGTAGAACTCGTCGCCGTCCTGGACGTCCTTCAGGACGGCGTGCGGCTTTGTGATCTGCACCCCATTCCATCCCATGTGCGGCACCTTCAGGGACCTATCCGCGAGGTCGAAGCGGGGGCACCGCCCGGGGATCAGATCCAGGCATGGTGTATCGCCCTCATCGGAGTGAGAGAGGACGATCTGCGCCCCCAGGCAGATGCCCAGGATGGGCGTGCCTCGCTCAAAGGCCGCCCGCAGCGCGACGTCCAGCCCGCGCGCCCCCAGGGTCTCCATGGCCGCCCGCGCGTGCCCCACGCCGGGGAAGATGATGGGGTCCTCAACGGGCACACGCGGACCGCACAGCGCCTCCCCCGTGGAGACAATGCGGCACGGCACGCCCAGATGGTCCAAAGCCCGCCTGACCGACGTCAGGTTGCCAGCGTCGTAGTCCACGATTCGAATCATGTCAGAGCGTTCCCTTCGTCGACGGTATGGTCCCCGCCCTCCGCGGATCCAGGCTGGTGGCTCCATCGAGCGCCCGCCCCAGCGCCTTGAACAGGGCCTCCGCCTTGTGGTGATCGTCGCGACCGTAGAGCACCCGCGCGTGGACGTTGGCGCGCGACGCGGTGGCGAAGGACTCGAACACGTGGGGGATCAGCGTCACCGGCAGCCCTCCCACCGTTGCACCGCTCCAATCCATCTCGGTGACGGCATAGGGTCGGCCCGAGAGATCGACGGCGACGAAGGCGAGGCTCTCGTCCATCGGGACGTAGGCCGTGCCGACGCGCACCAGCCCCGAGCGGTCGCCGAGCGCCTGGTCGAAGGCCCGCCCCAGCGCGAGCGCCACGTCCTCCATGGTGTGATGCGGGTCGACGTGCAGGTCGCCCTCGGCCTGGACCTCCAGGTCGAACAGGCCGTGGACGGCGACGTGGGCCAGCATGTGATCGAGGAAGCCGATGCCGGTCGCGATCTCACGGCGACCGGAGCCCTCAAGGGTCAGGGTCACGGAGATGTCGGTCTCACGCGTCCTGCGCTCCACCCTGGCCCGTCGTGGCTGGGTGGTGGTCGGTCCGCCGGATGTCCCCGGCTTCGCCATTTGCTCGTCCGTCATAAGTCACCTCCGTTTCGATGGGGCGGTATCGCCCGATGATCGGTTGGTTTCTGGTCACGCCCCGAGCAGAAGAGAGCACTACAGCGACCGGAGCGCCGCCAGGACAGCGTCGTTCTGCTCTGGGCGGCCCACCGTGATGCGCAAGTAGTTTGCCATCGCAGGATCGGAGAACCCACGAACCAGAACCCCCCGCTCCAGCAGGCGCTCGACCACCACCTGAGCATCGCGATCCGCGACCCGACAGAGGATGAAGTTGGCCTCGCTCGGCAGGGGCTGGAGCCAGGGGACGTCGCTCAGCGCCTCTGCCAACCGCTCTCGCTCCTCGACGAGCCGGGCGACAGTGGCCTGCACGGCGTCCAGATCGTCAAACGTGGCCAGCGCCGCCACCATGGCCGCTGCGTTGACGTTGTACGGCGGGCGGATGCGCTCCAGGCAGCGGGCGAAGCGCGGCGCGAGCAGGGCGTAGCCCAGGCGCAGCCCGGCCATGCCGGCCCACTTGCTGAAGGTGCGCACGATGGCCAGGTTCTCGTGATCGGGCAGCAGGCTGAGGGCGCTCTCGCCCCCGAACTCGATGTACGCCTCGTCGACGACCACCACGAGGGGCAGCTTGAGCAGCCGCTCGGTCACCTCCAGAGGGATGGCCCGCCCGCTGGGATTCCCCGGCGAGACCACGAACAGTACGCGGGCTTGGCCGCTGCCGTCCCCGGCGCGACTGGCCTCGACCTGGCGCTCGATAGCGGCCAGGTCGAGGGAGAGGTCGTCGCGGCGCGGGACGGCCAGCAGACGGCAGCGATTCACTCGGGCGTAGAAGCGGTACATGCCGAACGTGGGTGGCGAGGTGACGACCGCCTCCCCAGGCTCGACGAAGAGACGGATCAGGAAATCGATCATCTCGTCCGCCCCGTTGCTCAGCACGACCTGGCCCGGCGCCACGCCGGCGTAGCGCGCCACCGCCTCCCGCAGCGGCCCGTAGTCGGGGTGGAGATGATAGGCGTCGAAGTCGGCCAGAGCCGGGGCCACGCCAGGGGATGGACCAAAGGGATTCTCGTTGGCCACCAAGCGGATCAACGCAGCCTTCTCCACGCCGGCCCGCTCGGCAGCCGCCTCCAGATCGGGTGGATCGTAGGGCTCAAGCGACTCCAAGTATGGGTGTCTCGGCTCTGTGGTCGACATAGGCTCCTCCCCCCAACGCCGCCCGTTCACGGCTGGTCCCCCAGCCGGGATGCTGATTTGTCGGCTAAGCGTCGAGCGTCGCTCTCCCCTCGGGCGGCCGCCGCAGCCGCGTGCGCGGTCAGCGACTCGGCGCTGGCGATGCGGGCGGCCGCCGCAGAAAGCTGTTCAGCCGTCCCGGCATCGAGCGCGATGACGTTGGTGATCTTCACGAAATCGAGCACGTTCACGGGCGAGGCGAAGCGGGCCGTGCCACCGGTGGGCATGATGTGGCTCGGCCCGGCCACGTAGTCGCCCAGCACCTCGCAGGAGTGCTCGCCCAGGAAGAGGCCGCCCGCGTTCCGAATGCGCTCGGCCCAGAGCGCGGGCTCGCGCACCGACAGGCAGAGGTGCTCCGGCGCAAACGCATCCGCCAGCTGGACCGCGGTCGCGAGATCGGGCGTGATCACGATGCCGCCCTGTGCGCGCAGGGCGGTCTCAATGACGTCCCTCCGATCCAGAGACGCTGTCCTTTCCGCCACCGCGGCCTGCACGGCCTGGGCCAGGCGGCGAGACGGCGTCAGCAGGATCGCGGTCGCCAGGGCGTCGTGCTCGGCCTGGGCCAGCAGATCCGCGGCCACCCAGCTCGGGTCGGCTGAATCGTCCGCCACCACCACCGTCTCCGTCGGGCCGTAGAGGCCGTCCAGCCCCACCCGACCGTACACCTGTCGCTTGGCCAGCGTCGTGAATAGCCCCCCGGCCCCCACGATCTTGTCGACGCGCGGCAGAGAGGCCGTGCCGTAGGCCAGGGCAGCGATGGCCTGTGCGCCGCCCACGCGAAAGACCCGATCGACGCCCGCGATCTGAGCAGCGGCGAGCGTGACGGCCGGGACGCGCCCGCCCTCGCTGGGCGGCGTGCAGACGACCACGTCGGAGACGCCGGCCACGCGGGCGGGGATGGCGCTCATCAGAAGCGACGATGGCAGCGGCGCGGTGCCTCCCGGCACGTAGACCCCCACCCGTGCCAGAGGGGTCACCCGCTGGCCCAGCCTGCCGCCCATGTCGTCGGTCTCCCACGAGGGCACGGGCTGCCGGGCGTGGAAATCCCGGATTCGCCCGGCGGCCAGCTCCAGCGCCTCAGCGAGATCAGCCGGCAGCCCGGCATAGGCGGCCTCCCACTCGGAGGCGGGCACCTCAAGCTCCGTGAGGGCCACGTCATCCACGCGAGCGGTCCAGTCGTGGAGCGCCGCGTCCCCGCGCCGGCACACGTCGGCGAGTATCTCGGCCGTGGCCTCCTCGGGCGTCAGATCCCTGCCAAAGACCCGGCGAATGCCCGAGCGCACCGACTCCGGCAGATCCTCGGAAGCGAGCGTGTCCCGTCGACGGAGCACGGTGCGCTGCGCCTGTTTCACGTCCTCATAGATTCTCAACGTTCTCGTCCCCCCTCCAACGACTCCATCATCACCCGACAGCGATCGGGCTCCTCCTCGAAGATGTAGGCCACGGGCGTGACGACCACACCGCTGCCGCCAATGGCGCGCAGCTCGGCGACGGCCTCAAACAGGGCGTCACGGCGCACCACGATGTGGACGGCGAACCAGCCCTCGCCGCCGCCGCGAGCCGCTACGGGCGAGACGGTGGGGCCCTGCAGCCCGCCCAGCGTCTCCTGCTCGAACATCTGCTGGGCGATGGCCTGGGGCGATTCGCCGCGCATATTGGCGAAGACGGCCAGATGCTCCTCGGCCCGCATGTGGGCCTCAATGTACTCCAGCAGCAGCCGCGCCACCTTCAGCACCTTCGGCCGCGCTCGAAGCGCCGCTCGATTGGCGATCAGCACCGCCTGGGAGCGCATCACGATGCCGTCCTCGAGGGGGCGCAGCCGGTTGTCGCGCAGCGTCTGCCCCGTCGACACCAGATCGCAGATGACGTCCGCATAGCCGATGGTGGGGGCAACCTCCAGCGCGCCCTCGGCGTCGACCAGGACGAACGGTGAGACGTCGTGGCGCTTCAGGAAGTCACCGGTCAGACGCGGGAACGTGGTCGCCACGCGCAACGCCAGATTCTGCGACCTCGCGCGCGTCGCCAGATCGGCCACCGTCCTCACGTCCTCCCAGTCCTCCGGCACCGCCAGACAGAGCCGACAGCGGCCAAAACCGAGAGCATCGTGGAGCACGAGCACGCGTCCGTTATCGCCGCGGCGCTCCGCCACCAGATCCATGCCCGTGATCCCGAAATCGACGCTGCCGTCCCGCACGCCGACCACGATGTCGCCCGGCCGCTGAAAGAGAACCGTCAGCGAGGGCAGGGCCGGAATATTGGCGGCATACCGCCGCGGATTGCTCTTCTTGACCTGCAGACCGCAGTCGGCCAGCAACTCGAGCGCGGCCTCTCCCAATCGCCCCTTGCTCGGAAGCGAGAGGCGGATATCGTCACGTCGACTCATAGGGGACTCCTTGAACTGCTCTGCGAGACATAGGCAACATCAGAAAAGAAAAAACCCTCACCGGAAGAACCGGGAGGGCTGGGCAGGCGAAACTGCGCGCGCAGGTAGGTCAGTCGTGACCTCCCGGACCGGGTGACAAGAGCTCATGATGGGTATGGTGGACGCCGCCGGAAACGCGCAATGTCATAGTGGGACTATGATAGCACCAAGCCAGGAGAAGTCAAGTCGCGGATCAGCATCGGTGACCTTCCCGAAAGCTCCCTCCGTTTGGCTTTCGGGAAGGTGGCGTTTAGAACGCATTTTCGCAAGAGTGTGGTACAATAATATGGTTGTTCACCTCCTGCTCCTAGCGGATAGCTCGGGACGAGCTTGTGATGGATCAAGACGAGCTACGCGATATTGGATGGAGCATCGTTGGATTGTGAATCCAGCTGGAGCGTAGGGGAAATGAGGTGTTGGTTAGCAATAGAGGTAGAGTGACACACCATTTGGCCGCTGACGAGGAGGCCGGAGTCACAATGCTTGACACCACCGGACGACACCGTATCATGAAGACATAGT
Organism: uncultured Anaerolineales bacterium; assembly: GCA_964575455.1. Taxonomy (GTDB): domain Bacteria; phylum Chloroflexota; class Anaerolineae; order B4-G1; family B4-G1; genus SKLM01. The sequence continues at coordinate 2,122 of CAZNRX010000123.1, read as the reverse complement.
CTCAGGAGGAAGAGATGTTTTTGACGTGGAATCCAACGTACTGGCTCTTTGCCGCCCCCGCCCTGATCCTGGCGCTGATCGCCCAGTGGTGGGTGCGCCATTCGTACCAGAAATTTCTAGAGGTGCGCAACGGCGCCGGCGTGACCGGCCTGGAGGCCGCCCAGATGATGATGCGCCGAATGGGGCTGCGGATCAACATCGAGCGGGCCGGGGGTATGCTCTCGGATCACTACGATCCACGTAGCAACGTGCTGCGCCTTTCGGAGGAGGTCGCCAACCGGCCCTCCGTCGCGTCGCTAGCCATCGTGGCCCACGAGCTGGGGCACGCCGAGCAAGACGCTCAGGCGTACACGCCGATGCGCATACGCTCCGGGCTGGTACCGGTGGTCAACTTCTCATCGTGGCTGGGGCCGATCCTGTTTATGCTTGGCTGGTGGCTCAGCCTGCGGCCGATCGCGTGGTTGGGCGTGATCGCCTTCGGCGGCGCGGCGCTCTTCGCGCTGGTGACGCTGCCGGTGGAGATCAACGCCAGCCGGCGCGGTCTGCGCCTGCTGAAGCAGACCGGCATCCTGACCAGTGAGGCCGAGAAGAGGAAGGCCCAGCGCGTGCTGACGGCAGCCGCGCTGACCTACGTCGCGGCGCTGGCCCAGGCAGTCTCGACGCTGCTCTACTACGTCTTCCTGCTCGGCGGAGGGGGCCGCCGCCGCGACTAGCTCCACGGCAAGAAGAGCACGAGTATGGACTCATGCCCCTCGTGAACTCGCCACGGAGGGCATGTGTGGCTACACGAGGGACGCTTGGTAGATAGGTAGACATTGGAGGTCAAAGCTCGGAAGAGGGTCCAGCAGGCGCGCCGCGCCGTCGGCCGGCGGACGCCACCCGCTGGTCTTCTACGTCTGCCGGGGCGACGGCATCTGGCGCTACTACCCGCAGGGGCACACGATGAGGCAGCATCTGACGCGGGACGTACGCGAGGATCTGGCCGAAGCGGCCTGGCGGCAGGCGTTCATCGGCGAAGCGCCCTGCGTCTTCGCCGACAGCGCCATCTACGAGCGCACGATGGAGCGATACGACGAGCGCGGCAAGATGCGCTACGTGCGCATGGACGTCGGCCACGCCACGGAGAACCTCAATCTGCAGGCGGTGGCGCTGGGATTGGGGAGCGTCTCGGTCGGCGCGTTCGACGACAGCGCCGTCAAGGAAGTGTTGGCCCTCCCGGACGAGGAGGAGCCGATGTATCTCATTCCGGTCGGGCACCCCAGGGAGAGATAGCGAGGTCAGGTAACCCCACTGGCTCACCCTGGATCGCCAGATCTAGGGCGACAGCGGGGATTTGGCATTCCCCTGGGAGCAACTCAGGATCCACTTAGGCTGGGTGAACAGACGTCACAGGGCCATCTCCCTATGGGACAAGCTGATCAGAAGGTCGTCCCGGGCCGCTATCAGGTCTACCCACGCACGCTCTGCTTCGTCACGCACGGCGACGATGTGCTGCTGCTCCACGGCGCGCCCGATAAGCGCATCTGGCCCGACCAGTACAACGGCGTCGGCGGACACGTGCGGGCAGATGAGAACGTGCGCACCGCCGCGCTGCGCGAGATCCGAGAGGAGACCGGGCTGGAGGTGCAGGACCTGCGGCTGCGCGGCGTGATCAACGTCCCCACGGACGTGGAGCGGACGGGTGTGCTGCTCTTCGTCTTCACCGCGCGGGCAGGGGGCCGGGACCTCCGCGCATCGGAGGAGGGAGAGCCCGAGTGGGTACCCCGCGACGAGGTGGATCAGCTGAACCTGGTTGAGGATCTGCCGATCCTGCTCCCGAGGGTGCTGGCGATGGAGCCGGACGAGCCGCCCTTCTTCGCGCTGTACGGTTATGATGAGGAGGATCGGCTGGTCATCACGTTCGCTTCGCAGGGGAAGCCGCATGTCGGGTCGGGCGGGGTCGCAGACCCCTTCGAGCTGGGGGGCGGGGTCGCGGATCCCTTCAAGCTGTAGGGCGGGGTCGCAGATCCCTTCGAGCTGGGGGGCGGGGTCGCGGATCCCTTCAAGCTGTAGGGCGGGGTCGCAGATCCCTTCGAGCTGGGGGGCGGGGTCGCGGATCCCTTCAAGCTGTAGGGCGGGGTCG
>CAZNRX010000122.1:0-8841 GCA_964575455.1 uncultured Anaerolineales bacterium | reverse complement strand
GGGGGAGGGGGGTGGGGGAGAGATGACCGACAAGCTCTACTACCTCCTCCGCTCCCGCAAGTTCTGGGCCACGATCATCGGCATCGTCTTCATCGTCGTCGGCCCCCGCGCCGGCGTCGAAGGCCCAGAGCTCACCAGCGCCGTCCTCACCATCATCGCCTACATCGTAGGCACCGCCCTTGAGGATGGCCTCAGCAACTAGACAACGTTCAAACGTTCAAACGTTCAAACGTTCAAACATTCAACCATCCAAACGCTTAAACGGAGGACACCATGACTGAAAATCGCAAACAATGGACAGCCTGGATCATCACGGTCTTGCTGACCCTGACCATCGCCCTTTTCTTCGGCGTGCAGTATCCCCTCCCGGAACAGCCCGCCGATGACATCGAGCCCATCCCACTCGCAGCCCACTTCTCCAACCCCGTCGACATCGAGGGCAGCTCCAGCGCCGCAGCGCCCGCCCTTACCTTCGAAGGCGACACCGACACCGGCATCTGGCGCTCAGCCGCCGACACCCTCAACATCGCCACCGGAGGCACTGAACGCCTGGAGATCGACGCCTCTGGCGTCAACTGGGTGCCCGCCGTCACCTTCGAAGGCGGCGCCACCTTCTCCGGCGGCACCCTGGACATCGACACCGCCGCAGACATTGCCGGCAACATCAGTAGCGCTACCGGCGCCATCACCATCACCGACAACGTCCTCATCGACGGCCAGGCCGACGCGAACCAGCTCACCGTGCAGGGCTACACCACGAACACCAACAGCCTGCAGGTCTGGGAACAGTCCGACGGCACCGACGTGGCCACCATGTCGAACGCCGGCGCGCTACAGATCGACAGCGACGCCGACGTCGACGGCAACCTCGACGTCGCCGGAACGACCACCCTCAAAGAGGCCGTCAACTTCTACGACAGCTCCCAGACCGTCCTCATGGCCGGTACCGAGCTCGATCCGGCCAATAGCTCCTACATCTCCGTTCTGGCCTCCGCAGCCGTCACGATCACCATCGCCGACGGCGCCACGGCCGGCCAGATCCTGGTCCTCTACAACGACGGAACGGAGACCGCCACCATCGAGGAGGCCTCCTACAACGCCGACACCAACGGCGACATCGCCCTCACCACCGATGACTCCGTCCTCCTCCTCTGGACCGGCGCCTTCTGGACCAAGATCGCGGAGCTCGTCAGCAACTAGGAGGGCTTCCCAACGTTCCAACGTTCCAACGTTACAACCTTCAAACCTTCAAACACCAATGAACACTTTCGCCTACTGCTGCGCTTCCTTCCGTCGCTTCGTCCGCCGCGCGGCCGGGACCCCACCCATCCTGTGCCCGCCCACGACGATGCGCACGTTCGACCCGTCTCTTCTCGCGGGTCGAGACCTCGTGTGGTTCAAGCTACACGGGCGCCAAGGAGAACGCTTCTGGTACGGCGATCACTACGCCACGGCCCTCTCCGCAGCTCAGCTCGCCCCAGCCGACGGCACCGTCGGCCCTGACTTGCAGGGGGCCGTGGTCTTCGTCGCAAACTGCTGGCTGGCCGACGACCTCGGCCAGCCCGGCCCCATGCTCAAGGCGCTCGCCCACGCCAACCCCCGCGCGATCATCGGGGGATCCGGCACCAACTACGCCCTTCCCAACCGCCTCGGCGCCACCGACCTCCTCGGCCTCTACGTCCGCTGGTTCCTGCAGATCGGCTTCGCCACATGCAACGCCCTTCGCCTGGCAAAACTACGCCTGCAGCTCAAGCGCCCCAACCACGCCACCATCGACACCCTGGCCTTCCGCGTCTGGTCGCCCCCCGAGATCCTCGGCCCAGACTCCCCTCCCCCCACGGGGGAGGGGGTAGCAAAACAGGAGATAACCCATGATTGACCGCATCCAGATCAAAGCCACCGCCTCCGGCACCGCCGGAGCCGCTGCCGCCACGGCCTACGGCCCCCACGTCGCCGGCGAGATCCTCAAGGTGCACGTCGACTACACCGGGGACACCAACACCATGGACGTCGCCCTCGTCGACGAGGCCGATCCAGGCGCCGAGGAGATCGTCAACCTGGACAATCAGGACACCGACATCGCCCTCTACCCCAGGAGAGTCCTGGAGACGAACGACGGCACGGACCTGACCTACGACGGCACCCACAAGGTTTATGCCCCCTACGTCGTCCACGGCCGGCTCAAGCTCACCGTCGCCCAGGCCGACGACGGCGACATCGTGGAGGCGACCGTCTGGATCCGCCGCTGACGACAAGGTGCCTCGTCGCGGCGTGAACGGCCAGGTGCGACGCACCATGGCTTGGCGCTAGGCAGGTGCGTCGCACCGTCGGCGCACCTGGGAGCACTGTCGAAACCGGCAATCAAACGACAGGATAGACTATGGCCACCCTGAACGACATCAGAGACCGCATCCGCACGCAGATCGAGGCCGCCTACGGGCTCACAGAGCCCCTGGTCCTGAGCACCAGCTCCAACAACCTGGTCACCATCCGCGATCGCGTCGAAGCCAGGTTGCAAGACGCAACCAACGCCCGCTGGAGCACCGACGACCTCGACGAGGCGATCAGGACCGCCCTCGAGCAGTACAGTAAGTACAGCCCCCACCACGCCCTCGGCACCGTCACGCTCAGCGCAGCCGGCCGCGAGATCGACATCTCCTCCCTCTCAGGTCTCCTCCGGGTCGAAAACGTCTGGTGGGACTACGATTCGTCGGATCCTTCGTATCCTCCGAATTATCGACAATTCGAGGTCTGGCCAGGCGACATCCTCTTCATCGACGACCGCGAGGCGCCCGAAAGCGGGGACACCGTTCGCCTCTGGTACACCAAACTCCACACCATCGAGGACCTGGACAGCGCCACCGCAACCACGATCCCCGACGACGACGAAGGCACCATCGTCACCGGAGCCTGCCACTTCGCCGCGCAAATGCGCGTCGTCGAGCTCGCGGAGGATCTCACCCACCACGGCGACGTGGTCAGCAACCTACGCAAGTACGCCGACGAGCAGGGTCGAAACTTCCGCTACCAAGCACAGATGGACCTCAGGCAGTATGTCCAACGTGCCCGCGCCTACCCCCAGGAGGACATCGACGAAAGCGTCCGCTGGGCCCTCCACCGCATATCGGAGAAGAAACCCCACCGAGCGATCACCACCGTCACGCTCACAGCGGACGGACGAGAGGTCGATATTTCCTCCATCGACTACCTGGACATCGAGCGCGTCTGGCTCGACTACGATTCGAGCGATCCAGACTGGCGGCCCGACTGGGCCGACTTCCAGGTCTGGCCTGGAAATGTCCTATTCATCAACGAGCCCAACCAACCACAAAGCGGAGATGTCCTCCGCATCTTCTACACCACCGAGCAGACCATCGAGGAAATGTCCGGTGCCACCACCACCACGCTCAGCGAGCGCGATCTCACCACCCTCATCGTCGGCGCAACCGGCTACTGTACCCAGGAGAGAGTCCAGGAGAAAGAAACCTACTGGGGGAACCGAGACCTCCGAGACTGGGCAGACGCCCGCCTCAAGGAGTTCGAGGCCGCCCTCGAACGTCTCGGCCAACGCGAGGGGATCCAACACAGCGGCATCGCCCGCACCGGCGACCTCGATCGCTGGGACGGCGACTGGAGCTGATAGCGGCGGGAGTAGGGAGTAGGAGAGCGACATGAGACTGAAGACCTGGCAGCAGAACCAGTTCCTCACCCCGCGGCGCCGGCTCTACTGCTCGGCCGGGGACTTCTACTCCCTCGACGAGTTCATCCCCTCCGTGGACGGACAGCGCCTGGAGAGGTTTGACACGTTCGAGACCCACGTCACGTACCCGGCCAACTTCATCGAGCCACGTGGAGCCTTCTACGATCAGGAGTATGACCTCTTCGTCTTCGTCGGCGCCTACGACGCCAGCCCTGATCTCGTGGGCACCTTCTACGTCAATCACGACGATTTCACCGCCTCCAGCGCCTACAGCTCTGCAGGCACCCCCACCGACATAGGAGGAACCCACAAGCTCAACACCCGCTACATCCAAAACGGGTGGTGGTTTGTGGGATCTGATGGCGACGTCTACTTGGCCTCCAACCCCTGGGGATCCGCCGCATCCAACAAGTACGGAGACGGCGATGCCCGCGCCATCCTGCCAGTAAGAGACACCCTCTACATGATCACCGACACCGACGAAGTCTTCCGCTACAACACCGACTCCGGCACCTTCGTCTCCCTCTACGACACTTGGCTCCAGCTTGGCGGCACGTTCCTCTGCCACTACCGCCACTCCCTCCTCCTCCTCGGCTACGACAACGATGGATCGCTCGCTCTCTATCAGATCGACGAGCTACCACCCGCAGACATCCGGGAGATCGCCCGCCTGGAGCCGCACACCGGCCAACGGAAGCCAGATGACGCTGGCGCCCAGTGGGCCACTCCCTGGGCCCTCTACCACGACGAGCTCTACTTCTCCCCTGGTGCCTGGATCAGTCCAGACGACGCCTTTGAATCCATCCCCATCTACCGCTACACCGGCAGCTCCATAGAACTCATCGACACCGTAGAAGGCAACGTCACGCCCCACGCCTGGGGCCTCGTCCAATGGCGCGACCGTCTCCTGCTCTACCTCCTCGATGACGGAGATCAACGCATCTATCTCCTTCACAACGACCGCTTTGTCCAGGTCCTGGACGCAGCGTACACCCTGCCATCCCTCTCCGATCTCTACAGCGTGGGTGGCCACCTCGCCCTCGTCACCACCGACAGCGGCAACGACGGCGTCCTCCTCACCCGCCGGCCGGCAACGACACAGACCTTCACCAGCAGCTGGCTCGACATGAACCACCCCGCCAGCCAGAAACGCCTGGTCAGGCTCGCCGCCATCGTCTCCGACGCCATCCAGGACTTCAAGGTCAAGATCGAGTACAGAACAGAGTCGGGCTCCTGGACCCAGGCCGTCGAGGAGGACAACGCCCGTCACGTCGACGCCGGCAACCTGGGCGTCGACTTCTACATGCTCCAGATCAGGATCACCTTCACCGAGGACATAAGCCCACGCACCTACCCCGACGTCACCCTCGAATCCATCGCCGCGACGTATAGCTACGGAGTCCCGTGAAAGGAACCAGCCATGAAGTTCAATAAGAAGGGCTGGGTTTTCGCACAGGTCCCCATCTGGGCCACCTGCGACCCCAATATCTCGGACGGCGCCCACCGTCTGCTGACCTACCTCGCCTGGCGTCAGGGGAACGACTCCAGCTGCTGGCCCTCCATCTCGCGCATGGCGCGCGACCTTCACAGCTCCCCGAAGACCATCCAGCGACGGCTGCGCGAGCTGGAGGAGGTGGGCTACCTGCAGACCACCCACCGCAAGGGCAGAAGCAGCCAATACACCCTCGTCGCCGACCCGAATCACGCCTCCGAGACGTACACCCCGGTCAACGGTGACCGGGGACCCCGGTCAGATCCGACCCCCACCCCGGTCACCTCTGACCAGGGACCCCGGTCAGAGCCGACCCCCACCCCCGTCACCTCTGTCGGGGGACCCCGGTCACATCCGACCGGTACCCCGGTCAACCCTGACACCCATGACGATAAAACAGAACGAGAAGAAAAAGGTCGAGAGATGAGGGACGAGGCACGGCTTCCCCTCTGGTCAGCCGTTCTGGACAACCTCCGGTCCCAGATGACCCGGGCCACCTTCGAGACCTGGATGGCCACAGCGACCGCCCGCCGGCGGGGGGACACCCTGGTCATCGAGCTGGCCACGCGGCAGGCCATGGAGTGGGTCAGCCACAGGCTTCACGGCCTGGTCTGTCGCACCGTGCGGCGCGTCCTCGACGAGCGGGACCTGGCTATCGCGTACGAGGTCCGGGGGTGAGGCATGAAGCATCAACATCTGGACGGCGCCGGCCGCCACACGCACCGCGACATCGACGCCCAGCTCCCCAGCCTGCAGGAGAAGCAGGCGCTGCGCAACCTGGTGGGAAACGCGGAGATCGAGCTGGTGGCGGACGGCAACAGCGGCTTCAATCAGGACGGCAACTGGCGCATCCGCATCGACGGCAGCGGCGACCTGGTGATCGAGGTCAGAGAGAGCGGGAGTTGGGTGCAGCAGGCGGCGTGGGGGGCGTAGCTATGCGCTTTGTGGTCTGCGGTAGTGAGCGCGGAGTCGCCGGATTACGGGCGGGAGCCCGCCTAGTCCGGCTGGAGCGTGGGATGGGGAGGGTTGCGAAATGGAGGTGATCACATACCTTGACGCCACCGAGCCTTTAGGGTCTGGCCTGCAGCGCCTTGCTCACCACGTCGGCCAGCTCCGCCAGGCCGGGCGGCTTGAACAGCCAGTCGGTCAGCCCCTGTTCCTCCAGCCCCTCTCTCTCCTCCTCCAGCGGATGACCCGTCAGCAGCACCAGCGGCAGCGTCGAGCCCCGCTCCCTCAGCGCCCGCAGCAGGGCGATGCCCCCCATCCTGGGCATCACCACGTCGCTCACCACCAGCGCCGCGTCCACCCGCTCCAGCATCTCCAGCGCCTCCGCCCCGTCCCCCGCCGCCACCACCTCGTAGTTCAACTCCGCCAGGCAGGCCATCAGCGCGCGTCGCGTCGTCGCGTCGTCCTCCACCACCAGGATCGTCTCCCCTTGCCCCCGGGCCAGGTCCTTCCGGGCCAGGACGCGCGGCGCCGCCAGCCGTGTCGGCAGGGCGGGCAGGTAGATGGTGAACGTCGTCCCGCGATCCACGTGGCTCTCCACGTCGACGTGCCCCTCGTGCTGCCTCACAATGCCGTGCACCTGGGCCAGCCCCAGCCCCGTGCCCCGCTCCCGCTCCTTGGTGGTGAAGAACGGCTCGAAGAGGTGCGACTGCACCTCCGGGGACATGCCCTCGCCCGTGTCCGACATTCGCACCCGCACCCAGTCGCCCGGCTCCATCTCCGGCAGCGGCGGCACGTCGCCCGGTCGGAGCCGCACGCGCGCCAGCTCCACGTGCAGCTTCCCGCCCTCCGGCATCGCGTCCCGCGCGTTGACGGCCAGGTTGGTCACCACCTGCTGGATGCGCGTCGGGTCCGCGTTCACCGTGTGCTCGCCCCGCCCATACGTCATGTCGAGCTCGATGTTCTCCGGCAGCGTGCGCTCCAACAGCTTGACCTGCTCCTTCAGGATGGGCAGCAGGTCCAGCGGCTGCCGCTCGATCACAGCCCGCCGGCTGAAGTCCAGAATCTGCTGGATCAGATCGGTGGCCTGGCGGGCCTGATCGTCGATGATGGTCAGCCGCTCCTCGTTCTTGGGGGAGAGCCCCTCCGTCTGCGCCATCATCTGGGCGTAGAGCTTGATGGTCGACATGATGTTGTTGAAGTCGTGGGCCACCCCGGCCGCCAGCTGGCCCACCGCCGCCAACCGCTCCTGCTGTCGCGCCCGCCGCTCGATCTCCCGCTCCCGCGTCACGTCCCGCAGGACCACCAGCCAGTTCCCCGGCTCGACCCCGTTCTGCATCGGGCGGGCCACCACCTCGAACGTCCGGCCGTCGCCCTCCACCTCGTGCCACAGCCCGCCGTCGACCGGGGAGCCGAGCAGGTCGTCCAGGGGGCGATCCCCCAGGCGGGTCAGGGGCTCCCCGGCGGCCCCGTTGCTCAGCGCGGAGAGGCCCTCCTCGCCCACCGGGTTGGTCAGGATGACCCGCCGCTCGGCGTCCAGCAGGAGCACCCCCTCCGGCACCGTGTCGATGATCTGCTGCACCTGGCGCGCCTGCTGCTGGATCTGGGCCAACAGCTGCTTGCGCTCCTCCTCCACCTGCTTGCGCGCCGTGATGTCCTCCAGCGTACAGTCGAAATAGGCCGGCTGCCCCTCCTCGTCGCGCATCACCCTGGCCGTCACCGATACCCAGATCGGCGTCCCGTCCCTCCGCTTCAGGCGCAGCTCGGCGCCGGTCACGCTGCCATGGGCCAGCAGATTGTCCGAGAACGCCTTCCGCTCCTCAGGCTCCACGTAGAGATCAGAGACGTGCACGTCCTCCAGCTCCTCCGGCGCGTCGAAGCCGAAGATGTGGAGGAAGGCCGGGTTCGCCATCAGGAACTTCCCGTTGGCGCCTGGCGTGTTGCGGTAGACCCCGATCGGCACGTTCTCCACCAGCGTGCGATGGCCCTCCTCGCTCTCGCGCAAGGCCTCCCCCACCTGGTGACGCTGGATGGCCGCCCCCAGCGTGTTCGCCGCTGCCTTCAGCGCGTCCATCTCCGCCACAGACCAGGCCCGCTCGGTCGCGCACTCGTCGAACCCGATGAAGCCCCACCAGCGCTCGGCGAAGACCGGCACGATCGCGATGGACAGGATATCCTGCGCGGAGAGGAAGGCGTACTCCGCTGTGGGGAACTCCCGCACGTGGCCGTGGATCACCCCGCCCTGGCGCAGCGTCTCCTCCCACCGCTCGAAGCCCGCGGCCCGCACGGGGATATCCTGCAGCTTGGAGCTCTCCATCAGCCCGGCGCCGGACAGGATGCCGGGCGCCAGCCACTCGTACCGCTGGCTGGTCAGGAGGATGCCGTCCTCCGTGACCTGGTTCTCGAACACATAGGCCCGGCTCACCTCCGCGGCCCGGCCCAGCCGCTCCAGAACGTCCTCAATGGCCTCCTCCCAGGAGGCGCTGCTCAGAAACCGCTCGGCGGCGAAGCTCACCGCCTGGAGGATCGCCTCGCGGCGATGCAGCTCCTCCTCCGCCCGCCTCTGCTCGGTGACGTCGCGCAGCGTGATCAGCCGCCCCGTGCGGCGCCCCTGCCGGTCCTGGAGCGTCGAACTCTGGAAGTCATACACCCCCTCCTCCACCCTCCCCCCCAGCGGGGGGGATGAGAGGGGGGGAGAAGATTG
>CAZNRX010000121.1:0-9268 GCA_964575455.1 uncultured Anaerolineales bacterium | reverse complement strand
CACCGCTGTTGCAGTCTGGGTCCTGTGCGAAAAATGGCTGTTCTTCATTGCTGGCGGATGACCTGTGCTGGGGGCTCAGACCGTGGGTTTCCCCCCCGGACCTATCTGGTGGGAAGGTCCGGGGGCTGTTTCCTGCGAGGGCGTCTTGGGCGGGGCGTTGAGGGGCTAATGACTGGGTGCCGAGAGCGACGTCAGAGCCTCAACCTGCCAGAAGGAAACCGAATCTGAGCGGATCGTTAGGATCCACGACGAACTGCTGAAAGCCGGTCACGTAGGCGCTTCCTGTGATCTCCGGCACCACAACGGTTCGATCCTCCATCTGCTCTTCGTGCACCAGGCGCCCTGTGAACTGGGTGCCGATGATGCTCTCGTTGACGAAGGGCTGCTGCAAGCCGAGGAGCCCTTTGGCGTACAGGGCTGCCATCTTGGCGCTGGTCCCGGTGCCGCAGGGAGAGCGGTCGACCTGAGCCTCGCCGAAGACGACCGCGTTGCGGCAGTCGGCCTCCTCTCCCTCCAAATCCTCATAGATCTCGACCAGATCGACCGTGTTGATGTGGGGCTGCGTGGGGTGGATGACGTCAACCTGCTCATCGATGGCGGCGCGGATAGCCATACCGCGCTCTATCAGCTCGGGCAAGTGAGCCAGCTTGACCTCCAGCCCCAGGCTCTTCGCTGGTACCAGGGCGAAGAAGTTCCCGCCGAAGGAGATGTCGACCGAGACCGGCCCGGATGGGGTTTTTACCTTCACCCCGCTGCGGTAGAGGAACGCAGGCACGTTCTCCACGGCGACTTGGCTGGGGTGACCGTCCTCCACCTGGGCGCGAGCGCGGACCAGGCCCGCCGGGGTATCCATCAGCACCTCAGTTGCCGGCTCCTCCAGAGAGACCAGACCAGTAGTCAAAGCGGCGACGACTGCGCCGATAGAGCCGTGGCCGCACATCGCCAGGTAGCCACCTGTGTCCATAAACACCACGCCGATGTCAGCCTTGGGATGTGCCGGCTCCATGATGATTGCGCCGAACATATCGCCGTGGCCGCGGGGCTCGTGCATCAGGGTGGTACGGATGAAATCGTATTCCTTCTGCAGCTGACGTCGCTTCTCCGCCATCGTGCCTTGCAGAAAGGGTACACCGGCGACGACCACTCGGGTCGGCTCACCGGCGGTGTGCGTGTCGACCGTGTGGACTATGTGTTGATACACTGCATTCCTCCTATCGTCGAGACCGGTTCAATCTACGCCCAGTGCTCTGCCATCCGATCCATCTCGGCGAGCACGTCCTCTGGCAGCGGGGCTGGCTCGTGCTCCATGGCTTCTTTTGTCTTCTCGCGCAACCTCTCTGCAAACCGTCCCTCGCCTTGCGCTCGCCATTCGTCCAGGATGCTTCGGTCGAACAGGTCCGAGTACCATACATCCTTGAAGTGGCTGTACGTGTGATCCTCGTTCAGGTAGTGCCCCCCGGGGCCTACCTCGTCCATGACGTCCAGGGCCAGCGTCTCGTCGCTGATGTCTATGCCGGCCATAAGCTGATCGACCATGTGGAGGATCTCGCTGACCAGCACGATATGGCCGGGTGATGCCACCGATCCATGATCCAGCCATCCGGCATCGTGGATCAGATTGGCGCCGACGAGCGCGGAGGCCAGGCAGGAGAAGGCGGCCTCGGCGGCGGCCTGTGGGTCTGGGAACTTGGCGTCGGAGCAGCCGGCCGTTCCAAAGAAGGGCAACTGATAGTGCTGCGCCAGTTGCGCCATGGCTGCAACCATCAGGCTCATCTCCGGCGCGCCATAGGAGAAGACGGTGGTCCGCATATCCATTATCGTGGCAAAGGCGCCGTAGATGAATGGAGCTCCCGGATTGACGAGCTGGGCCAACACCAGGCCGCTGAGCGACTCGGCGCTGCCCTGCACCACTTCGCCGGCGAACGTCGCTGGCGCGGTGCTGCCGGCCTGCGGCGCCGGGTAGTTGATCAGCGGAATGCCCTTCTCGGCGCAGAAGAGGATCTTCTCCACAGCTGGATCGTAGTAGAGGAGTGGGGAGATCGGCTCCGAGTAGTGGACGCAGGTCGGCGCCTGCCGGAACTGCTCCTCCCCGCCCGCGATGAGCAGGGCCATCTGGTAGATGTCGCGCACGCTGTCGACGTCCTTGCAGCAGAAGACCAGCGGCTTCTCCGTATAGGTGAACACCTGCTTGGCGATCACCCGATCGGCGACGTTGGGCGGCACGTCGTCCGCCATGCCGATGGTCATCACCCAGGTGTAGGTGGGCAGCGCATCCGCGACGGTGGACGTGACGCGGCAGTCGTCGCTGACGAACCGACGGCGCTCGTCCGTGAGGGGATCCAGGTAGTCGATGCAATCGAGGCTTGGTCCGAACCAGACCTTATCCCCCTCCAGGAAGACCCTCCGTTCCCCAGTTCGGTTGCCGAGCGCGACACGCGAAGGAGCCTTACGGATGGCGTCCTCCACCATCCACGCGGGGATGCGAACGCGGTCGCCGTCCACTCGCGCGCCGGTCCCGTGCAAAAGCTCCAACGCCCGGGGATGGGTGATCTGGACGCCGGTCCGTTCGAGGACCTCCAGCGTGGCCTGGTGGATCTGCTCAATCTGATCCCCGTTGATCACGGACATGCGCGGTCTGAACGTCAAGTCGGGAGTGAACATCTCAATGTCCTTTCACCCGTGTGGGGTCTAAAGCGGCAATACTGTGCCGATGTTCTTCTCCAAAGCCTGCTGGTAGATGGCGGGGGCTACGGCCATATCGTCGATCGCCAGCCCCAGATTGCACGTCATGGTTCGCTCGTCGCGGGTCTCTCGACCGGGTTTCTCTCCCACGACCAATTCGCCCACGTCGGCGTGGATCGGCGGGATGTCCTGGAAGTAGCCGACCTCCTGGTAGTGTCGCAGCTGCGGCACGTCATCGGTGCAGAACTTGTCCGCCTCCTTCATCGCTTCGGGGTGCCAGTACGAGTCGAAGTCCACCAGGGAGGCAAATGCGCCACGGTCCATCCAGCCAGGCTGGATGGTGGCGTGTGGCTTCTTCAGGATCGGCCCCGCGGTGACGACCATATCGCAGCCAGTGACGGCCTCCTGCGGATCCTGGACAGGGATGACCTCCAAGTCGAGGCGTGAGGAGATGTCCTTCGCAAAAGCGCTGACCGCATCTGCATCCACGTCGTAGGCCATCACCCTTTCCAGGGGGAAGAGGACGTTGAGTGCCTCGGTGTTGGTGTGCCCCTGGACGCCGCAGCCCAGGACGCCGAGCACGGCCGAATCGGGGCGCGCCAGCTGGCGCGCGGCGACGGCGGTGGCGGCCGCCGTTCGCATCGCCGTGATCCATACGCAGTCCATCGCGGAGATGGGTAGTCCAGTCTCCGGATCGTTGAGGATCAGCAAACCGGTGATGTAGGGTAGGTCGCGCTTGTGGTTCTCGGGGAAGCCGCTTACCCACTTCACGCCTGCCGACGCCATGGCGGGGATGTAGGCCGGCATGGCGTGGATGAAGTTGTCCTCCTCACCAGGATGAATGCCCGGCTTGGGCGGCATCTCGATCCGTCCCTTCCCCTTCTCCTTGAACGCGGTTTCGACCAGGTCGATGATCTCCGCCATTGTAAGGCCCACGGCCTCGACGTCGGCCTGGGAAAGGTAGAGAAGCTGTGCTTTGTCCATGATGTCCTCCTAGCATACTGATCTGTCGCTTTGCGGGTGCCCCAAAGAGGTCGCCACGCTTGGACAGATATCTCATGTTGCGTAGATCGTGCTGATTCCTACGTCAAGGACTGCAGCAGACGTTCGGTCAGGGCCTTGGCGCCGGGCGTGACGTCCCCGGCCGGTCCCACGCAGGCCGGACAGCCGGCGCTGCATGGACAGTCCTGCACCCGTTCCAGCGCGGCCTCCAGCAACTCCTCGCGGATCTTGTAGAGTTGGGCGCTCAGGCCGGCGCCGCCCGGCACGCTGTCGTAGATCGTCACCGTGGGCAGCCCTGTCTCCGGGGCGCGGGCCTGCACCGCCGCGCCGAGGTCACCGGGCGCGCACATCAGATGGAGCGGCGCTAGGTTGCGCAGCAGATAGGCCAGGCCGCCCAGCGCCCCTCGCGTGCCACGCGCCCGCTCGGCGCGGCGGTGACAGCTGGGGCAGAGGGTGATCAGGTTCTCCGACTGGTTAGCCAGCTTATAGAGGTCATTCTTGCCCGGCACGTACCCGAAGACGCGAAAGGGCGTAAGATGGTGGACGTCGTGCTGACGCCCGTCCCGCTCCGGCGCGCCGCAGCGTCGGCACCGGTAGCCATCGCGCGCGCGGGCTGCGTCGCGCTGAGCCTCCCAGTTCGGCCCATAGTCGATCCTGGGCTTGAGGATGCCTGCCTGCTCCAGCTCCTCCGTCAGCTCCTCCGAGAGGCTGAGCCAGGTGCCGATGGTCTGCATGCGCTGCTTCGGCAGATCGATGGGAGCCCAACTCAGTACCTCGTGGGTGTACCGCTTGATGCGACGGTAGCCGGTCGCCTCGGTCGTGACGAGAAGCTCGCCGTAGGCATGGATCCTCTTGGCTTCTCCCTCGGCTGATCCTCCCTCGTCTGGCGCTGTGGAACGGAGCACGTCCAGCACCTCGACCTCCGTCGTCGCGCTGGCGCGGGTGTAGTAATCGAGCTCGGCGGGCCGTACGTGGGCCAGGCCCTCGTCCCATTCCAGGGACTCCACCACGTACGTCTCACCGCCGTGAAGGTAGACTGCGCCCTCGTGGACCAGCTTGGGGGCGCTGGGCCGGTCCATCTCGCCGATCACGATGGGGTGGGCGTCCTGCTCTCTGCCCGTCGTCTGGATGACGACGTTGTCCGGCGAGCTCGTGCGCAGCGAGAGGCCCGCGGCTGGGTATCCCTCGCCGATCCACGCGTAGTGACCGTCGTATCCGTGGAGGAGGCCCTCGTCGGCCAGCGCGTCCAAGATCTCCTCGGCGTCTTCGAAGTCCCCAAACGGCTCGCCGGGCTCGAAGGGCAGCTCAAACGCGGCGCAGGCCAGGTGATTGGTCAGCACCGCCAGGTTGTTGGGGTCCAGCAGGGCGTGTTCCACCGTTTGACCGAAGAAGGCCTCAGGGTGGCTGATCACGTACTGATCGAGCGGCAGGGCGCTGGCGATCAATATCGCGCTGGAGAGCCCCGCGCGTCGTCCGGCGCGCCCGGCCTGCTGCCAGGCGCTGGCGATGGTGCCCGGATAGCCCGTCATCACGCATGCGCTCAGCTGACCGATGTCGACGCCCAGCTCGAGGGCGTTGGTCGCCACCACGCCGCGGATCTCGCCGTCGCGCAGGCCGCGTTCGATGGTCCGTCGCTCGCTGGGGAGATAGCCACCGCGGTAGCCCTGCACGGTCTGGGGATCGACCCCGGCGGGGGCGACGGCGTCGCGCAGATAGCCCAACAGAATCTCGGTGGTCAGGCGGGCGCGGGCAAAGACGATGGTCTGCACGTCGGCCTCGAGGAACCTCGCTGCTATGTCCTTTGACGCCAGCGTGGCGCTGCGGCGAATGCCCAGCTGTTCGTCGACCAGTGGCGGGTTGTAGAAGACGACGTGTTTCTCCCCTTGCGGCGCGCCGTCGTCGTCCACCAGCGTGACTGGCGCCTCGACCAGGCGTTCCGCCAGATCCTGCGGGTTGGCGATGGTGGCGGAGGCGCAGATGAAGCGCGGGTCGGCGCCGTAGAAGCGGCAGATGCGCTGCAGCCGCCGCAGCACGTTCGCCACGTGCCCGCCAAAGACGCCGCGATAGGTGTGAATCTCGTCGAGCACCACGTAGCGCAGGTTGCTGAAGACGCGCATCCACCGTGTGTGGTGGGGCAGGATGCCTACGTGGAGCATATCGGGGTTGGTGACCAGCAGGCGTGCCTCGCTGCGGATCGTCGAGCGCTGTGCGGATGGGGTGTCGCCGTCGTAGGGGCGTACGGTGATGGGGGCTCTGATGTTGGGGGTTTGGGCCTCGAGACCGGCGATCAACAACTTGAGGTTGGCGATCTGGTCGTGGGCCAGCGCCTTGGTGGGAAAGAGGTAGAGGGCACAGGCCTCCGGGTCGTTCAAGAGCGTGTTCAGGACGGGTCCGTTGTAGGCCAGTGTCTTACCCGATGCGGTGGACGTGGAGAGGACGACGTGCTGGCCCTCCAGAGCGGCCTCTATGGCCTGGGCCTGGTGGGTGTAGGGTCGCTCGATACCCTGTCTCTGAATCACGGCGACCAGCCGCGGATCGAGCACTTTTGGCCAGCGGGTGGTGCGCGGATGCCGAGCGGGAACGCGCTCCCAGGCCGTCACGCACCGCATGAAGGACGGGTCCTGTCGCAGAGTGGCCAGAGCGTTGCTGAGATCCATCGTGGGTGCATTATAGATGGGATGGGGATAGAGGCAAGCAGGGCAGCAGGTCTTCTGCTGGAGGAGATTGACAGTCACCCGTTGTCAATGTATAGTCACTACGCCATGGATGATCACGGGAAAGCCAGCTTCGATCGGAGCGCGATTGATGCCCTCCTGTTCGATCTGGATGGGACGTTGATGGACACGGACAACCAGGTTGTGGAGAGCCTGGCGCTTCGGCTTCAGCGGCTGGGTGTGCCCGGCCTGTATCGGAGCGCGCGATATCTGGTGATGATGGCCGAGACGCCCATCAACGGTCTGATGACGGTGCTGGATGCGCTGGGGTTAGATGCCCCTCTGCTCGGTACCTGGGCGTGGCTGCGTCGCTTGCGAGGTGCTACCGACGAGCCGGATTATCGGCTCATGACGGGGGCCGCGGCCATGCTATCTGATCTGAAACAGCGGTATCAGCTGGCTGTGGTTACCACGCGAGGGCGGGAGGACGCCGAGGCTTTCCTGGCTCAACATGATCTCCGTGACACGTTCGACGTCGTCGTGACGCGCGAGACCACCTGGCGCCTCAAGCCTCACCCGGCGCCCATCTACGAGGCGGCGGAGCAGCTGGGCGTTCCGCCGGAGCAGTGCGCGATGGTGGGCGACACGACGGTGGACGTCAAGAGCGCTCGACGCGCCGGGGCCAAGGCGCTAGCAGTCACGTGTGGCTTTGGCAGGAGGCGGGAGTTGAAGCGGGCCGGGGCGGATGTCGTTCTGGAGTGCGCTTCGGATCTTTCATCGCTTCTTTAGCTAACGGGCCCGTCCGGCCTCTGGTCGGCGGTCAACCGGCTGGGGCCGTGGCGGTGTGGTCTGTGAGGCTTTCAATGGCTGTTATTGGGGGTAACGTGATCGAAGATGTCGCTTTTGCTCGATTGGAGTCTCAGATTGGTACTGTATGGGTTGCCTCGACCCCGGTGGGGCTCTGCAAGATCTCCTTGGGTAGAGGGCAATCTGGGGCCTTTCTTAGTTGGCTCTCAAAGAACCTGGGGCCGGGGGAGCCGCGTGAGGAACCGGAGGTGATGGCGTTCGCCGTGGATCAACTGCAGGAGTACTTCTCCGGCTCCCGACGTATGTTCGACCTGCCCCTGGACGTGCGCGGCACAACCTTCCAGAGGGCGGTCTGGAGCCAGGTGGTGCGGATCCCCTACGGCGCGACTGCTACCTATGGCGACATCGCGCAGTTGGTCGGGAAGCCGAAGGCCTCCCGAGCGGTGGGCGGGGCAGTGGGGGCCAACCCGCTCCCCATCGTGATCCCGTGTCACAGGGTGATTGGGGCCGAGGGGGCTTTGACGGGCTTTGGGGCCGGATTGCAGAAGAAGGAGGCCCTGCTGCGGCTGGAGGGTGCCTATCCGCTCTAGCGATGGGCTGCGTGGAGCGAGACATCCTGGGGCGCACGCTCTTCCGCTCGTCCGAGACGCAGGCGGTGCCCCCTCATTGAGAGGGTTTCCAGTTCGAGACACTCGTACTTCAGTTTCGGCGGGTATGGAAACCCGCCCTACATGAGGTTGAGAAAAAAGCTTCTGATCTGGTGAATGATGCGTGAGGATCTGAGACGTCGACTGCGTGAGCTTGGGGTGGTGAAGGGTGTTCGAGAGCTGCAGACTCGGCAGTCGCGGCGACCCACCGCCATTGAGGATCTCGTCTCGGGTCGGTTTCATACCACCTCCCACGGCCAGTGCTTCGTCGCCGAGACGTCCTACTCGCTTGATCACGCTCACGGTGACCTGCCCCTCTCGACATTCCTGGAGCTATCCCCCCAGGTCGTCGCCCAGATGGAGCGGGACGAACGGGTAGGCGATGTAGACCTCGATGGCGTCTGTTTTCTCGACACGGAGACGACCGGCCTTTCCGGAGGCACGGGGACGATGGCCTTCATCGTCGGATTGGGTTTCTTCGACGAGGGGGAGTTTCGCCTGCTGCAGTATTTCTTAAGAGATCCAGGGGACGAGCCCGCGATGGTGGAGGCGCTGATGGAGCGCTTACCTGCTTTCGAGGCCCTGGTCTCGTTCAACGGTCGGGCCTTCGACGTGCCGATCATCGAGAATCGCTTCATCCTGGCGCGCGTGGTGCCGCCTCTGCGGGGGATAGTGCACGTCGATCTGCTCCATCCGGCGCGACGGCTGTGGCGTTATGCGCTCTCGTCGTGCGCTCTCACCTCTCTGGAGCGGGACGTGCTGGGCGTGCGCCGCGAGCAGGCCGACGTCCCGAGCGGCGTCATCCCCTTCCTCTACCGCAACTATCTCCGCACTGGGGATGCTCGCGACATGAAACGCGTGCTCTACCACAATAAGATCGATATCTTGAGCATGGTGACCCTCGCTGCCCGTCTCTGTCGAGCGTATGCGGATCCTTGGCGTGGCGGAACGAGCGACGACCACCGCTCGCTGAGCGGCGCCGAGTTCTACGCTCTGGGCCGCTGGTACGCCGATGAGGGGCGGGTCGGGGACGCAGAGCGGGCCTATCGCAGTGCGCTCAATCTCTGCTCGCGACCTGGCTCGCAGATGCGCGCTCGGGTATTGCAGAAGCTGGCTTACCTTCTGAAGCGATGTGAGCGACGCGATGACGCCTTCGCGTTCTGGCAGCAGCTGGCCCTCGAATCGGGCGAGGGGTCCAAGGGCATTCTGGCGCACGTCGAGCTGGCGAAGTACTTCGAATGGTACGTGGAGGACCTGACGCGGGCAGCTGCCTGGACGAGAGCGGCACTGGAGAAGGTGGAGGGCTGGAGGCCGGGTATCCGCCGTGATGACCAGTTATCGGATCTGCGGCACCGGCTCTCACGTCTTGAGCGCAAGCTCTCCTGAGGCGTGGTAACTCCACGTTGAGCGCGCGAGCATTCACAGCAATGAAGAACAGCCATTTTTCGCACAGGACCCAGACTGCAACAGCGGTGC
>CAZNRX010000120.1:0-9410 GCA_964575455.1 uncultured Anaerolineales bacterium | reverse complement strand
AGCGCGCGGGGTGCGGTGGGGCTCACGCTTTCTGCGACGTGGGTCAGGGCCCATCGCTTGTTGCCGCGGGATGGAGGCTGTATTGTTGCTGTTCATTGGTTGCAACTACTCACCTTATCGCCGGATTGCGAATCCGGCTAGAGCATGGCGAATCCGGCTAGAGCATGGCGAATCCGGCCAGAGCATGGGGAGTATGAGGTGAATGGTTATCATGGGGCAAGTATACCACGTGGGGAGTTGTTTGTCAATAGGGTAGGTCTGGGATACCATTTGGGAAATAGCGCGGGAGATTTGGGATATTGGGCGATGAGGCCAGAGCCCTACTCGGTATTCCCGTTTGAGAATGATGAAGCCCTGCCAGACGAGATGTTGGATGATGACGCTTTTTCTGGAAGGCAACATCGATTGGAGGTGAAGGACAAGCATTGGAGGTTGGCGTGGTTTGTTAAGGAGCTGGCATTTGGGTCGGTCGTCGTTGACCCTATGGTGAGGGCATTATACCATGCAGGGACGCGTCTGTCAATAGGGCAAGTTTGGGATATCGATTGGGAAAAGATGGGTGGGAGGGAAACGGCGGTTTGCGGTGGCAGTTGAACCACTGAGATACTGAGGGAATGATCACACTGAGAGGCGGCGGTTGGGCGGATCAAATGGGTGAGATTGGACAGGATTAACAGGATTGACAAGATGATAGGTGCTTCATTCCCTACCGCTTCTTCAACACCTGCTGCCGCAGGTCCTCAGCGCTCGTCGCGACGTCGTACCGCACCTCAATAGCCTCGAAGTGCCGACGCGCGCAGTCGATCTTCATCGTCTCCATCCCCCGCAGCTCGTCCTCGTCCAGCGTCCCCTTCATCTCCCGCACCAGGTGAAGCTTCTCTCGCAGCTCTCCGAAGTCGTCCTGCAGATTGAAGACGATGGCCCAGTCCGGAACGTAGTCCCCCACCGGCGTCGGCACCAGGAACCAATCGGGGAGCTTGACCTCGTCCATTTTCTCCAGCGCGGCGGCGAAGTCCCGCTCCACCTGCGAGTCGGTGATCACCTGGTCGTAGATCGATTTCTCGATGGGCAGCAGGCTCTCCTCGTACCCCTCCAGATCGTGGAAGAGAGACATGCGGTAGTGGTCGCCCACCTCCAGGTACCAGGGCAATCGCATATGGAAAGGAGAGAACGCTTAGAATTCCGAAGTTTGCAGGATAGCCTGCTTCTAAAGGCATCCCGCCCAGAATGCGCGCAACGCTCGGGACGAATACTCGGCCGAAACTTCGGAATTCTGGTCGAATGCGATTGCCCTGCCTCCAGGTACTGGACGCCCTTGACCAGGAACCGCCGCTTGGCGCGATTAACAGCCTCCGCTGCACGCTGGATGTACTCGGCGGGGTTGTTGGAGACCTGGTCCAGGTTCTCCGCTCGCTCCGGTACTTCCCCATCCGACGATTCTGTGGTATGATCCGCGGCGTCTTGGCCCAATGACAAGAGCCGGAGGGCCTCCTGCAGCGCACCATGTACGAATGGAACGATCTTCTCAGCCGAAAGGAATGATCCATGTCGGCCGAGTGGTATGTCTACTGGAGATTTAACAGCAAGGCCTGTATACCTGGGAACAGCCCTGGGAGATGGCACACTCCGGGGAGGTCCAGCCTAGCGACCAGGTATGGACGGAGGAGTTGAACAGATGAAAGCGCACGGACGAGATCCTGCGGCTGCAGCCCACGCATCGGGGTCGATGTCGGCCTCACCACGGGCCACCTCGGTCGATCCGGAGGACGGCCTCTGGTGGGAGGCGGACGTATTTCTGGTGACGAATCCACTGGTGGTCAGGCAGTTTGCGCTGGCGGCCCTGGGCTCCGGTCTTATGATGGCCCTGCTCCTGACCGTCATCTCTGCCGCAACCGGCGACTTCGAGCAGATCCCGGTGATGCTCCTCATCTCTCTGCTCACGGCGGGCGGGCTGGGTCTCCTCATGATCGTCGTGGCGCTGCTCGTCTACGGCAATCGCATGCGTCTCCGCTTCGGGTTGGACGGTGAGGGGGCGCGCATCGAGACGGTCGACAGGCGGGCTCGGGCCGCGAGTCGGGGAGCCCTTCTGGCTGGGATGCTCGCCGGATCGCCAGGGATCGCAGGTGCAGGCGCTCTTGCCTCGGCCCGCGAGGACAGGTGCGTCCGTTGGCAGGATCTGACCAGTGCGGCCTACGCTCCCCGCCGCCGGATGATTACGTTGCGCAACAGCTGGCGGGCGGTGGGCGTGCTGATCTGCCTGCCCGAAAACTACGATCATGTGGCCGAGTACGTGCGCAGTAGGATTCCCGACAAGGCCGATGCCACCAGGATGAACTGGCGGCCGCTGGGCAGGGCGACGGCGCGCACGGCCCTGGCCTTGTTGGCGATGGCTCCCGTGTTTGCCCTCGCGTCCTACCCGGCCGAGCTCGACCTGCTTCTACCTCTCATTCTCCTCCTGTTCTCACTGGCGACGGTATGGCTCATCCCCCTCTTTGGCTGGGTGGTCATGGTGTGTGCCGTGATCCTGGTCGTCCAGATGACCGCGCTGGGCCTGTCCAACGCCGCGTACTGGGACGGGTACCAGCAGGTGGCGCTCATCCTGAGCTACGTCGGCCTGGCGTACCTGGTGTCGGTGTCGTGGCGCTCCGCCCGCGGCCGGACACAACCGCTCCTATTTGAGGACTAGACCTCGATTTCACCAGTTTTTGGGGTAAAGGCGGCCAAGGCGTTGAATTCCTGGATAGCCTGAAGACGCTTCTTCAAGTCATCCGCAGTGAACTTCCAAGAGAACAGCTTGGCGACTTCTTGATAGGTAAGTTCAGGAATCGGATGTCTCTTGAGTAACTTCGAGTTCATATGTTATCGTTGTGCTTCTGGCCTGGAAACCTAAGGGATTGGCTTGAGGAACAGAATTTAAGACTCGAAGACAGCTCCAAAGATTGCCGTGACTTTCTAAGACACTCCGGCTGTCAGTAGTATGTAGATTCCAAAGACTACGAACGGCAGTGCGATCAGTACGAGCGCCATCACGCTGCCCAACGTCCACTCAGCGTCGGCGTACTGCTCCTCGATCTCTCGGTTGAGCCTCTTGATCTCATGTCCAGGTGGGTGATCTATTGGTTCCATTGTTTCAGCCCTCCGTGCTTGTTGGACGGAAATGCGTTTCTCTGGAGCGTGAGTCTAGCGAACACGTTCTGTTCGTCATACGTCTGCGGGGTTCGCATGCAGCATCATCCTTGCGAGTGGCCCAGCTTAGCCGAAAACCGTGAGGGTGCGTAATCAACGTTTGCGAGCACTTTGCCTGTCGGTGTGAAAGCGCCCGTGTCGGCCTAGCTAGTCGATAGATGTGACAGCCTTTTTGCTCTCTATGACCGAAGAACTTTGTCGATAGGTCTGTCTACAAACGTCAATTACGCACTTTCGAACCCTTGGTCCAATCATTGCCGAAGACTGACAGATAGTGCGTCTCTCATCTTCTTGCGTGAGACGACAGGCTCTCAGGTAGGCATCGGACGCTTGAAGAGCGGTCGCCAAAGGGGTTCCTCAGATTCTGCCCAAAGGATAGGCAGATTGTTATTGGGACAGCTATTCGGAAACACAATTGCCGTCTGACAGTCTCCGTAGCCCAGGGGATTAAGTCTCACAATACGCGCTCCGTGTTCTTGGGCAACTCGCATCGCGCGTAATCGTACATCGTCATCAGGGAAGAATCGGGAGTTCTCTCCAAAGCATCTCGCCGATGAATCGAGGGGATCACATATGTGAACGTCAACAGGCAGGTCTAGGTCAGCCAGAGTGCTCTCCACCTCGCTTTGGCTCTCTTGGAAACCCGTGACGGCGACAAAATAGGTGTTTAGATCAGGGTCTCGCAAAGTCGGCCCGCATTCTTTGGCCAACCTCTCGCAATAGCCCCTTGCCGATCCACCGGAGCCAATGAAATCGTCGATGAACACGAGTGCCTTCTTACCCTCTATCTCGGAAAGCACTTCACTCAACTTGGATCTCTCGACAATGTTCTTGTAATAGATACCATTCTCGTCCGCATAGAGCTTCGCGTAAATCCCTCCTCCACTCTTGCCGGGGCTGTCCAGATAACTCACTACGATGTCCCCCCGCTTGCGCTGGTACGAGTCCCTATGCCATATCAGGTCACGCTGGACAATTCCGTGCGCTTCCTTCATCTTCTGTCTAATGCTGTCGGTGGAATAGAACGTGAGACCTTGCAGCACTCTGAACATGAGCCTCTGACTGATGTAATCGTCGAACTGTCTTAGCCAGGCTCGGACTTTGTCCGCCGTGATTCTATTGCCTCGATATAGACCCCACTGTGATATCAAGTCTACAGTTTCTTCCGGCTGAACGTAGGCTTGCTCTTCCTTCTCGCGACGTTCAAGAATCGCATCGCGATCGGAGAAAGTCGTTAATATTCCCTTCATGCCCGCAGTCACAAGCCAAGTCCTGAATAGAGGAACCTTGCAGTCATATGAACCATTCTTCTCTGTCAGGACTCGGCGCTGGACAAATCGACGCAGCTCGTTCTCGACAGTGTATGAATCCGTTGACACAACGACATCCTGCGCCAGGATCTCTTCCGTGCCTGCCTTGTCCTTCTCCCTCAACACCTGTGCCAAAGCCAGGAGAATCCGGCGACGACGTATCGATACCTCCTCTACTTTCACGCCTGTAGATTCAAAAATCCCGTCTTCCCAGAAATGATAGAATCCAGTTCCAATATGCGCGAGTGCACGAGGTACAGCCTCGTCCAAGACCTCGCGTCTTGTCACGAAGCAATCTCTCTTTCTAACGGCCAGACGAAACAGCTCTCTACAGACGCACATGGTGAAGTACGGGTTACCCGCAGTTTGATCGTATAAGGCGAGGAGCGCATCATCGGCAACCTCTAGCCATTCTTCGGTCGGTCCTCTTACAAGCTCCTGGAAATCCGTCCAGTGCTCCTCCTTACGGAAGTAGTCAACCGTGACCTCCCAGAATTTGTTGAACACATCTCCTTGACAGCTCTTGATGAGATCGATCTTCTCGCCACCCACTAGGACAAAACCAAAAGGAGACTTCCCACTGATTGTTCGCAGGGTCAAAAAGAAAGCATCAGCCAGGGGACCTCTTCGGTACAACTCAGCTGGGATCTCGTCAAACTCATCCAAAATGACCAGGACTCGAACGCCAGGGACGTGATCCTCCACGGTCTCTAGGAAGTCGCTCAGAGGATATAGGGCGCCCTGGAATTCTGGGATTGCAAGCTTGGCTAGACGTCTATCGCTTTTCTTGAGTCGCCGACAGATTTTCTCACCTAACCGATTTAGAGTGCCTTCGGGACCGCCCCCGATGTATTCGCCCCCCTCCAGGTATATGACCATTAGGTCAGTGTACTTGCTCAATCGTGACATAAGAGCCTTCGCGATAGACGTTTTGCCCACGCGCTTTTGCCCGTACATATAGGATGACCCTACTCGCTCTGCACGAGATTGGCGCAGGAGTTGACTCATCGTCTCTTCGCGCCCAACCAGCTGCTCATACCTATCGACCGGCTCCAAGCTGTACGGGTCTTGCATAGCCAGCTGATCCCAATCAATGTCAGTGCGCTGTCCCTCCAATTCAAACTGGTAGCAGTGGCGAACGATTGATCTATCTGCGTTCTCCCATTTCACCTCTACTTCGATGAAGGCAATCTCTTCAGGGATTACGACTTCTGCTGGGAAATCGGCGCTAACTGAACCAGGCTGTAGTCGACCTAGCTGAAGAGTCGGGCGCTTTACTACAACGTTGTCCACAATGCTGGATGTGGTCAGTTCCACTCCGAATGCATAGCCTGGACCGTGGTTCTCAGCCACAAATCCGAGGTTCAGCCTGTGTCCTTTCTGGTGAAATGGGTACTTCTTGCCGAGCGGCCTTACCGCGAGTTCAGCCGGTTGCCCGAAGTCACTGTTATAGAAGTCTTTCTCCAATAGCCGGTTCAACCCATCAGCCAGTTCGATCAAGTACTGCTTGCAGTACAGAGTCCCACACGCCCGGCTTTCCTCTGAGTACCCCCCAACCACTGCTCTCGCTCGCTCATAAGCATCTACCACGTTTGTCCTGCTGGCCTGACGGTACCGCCTGATCGCGCCAAATATGTCATCCAGTCGTGACTTGTGCACCAGTGACCGCGATGCGAATGGCCAGATTATCGCCTTTACCAAATCATGGTTGATTGCCCTCATGAACCGCTCTTGAAACTCTCCCAGATGATCGAGCGACCTCAGAGAGTCCAGCGCTTCTCGCATCTTGGTCTCAGCCTCAGGTGCGGCGTCCTTCAAATTCATGGATTTTCTATACGTCTGCTCACTGCTTGCGATGTCAAGCTTCTTGTAGAGATCGTATGAGAGCACGTCGTCAAAGAGAGCAAAGGCTTTGACACGAAAGCGGTGGTCGTGTTCGAAGTAATAGTCATTCAGTGCAAGCAACCTCACTAGGCTGATCCCCACAAACCGTCTACTGTGGCGGCTGAGACTCTGGTTGAAGAGGTTTAGCGGCTCATTGCCAATGGGTTTCTCAAGGTATTCCGCAATCGCCTGAGTCATCATGCCCATCAGCTCTCCCACCTCACCCTCTCGGCAGCCTGAAAGCGCCAATAGAGCACGGTCAACAGCGATCAATGGATTCGTATTACACAATGATTGCAACTCATCAACTGACAACCGGCGCATCTGTCCTCCCCTCTCGTAGCCTAACGCCCGATAAGCGCGGTGTAACAACTCCCACGTGAAGTAGCCAGGTATTCCGGACCAAGGTACCCTCGTCAGACCCGACAGATTGTGCAATGCGCTAGTCCCGAAGCCTTACTCAGCCAACCAGAGGCCGTAAGTAACACCGTACTCACCCGTGCACCCACAAAGGGCGTGTTGATCTGCAAAAAATACGGGTTCCAAGGCTTCACGGTTCTCTCGGGGCGTTGCCTCTCGCTTCGCCCTAGGCCTTCATTCAAGTCTCCATCTCTCCAGACAGAAGTCTGCTATTTCTTTCGTTCGGCTTTCCACGTCGTCCTTACCAAACCCGACACTGTCCACATCTATGTGATGCCCCAGACTCTTGGTTCCAGGGACCTTGCTGCTGAAGTAGCCACCTGCATCAGTCTTACCTTTAGGAGTCCTGTTCCCGACCCGCTTATTTATCGATTCCTCCAGCAGGGTTAGATTCCCTAGTTTGTGGACATTGCTTTGATAATCCGGTTCATCACTGAAACCGTAAGCAGGGAAGTCAAATATCGGCTGTACCGGAAGTACGTGCTCTATTTGCACGCCATCTGGGCCAGCGTAGAGGTCGAAGTCCCACTCATCAAACGAAGGGAATTGATGCTTCTCGAACTCCCATAGGATATACTTTGTCGCCGGATTTTTGTGCATTCTCCTGCTCAGATAGAGTCGGAACTCGTCATCATCCATGAAGTCCTTAGCAAAGGAGCGTATCTTGTGTGCCCTAGAACTTGACGTTGCCTTGATCCGAGATATGGCCTTCTTGTACAGATCAGCGCGAGGATCGGTACCGCGGACTTTGTACACCCGTACATCCAAGGCTTCTATCAAAGACAGCAAATCGTCATCATCGTCAAGCAAGCCCTCGGCTTCCAAAGATAGGATCAACGGATAGACCGTGGCACTCAAGCCCAAGAAACTGAAGAGTCTCCTATATGGAGATGTGACATTATTCGGAGATGCTTTGTCCACTAAGTCTCTGAAGCCCTTGACAAATTTCACAAAGTTCTCCAAGAAATCCGTTATGAATCTGCGCAGCTCGTCATCGTGTCCCTGCAAGGCTTGACAAGCTGGTTTCAGAAACCTTTTGAAGACCCCCTCTGTCGAAATCCTGTATCTATATGGTAGGTCTATCAAAGGATACTGGTCTGCTACATAACGCGCAAAGTAGTGATAGAAGAATCTTAGCACTTCATCTTCTGAGAATCTATAGCGAGGATTAATGAGATACGCGATTTGAGCTTCTTTGGCACCTGCCACAATGTAGTCATACTCTTTGAAGACCTGCCCAAAAGCTTCGTTGATGGTATCATTCAACTCGTCATCTAAGTAGCGGGACGAGTAGAACATCAAGAAACTCTTAGCCTTATCCAGTAGGGTCAGATCTTTCCCCCTGTCGTTCAAACTCAGGAATACCCTGATAGCCATCTTCTCGTCTTCGACCGGAAACTCCAGCGCCTGTGACTTACCCGTGAAGTACATCGCTAATCTGTCGAGGTCTCCGCCGTGATCTGCATAAGCCGTGATTTGGTTCTCGAAGTAGTCTAGCGCGTCTCTTAGCAACTGGTTAGTTCTAAGGGCTGGCTCGGTGGGTGGTTTATCCCCGTCTATAAGTTCCTTTAAGAACTCCTCATTCAACCCGCCCAGCTCTATCCTGTATATGCCACCACTCTTGATGTAGTCCTGCCAAAGGGGTTCACGCTGTTCTCTGACTCTGCACAGCGCAAGGATGAACAGGACCATCGTTGTCAGTCTCTGCTGTCCATCCACTACCTTGTAGACGGTGAACTCGCACAGATTGCTCTTGTCCTCTTCTGTCCTAGAGGTTTTCCACAGCGTGATTGTGCCCCAGTAGTGCTGGACATCCATACCTAGCATGTCCATGACATCGTTCCAGAAGTCTACTCGATGCTCTCTCTCCCACGCGTAGCTTCTCTGATAGTTTGGGATTTTGAAGACTTTTTCTAGGAATAGCCCTTTCACAGTGCTAATTTGGGGTGCATCTGCCATGTCGACTCTCCCTTGTCTCGTTCGGCATTTACTAGTACTACAACGTCATTTCGCCCTGATGAGGCCATTTGGCGCTCACTAGAAGCTCCTTGCAGTGCATTTGAGGTATCCAACCCGGCCGAAATCGGCAGTTTTGGCGCTAAGCTGACGACTTGTAGGTACCGCTGCGGCAAGTTAACGTTGTAGTACTAGTCTCTATAGGATAAGGCTGCGCCTTGATCCCCGCGGGCTTTCGCAAACGTATCCCCCAACTCCTAGCGAAGTGTACAGTTTGATCACACGCATGTCAAGCGGAGGTGGTGCGCTTCCGATTCAGAAAACCTTCGTCCAGGTACCTCGGGGCCGACTGTCTTGGCCCCTCTGTCTGATATGGAGAAGGCGGAAACCGCCCCAACCATTGCCGGCTGAGGCGGTCCCTGCGGCGTCAGCTGCTGTCATCTGTCGAGCGACAGTGGGCAATGGGACGCTGGTAGGACTCCTCTATTGCCGGTATGGTACCGCTTCTCTAAACCACGAGCCTAACGAACGTGTTCTGTTCGTCGTCCGCCGACAGGAATCTTGGAGGCAGCGTCACCCTTACGAGTGGCCCATCTTTTGGGTTCCCCCGATTTGGTGGACAGAAGGTTAAGCAAAAGCCTGCTCCTCATAGTA
>CAZNRX010000119.1:0-9415 GCA_964575455.1 uncultured Anaerolineales bacterium | reverse complement strand
CTTCAGTGGCCCAGTTCTGCCTTCCAGGAGCTTGTCCCCAGTGTGTAACGCTCCCTCTTACCACGCTTGACAATTCGGGGGTGGTCAGTATAATTCGTTGCAGACAATTGAATAACCATCTTCGGGGCAGGGTGCAATCCCCGACCGGCGGTGAGGCGTGGCTTCGCTACCCTTTGCAGTGCAAAGGGTGAGCCGATAGCTCGCCGAGCCCGCGAGCCGCGTAGGCGGTCGATCCGGTGACGATGGCGTCGCTTTCCTTATGCGTGGGGCGCAGCCATCTAGGCCGGGGCCGACGGTGAAAGTCCGGATGGAAGGAGATGAACGAGCCGTATCTTGCGGCGAAGAAGCCGCTCCGCTTCCTCTTTTTTGATGGAAGGAACTTGCGCCCCGGGGACTTGATCAGTCTTCGGGGCGCTCTTTTTTCGAGCTATGCCCCGTGGGTGAGTCATCATCCGCGGGCTTTTTGGTGGAGTACAAGGTATGCGTAGAAAACGTCTGTCACGATTCAGCTTGATCCTGTTGAGCCTAGGTGGATTCCTGGGGTTCTGGCAGGCGATCGTCTGGCTGGGTGGCTACCCGACCTTTATCCTTCCCTCGCCGGTTGCGGTGGCGTCTCGCTGGGCCAGGCTCCTGACCAGCGGTGTGCTCTGGACTCACTTGAGAGTGACACTGACCGAGGTGCTGATCGGGCTGGGCTTAGGCATGGTCACAGCGACCATCCTGGGCTACCTGTTGGCGCACTCGCCCCTGGCGGAGCAGCTGTTGGCGCCTTTCATCATTGCCTCCCAGTCGGTGCCCACCGTCGCTATCGCACCATTGCTGGTGATCTGGTTCGGAACCGGGATCCTGTCCAAGGTCTTGGTCTGTGCCTTGATCGTCTTCTTTCCGATCCTGGTCAACACCGTGGTGGGCGTGCGAGGGGTGGAGCAGGATTTGCGGGACTTGATGCGCACGTTGGAGGCGAACCGTTGGCAGATGATCTGGATGTTGGAGGTGCCAGCGGCCTTGCCCACCCTTCTGGGAGGGATCAAGGTGGGCGCCACGCTGGCCGTCATTGGGGCGATCGTGGGGGAGTTCGTGGCCGCCGACCGAGGGCTGGGGTACCTGCTCAAGCAGGGTCAGCAGGTCTACGACACGCCGCAGGTGTTCGTCGGCATCGGCACGCTGGTCATACTGGCCCAAGTCCTGTACGGTGTCGTGGCCTTCGCTGAGCGCGCCCTGCTGCGATGGCGAGAGATCGATGCGGCAAGTTCTTAGCTCGGCACAGAGGGAAACGGAGTGCCGTGGCACGATTAACGGTTTGGTTAGATAAGGAGGAAGAATGACGAGAGATACTGCTCTGGGATACCGTTCATTTCCCATCATCATGCTGGCGCTGGTTGTTCTGACGAGCTGCGGGAATCCCCTGGCGGGATCCCGCCCATCGACGCGGTCACCTGGGAACCCGACGCACGTGCGTCTGCCGATGGGGTTCGTCGCAAACGTACAGTTCGCTCCGTGGTATGTGGCGGTCGAGCAGGGATACTTCGCGGAAGAGGGCATTGAACTGGAGTTCGACTATGGTGACTACGACACCAAGGGCGTTCAGCTAGTGGCTGCAGGTTGGACCCCCTTCGCCGTCGCCAGCGGCGACCAGGTGCTCAAGGCTCGGGCGCAAGGCATGCCGGTTGTGACGTTTGTCAACTGGTGGCGGAGGTTTCCAGTGGCTGTTGTGGCCCTGAAAGAGAGCGGTATTGAGGAGCCAGGCGATCTGGCGGGCCGGAAGGTGGGCATCCCGGAGATGTTCGGAGCGGCTAGCTACATCGGCTGGAAGGCGCTTGCCTCCGCGACTGACCTGGACGAGGATCGCGTTGATCTTGAGGTCATCGGCTATGCCGCGCTCGAGAACCTCACGGTGGGGCGCGTGGAGGCCGCCGTCGTGTACGCCAATAATGAGCCGGTCCAACTTGAGCAGCGCGGCTATGAGACCCATCTCATGCCCGTGGCCAACTACGCGCCGCTGGTATCGAACGGCGTCATCGCCAGCGAAGAGGTGCTTGAGGATAAGCCCGAGTTGTTGCGAGCCTTCGCTCGCGCTTTCTTGCGGGGGTTGGAGGAGACGCTGGACGATCCGGACGCCGCCTTCGAGATCTGCAAGGAATACGTCGATGGGCTTGAGGAAAACGAGGAGGTACAGCGGGCGGTCTTGGAGGCTTCCCTGGACTACTGGCGTGGCGAGCCCCTCGGTCGATCGGATCCGGAGGCCTGGCAGAACACCGTCCAGGTGATGGAGGACGCTGATCTGCTGGAAGGGGGTGTCGATCCAGAGCAAGCGTTCACGAACGCGTTTCTGCCCTGAACGATGTCCATGCAGGCACCTCTTCTAACGGTTGATAGCGTCGACAAGTCCTACCAGCGGCCCGACGGGCATCTGCCGGTGCTGGAACGGATCTCGTTTCGGGTGCAAGAGGGGGAGTTCCTGTGCCTGGTAGGCGCCTCTGGCTGCGGCAAGACGACGCTGCTCAAGTTGATCGCAGGGCTGGAACGGCCGACGGCTGGGAGGATCTTCCTCGCCGGCGAGGAGGTCGATCAACCCAGCCGTCGAGTGGGCTTCGTCTTCCAGGAGCCCACGCTGATGGCCTGGCGCACGGTGAAGGCGAACGTGATGCTGCCGCTGGAGATGGACGGTTTCGGGAAGACCCGAGCCCAGGAGAAGGCGGAGGCCCTGCTGGATTTGGTCGGGCTGACGGGCTTCGAGGACACGCATCCGGCGCAGCTTTCTGGCGGGATGGCGCAACGCGTGGCGCTAGCCCGGGCCCTCGTGCACGATCCGAAGCTCCTGTTGTTGGACGAGCCCTTTGGCGCGTTGGACGCGCTGACTAGAGAGCGGATGGGACGCGAGTTGCTGCGCATCTGGCAGGCGGCCCGAGGACGGGCTCGGAAAACGGTGGTGATGGTGACGCACTCGGTACCGGAGGCCGTCTACCTGGCTGACCGCGTGATGGTGCTCGGCCCTCGGCCCGCTTCCATTGTGGCGGAGGTGCCCGTCGACCTGCCGCGTCCCCGAACGGGTCTTGACGGCTACCCACAGACGGGGCGAGGTGCTCCGGCCTGCAGCCTGATGGCTCGACGCGTGCGAGAGGCTCTAGGCCCCGTCGACGGGCGCCCGTAGGCGCCCGTTCGTGGTGTGGCTCGGAGCAGAGCGGAGTGCCCTTGGAGTTGGGCAAGCGCCCCTTTTCAGTGCGGGGAAATTCAGCTATAATTGGGGTTTGTAGTCAGGCACGCAGGGGACCGGAGTGCCGTAGAGTACCGGTGGCGTTAGGGAGGTAGCTTGGTGGACGACGGGAAGACAATGGAGGGGAGGCTCTTAGCAGAGCCGCTTCGCTTCCTTCGTCTGAAGTTGCGTAGATGGCGTCTGTGGCGCCTGGCAACCCAGTGGCTTCCGCTTGGGATGGGCGTCAAGCGCTGGTTGTTGGTTCTGGTCGGCGGCGTCGCCATCTTGAGCCTGGGTTTCAGCTTTCTGCTCCGCGAGCTCTACCCCCTTCCCAGCATCTTCTACTATCTGACGCTGCAGTTCATACCGCGCGGTGCGCGAGCTGGGATCTTTGTGCTGGTTGGCGTTGGTGCTATGCTGGTGGGGTTGATCGGCCTCAACCGGTCGCTGCTGAGGCCGTTCGTGGACCCAGACCCGGAGGCCGTCGCGAGGGCTGTCCAGCGGTATCGTCGCAGGGAGCGTGGTCCCAGGATCGTGACCATCGGTGGAGGGCATGGTCTCGCCGCGCTGCTACGCGGGCTCAAGGAGCACACGGCGAACCTGACGGCCATCGTCACCGTCGCCGACGATGGCGGCAGCTCTGGGAGGCTGCGGCGCGAGCTTGGCGTGTTGCCGCCTGGCGATTTCCGCAACTGCATTGCCGCGCTGGCCGACGATGAAGCGTTGACCACCCACCTGTTCCAATACCGGTTCGGGAGTGGCAGTGGGCTCAATGGGCACAGCTTTGGCAATCTGTTCATCACCGCCATGGCGGAGGTGACGGGAAGCTTCGAGCGGGCCATCTTGGAGTCTGGACGGGTTCTGGCGGTGCAAGGGCAGGTGCTCCCCAGCACCTTGCAGAACGTGGCCCTCACCGCCGATCTCGCGCAAGGCCGCCGCCATGATCCCTCTGCGGGAGCTCAGAGCTCGACGGACGGCAAGCTCAATCGGGTAAGCGGTGAGTCGAGTATCCCGCAGGCGGAGGGGGCTATACAGCGCGTCTACCTGGATCCGGATGGCGCGCCGGCCTACCCAGGCGCGGTTCACGCGCTGCTGAACGCGGATATGATCGTGGCTGGCCCCGGGAGCTTGTACACCAGCGTCCTGCCCAATCTTCTCGTGCGAGCGATTGCGGACGCCGTGGAGGCCAGCTCGGCGTGTAAGGTCTACGTCTGTAACGTCGCCACCCAGCGCGGTGAGACGGAGGGGTACACCGTCGGCGACCACGTTGCGGCGCTGGAGAAGCACGTGGGCAGATCCCTCTTTCCAGTCGTGCTGGCGAACGACAATGCACATTTGCTGGAGGGAGCCTGGGCCGACCACTTCAGGGGCCAGCCCGGCGTGGAAATGGTCGAGCCCGATGTCCCACCTGATGCCGACTATCTTGTGATCACGGCGGATGTGGTAGATAGGACTCGCCCGTGGCGTCACGACAGCCATAAGCTGGCGCAAGCGCTGATGCGTCACTTGCAGCGCCGGGCGTCACCGTAGTGAGGGCTCCAGTCCCTATCGTCATATGGATATCCATCGACCTGTTCATAGTGCGGCACGCAGCGCAGTGGAGTGCCGCTGCCGACAACGGCACATGATCGATAAAGTCACTATAGGATAAAGGAGAAAAGAAACAATGACAAAGGTAGCAATCAACGGCTTCGGAAGGATCGGACGAGCGGCATTCAAGATCGTCCTGGACACCCCCGAGTTAGACCTGGTGGGCGTCAACGACATCATGCCGCTGGACAACCTGGCCTATCTCCTGAAGTACGATACGGTCTACGGGAGGTACGACAGGGACGTCGAGGTGGGGGACAGCGCCCTCATCGTGGACGGTGAAGCGTACGAGTTCTTCGCGGAGAGAGATCCCACGCAGCTGCCGTGGGAGGAACGCGAGGTAGACATTGTCTTTGAATGCACCGGGATCTTCAGGAAGAAGGAGGACCTGGAGAAGCATCTTGAGGCGGGCGCCAAGTTCGTCATCCTCTCAGCTCCGGCCAAGAGCGAGGGTATCCCCACGATCGTGCACGGAGTGAACGTCCCCGAGGATGAGTCCGTTCCATATCTCAACTGTGCAAGCTGCACCACGAACTGCATTACGCCCGTGGTGGAAGTTATGAAGCGACGTGTTGGGGTGGAGAACGCCATTATGACGACGATCCACGCCTACACCTCCACGCAGGCCATCGTCGACGGGCCCAGCAAGAAGATACGGAGGGGGCGGGCCGCGGCAGCGAATTTCGTGCCCACCACCACCGGGGCGGCCATCGCCACCACCAAGGTCCTTCCCGAGCTCGAAGGTCGTTTTGACGGTGTCGCCGTTCGTGCGCCGATACCGGTGGGGTCCATCTCCGACATCATCTTCGTGACCAAGCGGGAGACGTCGGTTGAGGAGGTCAACGACATCTTCAGAGAAGAGGCGGCCAGCGACAAGTATAAGGGTATTCTTGGCGTAGCTGAGGATCCGATTGTCTCGTCAGACATCATCGGGGACTCACACGCTTCGATCGTTGACGTGGGCATGACCCAGGTGGTCAACGGGACCCTGGTCAAGATCATGAGCTGGTACGATAACGAGTGGGGCTTCACCAGCCAGATGATCCGGGAAGGGTTGCGGGTGGCCAAAACCTTGTAGCAAGACACGCAGAGAACCGAAGTGCCAACTAGAAAGGGGTAAGTGAGGCCATTGAGACGCGCGCCTAACTTACTCCACTGTTTGACGTGTAAGGAGGTGTGATGAAAGGCAAGCCGAGGAAGACCATTCGCGACGTAGACGTAGAAGGGAAGCGAGTCCTGGTGCGCGTTGACTTCAACGTGCCGCTGAGAGAAGGCAAGGTAGCCGACGATACGCGCATTGAGGCCGCGCTGCCTACCCTTCAGTACCTGCTCGACCACGGGGCTGCCGTCATTCTGATGTCTCATCTTGGCCGCCCAAAGGGTGAGGTCGTCGAGGATCTGACGATGGATCCGGTCGCTGAACGACTATCGGCGCTGCTGGATCGGCCGGTGAAGAAGCTGGATGACTGCGTGGGGGCGTCCATCGAGGAGGCCGTCCGAGCGATGGGGCCCGGTGGGGGGCAAGGCTCGGGTCAAGGACCTGTGATTCTGTTGGAGAACACGCGATTCCACGCTGAGGAAAAGGCCAATGATCCAGACTTCGCCGCCAAGCTGGCGGCTCTGGCCGACATATACGTCAATGATGCATTCGGCACGGCCCATCGCGCTCACGCTTCTACGGAGGGCGTGGCCCAGGCGATGCGTGCAAAGGATGGGGCGGCGGTTGCCGGGCTGCTGGTGGAGAAGGAGCTGCGGCTCCTCGGGAAGGCCGTCGAGAGCCCCGAGCATCCTTTCGTGGCCATTCTCGGAGGGGCGAAGGTTTCGGGGAAGATCGCGGTCATCGAGAGCCTGCTGAGCCGTTGCGACCGAGTACTCATTGGCGGGGGCATGGCGAACACGTTCTTCAAGGCGATGGGCTTTGAGGTGTGGGACAGCCTGGTGGAGGATGACGCCATCGACACTGCGAAGTCGCTTCTGGATCAGGCGGGTGGCAAACTGGTGCTACCGGTCGACGTCGTCATCGCTGACGCATTTGAAAACGACGCTCAGACGCAGGTCGTGGCTCCGAACGAGGTCACCGCGGGATGGCGCATTCTCGACATTGGGCCCAAGACCATCTTGACCTTTGAATCGGCGCTGCGATATGCCAAAACGGTCACCTGGAACGGGCCACTGGGCGTGTTTGAGATGCCGACGTTCGCCGCCGGGACCTTTGACGTAGCGCGTCTGCTCGCCGAGCTGGACGCGACGACCATCATCGGCGGTGGTGAGTCGGCGGCCGCGGTACAGCAGGTGGGCCTGGTCGATCAAATGACCCACGTGTCCACCGGAGGAGGAGCCAGCCTTCAGTTCCTGGAGGGCAAGATGCTTCCGGGTGTGGCCGCGCTGGATGAGCGATAGGGGAGGGAAGATGCGTAGGCCGTTTATCGCTGGCAATTGGAAGATGCACAAGACCATCGCTGAGGCCGTATCACTGGTCGAAGCGCTCAAGAGAGAGCTGAATGATTTCGAGGGCTGTGACGTGGCCGTCTGCCCGTCCTTTGTGGCCCTGGAGGCCGTGCGCGAGGCCTTGGCTGGCTCCCATATCGGCCTCGGCGCGCAGAACATTCACTGGGAGGAGGAGGGCGCCTTCACGGGCGAGGTGAGCCCGTTGATGCTGCAGGGGCTCTGTGATTACGTCATCATCGGGCACTCAGAGCGCCGGACCATCTTCGACGAGCCCGATGAGTGGATCAACAAGAAGCTTCGCGCGGCGCTGGCCCACGGCCTCAAGCCGATTGTCTGCGTCGGCGAGAACCTGGAGCAGAATGAGGCGGGGAAGACGGAGGCGTTCTGCGGCAGGCAAGTGCGGGCGGCCTTCGAAGGTGTCACGGCTGAGCAGGCCAAGCTCGTCACCATGGCTTACGAACCGATCTGGGCCATCGGGACCGGCGTGCCAGCCCACGGCGAGGACGCCAACGAGATCATCTGCCGCGCCGTGCGGGGCGTGCTGGCCGATCTCTACGACGAAGACGTCGCTGATACCATTCGGGTGCAGTACGGGGGCAGCGTCAAGCCGCATAACGTCACCGAGTTCCTGTCTCAGCCGGAGATCGACGGCGCGCTGGTGGGTGGCGCGAGCTTGAAGGCTGCAGACTTCGCAGAGATTGTGGAGAAAGGAACAGCGGCCCACGGGTAATTCGGCACCGCGGCTCGTCGTGCGGCTTGGAGCAGAACGGATTGTCGCTGCCGGGCAGCCTGAACACGAAGAGCACGAAAGACAGGCGGTGCTAGAAGCCTGCAGAGCGAATGAGCTGGGTTCCCTTGCTTGGGTTGGCGGTGACGTTGGCGCTCCTGCTGCTGGTTGAGCGCTGGATTCACCGCCACCTGCAAGGGACGATGTTGTTGCTCACCGGCGATCGAGAGATCGCGGTGGTCCTGTACGCCCTCCCTTTGATGCCGGGCATCCTGCTCCACGAGATCAGTCACGCGCTGGTGGCCAAGCTGCTCGGCGTGCGCGTGGGAAAGGTCTCTGTCCGCCCTAAACTGGCGGGCGAGCGCATACAATTGGGGTTTGTGCCGGTCGAAGAGACCGACGCCGTGCGAGCCAGCTTGATCGGGCTGGCCCCGCTGCTGACGGGAAGCGCCGTCATCGTGTTGATCGGCTATCTCTTCTTCGATATCGGGGGGATCTTCGGATACGGGGCCGGAGGTCCGACTGACCCCACCGCCATCGACGCAGGCGCTTTGCTGCCGCTCCGCCTGCTGGGCCATTTCGTAGAGATGCTAGGGACCCCGGATATCTGGCTCTGGACCTACCTGATATTTGCTGTCAGTAACACGATGCTGCCGAGCCGGTCGGACCGGGAATCCTGGACGCCGGTCATTCTCTTTCTGGTGCTTGCCGGAGCGCTGGCCTGGTTCGCAGGGTTGGGCCCGACCGTCATCGAGCGTTTGGGCCGGCCTCTCAGTATGGCGATCCGTTGGCTCACGGCCATGTACGGCTTCACGATTGTCGCTGACTTACCCTTCGTTGGGCTGATCCTGCTCGTCGAGTGGGCAGTAGGGCGAATCAGGGGTGTGCGCGTCGAGTACTAGCTCCTCAGTTGAGCTGCCTCTCCGCCGCGCTCAACCTGCTCTTGCCCGACGGCCCCTACACCGCTTCCGCGCCGATAAGTACGGCACCCATTTCCGATCGAAAGAGGCGAACCACTGCTCCGTGCTGGGCTGCACGGAGATCACCGTTGCCTGCGTCACCACCCAAATTTACGATGCGGCGAACCGTCTCCTGGTCTGTCACTGCTCTGATCAGATCGTCAGCCACGAGTCGGACGCGCGTGAGGGGATCTCGTCAGAGACGGTAAGCGGCACTTGCTCGGTCATCGTCCAGTAGTGCAAGGCTGACCAGTAGGCCGCCGCAGATGGCTGGATGAGACGGGAGGCGATCACCAGTGCGCTCTCCGACCACTCCCGCTCTGGGCCGGCTTCCAATGGCATGAGCATGTAGGTGCCCCGCTCTAATCGATGAAGCCAGCCTTTCTCCTCAAGCCTCGCCAGGGCATTGGTTGTGTAGGCTGGATCTTCCCAGAAGCGGCGCGCTTGTTAACACCGATACAATAGTGTACCAAAACCAACGATTGAAAAGTGTACCAC
>CAZNRX010000118.1:0-9854 GCA_964575455.1 uncultured Anaerolineales bacterium | reverse complement strand
TTAAGCTCAAGCGCCTATATCCAGACATATCAGATTCATCTTGATGAGGTACTAGGATAGGTTGGTAGACTGGCAGATTGTGAGATTGACGGCCAGGTTTCTGGCTCACCACAATCCCCAAATCTGCCAGTCTCCCAACGTACTTACCGTTGAAATTCACTAACTGAACAGGAGGAGTATGGTCAAAATCCGATTACGTCGTGTTGGCTCCAAGAAGCAGCCCAGCTTCCGGGTGGTCGTGGCAGACTCGCGATCCCCACGCGATGGGAGATTCATCGAGGAGATCGGCTTCTACAACCCACGTACCGAGCCGGAGACGCTGCGTATTGATGACGAACGAGCTTTGTATTGGTTGAGCGTAGGAGCACAGCCCACCGATTCGGCCGCGCGGCTGCTGAGGACCTGGGGCACGATGGATCGCTTCGAGCGCTTGAAGCAGGGTGAGTCCCTGGAAGATCTGCTCGCCGAAGCTGAGGCAGCCGAGGAGGAAGAGGCCGAAGAGGCGCCGGCGGCCGAGATGCCGGAGGAGCAAGCCGAGGAGGAGGCCCCAGAGGTCGAGGCTGAGGCTGAGGAGGCTGTAGAGGCCGAGGAGATCGAGCCCGAAGAGCTAGCAGCAGAGGATGAAGCTGAGGAAGAGGTAGAGGAACCTGAGGCCGCCGTAGAGGAGAGCGAGCCCGAAGCGGAAGCCGATGAGAAAGAGGAGGAAGAAGAAGAAGAAGAAGAAGAGGAAGAGGAGTCAGAGAAGTAGAGCCAGGCGCTTGTTGGAGAACAGCGTAGTGTGCGTCGAGCAGTTCCGTCGCTGAACACCGCTCTCAGGTACTGACGCACGAGGCTGCCACCGCAGTGGAACTTTGCTCCTCCACTGCGTCTTCGACTACGAACATCCGTCCACGCCATCACTTAGGAGGGAGGAGCAACCATGGCTTCTTCGATGAAGGATCTGGTTGAATACGTTGCCAAGGCAATCGTGGATGAACCCGAGCAGGTGCACGTCTCCGAGATCGAGGGGGAGAATTCCGTCATCCTGGAGCTCCGCGTTGGCCCCGACGATATGGGCCGTGTCATCGGTAAAGGCGGGCGCACCGCCAACGCGATGCGCCGCCTCGTGCGCGTCCTTGCCGCCAAGCAGGACAAGCGCGCCAACCTGGAAATCGTCTAGAACCGACGCCGTCGTCGACGGGCAGCTGTCACACTGGTCACTGCGTGTCGAGCGTCTGTGAGATGATCAAGGGCGAAAAGATAGATAGCGACTGGGAAGGCTCAGGAGCGGGAGGAAACCCTGAGCCTTCTTATGTCATCGTGGGACGGGTGAGCCGACCACATGGCATAAGGGGCGAGGT
This sequence comes from uncultured Anaerolineales bacterium, assembly GCA_964575455.1. Classification (GTDB taxonomy): domain Bacteria; phylum Chloroflexota; class Anaerolineae; order B4-G1; family B4-G1; genus SKLM01. The sequence continues at coordinate 8,514 of CAZNRX010000118.1, read as the reverse complement.
GCGCGTCGAGATCCTCACAGATTATCCTGAGAAGCTTGTTCAGCACGACGATCTCTACCTGGCTCCCCCCCGGTCGCCCGATGATGTGGAACGTTATCCCCTTGAATCGACCCGGCCGCATAAGGGAATCCTCCTCGTCAAACTGGGAGGATGTGACGATCGCGATGCCGCGGAGGAGCTTCGCGGCATGCTGGTCCAAATACCGCTCGACGAGGCCGTACCTCTCGAGGAGGGCGAGTACTACTACTTCCAGCTGGTGGGCGTCGACGTGGAGACGGAGACGGGTGAATGGCTGGGTCGCGTGGCGGACGTGATTGAAACCGGAGCTAACGATGTCTACATCGTGCGTGGGCCTTACGGAGAGATCCTTCTCCCGGCCATTGAGGACGTGATTCTTGAGCTTGACACGGAGAGACGGGAGATGGTCGTGCGTCTGCTGCCTGGTATGCTGGAGGAGAGTGCAACGTGAATGACTTGGGCTATTGGGTGGGCTTCAACAGGGTTCGAGGCATTGGTCCTCTCCGCCTGCGAGCGTTGCTGGATACCTACGGCAGCATCGAGCGCGCCTGGCACGCGCCGGCTGAGCAGCTGAGCAGCGTTGGCCTCGATAATCGATCGGTGAAGAACCTGCTGAAGGCCCGCTCCGAGCTCGACCTGGAGCGAGAGCTGGAGCGGATAAACGCAATCGGTGTGCGAATACTCACATGGGAGGATCCAGATTACCCACACCTGTTGCTCGAAACCCACGCGCCGCCCCCCGTGCTCTACGTCAAGGGTGATCTGGAGAAACAGGATGCCTGGGCGGTGGCCGTTGTTGGCACCCGCCGGGCTTCGACCTATGGTCGCGAGGTGACCCGTCGGCTTGCCGGATCGTTGGCCCGCAACGGCATCACCGTGGTCAGCGGCATGGCCCGCGGCATCGACGGCGTGGCGCATCGCGCCGCGCTGGAGGCTGGCGGTCGCACCATCGCCGTCTTTGGCTGCGGCATCAATCGCATCTACCCGGCCGAGCACCGCAAATTGGCCCAGCAGATCGCTGCCCATGGGGCTCTGATCAGTGACTACCCCCTGGGCACACCTCCCGAGGGGAGAAACTTCCCGCCGCGCAATCGCATCATCAGCGGGCTCAGCCTGGGTGTGCTGGTGACGAACGCGGGGAAGACGAGCGGCGCCTTGATCACCGCCGACTTCGCTGCCGAGCAGGGGCGCGACGTGTTCGCCGTGCCGGGCAGCATTCTCACCCAGGGCAGCGTGGGCCCGAACCGATTGATCCAGGATGGCGCCAAGCTAGTCGTCCGGGCCGAGGATATCCTGGAGGAGCTCAACCTCACCATGGTAGCGGAGCAGAAGCAGGCTCGTCAAGTGCTGCCGGAGGACGAGACGGAGGCAGCGCTGCTGAAGCACCTTTCAGCGGACCCGACACACGTCGATGACCTTCAGCAGCAGATCGACCTGCCTATCTCACAGGTGACCAGCACCCTGGCCATGATGGAACTGAAGGGCATGGTGCGACAGGTGAGCGGCATGAAGTACGTTGTCGCCCGTGAGCCGGGCGTATCCTACATCGTAGAGTGAAGAAGGAGAGGAAGACCTGAATGGCACGTCACGCACTGATTATGGCCGGCGGCACCGGGACGAGGCTTTGGCCTGTCAGCCGCCGCGATCGACCCAAACAGTCACTCAAGTTGGTCGGGGCTCGAACGATGTTTGAACACGCCATCGATCGAATCGCCCCCATCTTCCAGCCAGATCAGGTCATCGTCGTCGCGGGCAGCGAGCACGTCTCCGATCTCGCAGATCAAGCGCCAGAACTACCAGCCCAGAACTTCGTCATCGAGCCGATGGGACGTGGCACAGCACCGGCCATCGGCCTGGGTGCTATCCACCTTCGCCAACAGGATCCAGACGCCGTCATGGCGGTGCTGACTGCCGATCACTTCATCGCCGACGTGGAGCGCTTTCGAAGCGTGCTGGAGGCAGCGGCGGAGGTCGCTCGCGAGGGCCATCTGGTGACGCTGGGGATCGAGCCTTCATCCCCGTCCACCGGCTATGGCTACATCCATCAGGGAGAGAAGTTGGATCAAGTCAACGGTTTCGACGTCTTCCGGGCCGAGCGCTTCACAGAGAAGCCAGACCAGGAGACCGCGCTCCGGATGGTCGAGAGCGGAGACTACACGTGGAACAGCGGCATGTTCATCTGGCGCGTGGATCGCATCATTGAGGAGTTCCAGAGACAGATGCCCGATTTCTACGTCAAGCTGGTCGAGGTAGAGAGCGCGCTGGGGACAGATGGATATCAACCTACCCTTGAGCGGGTCTGGCCACAGGTCAACAAGCAGTCCATCGACTACGGCGTGATGGAGAAGGCGGAGGACGTGACAGTCATCCCCATCAACGTCGGCTGGTCCGACGTGGGAAGCTGGGGCAGCCTTGCGGACCTGCTGACCGGCATGGGCGAGGAGGACGAGGCCGGGAACGTCGTGGTCGGGAAACACGTCGGCATTGACACAGAGGACTCCATGATCTTCGCTGGCGAGCGTCTGATCGCCACCATTGGGCTGGAGGACGTGGTGATTGTGGACGCAGGGGACGCCGTCCTCATCTGCCCCATGGGACGGGAGCAGGAGGTCCGCGACCTGGTCCATCGCCTGGAGCGCGAAGGGATGAACCACTACCTGTAGACGAAGCAGCAAAGCTCTGTAGAAGCTTGAGGCCCTCTTCTGGAGACCAGATTCCGAGAGGGTCTCGTTGGGTTGAGGTGAACGTGATAGTGCGCTATTGTCGCTGAGGTTGTCTTATGAAAGCTTATTGTGTTAAATGTAGGGCCAAACGCGAGATGAAGAACCCAGAGCCGGTCTATACCAACAAAGGGACGCCGGCCACGAAGGGGATCTGTCCAGAGTGTGGCACGAATCTTTTCCGCATGGGCCGCACCCCGGCCCACGAGGGTCTGGACCCAGAAGAGCACACCGTTATGTCGAAAGCACGGGCCAGGCGCGAGAAGCAGCCTGGACTGGTCATCGTCGAGTCGCCGGCCAAGGCGCGCACGGTGAACCGCTTCCTGGGCGACGAATACAACGTCCAGGCTTCAGTTGGCCACGTGCGTGACCTGCCCTCCAATCGAATGGGCGTCGACATCGAGGACCAGTTCCGCCCTCACTACATCGTCCCTTCCAAGCGAAAAGACGTGGTTCGAGAGCTGAAGGATGCGGTCAAGAAATCCTCCAAGCTCTATCTGGCCACCGATCCCGATCGAGAGGGGGAGGCCATCTCCTGGCACCTCCTGGAGGTGCTCGACCCCGTCATTCGCTGGCGGCCCGTGCACCGCGTCGAGTTCCACGAGATCACCGACGAGGCCATTGACCACGCCTTCTCCCATCCGCGTGAGATCGACATGGAGCGGGTGTACGCTCAGCAAGCGCGTCGCATCCTCGACCGCATCGTGGGGTACACCATCAGCCCCCTGCTGCGTGACAAGCTGGGGCGCCGCGGCCTCTCCGCTGGGCGCGTCCAATCCGTCGCCCTCCGACTGGTCGTGGAGCGGGAGCGAGATATCGAGAGCTTCGTGACCGTTGAGTACTGGTCGCTGGAGGCAGAGCTGGCCAAGCAGAAGCCGGAACCGGACTACCCGCCCACCTTCGTCGCCAGGCTCCACACCATTCGAGGGGAAGACGTCGAGCTCCACAGCGAGAATGACACCCAGAGCGTTCTGGACGAGCTGGAGCGGTCGGCCTACTCGGTGGTCGACGTCAAAGAGGGGCAGCGCCGACGCCGGCCAAAGCCCCCCTTCACCACCAGCACGATGCAGCAGCAGGCCTCCTATAAGCTCGGGTACACCACCCGACGCACGATGGCCGTGGCGCAGCAACTGTACGAGGGCGTCGACCTGGGCGATGGGCCCATTGGCTTAATCACCTATATGCGCACGGACAGCACCAACGTGGCCGAGCAAGCACAGGCCGAGGCGCGTCAGTACGTCATCGACGAGTATGGCCAGGACTACGTGCCGCCCGAACCGCCGCGCTACAAGACGAAGGCCAAGGCCGCCCAGGAGGCCCACGAGGCGATCCGCCCCACCAGCGTCTTCCGCACGCCGGCGTCGCTAAAGAAGGTTTTGGACCGCAGCCAGCACCGGCTCTACGAGCTGATCTGGCGCCGATTTGTCGCCAGTCAGATGGCCCGGGCGGTCTACGATACCATCGCCGCGGAGATCCTGGCCGGCCCCCCCGCTGACGCAGAGGAGCGCCCCTACCTCTTCCGCGCCAGCGGCTCCACCCTGCGCTTCCCTGGATTCCTCATCGTCTACGAGGAGGAGAAAGAGGAGGAAGAGGAGAGTCTGGAGGAACGAAAACGAGAGGAGATCCCACCGCTGGCGGTGGACGAGCCGCTCGACATGGTGCAGCTGCTACCCGATCAGCACTTCACCAAGGCACCGCCGCGTTACTCCGAGGCGAGTCTCGTGCGCGACCTTGAGGAATATGGCATCGGACGCCCAAGCACCTACGCTCCCATCCTTTCCAAGATCCAGGAGCGAGCGTACGTGGAACGGCAGGGGAAACGGCTTTACGCCACCGAGATGGGCATGATCGTCAATGATCTCTTGGTGGAGCATTTCCCTGACTACGTCGACCTCAGCTTCACGGCGCAGATGGAGGAGGAACTCGATCTTATCGCCAGCGGTGAGCGAGAGTGGGCGCCGATCCTGCGGGATTTCTACGAACCTTTCGCCGACACGCTCGCCCAGGCGCGGGATCGTATGCCCGAGGTTGACATCAACAACCAGCCTACAGGCGAAATGTGTCCCAAGTGTGGCCATCCCCTCGTCTATCGCTACGGGCGCTACGGGAAGTTCATCGGCTGCAGCAACTTCCCCGATTGCCGCTTCAGTAAGCCCATTCTGATAAAGACAGGCGCCAAGTGCCCTCAGTGCGGTGGGGACCTGGTGGAGAAGAAGACCCGTCGGGGTCGCACCTTCTACGGCTGCTCCAACTACGATCCTGACGACCCTGAGTCCTGCGACTTCGCCGTCTGGAAGCGCCCCCTGCCGCAGCCGTGCCCTGAGTGTGGGGGCCTGCTCACCGAGGTTCGCCACGGTTGGGCCAAGTGTCAGGACTGTGAGGAGGAGTTTGAGACAGCTGATCTGCCGCAGGAGGCGGGGGAGGCGGTCCCCTGACCAAGATTCTGCCCTTCGAGGCAGCCTAGAGCCAAGCACGCATCTAACCTGGAGTTCTCAACCGCTCTGAGCCCCGTCCTCGGGGCGACTAACGCGCGTTACTAGCCGCCCAGGGCATCAAGACAAAGCGGGAGACCACGCCCAAATGTGCTGCGTGGTTATTTGTCCTATGGTCAACTCTGTGATAGAATTGTTGTGCACAAGAGCGGCTTGTCCGCTTGGTAAGGTTTCCGCGCAGTTTTAGAGGCCAGGGGGTAAAAATGGACGTCATCCTCTCATTCATTCAGCAGCGCAAGGTCTTGGTGGCCATCGTCGGAGGGATCTTGGTCGGTCTACTTCTTGGTCTCGCCGTCGGATGGGGGCTGTGGCCTGTCCGGTGGACCAACGCCACGCCCGCCCACCTGCGTTCCGACTTCCAGGAAGCGTATGTGCTCTTGGTGGCCGAGGAGTACGCCGAGACCCAGGATCTGGAAAAGGCGCGGCAAAAGCTGGGGGTGGCATTCTGGGAAGACGAGGAGCTTGCCCAGGCGCTTGAGCGAGCTGAGCAGGCACAGAACGCGCAGGAGGCTCTCAATGTCAGGCAGCTCGCCCGAGACCTCGAAGCGAGTACCACGGCTGCAGAGGAGGAAGAGGATGGAGACCTTGGCGCCAGATTGCGGCCGGTTACCCTCGTCTGCGGGATTGGGTTGCTGGTGGTGGCCCTGGTCGGAGGAGGTCTCTATCTCTATACGCGCCTGATGGAGAGACGCGAAGCTCCTGCAGGGCCCAGAGGCCCGCTGCCCACGACGGAGGTAGGGGAGGCTCCTACCGAGCGGATCGCCTGGGAGGGACAACCACCAAGTGCCCAGTTCGTCACCACCTACGCGCACGGTGATGCCCACTACGACCCCTCCTTCAGCATCGAACTCGAGACTGGCGAGTTCATGGGCGAGTGCGGGATTGGCATCTCGGAGGTCATCGGCACCGGCGATGCCGACCGGGTCACCGCCCTGGAGGTCTGGCTGTTCGACAAGAACGACATCCGCACTGTGACCAAGGTGCTGATGTCTCGCTACGCCTTCAATGATGAAGCGCTTCGCACCAAGCTGGCCCCCAAGGGCGAGCCAGTCCTGGTCGAAGAGGGCAAGGATATCGTCCTCGAGACCAAGATGCTCCGCCTGCAGGCAAAGATCGTCGAGGTCAAGTATGGGAACGGTGAGGCGCCGCGCAACAGCTTCTTCGAGAGGTTGACGGTGGAGCTGGCCGCATGGATTAAGCCCGGAGCAGAGGAGGCCGAACCCCGCATTCCTGTCAGCGCTCCAGGCGCATCTTAACCGGCTTCTACCCTCCAACTGGCGAAGTCGGGAGGGAGCCGTCCAGGTTGCACTCGTCTGCTCGACAGCTCAAACGGAGTAGGTCGAGCTCGACAGGCGTTCACGCGCCCCCTGACGTAGCTCGGGTCGGTGGATCGGTTAGATGGAGGACAACGCCTAACACCCCGTCGCCACGCCCGCGGCGGGGTTTCTCTGTGTGAGGGAAGCATGTGGGAAGCTTGGCACGCCTTCTTGCGTCTCTTCTTCCACTTGCTCTACAACGAGTTCTCGTGGAGCTACGATCTCGTGGCCTGGCTCGTCTCGTTTGGCCAGTGGAAGGCTTGGGGCCAATCCGCCCTCTCTCACCTCCAAGGGGAACGGGTGCTGGAACTGGGGCACGGCCCGGGACATCTTCTAGTGGCACTGGCGCAGCGAGGCTTCGCAGCCGTGGGGCTCGACCTCTCGCCCAACATGGCGCGCCAGGCCAAGCGACGGCTGCGCAGGGCTGACCTCGCCGTCCCCCTGGCGCGAGCGCGCGCCCAGGCCCTTCCCTTCCGGCGGAGCAGCTTCGACAGCGTCGTGGCCACATTCCCCACCGACTTCATCCTCCATCCGCAGACCCTGCGCGAGGCGAATCGCGTCCTCGCACCCCATGGACGTCTCGTCGTCGCCCTCGCCGTTCGCTTTGAAGGTGAAGGTCTGACGTCGCGTCTACTGACGTGGCTCTATCGTGTCACAGGACAGTACCAGCTCTCCTCCGATAGCTGCACGGCCTGGTTGAAGCAAGCGGGACTATCAACCCGAATCATCTGGGAACAGGTGAATCGCGCCGCGGTCATGCTCGTCATCGCGGAGAAGGATTGAACAGCACCCCAACTTGCTTCCATGCGTGATCCGTGGTAGAATCCTTTACGCATGGTGGGTGTGGCCTAATTGGTTAAGGCACCTGGTTGTGGCCCAGGCGACTGCGGGTTCGAGTCCCGTCACTCACCCACTGAAAGCCGGATCTAGATCCGGCTTTCGTCATATCATGCCCCCGTAGCTCAATTGGACAGAGCGTCGGACTTCGAATCCGCAGGTTGGGCGTTCGAATCGCCCCGGGGGCGCCTGGAGCAAACAGGAAGCGACGCATAACCCCCGTGACGTGGGCGCTGGCGCCCGAGTGGCTGACGATCGCCGAGGCCGCCGAGCTTTCCGGCTTCGATCCTGAACTGCTGAAACACCTGATCGAGGACGGCGGCGTTGATGCCGAGCAGCTCGGCGACCGCTGGTTGATCGAGAAGCAGAGCCTCCGGGAGTACCAGGAGGCCCTGGCGCTGGTGGCCAACTGGCCGGACTAGCTGGGGGAGATGCGCGCCATAGCCCCGAGGCTAGCGCGTGACGGAGACCTTCAACCCAACCGAGTGGATCACCACCAAAGAGGCGGCCGAGCTGACCGGCTACACGATGGCCCGCTTCCGACAGCTGGCTAAGGCAGAGACCGTCGAGGCTCAGAAGCGCGGCCGCGACTGGTTCCTCAAGAAGGCCAGCGTGCAGGAGTGGGCCGACAGGATGAAACAGCTGGGGACGGCAAAGCACGATCCAACGAGGAAATGGAAAGCCGAGACCAATTGACGCTCCACGATTAGCTCCCCCACCTCTCGTAAACACTTCTCCGACAAGTGTGCCCACGGATCCCGGGTGCCTGGCACTTGGCGAAGCCGTCTTTCCAGTGCCAGGCACCTGCTACCAACGCCCATCGAAAGCCTTCTTTCTTGCGTCTTTCAGAAAAACTCGTCTCAGAGAGCTCAAGTGCATGACACATGTAGCGCTTGGCAGGGGGGATAGCAAAACATGTGCCATTTGACGGCGACTATGATATAATTCGTCACGAAACCCGTCATAAGGAGTTAGTTTCGTGACAAAGAATATAACAGGTCTAAGTCCCAAAGAGGCAGAGTTCCTCTCTTCGTTGGCCAGGGACGGGGAGTCTATCTTCACCGTCGAGGAAGCGCGTGTTGTCAACGAAGTAAAAGTGTACCAAAATCACCGAAGTAAAAGTGTACCACC
>CAZNRX010000117.1:7763-9996 GCA_964575455.1 uncultured Anaerolineales bacterium | reverse complement strand
CTAACTCAGGTTGGCCTCCAGTCCAGTTTTTATCCCACAAATCTGCGTAGACCCCAGATTTCTTCTATGTCTGGCAGAGAAAGCCGTTGAAGAGCATCTTTCCTGAGATCTTCGGTACACTCTTGGTGCCAAAAAAACATGAACTAGTGGCCAGTCCACACAGATTCGGGGGTGACACTAGCGCAGCCGAGAAGCATTTTGAGGAAGGTATTAGAAGAGCTTTCTCTCAGATCAGAGATCTTTCTCATCCTGATTTTCCATTGGCCATCTTCTACGCTTTCAAGCAATCTGAGATCATTGAAGATGTCGACACGGACAATGGCCTAAGTGTGACTAGTACAGGCTGGGAGACTATGCTAGAAGGCCTGATTTCCTCTGGATTTCAGATCACTGGTACTTGGCCAATGAGAACGGAACGCACTACAGGGGTGAAGATCAGCGAGAATGCACTGGCTTCCTCAATCGTCTTGGTCTGCCGCCATCGGCCGAGGAAGGCTCCTATGACATCTCGCCGTGAGTTCGTCAGTGCCCTTCGGAAGGAGGTGCCTGGCGCTCTGCGCGAGATGCAGTCAGGCAACATCGCCCCCGTTGACCTAGCCCAGGCCTCCATCGGCCCGGGAATGGCCGTCTATAGCCACTACAGCAAGGTCCTGGAGCCCAACGGCGACCGGCTCACCGTGCGCACTGCATTGCAGCTCATCAACCACGAGCTGGACGCCTACCTGGCCGAGCAGGAGGGCCACATTGATGCCGACTCCCGCTTTGCCGTGGCCTGGTTCCAGCAGTTCGGCTTCGAGGAGGGGCCATTCGGTCAGGCCGACGTGCTGGCCCGGGCCAAGAACACCAGCGTGGAGGGCCTGGCCCGCGCTGGGGTGTTGGAATCCGGGGCCGGGAAGGTGCGTCTCTACCGCTGGGACGAGCTCGATCCCGGCTGGGATCCGACGGAGGACGAGCGGCTGACCGTGTGGGAGGCCACGCATCACTTGATCGAGCGGCTCAACACCCACGGTGAGGAGGGCGCGGCGCGATTGCTGGCCCGCCTGCCCAGCGACACGGCAGCCCAGGCGCGCCAATTGGCGTACCGTCTCTACAACATCTGCGAGCGCAAGGACTGGGCCGAGCACGCCCGCGACTACAATGCCCTGGTTGTCTCCTGGAGCGCCAGCCAGGAGCAGGCCACGGACTTCAAGGAACAACTCCAGCAGGGAGACCTGTTCTAACCGACCGGAGACGGGAGCGTATACTGAGACGGAACGCCAGACGGGAGAGACGGGAGCGAGACAGACGGGAGCGAGACAGACAGGAGCGCCGCCATCCTGGCGGCTCAGTAGCTATGCCCAAATCCAAGACCCGTGAGACACAAACCAATGGCCCATCTCACAAGGAGTGGTACTCTCGTGGTTACATTCCTCACTTCGACCATCCCGGCCTGATCCAAGGCATCACCTTCCGATTGGCAGATTCACTGCCATTTCACGTGCGTAAATCTATGGCCGAAGAGCTCAAGAACGCTGACAACTCCGCTCAACGGGCGCGTTTTGAGACATACATGAATGCGGGGTATGGAGCCTGCTATCTGCGCGATCCTCGTATCGCCAGCCTGGTCGAGAACGCATTGCTCCATTTCGATGGAGCACGCTACCGCCTGATCGCTTGGGTAATCATGCCCAATCACGTGCATGTGTTGATCGAAACGTTTGAAGGGTATCCGCTAGGCAACATTCTACACTCCTGGAAATCGTATACTGCAAAGGAAGCCAATAGAATCCTGGGGCGCACCGGCCAGTTCTGGTTTCGTGAGTACTTCGATCGCTACATACGCGATGAGCGCCATCTTGGCAGAGCTATACGGTACATTCACAATAACCCGGTCAAGGCTGGCTTGGCCGACAAACCAGAGGATTGGCTCTTCAGCAGCGCTAGCCGTATTTAAGATGCAGCAGGGAACGCCGTCGTCGTGGAGCGCCGTCGTCCCGACGGCAGGTGATAGCAAGTGAGAGGTAGCCAGCAGGATGCTGGCGCTCCATCGTGGTGGGTCATCGTATCGCAAAGCGCCGTCGTCGTGGAGCGCCGTCGTCCCGACGGCAAGTGATAGCAAGTGAGAGGTAGCCAGCAGGATGCTGGCGCTCCATCGTGGTAGGTCATCGTATCGCAGAGCGCCGTCGTCCCGGAGCACCATCGTCGTGGAGCGCCGTCGTCCCGACGGCAAGTGATAGCAAGTGAGAGGTAGCCA
>CAZNRX010000117.1:0-7663 GCA_964575455.1 uncultured Anaerolineales bacterium | reverse complement strand
GGCAAGTGATAGCAAGTGAGAGGTAGCCAGCAGGATGCTGGCGCTCCATCGTGGTGGGTCATCGTATCGCAGAGCGCCGCCGTCGTGGAGCGCAATCGTGGTGGAGCGCAATCGTCGTGGAGCGCCGTCGTCCCGACGGCAAGTAGCCGAAGCAATGGGAGGAAACCATGGCTCTTAGCAATCGAGAGCGCGTTGGTCGTGTTCTGGAAGCATTGAAGGAGGGGCTGCAGCCCTTCATCCTGCGTGAGTATCGGACAACGTTCACAGAGCGGGGCTACGTCAACGAGATGGACACCGTCCTGGAGACGGTGAGCTACTCGGGGCTGCCGGAAGAAGCTTGGCAGTCGGACGACGCATTGCTGGCTTCACTCGACGTGCACAACTGCCTCCACCTGATGTGGCGCAGATGGAGAGAGGTCTTCCAGGAGAAGCTGGGCCATACCGGGCGCTCCTACGTCAGCGAGATGATCGAGGCCCGCAACAACTGGGCCCATCAAGCGGGCTTCAGCAACGACGAGGCCTATCGCATCGCCGATACGGCTGCCCGTCTCCTGAAGATGGTCACCGCGGCTGAACAGGCGGCCGAGGTCGAGGAGATCGCCCGCGACCTGCTGCGCCAACGCTTTGAGGCCGAGGCTGAGAGGGCACGGAAGAGGACGACCGTCGAGGAAGGCGTCACGATTACGACCCCCGAGGGTCTGAAGCCCTGGCGCGAGGTGGTGCAGCCCCACCCGGACGTAGCCAGCGGGCGCTACATCCAGGCCGAGTTCGCGGCCGATCTGGCCCAGGTCATCGCCGGTACCGCCGAGATGGAGTACCAGGATCCGAAAGAGTTCTTCCAGCGCACCTACCTCACTGAGGGCCTGCTGTCGTTGCTGGTGACCGGCATCAGGCGCCTTATCGCCCAGGGGGGCGATCCGGTCGTCCAGCTCCAGACCGCCTTTGGTGGCGGGAAGACCCACAGTATGTTGGCCCTTTACCATCTGGCGGGGGGACAGATCCAGCTTGGGGACATTGTGGGCGGGGAACGGATCGCGGAGCAGATCGGCGAGGTCGACCTGCCGGAGGCCAACATCGCGGTTCTCGTCGGCACGGCCCTTGACCCCTCCCGACCTCGCGAGTATCCGGACGCCACCGTGCACACGCTGTGGGGCGAGATGGCCTACCAACTCGGCGGTGCGGACGGCTACAAGATGGTTGAGCAGGCAGATCGGAACGGCGTCAGCCCGGGGTCGAACACGCTGAAAGACATGCTCTTCCAGTGCGGGCCCTGCCTGATCATCATCGACGAGCTGGTGGCCTATGCCCGCAACCTGTACGGTGTCGACCGTCTGCCAGCGGGCTCGTTCGACTCGATCATGACCTTTATGCAGTCCCTGACCGAGGCTATGAAGGCATCCGAGGAGTCGATGATGCTCATTGCCCTCCCCGAGTCGGACATCGAGATCGGCGGAGAGGCAGGGCGGGAGGCCCTGGAGACGCTGTCCCACGTCATCGGCCGCATCGAGTCGGTGTGGAAGCCGATCACGGCCACCGAGAGCTTCGAGATCGTGCGGCGGCGGCTCTTCTCCTCAGAGATCGACTATCCGGCTCGCGATGCGGTGGTCAACGCCTTTGGCGATATGTACCGCAATGCCTCCGAGGAGTTCCCCTCCGGGGTGGCGGAACGGGACTACCTGGATCGCATCCAAGCCGCCTATCCCATTCATCCCGAGCTATTCGATCGGCTCTATCAAGACTGGTCCACGCTGGAACGCTTCCAACGCACGCGGGGTGTGCTGCGCCTGATGGCGGCCGTCATCCATCAACTGTGGACCCGCGGCGACCAGTCCGTGCTGATCATGCCTGGCTCGCTGCCGCTCGACACCACGCCGGTGCGCAACGAGCTGCTGCGCTACTTGCCCGATAACTGGGCCGCGGTCCTCGATACGGACATCGACGGCCCTGATTCACGCCCCTTCGCCATTGATGCGCACGTACCTGCCCTTGGCACGTACAATGCTGCCCGCCGCGTAGCCCGCACCATCTTCGTCGGCAGTGCACCGTCGGTCGCCGAGCAGCGCGTGCGGGGCCTGGAGGAGGTGCGCATCCGGTTGGGGTGCGCCCAACCGGGCCAGCCGACCGCCGTGTTCGGGGATGCGCTAAGGCGGATGGGGGGTCAGCTCACCTACCTCTACACCGACGGCACCCGCTACTGGTACGATACGCGCCCGACGGTCAGCAAGCTGGCCCGCGATCGCGCGCAGAGCTTCCGCAGGGCAAAGGTCAACGCTGTGATCATCGACCGGTTGAAGGGCGTCTCCAAGAATCGGGACTTCGCCGCTTTCCACGTCTGTCCGTCCCACTCGTCCGACGTGGTGGACGAGGACCGCGCACGAGTCGTCGTGCTGGATCCGAATTCGACCCACAAACGCACCACCTATGAGACTGAGGCGGAGAAAGAGACTGCGAGGCTTCTGGAGAGCCGCGGCTCGTCCCAGCGTCTTTACAAGAACATGCTGGTCTTCATCGCGCCGGACGAGAATGACGCCGATGCGCTGCGGGCTGCCGCCCGGAGTTACCTGGCCTGGGAGTCGATACGGAAGGAGCGGGATCAGCTCAATCTGGACGCACAGCAGCGCCGTCAGGTGGAGACAAGCCTGGAGGAGGAGGATGAGACGCTGGATCTGCGGGTGCGCTCGGCCTACAGCTGGCTGATGGTTCCCACACAGCCCGATCCGATGGAGCCCATCGAGCTGCAGGCCAGCAGGATCAGCGGGGATGACAATTTCTACGACCGGGCGGCGCGCCGGCTGCGCAACGACGGCCTCCTGATCTACCAATGGTCGCCCGATATCCTCAAGATGGAGCTCGACAAGTACGTCTGGGACGAGGAGCGCGGCTGGGAGGTGGGGCTCAAGCAGCTGTGGGAGTACCTGGCCCGGTACTGCTACTTCCCGCGTCTGTTCGATCACGAGGTCCTGGTGCAGGCCGTCGAGGATGGCGTAACGCGGCTCGATCCTCCATTTGCGTACGCTACCGGCAAGAGTGATGAAGGATACCACACCGGCCTGGTCTATCGGAACCTGAGCAAGGTCTATTTCGACGATAGCAGCCTGTTGGTGCATCCTAACCATATTGAACGGCCCCCCGAAGCGCCCAAACCTCCGCGAGAGATCTGCCCTCGATGCGGGAAACCATTGTCAGAATGTACCTGCGAGAAGCCCGTAGAAGTGTGTCCCAAGTGCGGCAAGCCGGTGGACGAATGCACGTGTGAGGAGGAAGAGAGGCAGCCGGTGCGCTACTACGGTCGGGTGGAGCTCGACCCCAAGCGGGTGAACAAGGATATGGGCGTGATCGTCGAGGAGGTCATCGAACGGCTCACGAGCCAGCTCGGCTGCGAGGTCGAGATCGAGCTGGAGATCACAGCAAAGCTGCCTGATGGATTCGACGAGGGCACCGTGCGCACCGTGAGCGAGAACAGCCGCACGCTGAAGTTCGAGCACTTTGGGTTTGAGGAGGTATAGACGACACGTGATTGGCCTGTAATGGTCGCACCTCTTGTGCTATCCAAGGAGGTGGAGAATGCCCACAACCACGGTCCAATCGACCGACCTGGGGCGGCGGCGACGCTCAGCGGGTGTATTCTTCTTGGTGTACGCACAACAAGCAGCAAGAGCAGGCGGCGATCTGCCACCTGCTCTTGTGCTTGGGTAGTTAATGAGTACTAAGCACGGGCGGTCTGGAACAGCTCCTTCAAAGCGATCACGATCGTCGCACCAGCCACGAAGGCCACCACGAACGGCAGCACCAATGAAAGAACTGTCCCTACGATGGGTATGCTATTTAGCGCCGTCGCGGAAACAGTTAACGCGATCGCAGCCAACAAGAAGCTTCGCGTCTCCTCGGCGCCGACATTGAGAAGGCCGACAATCACACCCAGGATCGCCAGCACCCAGATTGCCCAGTCGGGTTGAAAGAAAAGCCCCGCGAGCACGGCGATAACCAGGCCAATGATGAAGGCCCACCTGCCAATCATGTCAATGTTCATTTGGTCTCCTTTTCACTATGAGAGGCGAATACTGTACAAACCGCCTCGAAGACGGTTATATGCCACGTACTATAACACGCATCCGGCACATGCGTTACGGTCGCTTTAGAACCAGGGAGAGGTTGGCTGTCAGGCGACAATTAGAAACGCCTGGTACTCGGATCGGTGGGGGGGGACGCGCTTGCCAACCCCACCCTAACTCTGGTAGAATAGCAGCTCTGCAAGCTCTGTCGCCGCGTCACACGTCAGTCTCGTGAGCGCGAGCTGCAAGCCTATGCTGGGGCTGCCTACGTCCGGGGGACGGGGGCTCCGAGCGGCCGCTCACCAGGCTGCACTGATACGTCGTCGATGAACACCACAGGGGGGATTTGTGCGCAGGAAATTCATCTGGCTGGTGAGCGTCTCTCTCGGCGCTTTCCTAATCCGTGCCCTAGCACCGGATTCGCTCACGCCTCAGGGACAGGTCGTGCTGGCCGTCCTCTTTGTCGCCGCTGCGCTCTGGCTTTCGGAGGCCCTCCCCCTCTTCATCACCTCTTTCATCATCGCATTCTTGCTCATCGTGTGGGGAGGCTTTGGCACCCAGCAGGTCTTCCGCCCCTTCTTCGATCCCATCATTGTCCTTTTCCTGGGCGGCTTCATTCTGGCTCGAGCTTTCTCCAGATACAAGTTAGACCAGGTGATGGCCGAGAGGATTCTCCAGATCATCGGCAGAAAAACGAACATGGTGATCTTCGCGCTGATGTCCCTATCGGTGACCTTGTCCATGTGGATGTCGAACACGGCCTCGGCTGCGCTCCTCCTTCCCATCTCAACGGAGATCCTTCAGGCATCCCGGGTAGAGGAAGATGACCCGCTTTGGAAGCGTTTTCCTCTGGCGGTCGCCTATGCTGCCACGTTGGGTGGTCTCGGCACCCTGATTGGCAGCCCACCCAACGCGCTGGCTCAGCGATTCCTGCAGGAGGGTGGCGTGGAGGTCTCGTTTCTCGATTGGATGATCTACATGCTGCCCCTGGTGGTGATTCTGCTACCGGTCGTCTTGTTGGTGCTCACCCTGCTCTTCAGAAGCGAGGTCGAGGAGCTTGAGATGCATGAGAGACAACTGCCGGCGCTGACCCTCAAGGCCAAGGTCGTGGCCGCGATTACGATGCTCTGCATTCTCCTCTGGCTGACGGGCGAGCAGACAGGGTTGAGCTCCTACGTGGTGGCTCTGATTCCGATCATCGTCTTCTTCACGTTCGACCTTCTGGGGGAGGACGATCTGAAGGTGCTCCACTGGGAGACGTTGATCCTGTTTGGGGGCGGGATCACGTTGGGCGAGGCGGTCAGCGCCTCGGGCGTCGACGTATTCATCGCGGATTCGTTGGCTGCCCTGATCACCGGCCTTCCTTCGCTGGTCCTGTTGATCGTCACGGCATTTGTTGGCCTTATCATGACGATTGTGGCCTCCAACACCGGCGCTGCCGTGCTGATGATGCCCATCGTCATGGGGTTGTCCAGACAGTTCGGCTGGGATCCCCTGCCGATTGTGTTGGTCACCACCTGCGGCGTCTCGCTTGACTTCATCCTGCCGGTGGGCACGCCGCCTTCTGCCCTGGCCTATTCCACCGGGAAGATCAGGACCGATGAGATGGCCAGAGCAGGGCTCCTGTTGACCGTCTTCGTCATCCTGGTTCCCGCCCTTTACGCTCACTGGCTGTTCTGACCTCACGTTTCACGCATCACGTTTCACGCATCACGTTTCACGCATCACGCTCCCACCATTTGCAACCTCTGCGCGCCAGTTGTACAATAGGGGCTGTCTATGTCCAACATCCCGCAGAGTGAGCTGCCGAAGCCGAAGTCCTGGGACGAATTCGAGGATATCGTCGCCGACCTTTACGCGCGGCTGTGGGGCGACCCGCACGCGGGGCTCTACGGGCGCAGCGGCCAACGCCAGCAGGGCGTCGACGCCTACGGGCAGCCGGAGCGGCTGGACGGCGGCTACGCGGGGATCCAGTGCAAGCGGTACGCGGTGGGCACGCTCACCCGCGCCATCGTCGAGGAGGAGATCGCCAAGGCGGAGCACTTCGAGCCGCCGCTGGCCGAGTATCTGATCGCCACCACCGACCGGCGCGACGCCAAGCTCCAGCGGGCCGTGCGCCAGATCAACCAGGCGCGCCGCGCCGCGGGGGACTTCCCCGTGCACATCGTCTTCTGGGAGGACCTGTGCGGCCTGCTGACCCACCCCGACCAGCGGGACCTGCTGCTGAAGCACTACGGCGACTGGCTGCGCTATCTGGAACGTCCCGCCATCCCCCTCCAGCGCCCGACCCGCGCCGTGCACTTCACCGACCGCGAGGAGGCGCTGGCGCAGCTGCTGGCCGAGCTGCGCCCCGGCCGCGTGGCCACCCTCTGCGGTCCGGGGGGGATCGGCAAGACCGCCCTGGCCGCCGAGGCGGTCTGGACCCTGGCCCCGGCGAGCGATCCGCCGGAGCGCTTCCCCGACGGGATCGTGTTCCACAGCTTCTATCAGGAGCCCCAGGCCACCATGGCGCTGGAGGCGGTGGCGCGCGCCTATGGCGAGGACCCGCGCCCCACCCCGCGCGACGCGGCGCTGCGGGCGCTGGCCGGGAGGGAGGCCCTGCTCATCCTGGACGGCGCCGAGGACGCCGACGACCTGCGCGCGGTGCTGAAGGTGCGCGGGGGCTGCGGCGTGCTGGTGACCAGCCGCGACCGGGGGGACACTGTGGCACAGCGGCAGGAGGTGGAGCCGCTGGAGCCGGGCGACGCGGTGGAGCTGCTGCGCCGCTGGGGCGGCGACCGGGCGGCCGACGAGGGGGCCGCGGCGCGGATCTGCGAGCTGACGGGGTACCTGCCGCTGGCGGTGCGGCTGGCGGGCCGCTACCTGGACCAGACGGGCGAGGCGGCGCGCGACTACGTGGCGTGGCTGGAGGAGACGCCGCTGGAGGCGCTGGACCACGGGGAACGGCGGCATGAGAGCGTGGAGGTGCTCCTGGGGCGGAGCCTGGAGCAGGTGGGCGAGGGAGCGTGCCGGGTGCTGGGGGTGGTGGGCCTGCTGGCCCTGGCGCCGTTCGGGCGCGAGCCCGTGGCGGCGGCGCTGGACCTCTCGGCCAACCAGCTGCGCGGGCCGCTGGACGAGCTGGTGAGCTACGGTCTGCTGTCGCGGGGCGAGGGGCGGTACGAGGTGAGCCACGCCCTCGTGCACACGTACGCGCGGGAGCGGCTGGAGGCGGAGCCCGCGGGGGTGGCGCGGCTGGCAGCATACTATACGAAGCTCGCCGAGACTGAGAGCGCGAGAGGGGTGCCCGGCTACCGTCGGCTGGACCGCGAGCGGGGGCACATCATGCGCGCGCTGCGAGCGTGCGCCGGGCAGGGCCGGTGGGAGGAGGCGCGCTCGCTGGTGTGGGCGGCGGAGGACTACCTCGATATCTGCGGCTACTGGACGGAGCGCGTGCGGGCGCTGGAGGCGGGGGTCGAAGCCGCGCGAGCGCTAGAGCACCGACGAGACGAGGGCGCGTTCCTGGGCAACCTGGGCAATGCCTACTACTCCCTGGGGCAGACCGAGAGGGCCATCGACCACTACGAGCAGGCCCTGGCCATCGCCCGCGAGATCGGCGACCGGCGCGGCGAGGG
>CAZNRX010000116.1:0-10198 GCA_964575455.1 uncultured Anaerolineales bacterium | reverse complement strand
AGCGTACTCTGGAACGTTTAGATGGCCTGTGACAAAAATAACGTTGTAGTACTAGAGCTGCCCCTAGAAGTATGTGAAGCGCGCGAATGTGCGCGGGAAGAAGTGGAGTCCCATTTCCCTCTCTCGCACGTCGGTGCCAGCCATCTTCATCTCCATATCGTCCCGCCCTGTGCTCCGCCTGGCCTCCCGACCAAGCACCCACATCTTACCCAAGACCTCTCCACGCATCGCCCCAGGCGCACCTCATACCGTCGCCTGGGGCAGCAGCTTCACGATGGCGGCCACGAGCCGCCCCGCGGGAAGGCCCTGGAGCAGCACCATGTCAGCCCCCGCGGCCTCCGCCTCCGCTTGCTGCTCAACCCCCTGGGCCAAAACGATGGTTCGTGCGTGCGGCCACTTGGCCTTGGCCTGCCTTACCGTCAGCCAGATCCTGTCCTCAATCAGATTCGCGTCGAGCAGCACCAGGACCGGATACGAGCCGAAGCCCCTATTGAAAACCAGGTCGACATCGCTCGCCACGTCCAAGGTCGCTATCTGGGGCATCGTGCCCACCAAGGCCTTCAGACCATCTTGCAACGGCCCAGGACCGGCAATGATCAACGCCGAGACACCCATCTCTGACTGTCCTTTCGTCACACTCGCTCCCATCCGGGAAGACGCACACGCCGTACTGATTGCCCTGATCGTCCGCGCGTATCGCGACGCGGTACCCCTGCTCCTCGCAATACGCAGACGCGGGATTCGGCAACTCCGCATCGGGCAACGCGTTGTCCACCGCCAAGGTGAAGCTTTCCCTCACACCGTTGACGTCCACTGTAGTAGGTACCGACCGGCAGACCGTAGACGTCGAGCGCAACCGTCTCCTCGAACGGAACCAGCGCCTGAGCGCACGCTTCGTCCGTGGTACGCACCGTCGTGATCTCGATCCAGAAGATGCTCTCCTCCGCGTCAAAGCGCTGGTCGAGCTGCTCAATCTCGGTGCAGCTGTCGGGCAGGCTGCCCTTGATCGCGACCTCGACCTGGACTGGGAAGGACTCCAGAATCTGAACGTTGACCTCATCGATCTGTGCCCGCGCGGACTGATCGGCCTCGGACAGGGTATCCGGCAGAGCCAGCCTGCCCCCTCGCGATGTCGACGATGTTCACCACCATCTCCTCGTAACTGTAGCCCGCGGCCCTCGCCGCCCAGTGCAAACCGGCCTCAGGTGAGAGATCGGGGTTGCAGTTCACCTCCACGACGTACAGCACGTTGCCGTCGCCGAGGCGCATATCCACCCGGGCGTATCCTCGACAGCCGATCGCCGCCCAGGCACGGTGCGCGGTGTCGGTAATGCGCTCAGCGAGATCATCATCCGTCGGCGCAGGACAGACGACGGGGGTGTGATGATACTCGAACGACGCCTCCTCCCACTTGGCCGCGAAGGAGACAATGCGCGCACACGGGTCCTCGAAGGCGCTGAAATCGATCTCCGCCAAGGGCAGGATCTGCGGCGGATCGCCCCAAATGGAGACGTTGAACTCCCGACCTACCACAAACACCTCAACCAGCGCCGCCTGACGGTAACGCTCGACCACGTACGCCACGCGATCCCGCAGCGCAAAGACATCGCTCACCACTGCACTCGGTCTGATGCCGATGCTGGCGTCCTCGGCCACCGGCTTGACGATCAGCGGAAACAGCAGGTCGCCCTCCACAAGGCTGACCTCGTCCGGATGGCGCAGGAGCCACCAGGCCGGCGTGATCACGCCCTCGCGCGCCAGCAGGGCCTTGGCCTGGGCCTTGTGCAACGAACGCGCGATGGCATTCCCCCTCGATCCGGTGAAGCAATAGCCCATTGCCTCCAGAGCCCAGACGATGCGCGGTTCCTCGAACAACCGACCATCGAGCCCCTCGCCCAGGTTGAAGACCATCCACTCGGTGGGCGGATAGGGGGTTAGGACCAACTCGACATCCACGTGAACCGGCACCTGCGCCACCCGATAGCCCGCTGTCCGGAGTGCGTCGCTCACCGCCTCCCCGCAAAGGATAACGCCCTGCTCGGCCAGGTGATCCCTTGGCTCACCCTTGATCAACGTATCGCTGGCGTTGTAGAGCACAGCAACGCCAAGGGGCTTGTCCCGGGCTCCCATCAGAGTCCGTCCCAGGCCGGCATCGCCGTCCCAAGATAAGCCCCTTGGAAGAGACCGACCGTCGTTCTGCCCATCTCCCCTGCGCGGGCATAGCGGTCCGTCGCCAGGCTGAGGATCTCGTTGATCAGGTCGGTGTAGTGGAATCCCTCGGCCTGCGCCATGATACATAGATCGCTCACCCGGGGGTTTAAGCCCGGCAGGGTGTTGATCTCCAGCAGATAGGGTCGGCCGTCGTCTCCCAATCTGAAGTCCACGCGCCCAAGATCCAGGGCCCCGATGGCCTCAAAGGCCTCGACCGCCAGCCGCTTCAGGTCCGCTTCCAGAGACGTTGGGATATCGGCCGGGCAAAGATAGAGCGGCGCACCGCTCTCGCCGGGATTACGGGCTTTGGACACCGCGTCGTAGAGCCCCGCGCCGGCACCTGTCCGAGCGTCGATCTCCAACACCGGGAACACGTGATAGCCTCGCTCATCGTAGATATCGCGCCATCGGCTCTCGCCGGGGTTGCGTGCGTTTCCGATCAGGCCCACGGTGAACTCCCGACCATGTAGATAGCCTTCTACCAAGGCTGGCTGTCGATAGATGTCGAGCACCCACCGCACCTGCTTTCGCAAAGCGATCTCACTGTGCGCAATCGAGCGGCTGTTGATGCCCATGCCTGTGCCCTCATGCACCGGTTTGACGAACAGCGGGAAGGTCAGTTGTGGATTCAGCATCTCATCACCCCGTCGAAAGACCTGGAATGGCGCCGTGGGAAGGCCAACCTCGCGCCAGAGGCGCTTGGTCACAGCCTTCTCCAGCGAGATCGCCTGAGCGAGGACCTTCGATCCAGTGTAGGGGATGCCAAGCACCTCCAGCAAGGCCGGCACCTGCGCCTCTCGCGCATCGCCTCGCAGTCCCTCGGCGATATTGAAGCAGATATCGGGCGCCGCCCGGCGCACCGTGTCGAGAAGCGTCCCGTCACCCTCCAGGCAAACGACCTGGTGCCCGCCGGCCAGGAGAGCTGCCTCCAGCGCCTGAACTGTCTCGATCGAGTCGTACTCGGCCAACGCGTCCGAGGGCGCATCAAACCACACGGCCACGTTCTGCTTCAGGTTGTAGATCAAACCCACGCGCATGCCAGACCTCATCTCCCTCCTCTTCATCTGCTCCGCCATGAGCGAGAGCCTATCACCTGCCACCGGTTGGCCTCACCCGGAGCTCGACGCCTTCGCGTCTCACCCATATCGAAAGCGCTCCACTCGATAGTGAAGCGCTCTATCCAACCCCCGCCTTCTATGTCCTCGGGGCACGAATCACGATCTCACGACGAGGGAGGGCCCATCCCTTCCCTCCGCGCCATCGAGGGTGCACCGAAGCTCATCGAGACGCGTCTAGTAGTCCTCCTCTTCGTCGTCCCAGTCGTCGTCCCAATCGTCGTCGTAGGCGTAATCCACGTCGAATGGATCCGTGCTGACGATCTCCAGCTCATCGCCGCACTCGGGACACTTTATCTTCGCCCCCAGACGGGGATTCCGCACGACGATCTCGGCATCGCAGGTGATGCAGTACGTCTTAGCCATGTCAGGCCTCCTTGTCTACCATCTTGCATCCAGCGTCAGCTACGCCCACTAGAAGTCGTAGTCCGAGTAGTCGGGCCTCTGAGAAGCATTCTTCTTCTCCGGAATATCGGTGATCAGCGCCTCCGTGGAGAGCACCATGGCTGCGATGGAGGCCGCGTTGGACAACGCCCCCTTGGTCACCTTTGCCGGGTCGATGATGCCCCTCTCGACCATGTCGGCGAAGTCGCCCTGCAGCACGTCGTAGCCCACGCGATCGTTGCCGTTCTCCCGGTGCAGCCTCCTCACGGCCTCCAGTGTGACGGCACCGTCCTCTCCGGCATTCTCGGCGATCTTGCGCAGCGGCATCTCCAGCGCCCGGCGCAGCACGTTCACGCCCGTCCGCTCGTCATCGTACGTCACCTTGACGTCGTCGAGTGCCGGAATGGCGTTGATCAGGGCCACGCCGCCGCCCGCGACAATGCCCTCCTCGATCGCCGCACGCGTGGCGGATAGGGCGTCCTCAACGCGGTGCTTCTTCTCCTTCAGCTCCGTCTCCGTGGCGGCCCCCACGCGGATCACGGCCACGCCACCTGCCAGCTTGGCCAGGCGCTCCTGGAGCTTCTCCCGATCGTAGTCTGAGGTCGATCGCTCGATCTCGACCTTGATCTGCTCCATACGACCCTTGATGTCAAGCTCTGCGCCGTGCCCACCAACGATGGTCGTGTCATCCTTGGTGCAGACGACCTTGTCGGCTCGCCCCAAATCCTCAATGGTGGCCCCCTCCAGCTTGCGCCCCTCTTCCTCGGTGATGACGCGACCACCGGTCACGACCGCGATGTCGCGCAGCATCTCCTTGCGCCGATCGCCGAAGCCGGGCGCTTTGACCGCCACACAGTTGAGCATACCGCGCAGCCTGTTCAACACCAGCGTCGCCAGCGCTTCGCCATCGACCTTCTCGGCGATGACTAAGAGGTCCCGCTGCCCCTTCTGGACCAGTTTCTCCAGCACAGGCACCAAATCCTGGGCGGAGGAGATCTTCTTGTCGTGGATGAGGATGTAGGGCTCCTCGATCACCGCCTCCATCGCTTCCGAGCTGGTGACGAAATAGGGAGAGATGTAGCCTCGGTCGAACTGCATACCCTCCACGTACTCGATCTCGAACGCCAGCCCTTTGCTCTCCTCGACCGTCACCACGCCATCTTTGCCAACTCGATCCATCACCTCGGCGATCAACTCACCGATCTCGCGATCCTGGGCGGAGATAGCCGCCACGTTGGCGATCTCCTCCCTGGTCGAGATCTCTATCGCCTGCGCGTCAAGGGCCTCAACGACGGCGTCGGCACCGGCCAGGATGCCCCGCTTCAGAAGCATGGGATTGGCGCCCGCAGCAACGTTCTTCATCCCCTCGGTGACGATGGTATGAGCCAGCAGCGTCGCCGTCGTGGTACCATCACCGGCGATGTCGTTCGTCTTTGTCGCCGCTTCTTTCAACAGCTGCGCCCCCATGTTCGCGAAGGGTTCCTTCAGCTCCACCTCCTTGGCCACCGTCACGCCGTCGTGGGTGATGGTGGGAGCTCCCCATTTCTTGTCCAGCGCCACATTACGCCCCTTGGGACCTAGCGTCGTGACAACCGCCACCGCCAGGGTATCGATGCCACGCTTGAGCGAACTACGCGCCTCTTCACCAAAGACCAACTGTTTTGCCATATCGCTTCCTCCTCACTAGACGTAGATCCTTACCTGAAGATAGTAGTCGAACGGCGCTGTCCTGCCTACGCCAGCAGCGCCAGCAGGTCGCTTTCCTTCATCAGGAGAAGCTCCTTTCCATCCTTCCCCTTGAAGGTCGTGCCAGCGTACTTGGCGAAGATCACCCTGTCGCCGACGCCAACCTCCATCGGGATGCGCTCCCCGTCGTCGTTTCGAGCCCCAGGCCCCACGGCCAGGACCTTCCCCTGCTGGGGCTTCTCCTTCGCCGTGTCCGGAAGGACAAGTTCCCCACCGGCGAAGGTCTCCACGTCCTTCTCCAGCGGTTCGACGACCAGGCGATCAGCCAGCGGCTTCAGATTTGTCATGCTCCGTACCTCCGACATTGATTCCACGCGTTATCCTCTGCCCACCCTTTGGACAGTCGCATCATACCACCTCATCATCGCTGACGCATCGGTCAAAAGTCGGATTTCGTCTGGAGCAAACGTCGCATCTCCGATGCCGTCGGGCCGCCTACCAGTTCAGTCGCTACACAGAGATGCACGGGGCAGACACAGAGACACCCAAGGAGGAGTACCCTGAGGCTTCTCTGCGTCCCCTCCGTGCAACTCTGTGTAGCTACGATCTACGCCTAGAAGCGAGAAAGGGCCACGCCAGGCGTGGTCCCTTCGGGGTCAAGCGAGGGATTCGTCTCGATCAAGAAGCCGGTCGTGCTAGGTCCCTGCCAGGCTGGCCAATCCCTTTCTTAACGCATAGAGCGCCGCCTGGGTGCGGTTCGCAAGATGGAGCTTGCTCAGGATATTGCTGACGTGCGTGCGCACGGTGCGCTCGCTGACGAAGAGCTTGTCCGCGATCTCCTGGTTCGTCAGACCTTGGGCCACCAGACTCAGGACCTCAGCCTCGCGCGCGGTCAGGGGATCCTCCGTCGGCGGGAGCTCCGAAGAGCGTTGAAGCTCAAGCATAAGCTTTCGCGCAATGGTGGGATGCATCGATGGCTCACCGCGATGCACATCGCGAATCGCTCGGAGCAGCTGACTTGGCGATGTGTCCTTCAGCAGATAGCCATGGGCGCCCGCCTTGATGGCCGGGAAGACCTTCTCATCCTCGGCGAAGCTGGTGAGCACCAGGATACGCGTCGACGGGAGCGCCTGTTTGATCTCCCCGATCGCCTCCAAACCGCTCTTGCGCGGCATCACCAGATCGAGCAGAACGACATCGGGCTCCAGGGCCCGGGCCTTTCGTACAGCTTCGACACCGTCAGTGGCCTCCCCCACCAAGACCATCCCCTCTTCGGTGTCGATCAAGGCCCGCAGCCCCTCTCGCACCACGGCATGGTCGTCCGCAGCCAGAACACGGATCTCCTCGCTCATCACGTCACCTCCACCACCACCCGCATCGTCGTTCCGCTCCCCAGGGTCGAAACGAGAGAGAAGGAGCCTCCCAGCCTCTCCGCGCGCTCTCGCATGCTTATGAGCCCCATACCTCCTTGATCGCGCACACCCGCGGGATCGAAGCCGCAGCCATCGTCCTCCACCTCTAACGCCACGTGATCTGCACCGGCCCGAATGCGCAAGACCACCGAGCGCGCAGCGGCGTGCTTCAACGCGTTGTTCAGCGCCTCCCGGGCGATGCGGTAGAGCCCCTCCTCGACCGACGCTGGCAGGTCAAGCGTCCCCTCGACCAGCAGACGCGCGTCCACGCCGGCCCGCTTCTCCACGGCGTCCAACCGCTGCTGCAGGGCACCCACCAGTCCCTCTCTCTTCAGCACCAGGGGCCGCAGCTGGTAGACCAGCAGTCGCATCTCCCTGAGAGCCTGCTGGGCAATCTCTCCCAGTCTTACCGTGTACTCCGCCGCACGACCGAGCTCGCCACTGCCGAGCAGACGCTGGCTCGCCTCAGCGAGGAGCGTCAGGCTGTAGAGCGACTGAGTCACCGAGTCGTGGAGCTCCCGCGCCAGGCGCTCTCGCTCCCTCACCACGGCCAGTTGCTCGGCCTGACGGTGGAGTCGAGCGTTCTCCACAACCACGCCTATCTGATCCGCAATGGAACTCAGGAGGGCGACGTCATCCTCGTTGAACGCCCGGCCTGCACGCCCAACGACGCTGATCAGGCCCAGGCTCTTTCCCCGTGAACGGACGGGCACCCCGACGCACGATGCGGTTCCGCGCCCGCTGCTGCCTTTCACCGATCGCCGAAGCCGCTCAGCGATCTTGGCGGGGGGGGCCGCCAAGACGACGCACGGTTCGCTCCCTTCAGCGGGCCATGCCGTTAGCTCAAAGGGCCCTTCTATGGCATCCAGCTCATCCAGGACGCCCTTCGGAACACCACGCGAAGCAGCAAGCTGCAGCGTCGTCCGCCCATCATCGAGCAGATGGATCGCCCCCACCTTGCTCTTCATCATCCTCAGGACGTGGTCGAGCAGGCGCCTCAGGATGTCCTTCAGTTCCAGGGACTCACCAGCCACGGACATGACGTCGCGCAGAGCAGAGAGCTCCCGCCGATATCTGAGCACCGACCGTTCCAGGGCCTCTATCTCATCAGAGGCCGGGGACTGAGCCGAGCGGTCGGGAGAGACCATGACCCCCATCACCTCCGCTGACTACTACCCGGGCGCGAAGAGCGACACGCTCTCCACGTGATACGTCTGGGGAAACATGTCCAGAGGCTGCACCTCGATCAGAGCGTACCCCTTGCTCTCCAGCCGCTTGGCGTCGCGAGCCAACGTGGCCGGGTCGCAAGACACGTAGACGATGCGAGAGGGCTCCAGATCCACCAGGGCATCGAGCGCGTGGCGATCCACGCCGCCGCGGGGCGGATCCAGCAACACGGCGTCAACGGGGACAGCGATCTCCGGCAGCACGTCCTCCACGGCGCCCTCGATGATCTCGACGTTGGCGTGACCCTCCGTGTTCACCAGCAGGTCATCGACAGCGGAGGGCAACGACTCAATGCCGATCACCAACTCAGCCTCCTCCGCCAGATGGGTGGTAAAGAGCCCCACGCCGCAGAACGCATCCAGCACGGTCTCATCCCCATCCAGGTCGAGATACGCCGAGGCCAGACGCACCAACTGCGCGGCCTGGCGGGTGTTCACCTGAAAGAACGAGGAGGCAGAGACGCGATAGACATGGTCAGCGACGATCTCGGTGACGTAGTTGTCGCCAATTAGATTGGCGTAGCCGCCCTCCTCGAGGAGCATCACACAGGAGACCGTCTCGTCCGCCTCCAGAGCGGGGGGCTTGTCCTCCTCCATCTCGAAGCCTATGAGACGGTCGCCGGTGGCCGTGCCCGCGCGCAGCACGAGGCGCACGAGCCCCTCGACGTCCAGGTCGATCAAATCATAGAGGTCCGAGAGCATCGGGTGGAGGATCATGCAGAAGCCGATAGGCACAACCTCCGCGTCTTCGGCCCCTTCGAACTGGCCTCCGGAGGCCCTCTGGAAGCCCAGCCCTCCCTCGGCGGCGGGTCGGAACTGCGCGTGGTTGCGGTACGCCCAGCCCGTCTCGTCCGCCATCGTGGGATGGACCAGAGGATCCTCGACGTCGCCGATGCGCTCGATCTGATCGACCAGGATATCCCGCTTTAGTCGCACCTGCGCGTCGTAGTCGATGTGCTGCCACTGGCAGCCGCCGCACTTACGCTGCCCGAAGTAGGGACAGGGCGGGTCAACCCGCTGAGGCGAAGGCTCAACGACCTCCACCAACCGGGCGAAGGCATAGTGCCCCTTGTCCTTCGTGATCTCGGCGCGCACCGTCTCGCCCGGCATCGCGTAGGGGACGAAGATGACCTTTCCCTCGCTTCGGCCCAGGGCGTCGCCGCCGTGGGCCATCGTCGTCAATTCAACAGTGATGGTGTCCATAGTCTACCACATTCCCTTCAAATCCAGACAACACTGTGAACGAGAAGCACACGCTAGGGCGCGCGAAGGTCATCCAGCGCGTCTTGAGCCGACCGCCATAAGAAGAAGGTATCCATGCCAAGCGCGATCAGCGCGAATCCCTGTTCGATGTAGCTTCTCGCCATCGGCACGTCAGGGGCGAAGATACCCAGGGGCATCCCCGCCGCCTGACAATGGCGTCGGACCGTCGCAATAGCCTCCAGCACGCGCGGATGATCCGTCTCGCCCAGCACGCCAAGGCTACCGGATAGATCGAAAGGACCGATGAGCACGGCATCGATCCCGTTCACCTCCACAATCGACGCGATGTTCCCCACGGCATCCCCATGCTCGGCCTGGAGCACGATGACCAACTCGTCGTTCGCCCGGTCGACATAATCCTGAAACGCCATGCCGTAGCCGTGAGCGCGAGAGACGCCCACGCTGCGTCGCCCTTCCGGTGGGTAGAGGCTCCAGGCGACGATCTGCTGCGCCTCCTCCATCGAGCGAATCTGAGGTACCACAATCCCGTCGCAGCCGATGTCCAGAGCCTTCTTGACCCACACCTCCTCCTTGTCGGGGATGCGCAACAGGGTGGGGCAGCGTCCCCCGACAGCCTGGATCAGGGCCTGCGCGTGGACGAAGCCCGTCGGCGCGTGCTCGGTCTCGATCCACAAGTAGTCAAAGCCAACGCAAGCCATGATCTCGGCCACATCCGGCGACGGCATCGTGACCAGAGAGCCGATCAGCGGCTCGTCCTGCCTCAATCGCTTCTTCAGACTCATCCCGATCCTCTTTTCAGCAGCTGCCGTGCGACGCAGCGAAGCCCACACTCACATTATAGCCCATCGCCAGCCTCAATACAACCGGCGCGCCGGGGAGCGTCAGGCAGGAGCACTTGTTTTAGGACTTGCAGTGTCATCAGCTGCTTGCAGCAAGTTAT
>CAZNRX010000115.1:8268-10200 GCA_964575455.1 uncultured Anaerolineales bacterium | reverse complement strand
ACCATGAGCTTACCGGAATCTTCTAAACTCGTCCAGTTTTTAGCGAACCGAAAGCATGAGCTTACCGGAATCTTCTAAACTCGTCCAGTTTTTAGCGAACCGAAAGAACTAACCTAGATCGCACAGAATCGCCGGATTACGGGTTGGGGTCAGATGATCCAAACCCAAATCCGCCGGAGAAGATGTTAGCTATCGCCCTCCCCGCTGCGCCAGCGGTCCATGATGGCGGTCACCTCGCTATCTGGCACGTCGTACCAGCGCTCGTAGACCTGCGCTACCGCCCGGAAGAACTTGGGCTGCTCCAGCACCACGATCTCGTGGGGCAGGCCGCCCGCCTCGCCCTCGATACGCTCCGCCACGTCGGCGCTGGCCACCGGGATGGCCACCACCACCTTGCCAGCGTCCCGCTCCCGGCAGAGCTTGATGGCGGCCCGCATGGTGGACCCCATGGCGATGCCGTCGTCGACCAGGATCACGGTGCGCCCCTCCAGCTCGGGGAGCGGCTCCCCCTTCCTCAGCACGGCCACGCGCCGCTCGATCTCCTGGCGCTGCTCCTCGATGACCCGCTCGACGGTCGCATCGGACACCCAGCGGGTGGCGCGCTCCAGGACCACGCTGCTGCCGTCCTCGGCCAAAGCCCCAAAGCCAGCCTCGGGCTGATCCCGGTAGGGCAGCTTCCTCGCTATGAGCAAGGAGAATTCCGCATCGAGGTACTTGGCCACCTGGTATCCAACCTCGACGCCCCCGCGCGGTATGGCCAGGACGAGCAGGTCCTCGCCCTTGTAGAGCTCCAGCTCGCGGGCTAGCTCCTGTCCTGCGTCTCTTCTGTCCTTGAACATCCCGCCTCCCTTCCCTGCTCGACAGATGCCTAGATGAGCAGATCCATCGTCTCCGTCACCCGACTCCACGTTTCGTCGTCGGGGTTGGAGTCGTAGTGTAAGTGTAACAGAAGACGCTCGATGCCAGGGATGGGCCGGGTTGGAGACGGCTCTGGGTTTGGTTGTGAAGGGTTTGAGTTTGGTTGGGCAGGGGGCACTACAGCGAATCGGGAAAGGAACGAATACGGCTGTTCCGTCGGCTTGAGTATGCATCAGCCGCCAAGAGACGCAACCATCTTCAGAGCCTCGGCAGCCACCCGCAAGCGACTTGCCCACCACAAGAGGCTGGTATACACTATTCACCAGCGGTGAAGCAGCATCCGCCTCCCCCCTCAGCGGGGGGACTGAGGGGGGGGAAAGGTTGGTGAAGGAACCCCGACTTTTCTCCCCCCAGCGGGGGGAGTTAGAGGGGGGAGAAAACCACCAAAGGAGCGAAAATGCCTGATCCACAGCCAACCCGACGCGTCCACCCAGCCATCCTGGAGCGCGCCAGAGAACTACGCCGCGAGATGACGCCCCAGGAGCGCAAACTCTGGCAGCGACTGCGCCGCAAGCAATTGTACGGCATCAGGTTCCGACGTCAGCACCCCATTGACCGGTTCATCCTCGATTTCTTCTGCTACGAGCATAAACTGGCTATCGAGATCGACGGACACTCGCACTACCAGCCAGATCAACAGGCATATGATCAGGCCCGAACGGAGTGGCTCGCGGGGTACGGCATTCGCGTGATCCGTTTCACCAATCGCGATGTGAACAGCAACGTTGAGGGGGTGCTGGAGGCGATTGCGCGGGCGTGTGGTGTGGACATGGATTCGCCTTTGTCGAGTGGAGGCGACAATTGAGCTTCCCCCCCAGCGGGGGGGACTGAGGGGGGGAGAGGTTCCTCGAAGGCATTCTGGCTTTTCTCCCCCCTCTAGCTCCCCCCGCTGGGGGGAGGATGGGTGGCTTGTCGCCGGCTCGATGACGACAATCGAGCTTCCCCCCAGCGGGGGGGATTGAGGGGGGGAGAGGTTCCTCGAAGGCATTCTGGCTTTTCTCCCCCCTCTAGCTC
>CAZNRX010000115.1:0-8168 GCA_964575455.1 uncultured Anaerolineales bacterium | reverse complement strand
CGAAGGCATTCTGGCTTTTCTCCCCCCTCTAGCTCCCCCCGCTGGGGGGAGGATGAGTGGCTTGTCGCCAGCTGGGGGGAGGATCAGTGGCTTGTCGCCAGCTCGATGACGACAAGCGAGCTTCCCCCCCAGCGGGGGGGATTGAGGGGGGGAGAGGTTGGTGAAGGCGCCCCCGGCTTTTCTCCCCCCTCTAGCTCCCCCCGCTGGGGGGAGGATGAGTGGCTTCTCGCCAGCTGGGGGGAGGATGAGTGGCTTGTCGCTAGCTGGGGGGAGGATGAGTGGCTTGTCGCTAGCTGGGGGGAGGATACGCACCCTGCATAGGGCGTCAGGGCCGGCCGTAGCGGCCCATCAGGCCGACGCGGGCGATGGCGCGCTTCTCCACCTCGCTCAGGAGTTGGTGGCGGCTGGCGCCCGGGGGCAGGTCGAGCTGCTCGTCCAGGGCGTAGAGCCGGAAGTAGTAGCGGTGGGTGGAGCCCATGGGCGGGCACGGTCCCCCGTAGCCCACGTTGCCAAAGTCGTTCCGTCCCTGGGTCGCGCCCCAGTCGAGCGTCGGGTCGTTCTCGACGCCCTCGGGGAGCTGGTCCCGCGTCGTGGGGATGTTATACAGCAGCCAGTGGGCGAAGGTCCCTCCGGGGGCGTCCGGGTCCTCGCAGACGAGTGCAAAGCCTTGGGTGCCCTCCGGTGCGTTGCGCCAGGAGAGCGGGGGCGAGACGTCCGCCCCCTCGCAGGTGTAGCGGTGCGGAATGGTCTCCTCAGATGCAAAGGCTGAGCTGGTCAGTTCGAAAGCCATAACCTCCTCCTTCTACTGAACGCTACCTCCAAGTAGTAGATTGGCCAGACACGGGGGTCACAGACCCCCTCCGAGCTTGTTCTTTGGGGGGAGCACACCCCATGCGAGCGTGTTGGGACGGTAGATGCTCGGAGCGGGTGTGTCACCCGCACCCCACGTGTCGAAGTGACACGCGGTTTCAGACCAGATGCGGGGGTGACACACCCTCCTTGAGCTTGTCTATCCACCGAATCCGCGTCGATCCGGTCTTCTCCTGGGCCTACTCCTCGCCGACCATGAACGAGATCTTGGTGTTGACCCGGTACCCTGTGATCTCGTTATCCTCCACGATCGCCTGCATGTCCTTGATGTAGACCGACTTGATGTTGCGAACTGTCTGCGAGGCCTCGGCGAGCGCCTTCTCCACGGCCTCCTCCCAGCCCTCGTCCGACTGCGCCAGAACCTCAATTACCTTGACAACGGCCATCGTCCTACCTCCTTATTCCTTATCGTGGTTGACGTGAGTATCACGCCTCTGCCGAACTTGCACACGGATATCCGATCTCTGAGTCCAGTCCATGTAATTGCTCGCTCACCACCTCCTTATCTTGCAGGGCCGCCGAGACCCAAGGGTCTCCTGTGCGGATCTCGTCTTCTTGCTGAAGACCGCCCTTTGCCACCTGGCACGTGAACCTACCTTGATGCTCTGAAAGCCTTAGTGCTATTTCACGCATCTGGCCTGGACTTTTCAATTGCTCCGAACCTCGTCCTCGGGGCGACTGCTGCACGCTGCCGAGCTTTGTCTTGGGCCAGCCGCCCCCGGGACGGGGTCTAGGAGCTGGGGAAAAGCCAATGTCTGTTGTGTGAAGGAGCGCTAACGTCCTTGATCTGCCGACCCAAAAGGACCGCTCCGAGGGGATCGCGGGGCGACGGGCGGAGGCCGCCCAAGCACCCAGATCCCCTGCCCGCACTCGATCCCGCCCTCGATCCAATGATCCAGGGCGAGCGAATCGGGTCCACCGGGTCTTCTCGAAGTCGAGCGAGCGTGTCAGGCGTCGCGCATGACCTCCTTCACGCGCTCGGTGATCTCCAGCCCCTTCTCGAAGGGGCGCTGCCACATGTTCCGACCGAAGATCAACCCCGTGGCCCCGCCCTCCATGCAGATGCGAGCCTTGGCGAGCAGGTCCTCGTCGCTCACCTTGCTCCCGCCCGAGAAGAGCACCATCGTCCTCCCGGCGGACGCGGTCACCTTCTCGACCGCGCGTCGGTAGGCCTCGTACTCGTCGAGCTCCTTCCACGCTTCATACAGCTCGCGGTAGGGCTCGGGGCTCTGCTCGTTGCCGGGATCCGCAAACTTGGGCACGTTCAGCTTGACCACGTCGGCGCCCAGCTCGGTCGCCAGCCGGGCGGCGTAGTCCACGGCGTAGATGGTATCGCGGCCGCCCTTGGCGTCGATCGCCTCACCCCGAGGATAGGCCCAGATGACCAGCGGCATGCCGTATCGGTCGCAGTCGGTCCGCACCCCCATCAGCTGATGGAAGTCCTCCTTCTGAAGCGGGGAGCCGACGTAGACCGTGTACCCCACGGCGTCCGCCCCCAGCCGGACCGCGTCCTCGACCGTGGCGTGCTGGGCCGAGAGCGGACGGTCGTTGGGCGGGATGTGGGGCCGGCCGTTGAGCTTGAGGATCAGCGGGACGTCGCCGGCGTAGTCGCGCATGTACTTCTTCGCCAGGCCGATGTGGAGCGCGATGCCCGAGTAGCCCCCCTCCCTGGCCAGCTGCCACTGGTACTCCGGGTCGCCGCTGGGCGGATTGGGGAAGAAGTCGACCGGGCCGTGCTCCACGCCGTGGTCGATCGGTAGAATCAGAAGTCTGCCGTCGCCCGGGCCATGCTCATAGAGCATGCGGTGTAAACGCGTCCGCTTGCCCAGGCCTAGATGCAGCTCATCAAGCGTTGTTCTGTCTGCCATTGTGAAAACCTCCTGTCATTCTCTGGCGGATCACGGATCCGCCAGGAGCGGTTGATAATTGGTCGCTGGCGGATCACGGATCCGCCAGGAGCGGTTGATAGTTGGTCGCTGGCGGATCGCGGATCCGCCAGGAGCGATTGGTGGCTCCGCCAGGAGCAGGATGCGGAAAGGGTGTTGCCTTACCGCACCATGAGGACAGGTGCGCCCGTGTCGCCCAAGAAGTCCAGGAGCGCCTCGTCCTCCATCCTGTGCGCATCGGCGGGCAGCACCAACGTGCCCTCCCCCTCGTGCGCCATCAGATAGGCCAGCCGGGAGACGCTGGCCTCCGTCAACGTCTGGAATGAAAGATCGATCTGCCGCCCCACCACCGCCCGCTCGGCCTCCTCCCGGAGGCGGGCCGCCTTGTCGGGATCGTCGGCCAGCACGAAGACCATCAGGTGGCCGTCCTCGGCCAGCCGTACGGCGATGGAGAGCGCCTTCTGCGCCAGCAGCGTATCAGTGTAGACCACGCGCACGGGCGGCTCCACCGCGGTGTTGGCCTGAAGGACCAGCGTCGACGCGGGCACCTGGCTCAGGATCTCTCGCACGTCGGGCGCCAGCCGCCCCGTGTCCACCGCCGACCAGGCGCCCTTGCCCAGGATGGCCACGTCCACCTCGGCGGCCGCCTTCAGCACCTCCGGCGCCACTCGGCCGCGTATCTCCCGGAACGAGCAGCGCGTCTCGATGTGCCGCGTGACGAGCGTGAACCGCCGCCGCATCCGGCCAGCCTGCACCCGCAGTTGGCGCGAGAGCTCCCGGCTCTCCACGCGTCGGCACGTGCCGGTGTAGAAACCCACCTCCTGCACGAACGGCAGATCTGTCAGACGCCGGATGTTGGCGTCCTCGATGAAGAGAGCCATCAGCTCGGCCTCGAAACGGGCCGCCATCGCGGCCGCCGCCTCCAGGGCCGCTCGACTGTGCAAGGAGGGATCGAGGGCCACCAGAATCCGGTCTATGGCGTGCTCGGTCGCTTCCTCCAGCGTCCAGCCCTCTGTGCCTCGCTCCTCCATAGGCCTACTCCTCCTCAGCGCTCTTGGCGAACTCGGTGCGCTTCTGGGCCAGCTGCGCCAGCCGCTGCTGCACCCGCCGGTTGACGGTCCCCTCGGGGTAGTTGCCCTCCTCGTCGCGCTCGCCGGCCGGCACGCCGGTCAGGATCTCGATCCCCTCGTCCACCGTCTCAACGGGGTAGATGTGGAAGGTGCCCTCCTCCACCGCGTCGACCACGTCCCGGCGCAGCATCAGATGCTTCACGTTGCTCTGCGGAATGAGGACGCCCTGATCGCCGGTCAGGCCGCGCGCCTTGCAGATATCGAAGAAGCCCTCGATCTTCTGGTTGACCCCGCCGATGGCCTGCACCTGACCGCGCTGATTCACGGAGCCGGTGACGGCCATGGTCTGGTTGATCGGCAGCTCGGCCAGCGAGGAGAGAAGCGCATAGAGCTCCGCCGACGAGGCGCTGTCGCCCTCGATCTGGCTGTAGGACTGCTCGAAGACCAGGCTCGCCGAGAGCGAGAGTGGCTGCTCCTCCGCGTAACGAGCGCCCATGAACCCGGCCAGGATCAGCACGCCCTTGGAGTGGATCGGCCCGCCCAGCTCCACCTCGCGCTCGATATCCACCACCTCGCCCTTACCCATGCGGGTGCGGGCCGTGATGCGCGTCGGGCGGCCGAACATGAAGTCGCCCAGCGGGATGACGGAAAGGCCGTTGACCTGACCGACCTCGTCGCCGTCGGTGTCGATCAGCACTGTGTCGCGGAGAATGGCCTCCTGCATCCGCTCGCGCAGCCGGTCGGCGCGGTAGATCTGGGCGTCGATGGCACGCTGCACGTTGTCCGCGGTGACGACGTCGTGGCCGTTCTGCTTGGCCCAATGATTCGCCTCGCGCAGCAGGTCCTGTATGTTCTCGCCCCTGGTGGAGAGTTTCTCCGAATCGCCCACCATGCGGGCGCCGTGCTCGATCACGCGCGCCACGGCGTCGCGACCGAAGGGCTGAAGCTCCGCTTCCTGCACCATGGTCGCGATCAGCCGGGCGTAGAGCTCCTGATTCTCCTGGTCGCGGTCCATCTCCTCGTGGAAGTCGGCCTCGACCTTGAACAGCTCAGCGAAGTCGGGATCGAACTGCGTGAGCAGGTAGTAGATCAGCCGATTGCCGAACAGGCCCACCTTGACGTTGAGCGGGATCGGCTCCGGCTCCAGAGAGACCGTGCTGATGAGGCTGAGCTGACGGCCCAGCGACTCGATGCGGATCTTGCCGGCATCCATGGCGCGCTTGAGCGCCTCGTAGGCGTACGGCTCGGTCAGCACCTTCCGCGCGTCCAGCAGGAGGTAGCCTCCGTTGGCGCGGTGGAGCGCTCCGGCCTTGATCAGATGGAAGTCGGTCATGAGCGCGCCCATGCGGGCCATGTGCTCGATGCGCCCGATCAAGTTCTGGTAGGTGGGGTTGTCCTGGTAGATCACCGGAGCGTTCTCCGACTCACTGTTGTCGACCACCACGTTCACCTTGTACTGGCGCATCAGCGCCTCTCGCACCATGGCCTGGCGCCCCTGCGCGTCCCCGCCTCCCTGCAGCATCTGCTGGAGCGCCTGCTGGCCGCCCTGCTGACCGCCCTGCTGGGGCAGGAAGCTCTCCGCGTTGTCCACCACGTCCTCCTGCACCGCGTCGAGGTGGGCGACCACCTCGGGGCAGTCGGCGTACTTCTCGCGCAGCTCGTCGATCAGGCCGCCGATGGCCAGGTTGGCGATCTCGCGGTTCAGCTCGTCCAGCCGCTCTCGCATCTCCCGCTGCCAGCCCGGCACCTGGCGGAGGATCTCCTGGAGCTCGTCCTGCATCTCCTCCACCTTCTGCTGGAGCTCCTCCTGCTCACCCTCGGATAGCTGTTGAATCTCCTCGGGCGAGAGGACCTCCCCCTCGCGCACGGGCGCCACGGCGAGCCCGGCCGGGGTGCGAATCAGCCTGACGTCCTCCGCCGCCGCCCTGTGCTGGAGGTCCTCGAAGGCCTGCTGCTGGCTCTCCCTGAACTCCTCCTGGATCGACTGGCGTCGCGACTGATACTCCTCGCTCTCGAAGGCGGCCGAGAGGGCGGTGTCGAACTGGCCCACCAGCTCGTCCATGTCGTCGCGGAACTCGACGCCCACCCCGGCCGGCAGCTCGATGGCGCGCGGCTTGTGCTCGTCGTCGAAGTTCTTCACGTAGCACCAGTCGGAGGGGGCTGGCTCTTCCTGCGCCCGCTCCTCGAAGAAGCGGCGCATGAGGGACTGCTTGCCGATCCCGGGCGGGCCCATGGCGTAGATGTTGTACCCCTTCTCCTCGATGGCCATGCCGAACTGCATCGCCTCGACCGCCCGCGGCTGGCCGATGACCTCCGTCAGGCGGTCTACCTGATCCGTGGTCTCGAAGTCGAGCTGCTCTGGATCGGTGGTGTGGTATAGCTTTGTTGGATGTAGCCGTCTTGGCTCGTCGCTCATTGACATCTCTCCTTCTCTCGTATCGGCAACGGTTGGCCCGGTCCTACACGGCGATGCTCAGGTAGTCCGTTTCGTGGCCGATCCGCCTCGTGTCGTCGAACAGGTAGACGTGGATCACGTAGATCCCCTGCTCCTCTGGGACGAACGGATCGGACGTGTACACAGCCACCTCGCCCGGGCTCAGCAGATCGGTCGCGGTCTTGTCCACCGAGACCGACTCCCCGCTCGGGGTCACCACCCAGAACTCGAGGATCAGCCCGCTGGCCGTGGTCAGGCCGCGCAGGGTGGCGTCGATGGTGATGCTCTCGCCGGGCCGGGGATGCGGCTCGGAGAGGGCGAAGACGCTCACCAGCTCCACCAACTCGTCGCCCACCGCAATGCGCCGCGACGGGCATTCCCAGTGGAACGGCTCGCCGGCCCAGCGCCCGTCCGCAGAGACGTAGACGCCGCCCGACCGCTGCGCCGCCACCTGATAGTGCAGCTCCTGCTCCTCGCCCGGCTCCAGCGAGGAGACCAACGCCGCGTCCTCCTGGACGTCGATGGCGTAGGTGTCGAGGCTGTTCAGCCGCACGTTCAACCCGGTCAGCGCGTCCTGACTGACGTTCTTCAGGCTCACGGTCAGCCAGGTCGTGCCGGCCGGCACGCTCTTCGGGGTGATATCGTACTCTATCGGAAACTTCGCTGCCATAGTCTCCCTTTCTCGCTCAGCAGTGACTCACCAGGTCTTCGGGCGGATCCGCGATCCGCCGAGAGCGCGTGGTGAGTGGTTAATCATACGAACCAGGGCGCGGGTCGCAGCCCGAACCCTGCGAAGGCTGCGTCACCTTCACAGGGTTCGGCCTCGTCTGGTCTACGCCTCTCGCACGTAGACGTATTCGACCTCGCGTCCTATGCGGCGCACGCCATCGTAGAGATAGGCGTAGATGGTGTACAGCCCCTCCTCATCGGGCGTGACCTCAGCGGAGTAGGTCGCTTCCTCGCCCGGTGACAGGGACTTTGTCTCCACAATGGCCAGCTCCTCGAACTCGCCGCCGGGCGTGTCCGCCCAGAACTCCAGCTTCAGGCCCTCGCTCTGGCCCAGGCCGCGAACGGTGGCCTCGCAGCGCACCCTCTCGCCCAAGATGGAGTAGGGCTCGGTCATGGCGAAGAGGCTCACGAGCTTGGCCGTCTCCGCGCCGACCGTGATCGGCAGCCCGGGGGACTCCCAATGGAAGCGCTGCCCGTCCTTCCAGCCGTCAAGCGTCAGGTACAGGCTTCCAGTCCTGTTGGCCGACACCTGGAACGGCAGCTCACGGCTCTCGTTGGGCTCCAGGATCGAGATGTAGCTCCCGGTCCCGAGGACGCTGATGCTGTAGGCGTCCAGCGAGTTCAGGTTGAGGTCCAATCCCGTCAGGTCCTGGGTACCGATGTTCTTCACGCGCAGCGTCACCCAGTGCCTGCCTGAATCCATGCTCGTCGGGGTCAGTTCATATTCGAGCGGATACTTGATAGCCATAGTATCTCCTTATCTCTCCTGTGACTGATCTCCTGTTGATTGTGGATGTGCTGTACGTCCAAACTCTCTACGCTCCGCCAGGAGCGGTTAGCTACACGGGAATAGACCCACCTCCTTTGCGTCTCTCGTCACGACTGTTCTACGCACCATGGTAACAGAACAGGCCGCCTGTTGGTTACGAGACGGGTTAGAGCTCCGTTTGGGTTTGGTTGGAAAGGGTTGGAATTGCGTAGGCGAAGGGGGAGGGGTTCACCGCGGAGACGCAGAGGGCGCAGAGAACGGCATCTTAGGCGTGACCTTCCCGAAAGCTGAAGGCTGGTAGCTTTCGGGAAGGTCGAAATGGTTGGGTGTGGATCCGGACAGCCACGGCGGCGGGGGCGACGCGGGCGGCGGCGGCGCGGGCACAGGGAAAACCTCGGGATCAACATCGC
>CAZNRX010000114.1:0-10321 GCA_964575455.1 uncultured Anaerolineales bacterium | reverse complement strand
GGCACATAGACGGCCTGTGGGCAATCTGTCAATCTATCCTAAACCATGCCCGATTAGGACCAAGAAAGCTGCGCCCTTCTGCTCGACCGTGTCCAGGAGGTAGTCGTAGACGTTCATCGTGCTGCCACGCCTTGAAGGGTTTCCGACAGAGCTGCGAGGAGGAAGATGACGATGTAGAGGAACATCTCCGCCTTGATAGGGATGGAGGGCATCCCGGGGATAGAAGACATCCCTGGGTGCTGCGTTAGCGCTGTCGGGCGGCCGGGCTTGACGGCGAGCTGTATGGCTGTTCCGACCACCAGGACGTTGACCAGGGAAGCGGCGATAAGGTAGATAGCGCCGAAGGCCGTTCTACCGTAGGGTAGATAGGTGGCTGGGACGGCCAGAAGCAGGAAGAGCGCCGCCAGTCGAGATGACGCTTGAGGGCCAATCAGCATAGGAAGGCTCCTGCTGCGCGTCGCTATGTCTCCTGGCATGTCCTGGACGTCCTTGACGATCTCGCGAGCGAGGGTCGCCAGGAAGACGGGGACGCCAAGTGACGCTGATCCCGCCAGATTGTCCAGTGCGAAGCCCCCGATGAGCGCGGCGTTGGCGGCCAGGAGGGCCACGACGAGGTTGCCCAGGATGCCACTGCTTCTCTTCAGCCTCCACGAGTAGAGGAAGAGCAGTAGAGCTGCCAGCGAGGCGTCGATGAAGGACAGGCGGTTGATGGGGAGAAAGAGACAGGGAGATCCGATCAGAAGAATCAGGGCGAAGGTCTTGGCCGTCGTCTGGTTGATATCTCCTCTGGGCAGCACACGATCCCGATGACTGGCGGTGTCCGTGCTGTAGTCGAAGACGTCGTTGAGTGCGTACCCGCCGGCGGCGACCAGGACGGAGCCCACCACCGCCAGAGCGATGGTGGCTGGGTTGACAATCTGCCCACCGGCCACCAGACAGGAGGCCAAGGCCAAGGCACCCACGGCCAGTGAGTTTGCTGGGCGGACGATGCAGACGAAAGCGCCGTAGCGTGTCTTGGTCACGGTGGACTCCATTGGAAGGCCCACTGCATGAGGAGCATCGCCAGCAGGGTGTGGGTGAAGATGAAGCGTTGGAAGGCAACCACCAGAGACAGCATACGACGCCAGGGGGAGTTACGCTGTAGTATTGGCTGTTCACGCCGCCGCCTCAGATAGCGAGCAATCCAGACCGTCTTGGGGACCACCCACAACGCCATCAGTGCTGTCGATACCAAGCCGTAGTAGCTCTTCAAATATGCGGCATAGAGCATGAACTCGGTGAACATGTCCATGGCCCGATCCGTCTGTGGGGAGTGCACGCCCTGCCGGCGTGCGACGGCGCCGTCAGCGCTGTCCAGAACCAGGGCCGGGAAGAGGAGCACGGACGCGAGACCCAGGCGGCGGTCCAGTAGGGCGATGGTTGTGGCGAAGCAGGCCCATCCCCTAATGCGGGAGACCTCGTCCGCGGGCAGCGGGATGGAAGAGAGAAATACGTCCGCGAGATCCTTGCGTACGTGCGTGATCAGCTCATATAGATCAGCAAAGATACCGCGATGACGCCCGCTTCCTGTAGAAACCTTATCCAGAACTTCCTCCCCAAAGGCTCGTCCGGCGGGTTGCCAAAGTTGATCTTGGTTGGGCTCTTCTTGATGT
Source organism: uncultured Anaerolineales bacterium (assembly GCA_964575455.1). Taxonomy (GTDB): domain Bacteria; phylum Chloroflexota; class Anaerolineae; order B4-G1; family B4-G1; genus SKLM01. The sequence goes on along the minus strand of CAZNRX010000114.1, from coordinate 8,669 downwards.
GCTTGAAGGGCACGCTGACGCCAGAGATGAAGTCCAGAAACAGGTGGGTTGCCACGCAGATGAGGAACAGCGTGCCCACCTGACTGTCGACGATCGTGATCAGCAGTCCGATGGTGCCGTACACGGCAGCTCCGAGCAGGCCGTGCATGGCGGTTTGGGAGGTCTCAAAGCCGTTGACCCTTAGCTTCCACTTCCTCACGTTTGGCAGGTGGTCGACGTCGGGCAGCAGGGAGAAGGCAATGGAGGCCGGCAGGTATTCAGGGGGAAAGAACTGACTCAGCGCGAAGCCCATGGCCGTGTGGGTGATGATGTTCATACCAAGCGCTAGAACCTGTTGAGCACAAGCCGGGCGAAGCGTTCGCTTTGGCCCATGCGTCGGATCACCAGATCCAGCATGCCGGGCCAACTGAGCAGCCTCTGCGCCATGGCCGCGATCCTTAGCTCTCTACCGATGGAGTCGCGCCACCGCACGTCGAACTGACCCAGTTCGTCATTGGTGCCGCCGTCCCCTTGAAGAGCCTCCATGGCCACGTTGGCGGCGATCCGCCCGCTCTCCAGGGCGTTGTAGATGCCTCCCCCGGTGAGGGAGCTTATGAACGCTCCGGCGTCGCCCACCAGGAGCGCGCCAGGGTAGGTTCTCCGCATCCGCTGGGAGGCGAGGGGCAGGAAGCCCCCTCTTGCTCTTCCTGTCTGTCTTGCCCGGGAGAGCTTCGCCGCCACGCGAGGATCGCGGATGAACTGCTCGAACCTCTGTCGCAGAGAGCCCCTGTTGCTGCGAGCCACGTCAAGACGAAGGCCCACCCCCACATTCGCCTCTCCACCACCGAGCGGGAAGATCCAGCCGTATCCTGGGAGCTGCGTCTGATTGAAGGCGAACACCACGCAGTCCTCCGGGCTCTCCACAGCTTTGAAGTACGATCTGATGGCCACAGCGTAGTGCCTCGCCGCGGGCTTGTTCGACCGCAGCGCGCGGACGATGACCGAGTTGGCTCCATCGGCCACGATGGTGATTCTGGCCCGACGTTCGGCCGCTTTGCCATTGACCGAGCCTCGCACGCCGCACATGACGCCATCCTCCACGATGGGCTCAGTAGCGCAGAATCGTTCAAACCTGGCCCCTTGCGCCTGGGCATGCTCCCACAGAAGGTGGTCGAACCGTTCTCGGCGTATCACGTACCCGTGGCGGCGGCGTCCGTCCTTCTTGGGGAAAGGTCCCTCATAGATATGACCGGCAGGGGAGACACCCCTGACCCTGCTGCAGGAATGCAACGCTTGTCTCGCTTCATCCAGGTGAAGCCCCAGATCCGACAGCAGTCGAATCGTGCTCCCTCCGATCCCATCGCCACAGACCTTATCGCGAGGGAACTCGGCCTTGTCCAGCAACAGGACTGGGCACCCCTGCCTGGCTAAGACGGCCGCGGCTGCGCTTCCTGCGGGGCCGGCACCGAGAACGAGCACATGGTCCATGGCACCATTCTAGCATGGGAGCGCTGAGCCGTCAATGTCCGTGTCGCAGTTGCATCTGAACGAGGGGATTCAGACGGGATATCGCCAACGGAGCAGCGGGCCGGCCGGCCCGCTGCTCCATGCGCCAATCTGGCACCATGCGGCCTGACTCTGCAGCTTTGCTATGAGCTGCGCAGCACAATCGGCAGATGGTCCACACCTCCTCCGGCGCTCCCCCAACGTGGATGTGACGGGGCGCGCTGACGAACTCGCTGCACGCGTGGCTGTAGCTCATTCCTTCGCACCACTAGCGGTAGATAGACCTGCGCTGCCGCGGGCACATCGACCACCGTGTGCGCGGACTCGAAGTTGTCGGAGGGGTCCGGATCGTGCTCACTGGCGCTCACCTCGGCGCTGGTGTAGAGCCCTTCGTCGTCGTTGGCCCGGACGATGAGGTCCACACGGGCCTGGGCGCCGCTGGCCAGTGTGCCCACGTCGCACACTACCCTGCCCGCCTGTTCCGTGCAGCTCCCCTGGTCGGTAGCGACCGAAACTACCGTGGCGGTCAGCGGGAGGGTGTCGGTGATGGTCACGCCGCTGGCGCTGTCTGGGCCGGTATTGGTGACGACGATGGTGTAGGCGATCTCCTGCCCTATCACGCTCTCCGGGCTCTCCTTACTGAGCGCCAGGTCGGCCATCAGGGCCGTCGTGACCCGGAAGGAGGTGGTATCGACAGCCGTGGGATCGGTATGAGATGCCACCGCGACGGTGGCCTCATCGCTCGCGCCGATGGCGGCTTCGATGGGAACAGTGAAGTTCACGGAGACGATGGTGCTCGCTTCCACGGTTGCGGTGAAGGATCCGGGCCCCAGCAGCCAGCCGCGCGCGTCGCTGACCGTCACAGTCACGGTCTCCGTCGGGGCGACCGAATCCTGCAGATAGACCTGGTTCGAGCCCGTCATCCCGCGGGCGGCCAACACCGTCTCCGGGAAAGCGACCGCCACCAGGTTCACGGGCGCAGAGCGCCAGTTGGAGACGTCCACAGTCCCTGTGACCTCCTCGCCGCTGCCAGGGCCGGTGCCTCCAGGGCCGCTGGGATCGCCCCACCAGTTGTCCTGGGCATCGATGGTGACGCCGGGATTCATATTGTGGAGGCCAAAGCCGGCGTTGCCGTGAATGTTGCTCTTGCGTATGCTGACGTCGGAATCGCCCTCGACGATGATCCCGGCCCCCAGATCTTCGACGATGGTGGAACCTATGATCCTGAGGTTCGAGTCCCTGACGTGTATGCTCGTCTGCGACGACTGCTCGCCGTTTTTCTCCCACACGTTTTCGAAGGCGTAGTTATTCCCCTCTGATGCTCCGTCGACGTCGAAGGCATCGTCGTTGTCCTTGAGGTAGTTCCGGGCCACGTTGAAGTCGGACGTGGTCTCAATCTTGACCCCGATCTGGTTGCCCTCGATCTGCAAGCGCACGACCTTGCTCTCTCTCGAGGACTTGAGATAGACGCCGCTCTCGGTATTGCCCGTGATCGAGCTCTGGAACTGTTCGCCGTGGACCTTCGTCCGCGGACTTCCCTCGGCGTAGATGCCGTAGCGACCGTTGCCCGCTATGCTGTGTTTGCCCAGTATCTCGTTGTTCCTCCCGTATTTGATGCGGATACCGTGCTTTGTATTGTCGGTGATGGTGTTCTCGGTCATCCTGTTGTGGTGCGATGAGGTCAGGCGGATGCCACTCTCCCCGTTTTCAAGGATCTCGTTGTTGGCGATATCCTCGTTCTCCTTGCACTCATAGAGGAAGATCCCATTCTTGCCGTTGTCCTCCACGTGGTTCTGCCGGATGTGGTTGCCATCGGACCATTTGAGGTAGATGCCGTGTCCACCGTTATCGTCGACAGCCGTATTCCCCTCAATGGTGTTACCTTTCGAGCTGTGTAGGTGAATCCCGTCTTTGTCGTTGTCCCGGACGCGGTTGTTCTTGATTGTGTTCTCCTGGGATCTGCTCAAGAAGATACCGTGCTTGTTGTCGGGTCCCACGGTGTTGTTTGCTATCCTGTTGCCCTTACCCTCGATCACGCAGATGCCTCGGCCGTCCGCGTTGCCCGTGATCTGGTTCGCCTGCTCCGTGGTCTTGCCGATGGCATTGGCGTCCGAGGATTCCAGGAGGATACCGTTGCAGTGGTCGACGGAGCCCATCCACACACACGTCGCGTCTGGGGCCTGGATCGTGTTACCGGTCAGCGTGTTGTCCGACCCATGAATCAGGTGGACGCCGTTCTTGTCGTAGTCCTGAACGGTGTTGTCGGCGATGGTGTTGCCAGAGGCTCCCCACAGGGTGATGCCCTCCTGAACATCCGGCCCCGTCGTGTTGTGGTGGATGTTGTTGCCCGAGGCATCGATGACCAGGATCCCGGTGCCGCCGAAGTCCATGGCTCCGTGCCACACGTGACCGGCACGGGTTCGGATCGTGTTGTCCCTGATCTCGGCGCTGTCCGATTGCTTGAAGACGTAGATCCCCACCGGATTCTCCTCCAGCGTGTTGAAGCCGATGTGGTTCTTCTGGGAACCTGCCTGTGCCCGTGCTGAGAGCGATCCGCTCTCCAGCTTGATGCCCGCCTCGCTGTTGTGGGCGATGGTGTTGCGGACCGCGTACACCGTTGTCCCTTCCTGCCACATCCCCACCCAGGCATCGGAGGAAGCTGTCAGACGAACGCCGACCTTGTTGTGCTCGACGATGTTGCCTATGAAGACCGGCCCCTCGGTGGCGGAGCGTCCCGAGCTGGACTGCACGTAGATGCCGTCCTGGGCTTGGTACGCGATCTCATTGTTCGACACCCAAACACCGGAGCCCTCGAACAGGACGTGGATACCGGATGCCTCGTTCTCCTTGATGGTGTTCTGACTGACCTCCACCTTCTGCTGATCGGCAGAGCAGTCGATGCTGGATAGCGTTATGCCGTGCTCGTTGGACTTGACATGTTCGTTATCGGAGATGCGGACACCGCAGGACGACTCGATCCAGATGCCGCTGTCCTCATTGCCGGAGATGCCGGTGTTCTCGGTGATTTCGTTCTGATCCGTCTCACCGCACAGGCAATCCGCCAGGCGAACACCGTTGCGGTTGTCCTCGCCGATGGTATTGCCATCGCCGATCTGGTTGCCGCAGGAGCCCTCGATGGACACGCCGCTTGTGTCGTTCCATTGGATCGTGTTTCCTCGGATGACGTTGTCGTCGGCCCCGTTGACCAGGCTGATGCCGTGGCTGGCGTGGGACTGGATGGTGTTCGGTTTCTCCGGGCTCCCGATCATCACGCCGGTGGAGCTGTCGAGGTGGATGCCGACGCTCTGTTTCCCTTGAGACCGGTTGCCGAAGATGGTGTTGCCCAGAATGTGGTTCGGCGCCTCGCCGGGATCCGGTTGACAGTTATGGAGGCTGATACCCTTCTCGGCATTCTCCCTGATAATGGGGTTGTCGGCGATGCTCACGCCCGCCGAGCTCTCCACGAAGACGCCGTGCTGCTCGTTCTCGCTGAGGCTGATGTTGTTCTCGATGTCGATGCCGCTGCTCCCTTTCAGGTGAATGCCGTGCCGCTCGTTCCTGGTCACGCTGTTCTGCGTGATCGTCGTCTCCTGCCCGGCCGCATGCTGGCATTCCTCGATGTAGATACCATCCTCGCCGTTCAGGTAGAACGAGTTGTTCTCTATCTGGCTCTCGGTGGAGGACTTGAGCATCATCCCGGAAGCGGTGTTGTTCGAGACGTAGTTTCGCTTGATCTCAGCCCGCTGGGCTTCGTGGAGGTAGATGCCGTACCGATTATCCGCCATGTAGCTATCCAGGATCGAGGCGTCCTGCACCGTGCTGCCGTGGACGTAGACGCCGGCGCGGTCCGCACCGGTGGCACCCTCAATCGTGAAGCCCTTGATGGTCGTGAGGTTCTGCTGCACGTGGAAGACGTGGTCGTTGGCGTCCGCTGCCTGCACGACGGTCTCCTCAAGGCCCTCCATCGACTGGATGGTGACCGATGTCTCCACGTCGACGTTCTCCTCGTATCTGCCGGGGCAGACGGAGATGGTCGTGCCCTCACTGGCCCCGTCCACGGCCTCCTGGATGGTGTCGAAGCCCTCCTTCGTATCCTCGTGGACGACGCAGCCGATGGTCACGGAACCGCTGGCACCGCCTGAGTAGTGTCCCGGCTTGTAATTCTGCGGCTCCAACCCGGATGGCAGGTTGCTCACGGTCACGTCAAACTGCTTCGCCTCTGCCCCACAGGCCTCGAAGCCCTCGTAGTCGAAGACGTAGTCGAGGCGGAAGTTCTGCGGCGTCGTGGCGATGATGATGGTGGGGAACTCGAGCGTGACCGTGCCGTCGTCGCCACTGAACGTCCCGGTCCCTATCTGGGTGCTGCCGTGGTAGAGCCTGACTTCTTCGACGTTGGCCGCGTCGTCGCCATCACCGGAGGCCTGGAAGGTGAGCGACGTCAGCTCCCACGTGTCCGCCTCGCTGGCCTGAAGGAAGAACCAGAACGCGGTCTGGGTCCTTTCCTCCACCGGCGGAGGTTCGTCTGACATACAGAGGAAGCTGCTCGCCGCCCCTCCCCCGAGGGTGACGAAGGGCGCGAACTGGCCGATGACCGTGCGCGTACCTGCCTCGGGGCAGGTGACGGGGTCTGGGTTCAACCCGTCCCACTCCCAGCCGTTGACGGCCTCGTGCTCGAACGGGATCTCCTCGTCGGACCCGCACTTGCACGCCTGGAATCCAAGAGGGGATAGCGTGCAGCCGTCTGCCTCCGCCTTCGCCGGCTCGATCCGGGCGTCGATACCGCAGTCGCCCGGTTGCTCGTCGCCCACCACCTCGGTGACCTCGGCGCCATAGGTGGCCTTATCGATGAACGTGAACCTGACCTGGTAGCCCATGACGTTGGCGACGTAGCGATGGACGCTGTCGGCATCATTGGTTTGGTAGCCTCCCCAGTAATTGGACTCGTAGCCGGTGGTGCTCCAATAGCGACCGCCGGTGTAGACGTGCACGCCAACCTCTACCTCCGGGTCGTCGTTGGCCGGCCAGAGCGGATCCCACAGGGCCCGGGCAGACGCTGCCGGACCACCGTCCGTCACCGCGACGTAGATGTAGTCGTCATCCACGTCCAGATCGTTCACCTGTCCCAGGTCGTGCTGCTCTCCCAAAAGGGTGGGGTTGAAGGGGTCCGTGACGTCGAAGACCTGGACGTGCCAGGTGGTGCCGGTGTTGCTGCCTACGTAGGCCCAGCCATCGATCACGGTGACCAGGTCGGTGGCTGCCCCGGCGGGTGGATCGATGTGGTTCAGCTCGGTGACATCGTCCGGATCGCTGACGTCGATCATCCGCAGGCCGGCTTCGCCATCGGCCACGAAGGCGACGGTCTGCGCTGCCTGGGTGACCGCGTCGACCTGCGCTCCGACGGTCGACGTCCCGGTCACCAGCTCGGCGACGACGACTTGGCGAGCGTCGCCGGGTGCGTTGTAGGTGTCGGTCTCATCGGGGTCGTTGGGGACGCTGACGTCCAGGACGTGGAGTCGACCATCCCCGCCATCGTCCGTGAGCGCGTAGGCGTAGTCCCCAAGGGCGTAGACGTCGTTCATCTCGTGGCCGCCTGGTATCGGAACCTCGCCGATGGCGGCCGGGTTTGCGGGATCGGCCACATTGAAGATCTCCAATCCATAGAACCGTTCGGCCACGTAGACGAGGGGCACGCCGGACTGCGGATGGGGGGCGATGGCAAGTTGCCTCCCCTCCCCAACCAGACCCTGGAGCGGGGCTGAGCCGACCGGCACCGGGAGAATGGGATCGGTCAGGTCGATGGTCCACAGCTTGTCGTATCCGGCGATGTAGCCGGAGGGATGGTCGACGATGACGTCCATCACGGCGCTGGGACGTTCGTGGCTCCCCAGCGCATCCGGGTTCTCCGTATCGCTGACGTCCAGAACGTGGATCCCGTGCTCCCCGCGGACGTAGGCGTGGGCCCCGGAGACGACGACGCCCGATATCGCCTGGCCGACGTCATACGCGGCCAGAAGCTGCACGTTGCCGGTATCGCTCACGTCCAAGATCCTTAGCACGCCGTCGTCGTCGGCCACGTAGGCGGTGCCGTCCACCACGTAGAGGTCATTGCCGCCCTCCAGCGCGTCGTACGAGCCCAATGGGTCCGGGCTGGTCGGATCGCTCACGTCGACGATGCGCAGGTGCCCTTGCCCCTCCCTGGTGAGGAGATAGACGGCTGAACCTTCAGCCGTGGTGCTGATCGCTTGCACCGCGCGGATGGGCTCCGGCGGCGTGTAGGTGCCCAGCTCCGTGGGGTGGTTCGGGTCGCTCACGTCGAGCACGAGAAGGTCGTCGCCGTCGGCGACGTAGACGGTGTCGGTTACGACGGCGACGTCGCCCGCGTTGCCCGGCGTGTCGTAGCTGGCGAGCAGGGCAGGTTGCTCGGGATCCGAGACGTCGACAGCGTATAGCCAGCCGTCGGTCCAGTCGACGACTCCGGTCACGTAGGCGTAGGAGCCGGTGATCGCCAGCGCGCCCATAGTCCCGGTGAGGTCGACTGATCCCGTGAGCGTCGGCTCGTCGGGATCGGAGATGTCCACCGTGCGCAGGCCATTCCCGTTCACGGCATAGGCCGTGGTGCCCGCCAGCACGATGTCGCTGACGTCGCCTTGTCCTAACGAGATGCCACCCATAGGGCTGGGGTCGCTGGGGTCGGAGACGTCGAGGACCGTGAAGCCGCTGCCTTCGCCGAGGTAGACGTGGTCGCTGTCGGTCGGGCTCACGGCCGCGGCGGCCATCCAGCCGAAGACGTGGCCCCGCGGTTCGAGCGTCCCTCCTTCGGGGATAAACACCATCCCTTGGCGATATGGAACGGCGGCGGGCGCTGCGTCGCTGCTGCTTGAGAGTGGGGTTCCCGCCACGGTCGTCAAGACCAGGGTCAATGCGACCAGAAGCCAGAGTCGTCGTCGAGCGTCATTTTTCAACATAGTGGATCTCCTCCTTGCTAAGTGAGAACAAGTAAGTGCCTTCGACTTCTGCTTTGCTCGCAGCCACCGTCATCGGAGGCGTCTGACAAGATCAATGCTTGGTAACACGTGCTAGCCGCCCTGGGGACGGGGCTCGGAGCGATGGAGAAAGTGAAAAGAGCTTTTCGGCATGGTTTAGGATAGATTGACAGATTGCCCACAGGCCGTCTATGTGCCAGA
>CAZNRX010000113.1:0-10348 GCA_964575455.1 uncultured Anaerolineales bacterium | reverse complement strand
ACCTACATTGCCTCTTACCCTCTATTTCTTGTCCCTAGCGTGATACGCTCACCTTGCTCTGGCTTCGATTGTGTAGGGGGGAACAACGCGCTGCCTAGCATCTTCGGCGGGTATGGAAACCCGACCTACGTGCTGCTCAACAGCTTTGTCAGGAGGTCTGGAAAAGGTGGCACTCCGCCTGTCAATGGATGCCCAGACGGAGTGCGAGGGTCGGGTTTGATGAAGGGCTTTGGTCAGGGGAGCTCACAGACGTAGGGCGCGTTCTCGCCGAGCACCTCGTGGACGTGCACCATCCATTCGCTGACGAGGATGCTCTGCGGGCACTGCTCCTCACATTCGAGGCAAGCAATGCAGGCGCTGGCGCGCTTCTCCTCGTCCAGCATCTCGTAGGAGCGCCGGGCGTGATCCGGCTTGTCGTACATGACGCCCTCGTTGTAGATCTCGAAGTTGCGGGGAATGTCCAGTCCCTCCGGACAGGGCATGCAGTAGTTGCACTGCGTGCAGGGGATGGGGCACAGCTCCTCGTAGGCCTCCCGCACCCGATCGAAGAGCGCCAGCTCCTCATCCGTCAGGGTGCCGACGCCCGAGACGTCTGCACTGACAACGTTCTCCTCGACGTGCTCCATGGCGCTCATCCCGCTGAGGACGACCGAGACCTCCGGCTGATGCCACAGCCACTGGAGAGCCCAGTCGGCGGGTGTGCGCCGCTTCGGGGCCTCGCTCCAGATCTCCTGGATCGACTCAGGCGGGTCGACCAGCCGACCACCGAGCAGAGGCTCCATGATCACCACCGCTATCCCTTTCGAGGCCGCGTACTTGAGCCCCTTGAGGCCGGCCTGGGTCTCGATGTCCATGTAGTTGTACTGGATCTGGCAGAAGGTCCAGTCGTAGGCGTCGATGATCTCCTCGAAGACCTCATACTCGTCGTGGAATGAGAAGCCCAGGTAGCCAATACGACCGTCGGCCTTCGCCTTCTCGGCCCATTCGCGGACGCCCAGGTCGCGCAACTTGGGCCACCACTTCTCCCGGAGGGCGTGGAGGAGGTAGAAGTCGATGTGGTCGGTGCGGAGCTTTTCCAGCTGCTTGTTGAGGTATTTGTCGAAATCCTCCGGCTCCTCGATCTCCCAGGAGGGCATCTTCGTGGCCAGCCGCACCTTGTCTCGATAGCCGTCCTGAAGCACCCGCCCCACGAAGAGCTCGCTGTTCCCCCTATGGTAGGGATAGGCGGTGTCGACATAGTTCACGCCATGATCGATGGCGTAGCGAAGCATCTTGGCCGACTCAGGCTCGTCGATGTGCTCGCTTCCGTTGGTGGTAGGAAAGCGCATGCAACCGAATCCCAAGGCCGAGACATCCCAGTCCAAACTCCCAAACTTACGATATTGCATTATCCTCCTTCTCCTGATCAGTATCCAAGGTCCTTGTCGACGACGTTTCGCAGCGGCTCAGCGGCCGCATAGCGCTGCAGGTTGTCCAAGAAGATCTCCAGAGCGCGCTCGTGGTAGTGGGGCGTGATGCCAGCGTAGTGGGAGGTGATGATGACGTTGTCGAGCTCCCAGAGCGGCGACTCTCCCGGCAGCGGTTCCTCCTCGAAGACATCGATGCCGGCGCCCGCTATCCAGCCCTCGCGCAGGGCCTGGATCAGCGCGGGCTCCTCGATGGTGCCACCGCGACCGATGTTGACGATGATGCTCGACGCCTTCATGGCGTGCAACTCACGCTCCGCGATCATCCCACGAGTTTCCTCGGTGAGAGGAACGGTGAGCACGACGGCGTCCGCCTGCGGCAGGAGGTCGAGCAGTTGAAGGGGGCCGAACATGGCCTCCACGCCGGACACGTCCAGGGTGGGGTCCCGCCGAACGCCCAAGACGCGCATATCGAACGCCGCTGCGACCCGAGCGGTCCTTTCCCCAATAGCGCCGACGCCGATCAGAAGCATGGTCTTCCCGGCCAGCTCAAAGAGCCTCTGGTGTTGGTCGGTTGGCATCCACCAGCGCTGGCTTTGGGCCCTCATCGCCTGCGGCAGCTCCCGGGCGAAGGCGGTGAGGAAGGCAAAGATGTGCTCGGTGATCTGAATGGCGTGGATGCCCGAGGTGCTCGTCAGCACAAAATCGGCCTGGGCAGCCCGCGGGTGACGGAGCAGCCAGTCGGCACCGGCGGACCATTGTTGATACCAGCGCAAGCTGGAGGCCTGGGGCAGCAGATCGGCGGGGAACCAGCCGACCGCAACCTCGATCCGGTTGAGCATGGCCTCTATCTCGTCGCGACCCCGCGTCATGACGATGGGGGCGTCCTCCGGCGCCGCTTCCCGGACCTGGGCCACTTGATCGGCGGACAGCGTATCTGGTTCAAAGGCCAACAGGATGGTCTGCATACTGCTCTTTCACTTCGGAGGTCGGTTAGCAGGTCCGACCACCATTCTTCGGCGTCTACTCTCGAGATCGACACTGATTATAGCCGAACAGCAGCACTCAGACAAGGGCGATCGCGCAGGTCCGAGGGGTTTGTGATTCGGCTCCACTCAGATTGGTGGGAAGTTCGCAGGGAGTGACACACCCCCTGCGAGCTTCGCGGGGGGGGGCACACACCCCAAATGCGATTGCCCTGGGAAGGGGGGCAATTCCTGTTGACTTCTGCGTCAGTTTCATGTACAATGGAGGTGGTTTAGGGAAAAAGCCAAGGTGGGACAACTATGCAGAGGATACGCTTCATCCTTACGGTCGTGTTGGCAGCTGTCTTGCTCGCAACGGGGGGGGCGGCCACGCATCCTCAAGCCGGAGAGAGGTATTGCTCGTACTTCAACGAGACCGGCCACTGGGTATGCGGCGAGTTCCTTGAGTTCTTCAACGCTCGGGGGGGGCTGGAGATCTTCGGCTATCCCCTCACAGAGGCCTTCGAGGATCCAACACATGGGGGTCTGCGCGTCCAGTACTTCCAGCGGGCGCGAATGGAGTGGCATCCGGGCAATCAGCCGCTGTACAAGGTGCAACTGGGGCTGTTGGCTGATGAGCTAGGCTATGACTTCCCCCCGGTTCAGCCAGAGGAAGCGCCCTCCTCCAACGGGCCGCTCCACCACTATTTCCCCCAGACTCAGCACGTCGTCTCCTATGCTTTCCTGGACTACTTCCGCGAGCACGGTGGCGTTGACATCTTCGGCTATCCCCGCTCCGAGCTCATGTACGAGGGCGGACGCATTGTGCAGTACTTCCAGCGGGCGCGCCTGGTCTGGCATCCTGAGAGCCTCGTGGGGTCTCAGATGCGACCGGCTAACCTGGGCGAGATCTACGTCGCGGAGTTCGACCTGCCTGGGTCCTACGACGACCCTGTTCCCCCGTCCGCCAGACCAGGAGAGTTTGTGCCCGGTGCCTCTTCCCTCGAGGAGAGAGGGGCCGATCGCGTGGTCATGAGGCTGAAGGTGAGCGCCTCGGTAGACTCCGCGGTCACCGGCCGACAGGGGATGCAGACGCTCTTCGTCTACGTCAACGACCAGCAGAAGCGCCCCCTTGAAGGGGTCTCCGTGACTGCGCTGGCCCGTTATCCCTCCAGACGTCAACCGATTGAGCTCGGGCCCACAGACGAGAGTGGGTTTACGCGAGCGAGCTTCGAGATCCTCTCGACGCCCCCTGGCAGGCGCGTGGTGATCGACGTGACAGCCACCTACAAAGAGCTGGAGGGGACGACACAAACGTTCTTCCTGCCGTGGTGGTAGGTGTCATACCCGCGGGTGACACACCCGCTTGAGCGTATGTGCGGGTAGCACACCGGCTCCGAGCAGAGGGGCGGGGATGGCTGAACTGGGCGATGTTCGGCGTGGGCTCGCCGGATTGCTAATCCGGCTAGAGCGCAGGGGGGCTGGAGCGTAGCGGGCTAGAGCGTAGGGGGCTAGCATAGCGGCTGAAGCTTAGGGGCGATCAGGCGAGTGGTTACGAACAAAGGAGGCCCGCTCTGGAGAGCGGGCTTTTCTGCGCAGGGCGTCAGTGGTATTGGCTTGGTGGGGCCGTCTACCGAGGGAGCACGTTGACGGTCATAGGAAGAGCGACGTAATCCTGCCCCTCGCTGGTCATCACACGGTCGCCCACGTCCTCGGGATGGTAGAGGCCGACGAGGACGGTGGCCGGTCCTGTGTTTTCGGCAGCCCCAGCCCTGAAGGCCATGCGATGTGTATCCTGGATGGTCTCCCCCGCCTGCCACTCGGTGGTGTTCTCCTCCCCGCCGGCAGGGAGGCCGTCGTGCTGGGCGACAAGCTGCCCATCTTGCGATATGAGATGGGTGAAGACGGTGTAGTTCACGGGGCTCTCCCCCTCCAGCCCCTGCCAGTAGAGCGTCAGTATAAGCGGCTGACCGACGACCACCTCACCAGAGGATAACTCCCAGCCGACCAGGGCACCAAAATCGCCAAAATGAACATTCATCGTACCGGACAATGGGCCCTCCGCCACTGTGGTGGGCGTGGGCGTCGTGGGCGTTGCCTCGGTCGGAGCCACCGTCGGAGGGGCAGTGGGGTTCGTGGGACTGGTGGGCGGCGGTGGCGTCGCTTCGCTTACGGCAGTCTGAGATGGAAGCGTGGGCATCGTTATCGAGTCCGTCAGCGTCGACGTGGCGCCAGGGGTGGGAGGCTTCACGCCGGAGCTAGGCGTCGAGGTAGGGAGAGACGAGGTTGGGTCAACGGCTGGCGAGTTGGCCAGCAAGACCCTCACACCAATGAAGATCACGAGGGAGATCGCAATGAACAGGAAGACCATGGCCCAAGCCCTGACGGCACGAACGGTGGCCGTCTCGTGTTCAAGCGTGAACATGGCCAGGCTGCGCTCTCGCTGAGCGGCAAGCGCGCGCACCAGGTAGACCAAGGCCCCAATGGCACACCCAACGTAGAAGAGCCAGACGTGGTCAACCAGCCATCGGAGGAGGATTGTCATTGCGCTCTCAGCACTCCACGGATGATAGCCTCCAGTCGTGGGGTCAGCTTCTTCCCTGCTTCCAACACTTCCTCGTGGCTCGTCTCCACCACCGGCTCTCCCGCCACCGGCAGCACGTTGCTGATGCCAGAGAGCCCGAGAACGGACGTGCCACCGTGTCGCGCGACTGTGGCCTCCGGAACGGTGGACATCCCCACAGCGTCTGCCCCGATGGTGCGCAGGAATCCCAGATCGGCCATGGTCTCGAAACTTGGGCCGGCCAGGCAGATGTAGACCCCTTTGTGCATGGGGACGTTCTCCTCCACTGCCACCCGCACGGCCTGGGAGCGCAGCTCCGCGTCATAGACCTCTGACATATCGGGGAAGCGGGACCCGAACTGGTCCAAGTTGGGCCCGCGTAGGGGATTGAGGCCCGCCATACCAATCAGGTTGATGTGATCCGTGATGAGCATCACTTCACCGGCGTGGAACTGTGGGTTGAGGCCGCCAGCTGCGTTGGTGATGATCAGCATCTCGATCCCGAGCAACTGCAGGACGCGCACGGGAAACGCGATCTCGGCCATCGAGTACCCCTCATAGTAGTGCGCCCGCCCCTGCATCACGGCCACGGGTTGACCCTCCAGGTGACCGAAGACAAGCCGACCTGTGTGCCCCTCCACCGTCGACACGGGGAAGTGGGGGAGGTCCTGATAGTCGAAGGTGATGCTGTTCTCGACGCCCTCCGCCAGAGGGCTGAGACCGGATCCAAGGATCAGGCCAACTTTCGGTTCGATCTCGGTCGCCTCCCGGATCATTGCCGCTGTGGCCTCCATCTGCGAGTATGTTAGATAATCAGGCATAGTGATCTCTCCCTACACGAAAGCTATCGAAGCTAGGCCATGTATTATATCACGATTCGGACAAACTCGAAATGCATGGGCAATCTCGGTTGGGGTCTGCGGGTTTTTCTTGCATCTTCCATGGTGTATGCTACAATCCGGCTCATGCGTCCTCCCCTGCGCGCTGTCTTGACGGTTATCTGTCTGGTGGGGCTCTCTCTCCTGGCCTCGGCGGGGCCGCTTGGCCTCGCCTCGCTGGCCCAGGAGGAGACCGCCGACACTGTCTGGCTGGAGCTGGTGAACGAGACCCGTCTGGACGAAGGGCTGGATCCCTACGCTCAGTCCCGACTTCTGTCCAACGCGGCCCAGCGTCACGCCGACGACTTTGCCGAGAACGGTCTCGCCGACCTCGATGACGTTCACGAAGGCTCGGACGGCACCGATGAGCAGAAGCGGATCAGAGAGGCAGGGTACGCGGCCTGGACGAAGGACGGCGAGATAGTCGTGGGTGAGAACGTCTGGTACGGTCGCGGCACGCCGCAGGATGCTCTAGCCTCCTTCCTGGAGGACCAGGGATATCGAGATAACCTCATGAGCGACACGTTCCGCGAGATCGGCATCGGCAGAGCGACCAATGCCGATGGGCGCAGCGCCCACGTGCTCAGCTTCGGCGCTCGGCCCAACGTGCTGCCCATCTTCATCAACGACGGGGCCGCGAGCACGGAGAATCGAGAGGTGGCCATCCGCCTGACGAACGAGCGTGTGCGCCCACAGGGAGAAGGGGCGTTCATCGGAGAGGCGATCGAGATTCGTATCAGCAACAAGCCGAGTTTCGAGGGGCTTGCCTGGCAGAGCTGGGCGCCGTTGGTCTCCTGGGTGTTGCCGGATAGCTCGGGTGAGCACATGGTCTACGTTCAGTTTCGCGACGCAGCCGGACGGACCGCCGCGTCGGCCGACGGCATATTCCTAGACGAGGGGACGCCGACCACGCCGACCGCGGTAAGCACAGCGACGCCAACGCCCCCTACCCCAACCCCCCAGGCGACGGATACCGCAGCCCCAGTACCCAGCCCCACGCCGGAGCCGAGCGTCACATCGGGGCCTGCGACATCGAGCGTCGGGGCGGAGCCCACGACCGGCACAGGCACAGCGGAGCCCCCCACCGCCCCTCCTGTGGCTGCGCGTGCGACGCCCTTCCCCACCTGGACGCCACTGCCATCCCCTGCACCCACGCCCGCGGACGTTAACGATCCCGGCGCCGGCGGTCGCCACGAGACGAGCCTTTCGCTGCCGAAGATGGAGGGGTATGAAAGACCTCTGGCTGCCGTGGGCATCCTGCAGGGTGTGGTGATCGTGCTGGGTGTCTACTGGTTGATGCGCCGCGGGAAGGGCGGATAGCGCGTGGTCAATCGCGGCTCGATCGGCGTCTTCGACTCCGGCGTGGGGGGGCTCAGCGTCTGGCGCGAGATCGCAGGGCAGGTGCCGCACGAAGAGACGATCTACGTAGCCGATCAAGCGCACGTGCCCTACGGCAGCCGTTCGCTGGCCGAGGTGCGGGCGTTCTCCGAGGCGATCACCCGCTTTCTGCTGGATCAAGGGGCGAAGGTGATCGTCGTGGCGTGCAACACCGCCTCCGCCGCGGCATTGTACGCCCTGCGGCGCACGTTTCCCCAGGTCCCGTTCGTGGGGATGGAGCCGGCGGTCAAGCCGGCGATTGAGAGGACGAGCAACGGCGTGGTGGCCGTGATAGCGACGGAGGCCACCTTCCAAGGGGAGCTCTTCGCCAGCCTGTTGGAGCGTTACGCGCACGACGTGGAGGTGCTCACCCAGGTCTGCCCGGGGCTGGTGGAAGCGGTGGAAGCGGGTGCCCTCGAGGCACCTGAGACGGAAGCTCTGCTGCGGGAGTGTCTGACGCCGTTGGTCGAGGCTCGGGTCGACCAACTTGTGCTGGGATGCACGCATTATCCCTTCCTACGAGGCGCTATCGAGGGAATCATCGGGGAGGGAATCTCAGTCATCGACCCGGCACCGGCGGTCGCCCGCCAGACCGCGCGCGTGTTGGCCCGGAGAGAGGTAGATGCCAGCAGGGACCGCCCAGAAGGCCATGGGCGGCGCCACACGCTTTTCACCAGCGGCGACGTGACGACGTTCGACAGGATGGTCGACCGACTTCTCCTGCGGTCTGGAGAGCGGTGGGAGATCAGGGGCGTCCGCTGGCAAGGGGCAAGGCTAGAGGCCTAGCGGTCGAGGCCAGATCATCGCCCGGCATGCGCAGGAAGACGAAACCAAAGGCCATCAGGGCAGCGACGAGAATGATCATCCAGTTCTCACGTAGCAAACGACTCATCTTACGTCCGCTATCTGTTGTGGTCAGGTGACCGCGTTGCCCCTGCCGCTCAATGGTGACGAGGCGAGCAGAGCTCTCAGCACGGCCAGGTTCTCCCGGTCCTCGTGGAGGTCATCGCCCTTCGGCGTCTCCAGCAGAGCGGGCAGGTCCGCCAATCGAGGGTCATGCAGCACGTGGCGGAAACCGGCCAAGCCGATGTGGCCCTGACCGATGTGCTGGTGACGATCCCTCCGCCCCCCCAGCTCCCCCTTGCTGTCGTTCAGGTGAAGGGCCTTCAGACGCTCCAAGCCGACGACGCGGTCGAACGCCCCCATCGTAGCGGCGTAGCCCTCGGGGGAGCGGAGCTCGTAGCCGGCGGCGAAGACGTGGCACGTATCCAAGCAGATCCCGAGGCGCTCCCCCCGCGGCGTGTGGTTCAAGAGCCACGCCAGGTGCTCGAAGCGATACCCGAGCTTCGTCCCCTGCCCGGCCGTGGTCTCCAGCAAGATCTGTGTGCGCAAGGTCGGGGTGGCCCGGTGGACCTCGCCCAGCGCGCGAGCCATCCGCGCCAGGCCAGCGTCCTCGCCGCTGCCGACGTGCGCGCCCGGGTGCAGCACCAGCCAGGGCACGCCCAACCTGCCACACCGCTCCAGCTCAATGATCAGGGTGTCGATGGATCTGCGCCAGAGGTCGTCCTTGGGCGAGGCCAGGTTGAGCAAGTAGGACGTGTGCGCCACGACCGGCCGAATCCCCGTCGACGCGGCCTTGGCCCGGAAGCGCTCGACATCCTCCTCGCTGAGCGAAGGCACCGCCCACGAGCGATTGGGCTTGACGAATATCTGTACGGCATCGCACCCCACGGACGCCGCGCGGTCAAATGCCTTGTGGAGTCCGCCGGCGATGGACTCGTGGGCTCCAAGCCTCACGCGCGCTCCACCACGCAGTATCCCTCCGTGTATCGCCGCGTGAGATCCACGTAGGTCTTCTTGAAGCGGGTCCACTGGGCTTTGTAGTCTTCGCTCACCGTCTTTTCTAACAAGCGGGCCGGTACTCCAACGGCGATATGCTCCGCCGGGACCTTCTGACCCTGGCGGACGACGGCTCCTTCGCCCACCACACCCCACTCGCCGACCACGGCCCAGTCGGAGACCACCGCGCCCATGCCGACGATCACGTAGTCGTGGATCCTCTTGACGTTGTGGATCACGGCCCCGTGGCCGATGGTGACCCAACTCCCAATGGTCGTCCGCTCACCGGGCCGGACGTGGATGACACAGTTATCCTCCACGCTGCAGTAGTCGCCGATGACGATGGCGCCGTAGTCGCCACGAATGCGGGCACCCGGCCCGATCCAGCACTCCTCCCCGATCGTCACGTCCCCGAAGACATCGGCCGAGGGGTGTACGTACGTGCCAGAGCCGATCCGCGGGGACCGGCCCTCGAAAGCTCCTATCGTCATCTCTGCTCCTCCTCCACAGCATCCGATCGGGCCCGCTTCAACTCCTCCTCCAGGTCCTCAAGCTCGATGAGCATAGCCGGGGGGATGGAGTGCTTGGGGAGGCGAGCCTTCAGATCAGCGATGCGCCGCTCCAGGTCCTCGATCCTCTTCCTCTTGTCGCCCATTTTAGTATCCGGTGTTCCCCCTATTGCGTGTTGTTGGCTCGTTTTCGCTCGCGAGGGATCGGCAGACCCCGTCCAGAGCGTCGGATATGGCTATCCGGCGCGAGCAGGGTAGCAAGTATGGCGTGCTGCAACCGTACACCACGCTACAGGAGGGCTACCCAGTATCTACGACTCCTCAACACGGAAGGAGGTGGTGATCTCCGCCACCTCCCCCAGCATGGCGGATGCGGGGCAGTACTTGGTCTGGGAGAGCTCGATGGATCGCTCCACTGCCTTCGCATCGACGTCATCCCCCGTCACCACGAACTCGAGATGGATCTTGGTGTAGACCTTGGGATGCTCATCCGCCCGCTCCGCGGATGCCTGTACCCGAAGGCCGGTGAAGGGCTGACGCTTCTTCCTAAGAATGGAGATAACGTCCATCCCTGTGCAGCCGCAAAGCCCGATGAGCAACAGCTGCATGGGCCGAGGTCCGGTTTCATCTCGTTCCTCATCCGGCAGGGCATGATCGATGACCATGGCCGGGCCGCCCGCCTCTCCCATCAGCCGCAACCCTGGTCCGACCCACGTGACCTGCGCTCTTGACGTCATGATACGCCTCCTAATCTCTGTTCACTACCGGACACTTTTCAAGACGGTTGGCTCATGATATGCTCTAGTTGAAT
>CAZNRX010000112.1:3735-10641 GCA_964575455.1 uncultured Anaerolineales bacterium | reverse complement strand
AGGTCTCGGCGCAGCCGTTCCACTCGACGGTCCAGCGGCGGAAGGTGAGCGTGCCGCTGTTGGCGTCACCGCCCTCGATGTCGCCCTCCCAACCAACCCAGCCATTCCCCGCAATGCGCATGTCCTCCAGCGTCCAGTCGGTGAGCCGGCCAGCGCGGACGCCGGCCCCGGCCAGGCCGTGGATGTCGATGTGCTGCAGGTGGACGTTAACGGCGTCCTCGGCGTAGAGCCCGGTCGGCGCCCAGTCGCCGTAGGGATAGCCCTCCTTGTCGCAGGCCAGCCCGCCGGTGTGGTCCTCCGCGCAGCCGACGTGATCCGTGATCTCCAGGCAGGCGATCTCCACGTTGCTGACGCCGGTCAGGTTCAGCACGTGCGCTGCGCGCTCGACGCCGAACAGCTCCGGCGGATTGAGGCAGCCGCTGTCCCAGCCCGCGCCCAGGACGCGCGTCGGATGAGCGGGATCCGGTCCGGAGGGTATGGGGGGCATGTGACAGTCCCATGGGTAGTCGGACTCGCAGCTCCCAGCGCCGCGCGCCCCGTGCCCCATGCGGTACGAGCCGGAACCGATGCTGAGCGTGTCCCCACCGCTGATACGGGCCACGCCTGCGACGCCCGGCTCGCCGCTCGGCTCCAGGGCCCGGAAGGGATGATCCCAGGCGCAGGGCTGATTCGTTCCGCTGCCTGGGTAGGCGGCGTCGACCAGACCGGTGCACTGCTCCGGGGAACCGCCGTCCGGGCGGACGTAGTACGTGACAGCTCCGGATGTACGATGGGCCGTAGGAGGTTCCCCTGCAGATCGCGAGGGGGACGCGGGTGCACCGCTCCCCGTCGCCGGTTGGCCGCAGGCGCTCCCGGCGAGGGCCAGAAGGAGCAGACAGGTCAGAACGCCTTGGCGTTTCATAGTGGTCTCTTCCATTCTCGTTGGAGCAGCGATCGTGCTGCTCAAACGCTCTGTCCGGCGGGCGGGTGTCACCTGCCTGTCTTCATCACGACAGGCAGGTAGACACGATGACCGACGAAGATCCTCAGGCGAGCTTCCCCTGCTTGAAGGTCGCTATCGGTGCCCTCCAGTTTGAGCTCGTGCCAGCCTGGGGAGAGGGTGAGCCCCGGCACGACCAAGGTCTCCCCGTGCCCCAGAAACCCATCGCGGTCGGATTCCCAGAAGAGCGCGTCATCGTCAAGAGGGCCGTCCTCCGGATCGTAGGCTGAGCCAGAGAACACCAGGGCCTGCTCCTCCCGCGCTCCTGCTCCGTCGAGGGGCGTGCCGATGGTCACCTGGGGCGGCTTGCGCTGGATCACGTAGGGGCCGCCTATCACCTCTCGTGTGTGCCAGCCGTCGCTGACCAGGACCCGCACCAGACAGACGTCGCCGCCCGGGATCAGCTCGGTATCCAGCTCGTACGCGGGCTCGCTCAGGTTGTGGGCCAGCGGGAGCCACGTCATCCCGTCGTCGTGGCTGTAGAGCAGAGTGTAGACGAGCGGGTCATCGTCGAGGTCGGACGCCTCCCAGGTGATGGGCACCGAACCATTGAGCTCTCCTCCGGGGAGCGGCGAGAGGGACTCCAACTCCGGCGCGTGGTCGCTGGCGCTCCGCTCAGTCACCAGGTCGCCGCCGTAGAAAACCTGCACCTGCTCCGTCCCGTCGGGCATGGGCAGATAGAGGAAGAAGCCCGCGACATCCGAGGGATCGCTGTCGATCACCTCGAACTGCGGCGCAAACGGATGGCTGTCGAGGGGCTGTCCTTCGCCATCGAGCAGCAGGATCTCGCCCGTGGGGGACGCTGGCGGCTCAAAGGGTTGGAGGGAATCCTCCAGGACGTAGATCGGATAGAGCTCGCCCTCCCCTCCCGATCCCAGCCAACCGGAGACCACGAGGTATGGCCCGTTATCCGCTGCACCTGCCGACGCTGCGTTGGAGCTGCCGCCGATCTTCAGCTTGTCGATCAGATACTCCCACTCGGGCGGTGAGATGGATTGCCCGCCGTACGTCATGAACGTCATGGTCTGCTCGACCTCCATCTTGTAGGGATTGAAGCACACCTCGACCGGGGAGCAGTTGTTGTAGGGCGCGGGCCAGTTGTGCTGCTGCTTTGGATTGAGCGAACAGGGGAAATGTCCCAGGCCAAAGTTGTGGGCCACCTCGTGCGCCAACAGCCGCTGGAAGGGCTGCACGCTCAAGGCCACGCGACCCTCGCCGTACTTGTTCACGGGGGCTAACCCCTCGGCCATCCCGTCATAGGCGCTGTCATACGTGGCACCGGTCGGGAACCAGGCAAAGAGAGTGTCGTAGCTCGGCTTCAGGCCGGCCTTCTCCAGAAGCGTCGTCTTGAGGAAGACCTCCATGGCCGGACGTGAGTATCCCGTGGTTGGCACGGTCCAATTGTCACGGATGTCGGGCTTGAACTTCTTGAGCACCGCCTTACCACCCTGCTTCACGGGAAGCTCGATGTAGTAGTCCGCGGTGCCGGTGCCGTAGGGGGCGTAGTTCAGCTTCGCCGTAGGGAAGAGCCACCTCATGACCGCGGCGGATTGGTTGGTCACCCAGGAGAGACCGGCCATGTTGGGCCCGCTGAACGGGCTCTGCGGATGGTCCTTGCTGGCATCAGGCTTGTAGTTCATCCGCAGCCACTTGACGTCGACGGGACGCGTGTTCACCACCTGGGCGCTGGGGGAGCAGCCGCTGTTGTTGCTCGCGTCAGGGTCGGGCCAGTAGCTGTCGGCGTTCACGGCGGCGCAGGCGGTGAGCTGACCCATTCCGATCCCACCCTGGGGTGATGGTATGAGAAAGTTGGCCGTCGTCGCGGCATTGACCTGATCCCACGTGAGTGGCACCACGAACTGCTGAGAGCTGATGCCCGCCACGCTGGCGGCCTGGCCGGGGCCAGGCTGCCAGGAGTAGCTGATGCTGACGTCGACGCGGACCTTTGGGTACTGGGGGTTGGTGGGCTGCGAACCGACCCGGGAGATGTAGACGCGCGCTGCGGTCAGCTTCCCGGCCACCAGGGGCAGCGAGTTGTCGGCGCAGGTCGCGTCCCCCTCGGTGGGGTCGAAGCACTGGATGGCTTGCGTCAGCTCAATGCCGTCCACCTTGAAGTCGATGGGCTGCATGAGCACGGGTTTCTCGTCTGACCTGTATTTGTCCCGCCAGGAGGGCACCGGCTCGAGCCACTCCCAGGGCAGATCGTCGGGCCAATTGGCGAGGTACCATTCGGTGTCCAGGGAGTCCTCCGGGCAGTCCGGGCCGGGTGAGGGGAAGCTTATCCATCCCGGGTCCTTGACCTCCCCACCCTCGCCGGCTTCGACGCCCGCGATCTCGACCTCCGGGTGCGCCAGCAACAGGCTGTAGTAGGCGTAGTGACCGGCGTCATCTGCCCAATTTGCTAGGTAGAACATACCGTCCACACCCGTTCGCGTGAATGCCACCAGTTCTCCCGGCTCCTCGGGGTTATCAGAGCCGTGGAGCTCGACGCGAATCCCGGATAGCGGCGTGCTGCGGTCTCCCTGCTCCCCGCGGTAGACGTATCCGCCGAAAGCGCGGCGGGAGATGCCCTGGTCGGGGGTGCTGCTGGGCGTCGGCGTCTGAGTGGGCGTTGGGGTTTCGGTGGGAGACCGGGTGGCGGTCGGCGTTGCGGTGGGCGTGCCCGTGGGCGTTGGGGTCTCGGTAGATGTGTCCGTGGGGGTCGGCGTCGGCGTGTTGGTGGGCGTCGGTGTGTCTGGCGAAGCGGACCGATCCCAGTAGGCGATTCCACCGTAGGCATCGGGCGGGATATCAAGGTAGGAGACGACGTTGCGGTTCTTGACGTAGCCCGGGGGATCCACCCTGGCGCCCTGGGAGATGGTATTGGGTGGGTCGACCTCGATCACGTGCAGATAGGGCCACTCACCTTCGGGCTCCCACTCCAGGGTGAAGGCCCCTGTCCCATCGGTGACGGTGGTCGCCAGATGGACCCGCTCGAAGTCCGCCTCCGGCCGCTCGTCCTCGTCGCCCCACAGCTCGACGGTCACCCCTGCCATTGGGGCGCTGGTGTCCTCCGGCTCGCCCTCGTAGACGTGGCCTGTGAAGGTGTAGAGGTCCCATTGGTCAGCGACAGGTACGAGTGCGGCGTTCGACCGCGGCGGGCTAGGTTCGCTCTCCGAAGCTCCCGTCACCGCCGACGCGGCGATGGGCAGCGAGACCGCCAGGATCAAGATCAGGATAGTTGGTTGTCTGAATCTCATGGTGTCAATCCTCTTCTCCTCTGATCAGCGTAGGAATCGCGCGCGTGCGCTCGAATGGGCTTTCCACCTTACAGTCTATCACGGAGGTGACTACAAAATGTCTACAGACGGCGCGCCGCTGGCTCGCGTCGACAGCGAAGCAGCGATTGAGCTTGTTCAACGACCCAGTCCGTGTTAGGATAGAGATATGAGCGACAGACGGTTCGACGAGGTGGAGCACACGGCCGACATCGCCATTCGCGTCTGGGGGCGCAGCCTTGGCGAGCTCTTCGCCAACGCCGCCTACGGGATGGCGTGCCAGTTGACCGACGCCGAGGACGTGGAGCTGACGACGGAGAGGGAGCTCAAGCTGCAGGCCGAGGACGTAGAGATGCTGCTGGTGGAGTGGCTCAGCGAGTTGCTCTATCTCGGCGAGCGAGAGGACGTGGTGTTCGTAGCTTTCGACCTGACGGAGTTGACGCCACGCGCGCTGCGGGCGGTTGCCCGCGGCGGTCCCATCGTGGAGCATCAGGCGCACATCAAGGCCGTCACGTTCAGCGAGCTGGACATCCGGGAGACCAGCGAGGGGTACCAGACCATCGTCGTGTTCGACGTATAGGGACGACTTCGACTCTGCGCTGACGAGCGAGTAGCGCGACACTTTCGAAAGGGGGAAAGATGGCTAGCAAGAAGGATTTTCAGCGTATGGATGAGTATACGTGGGAGCTGCCGAAGGACTACCGAGGTGACATGCGCGTTCCGGTGCGTCTGTTCGCCAGCTCCGAGCTCTTTGACGCGGCGTTTGGTGACCGCACCATCGAACAGCTAGTCAACACCGCTACGTTGCCGGGCATCGTCAAGTACGCCATGGCACTGCCCGATATGCATCAGGGGTACGGGTTTCCCATCGGAGGCGTAGCGGGCATTGATGCCAGCTCCGGCGTGATCTCGCCGGGAGGTGTGGGCTACGACATCAACTGCGGCGTGCGGCTCCTGGCCTCCAACCTCGACTGGGAGGAGATCGAGCCGTTCCGCGACGATCTGATGAGTGCCCTCTACCAGTCCTGCCCCAGTGGCCTGGGCGGCGATGGCCGCGTGCGGGTGAACAAGCGGGAGCTTGATCAACTGCTCAGCGGCGGTGCATCGTGGGCCTTGAAGCAGGGGCTGGCGCGGAAGGAGGACGTGGAGCACACCGAGGAGCACGGCAGCCTGCCCGGAGCTGATCCCAGCAAGGTCAGCCAGCGCGCCAAGGAGCGCGGCCTGAGCCAGGTCGGGTCCCTGGGCTCGGGCAACCACTTCCTGGAGCTGGACGTCGTTCGGGACGTCTACGAGCCCGAGGCGGCCGACGCCTTCGGGCTGCGAGAGGGACAGATCGTCGTGCAGATTCACTGTGGGTCGCGTGGGTTTGGTCATCAGGTCTGCGATGACTACGTGAAGAACCTCCAGTCGGCGGTGAATAAGTACAACATTCGCCTGCCCAACCGCCAGCTGGTCTGCGCACCGATCAACTCGCCGGAGGGAGAGGCCTACTACGGCGCCATGGCCTGCGCCGTTAACTACGCCTTCGTCAACCGGCAGGTGTTGGCGATGGGGGCGCGCGAGGCCTTCGAGCGGGTTCTGGCGGGCAAGGTGAGCGACTTCGACCTGCGTCAGATCTACGACGTGGCCCACAACATCGCCAAGTTCGAGGACCATCAGATCAACGGGGAGAGCGTGCGGCTCTGCATCCACCGCAAGGGTGCCACCCGCTGCTTCCCGCCCGGTCACGAGGCGGTGCCTGCCGACTATCGCGACGTGGGGCAGCCGGTTCTGGTCCCCGGGTCGATGGGCACGGCGTCGTACGTCCTGGCGGGGCAGCAGAGGGCCATGGAGCTGACCTTCGGCTCCACCTGCCACGGCGCAGGGCGCACCATGAGCCGCACATCGGCCCGCAAGAAGGTCTGGGGGCACGATCTGCGGGATGAACTCGAGGCATCCGGCATCGCCGTCCGGGCGTCCAGCATGAAGGGGTTGGCCGAGGAAGCACCGCTGGCCTACAAGGACGTCAGCAGCGTGGTGGAGACGGTGCACGGGATGGGCATCGCGCGCAAGGTGGCGCGCTTGGAGCCCTTGGGCGTGATCAAGGGCTAGCGGCGTACCTCAGCAACCTTCGCAGGTGGGGCTATGCAGATCATTGGATGCTCGAGGGGGGTGACACAACCCCTTCGAGCATGAAATGGGCGTGTCACCTGTGTCCCTGGAGAACCTCATCTACGCTTCCTCGTCGCGCTCCTCCTCCACGCCCAGGGCCTTGGCTAATCGCTGCTGCAGATCGTCGGGCAAGGGGCTGAGATCCCCTGGCCCACGCAGCCAATCTTTGATCTTCTTCCGATAGAAAGCGGGCACCGGAGACTGATCGGCCTCCAGCTCGACGTCCTCGTTGACGAAGACGATGGCAGCGCGCACAGGCACCTCGTCCGCATCCTCAAGCTCGTCGTCCAGGTAGTCCCGCAGTCGGCTGATCTCCCTGCGAGCCTCCTGGTCGGGTTTGCCCACGCTCGCCTGCCCTACCAGCTGGCGGAAGAACTTCCCCCGTTGGCGATGTTTCCACTTGCCACTCTCCCCGTTCTCGTAGACCACCTCCCCACCCTGGGACTTCACAACAAAAACGGTACAGCCGCCCGGCTCGAGCAGGACGTGGTCGGCGGGGAGCATATACTGGAGGAGGGT
>CAZNRX010000112.1:0-3635 GCA_964575455.1 uncultured Anaerolineales bacterium | reverse complement strand
ATGCGCATAGTCTCTACTCCTCAAAGCGGCCCAGCACGAGGCAGGCGTTCTGCCCGCCCAATCCAAACGAGTTCGACAGCGCCACACGGACGTCAGCCTGGCGCGGCCCCTCCGGTACGTAGTCCAGGTCGCACTCCGGGTCGGGGTTCTCCAGGTTGGCCGTGGGGTGAATCATCCCCTCCTCGATGGTGCAGACGCAGGCCGCGGCCTCAATCGCCCCGGCCCCGCCCATCGGATGTCCGATCATGGACTTCGTGGAGCTGATGGGCACCCGGTAGGCGTGATCGCCAAACACCCGCTTGATGGCCAGTGTCTCTACCGGGTCGCTGATCGGCGTGGCGCTGCCGTGGGCGTTGATGTAGTCCACGTCGGCGGGCTTGACGCCAGCGTCCTCCAGCGCCCAGGCCATAGCCCGGCTCGCCCCCATCCCCTCGGGGTCGGGCTGCGCCACGTGGAAGGCGTCGGACGAGGAGGAGTGGCCCAGCACCTCGGCACGGATGGTGGCCCCGCGAGCCTGGGCGTGATCGAGCGATTCCAGCACGAAGACCGCCGCGCCCTCGCTGAGGACGAACCCGTCCCGGTCGGCGTCAAAGGGCCGACTGGCCCGCTCCGGCTCGTCGTTGCGCGTCGACAAGGCTCGCATAGCGCAGAAGCTGACCATGAGTGTGAAGTGGATCAAGGCGTCGACGCCGCCGCATAGCATCACGTCCGCGGCGCCGCGTCGGATGTGCTCCGCCCCCTCCCCCACGGCCTGGGTGCCGGTGGCGCACGCGGCCACCACCGTGCTGATGGGGCCCTTGGCGCCGGACCAGTAGCTCACGTGATGCGAGGGCATGTTGATCAGCATCGAGATGGGAAGAAAGGGGTTCACGCGCCGCAGGCCCTTCTCGCGGAAGACGTCCACCCCCTCGATGGCGCGCTCGTACCCCCCGACGCCGCTGCCGATCAGGGTGCCAACCCGCTCCTCCCTCTCCAGCGGCAGCGTCAACCCCGCGTCCGCCAGCGCCTCCTGCGCGGCCGCGACGGCCACCTGCGAGCAGCGGGCCATGCGCCGCGCCTCCTTGTAGTCGATGTAGTCCGTGGGATCGAAGCCCTTTAGCTCGCCCGCGATCTGTGACGGCAGGTCGGAGGCATCAAACTGGGTGATCGTGCCGATCCCCGACTCGCCCGCCAGCAGCTTCTGCCACGTCTCGTCCAGTGTCAGTCCAAGGGGGGTCACGGCCCCCAGGCCGGTCACCACAGCGCGTTTGTGCTCGATCATACCCTCCTACTCTCTACCCCAGCTCGTGCTCTATGTGCGTCAGGCCGCTCTGAATGGCCTCGACCACGCCGCCCTGCACCGCCTGGCGCGCCTGTCGGACGGCGTTCTTGATCGCGCGGGCGTTAGAGCGCCCGTGCGCCACAATCACGACGCCGTTGACGCCCAGCAGTGGCCCACCCCCGATCTCGAAGGGGTCCACACACCTGGCCACGCGCTTGAAGGCCGGCTTCGCCAGCATCCCGCCGATCGCCGTGATGGGGCCAGCCGTGATCTCATCCCGAATCAGATGGTTCAGCATGCTGGCCGCCGACTCGATGGTCTTGATGAAGATGTTCCCTGTGAACCCGTCGTGCACGACCACGTCCGCCTCGCACGCCAGGGCCTCCTTGGGCTCCACGTTGCCGAGGAAGGGGAGGTCGGATGCTCCCAGCAGCTTGGTTGTCTCCTTGACCAACTGGTTACCCTTGCCGCGCTCCTCGCCGTTGGAAAGCAGCGCCACCTGCGGCTCCCCCCGCCCCAGCACGGCCCTGGCGTACACCGTGCCCATGACGGCGAACTGGAGCAGGTACTCGGGCTTGCAGTCTGCGTTAGCCCCTATGTCGAGCGTGACGAACTGGCCGGCCGGCAGCGGCAGGATGGCCGCCAGCGCGGGGCGCTTGACGCCGCGAATGCGCTTCAGTGTTTGGAGCGTCGCCACCGCCAGCACGCCCCCGGTGTTCCCTGCGCTGACGAATGCGTCCGCTTCGCCATCGCGAACGAGCTCCATCCCCACGTGCATGGAGGACGCCTTCTTCTCGCGCGCGGCCCAGGCGGGCTCGTCATCCATCTCTATCACGTCGGCGGCGTCGACGACGTCGAGGTTGAGGCCTTTGGTGTCGAGACCATCCAACTTCTTGCTGATCGCGTCGCTCCGCCCCACCAACGTGATCTGATCCTCCGGCCATTCGCGGGCCGCTAGCACGCCCCCGGCAACGTCGGGGACAGGATAGCTGTCTGAGCCCATGGCATCGAGTACGATTCTCACTGGGTTATCCTCCTAGCTCCTCGATCGCTTACCTCTCTCGCCGATCGTCCATTCGGCATCAAGGACCAAGCATCCTATTGTACTCGCCGTCTTGCGCTGCGCAAGTGCTTATGGATCAGCGTTTCACTCCCCTCGCACCATCGGTCACGATGACGAGACCTGGTTGTCGCTCTCCTCTGATCTTCCCATGTGGACGAAAACGACCCAACAAGCTCCGATCAGGATAGCGATCCCTCCAAGTAGCTCTTGGGCAGTCGGAAGCGTACGGAAGGCTCCATACGCCATGATCAGCACGAAGACAGGCTGCAACATCAAGACGAGTGTAGCTTTCGATAGATCCCAATGCCGGTAGGCCCGGTACGTGAGCATGAAGCTGAGGGAGGGACCCAAAAACGCACCTATCAGCGTGGCCGACCAATAGCGTGCCTCCACCTGGAGGTCGACTCCCCGAGTCAGAAGGGTCCAAACCCCAATCGATAGCGCTCCAATGCCCACCCTGTAGAAGGTGAGAGCGTCCGGGTGTACGTCGTCCGCCATGGTCTTGGCCAAGACCCTCTGTACAGCGCCCGAGAGGGAGGCGAGCAGCGTCAGGATCATCCCCTGCCCCACAACGTCCCATTGACCCACGGCGCTGAGCAGGCTGCCACCGGCTATCAGCGCAGCGCCCAGCAGCTCCTTGGTCGATAGGCTCTCCCCGAGCAGAAGACCGCTCAACAAGATCGTCAGTATCGGGGAAGAACGCCACAGGAAAGACGAGAAAGAAGGATTCAGCTGAGCCAGCCCGGCCCAGCTGAGCAACATGCCGGCCCCCGTCACCAAGCCCAGGATCGTTACCCTCACCGCTACTGCCCGACTTGGCAGGAGCAGGGATCTATGGTTGTCAAAGATGAACAGGACCAGAATCGCGTACATCGCTGCGGCCGTGGTCCAGATCAGACTAAAGCTCTTGGAGCCAAAGCCTATCAGCCCGTACTTGGCCGTGACGAAGTTCGTGGATACCGCGATCGTCCCCCCGAGGGAGAGCAGGAAGCCTCTGAGGGGCTTGCCCTGGCTGCCTTCTGTTGAGCTCATGCAGCTCCACAGTCCTTCAGGGATCGATTGAGCGGGTTGGCGACAATATGCCGCCTTACACAGGGAGCTGCCGGTAAGATAAGTGGGGAGGAACGGAGCCGGTCCTTCTCTCAATGACCTCAACCATGAAGACCTGGCATGCTTGGCTTCACAAAGTTGACAAGGGAGCCATCCAAGGTATAATACCGCCCGAATGCCCCGGTGGCGGAATAGGCATACGCGGCAGGTTGAGGGCCTGTGCCCGCAAGGGCGTGGAGGTTCGACTCCTCTCCGGGGCAT